>DASRJE010000148.1:0-22125 GCA_035649635.1 Vicinamibacterales bacterium | reverse complement strand
AGGACACTCTGGCTTGTCCGGCGGGTCTATGGAGCAAGACCCGCCCTACTGATGTTCGTTGTGTGTCTTGCGTCAACGGCCGCTGCCCAGGAGGGTCGTGGTCGCGGCCCGGCGCCGACACCACGCGCCGCAGCCCCCATCGATCTCACGGGATATTGGGTGTCGCTCATCACCGACGATTGGCGATGGCGAATGGTCACGCCACCCAAGGGTGATGTGCTGTATCTGCCGGTGAATGATGCCGGAAGAAAAGTGGCCGAGGGGTGGGATCCCGCAAAAGACGAGGCCGCGGGTGAAGCATGCCGTGCTTACGGCGCAGGGGGCATCATGCACTTGCCCGGTCGCCTGCACATCACGTGGCAGGACGATACGACGCTCAAGCTGGAAACGGACAGCGGCCAGCAGACACGCATTTTTTCATTTGGGGCTGCCAAGCCCGCCGGCGAGCCCACATGGCAAGGCTCTTCGACGGCGACCTGGGAGCTGCCCGCTGGCGGCAGAGGGCGCGGTCGTGGTGCTGCTGCCGCGGCGAATCCGGGTCGTCCGGGGACTTCACTGCGAGTCGAGACCACGAACATGCGTCCGGGCTACTATCGCAAGAACGGTGTCCCGTACGGTGCGAACGCACGGCTGACCGAGTGGTTCACGACCGTCGCCGAGCCAGACGGCAACTCGTACTTGCTCGTGACCAAGATCCTCGAGGATCCGCAATACATGAATGGTCCGTATGTGCGGACGGTTCAGTTCAAGAAACAGCCCGACGCGAACGGGTGGAATCCAACGCCCTGTTCCGCGCGCTGAGCGGGATTACGGCGCGCGAGCGCGCCACGGTATAAACCATGCGCCTCTGTCGTTTCGATGACAATCGCTTCGGCGTAGTCGATGGCCCGGTTATTCGGGACGTCACCGCTGCGCTCGACGAACTGCCAAGGGCAGGCTACCCATTTCCCTCGCACGACATCCTCGTCGAGCATCTCGATGGTGTCGTGAATCGTGCCCGCGCCCTGATGCCGCACGCACGGACAGTGGCGACTGACTCGGTCACGCTGCTCAGCCCCGTTGCGAATCCAGGCAAGATCGTCGCAGCGCCCGTCAACTACGAGAAACACCGCGTCGAAGCAACCAAGGACCCGCAACTTCACGGGAACAGTCCAGGGAGCGCCTTCAACATCCATACTGCCGGTCTGTTCCTGAAAGCCACCAGCTCGCTCGTCGGCCCGGGGCAAGATGTGGTGCTACGTCGTCCCGATCGCCGCACCGACCACGAAGTGGAACTGGTCATCGTGATCGGGAAGCGTGCGAACCGTGTGCGTCGTCAGGACGCGATGGCGTATGTCGCTGGCTACACGATTGGGCTCGACATCTCGATTCGAGGCTCGGAGGATCGCAGCTTTCGCAAGTCGCCAGATACCTACAGTGTGCTGGGACCATGGCTGGTGACCGCGGATGAGATCGCGAACCCTGGTGGACTCGATCTGCAGATCTTTGTCAACGGCGAAGTGCGTCAGCACTCAAACACGCGGCACATGCTTCTTGGGGTCGCCGAGCTGATCGAGATGGCGTCCTCGATGTACACGCTTCATCCCGGGGATCTCATCTTCAGCGGTACTCCCGAGGGAGTGAGCCCGATTCATCCCGGCGACAGCATCGTGGCCACGATCGCCCACATCGGAACCATGGCCGTGGCCGTGCGTGCCGACCAGACGATCTCCGCGCCGGCCATGAGCACGTCATCTGCCGGCGTGTAGGACAACATCATGGACGGCGCGAGCACCACGTTCTTCACGAAGCCGACGCTCACCGCCGAGCGGAAAGAGTTTTACAGTCGTCTCGCGGCCAAAGGCGCCGCGCCCCTATGGGAGGTGTTGGGTGCCATCATTCCTCCCGAGCCGCGGCCGGAAATGGTGCCCGTGCTGTGGCACTACGATGAGCTGCGCCCGCTTCTCATGGAAGCCGGTCAATTGCTCACCGAGAAAGAAGCGGAGCGCCGCGTCTTGATCCTCGAGAACCCTGGTCTGCGCGGCAAGTCTCGGGTCACAGGCAGCCTCTACATCGGGCTGCAGTTGATCCTTCCCGGTGAAACCGCTCGCTGCCATCGTCATGCGACGTCGGCCTTGCGTTTCGTGCTCGAGGGCTCCGGTGCGTATACCGCAGTCGAGGGTGAGCGGACGCAGATGCATCCGGGGGATTTCATCCTGACACCGTCATGGACGTATCACGATCACGGGAACCCGAGCGATGGCCCGATGGTCTGGCTTGACGGTCTCGACATCCCGATCGTCAACCTGTTCGACACGAGTTTTGCGGAGCACTACCCGGGGGAGGTTCAACCGAACACCATTGAGTACGGCGACTCGCTCGCGCGCTACGGTGCGAACATGCTTCCGATCGACTACACACCGACGCGCCCGTCCTCCCCGATCTTCAACTACCCGTACTCGCGCAGCCGCGAGGCGCTCGAGCAGTTGAATCGCAACAGCGCGCCGCATCCGTGCCACGGCATCAAGATGCGGTTCGTCAACCCAGCGTCCGGTGGCTACACCATGCCGACGATCGGGGCGTTCATGCAGTTTCTGCCGGGAGGATTCAGCGGGGCGCCGTATCGGCAGACCGACGCGACGATCTATGTCGTGGTCGAGGGGCAGGGCCGTACGCGAATCGGCGACGTGACCTACGACTGGCGTCCGCGCGACATCTTCGTCACGCCGTCGTGGGCACCGGTCGCGCACGAAGCACAGAAGGATTCGGTGGTATTCAGCCTGTCGGATCGTCCTGCGCAACAAGCGCTCGGCTTATGGCGGGAACAAGTTCCCATGAAGTGACACAACTCCCAATCCCCCACTCCCAACTCCTAAATGGACTTTGCTTTTTTGGACATCGGGGTTGGTAACGGGCGATCGAGTTTGGGAGTTGAAAAGTGGAAGTTGGGAATTGGAAGTTGGGAGTTGGAAGTTGGGAGTTGACATGAATCAGGTCGCTCGGTGCACGACGTTGATGTTGATGGCTTTGGCGGTCGGCGTACCCCAGGCTGCCGCACAAGTGGACTTTTCAGGGGAATGGGCGCCGCGCTTCTGGGAGGACCAGCCGGAGCGCGTACCTGGTCCCGAACTTGGCGACTACCTCGGCATTCCGATCAGCGACGCCGCGAGACTGCGGGCCGAGTCGTGGGATGCGTCGATTCAGACGCTGCCCGAATGGCAGTGCAGACCTCATTCGGCAGATTACATCTGGCGCGGTCCATCGCCACTGCGCATTTCGAAGGAAGTCGATCCGGTCTCCCGTGAGATCGT
Source organism: Vicinamibacterales bacterium (assembly GCA_035649635.1). Lineage (GTDB taxonomy): Bacteria > Acidobacteriota > Vicinamibacteria > Vicinamibacterales > UBA2999 > Gp6-AA40. The sequence goes on along the minus strand of DASRJE010000148.1, from coordinate 18,835 downwards.
CGCGTTCCATGCGGAATGGCTCCGCTCGGTCGATCGCGCGATCTATCTCGATGGACGTCCGCATCCACCCACTGACGCCCTTCACACGTGGGCCGGGTTCTCGACCGCGAAATGGGACGGCGACATCCTCACAGTCACGGTGACGCACCTGAAAGAGGGCTACCTGCGCCGCAATGGCTTGCCACGCAGCGACAAGGCGACTCTGACCGAGCACTGGATCCGCAACGGTGACTACCTCACCGTTGTGGCGATCGTGAACGATCCGGTGTATCTGACCGAGCCCTTCATCCGGACCACGGACTACGAATTGAGTCTCACGCAGCAGATCCCGCCGTATCCGTGTGGCGTCGTCCAGGAAATCGATCGCGAAGACGGGGATGTCCCGCACTACCTACCGGGCACGAACCCTTACACGAAAGAGTTCGCGATCAAGCACGGCCTCCCGATCGAAGCCACTCGTGGGGGCGCGGCGACGATGTATCCGGACTTCAAAGAGAAAATGAAGACCCTGCCGCCCGCAAAATAAGCCGGAGCTGCTCATGCCCGCACAGGTCGTTGTCACGTTGCCCCGCGCCTGGTTGTTGCCGATCGTTGCCGCGGCTTGCGTTGTTCTCGCGCCATCTGCGTATGTCGCCGCGCAGCAAGACTCGTCAGGTCAGCTTCAAGTCCTGCCTGTGCGCGGCAACATCTACGTGCTGCAGGGTGCCGGCGCCAATATCACCGTGTCCCTCGGCCGCGATGGCGTGCTGATCGTCGATAGCGGCCTGCAGTCGATGGGCGAGCAGGTGCTCGCCGCGATCCGTCGTCTGCAGAACCAGCTCGACCTGCGCGACCAACCACTGGGGGGCGGAGCGGAGACGCGATCGAGCGTCGCGAATCGAAATGTCGAGAGACCGGCGAAGCCGATTCGCTACATCATCAACACGCACGTGCACCCGGATCACGTGGGCGCGAACGAGCTGCTGCGCCGCTCGGGGATGACCTTCACCGGCGGCAACGTGACTGGCAACATCGCAGACGCGACTGAAGGCGCCGCCATCATGGCCCACGAGGCGGTGCTGACGCGGATGACGTCTTCTGCAGGCGGTGCAACTCCGGCGCCTGCCGACGCGCAACCGACAGATACCTACTACACCGACACGATGAAGCTCAGTCACTTCTTCAACGGTGAAGGAGTGCAGCTCATTCATCAGGCGGCAGCCCACACCGACGGCGACACGCTGGTGTGGTTCCGCGGCTCTGACGTGATCGCTGCAGGCGATCTGTATTCGACAACGACCTACCCGATCATCGATACGAAGCAGGGCGGCACGATCGATGGGATCGTCGAGGGACTGAACCGAATCCTCCGGCTCTGCATCGCCGAATTCCGCACAGAGGGCGGAACACTCATCGTGCCCGGTCACGGCCGGCTGAGTGATTCGGCGGACGTGGCGTACTACCGCGACATGGTGACCATCCTGAGAGACCGCATTCGTGCAATGGTGGGAAAGGGTCTGACCCTCGAACAGGTCAAGGCGGCCAGGCCGACGGCAGACTACGAACCGCGTTACGGCGCTACGAGCGGCCCGTGGACGGCGGATCAGTTCATCGAGGCGGCATATGTGTCGCTCGGCGGCGGAAAGCCTGCGCCTCGAGCCACGCCGGCACGATCCCGATGACACGAATCTGGATTGCGGTCTGCTGCCTGATCGCCCTCAACGGGGTCAGACCCCTTGAGTCGATCCATGTCAAGGGGTCTGACCCCACCTTGCTGATCGCTGCACAGCGAGGACAAGGCCGACAGGGTGGAACTCCCTCGGCCCGGGCCTCGGCACCCGTCGACCTCACCGGCATGTGGGTCTCTGTTGTTACCGAAGACTGGCGCTGGCGAATGCGGACGCCACCAAAAGGGGATTACGCCAGCCTGCCGCTGACGGATGCGGCGATCAAGGTGGCCAACAGTTGGGATCCGGCCAAGGATGCGGCCGCCGGTGAGCAGTGCCGGCCATTTGGCGGCGCTGCGATCATGCGCGTGCCCGGTCGCATTCGCGTCACGTGGAACGACGACGCGACGCTCAAGGTGGAGACGGAAGCTGGCACGCAGACGCGCTCATTCGCGTTCGGTCCGGTGCAGGCGGGCGAACCGAGTTGGCAAGGTGTGTCGGCAGCGAGTTGGCAGGTCGCCGGTGCCGGCGGCGGACGACGTGGGGGAGGGCCTCCGCGTGGCGGGTCGCTGAAAGTCGTCACGACGAACTTGCGTCCCGGATATCTACGCAGGAATGGCGTTCCGTATAGCGCGAATGCCCGCGTCACCGAATACTTCAATCGTGTCAACGAATCGAACGGTGATTCCTGGCTGATTGTGACGACAATGGTCGAGGATCCGCAGTATCTGAACACCCGATTCGTGACGAGCTCTCACTTCAAGAAGATCCCGGACGACTCTGCGTGGAAACCGACACCATGCGAATAAGAGCGTAGGGCGTTACATCGCGTGATCAACGCCATCGAGGCTCTCGCCCGCCTCCGTGACGGCAACCGCCGATTCGTCGCGGGTCAGACAGAAACGGCCACGCTCTCGAACAGCGCACGCCGCGAAGCGCTCGTAGCAGGGCAGGAGCCCTTCGCCATCATCCTCGGCTGCTCGGACTCACGGGTCCCAGCGGAACTGGTCTTCGATCAGAGCTTCGGCGATCTGTTCGTGATCCGAGTCGCGGGAAACATCGTGGCGCCTTCACAGGTAGGCAGCGTCGAGTTTGCCGCCTCGCGGTTTGGCACCCGGCTCGTCGTGGTGATGGGTCACACCCAGTGCGGCGCCATTACCGCCACCTTGGAGGAATTGCAGGGCCGGGCAACCAGTCAATCGAGGAACCTGCGGTCGATCGTCGACCGTGTGCGGCCATCGGTCCAGACGGTTCTGAATGGTCGACGTGATGTCCCCCTTGACGCCCTCATTCGTGATGCGGTTCGCGCCAACGTGCGGGCGTCAGTGAACCACCTGCGGCACGGTTCCGAGCTGCTTGAGCGACTCATCCCCGAAATCGGGCTGCTGGTGGTGGGCGCCGAGTACTCGCTCGAAACGGGAGTCGTCGACTTCTTCGAAAACGTTCCCGAATTCGGGCCGAGTTGACCGGCACGCCGCATGCGGACGGCGGCATTCTCTGGTGCGCTATCACGGATCGGCCGAAACACAGAGAGTGCCAATACTCTTTGCCAGTGTTCTGTTCCTGAACGCGCTTCTGCTCTTCTGGGTACAGCCACTCTTTGCAAAGATGGTTCTGCCCATCCTGGGTGGTTCTCCCTCGGTCTGGACGACATGCATGTTGTTCTTCCAGGCTGCGCTGTTGGCTGGATACGCGTACGGTCACGCCGGATTGCGATGGTTTGGTATCCGGCGACAGGCCGCCCTGCATGGCGTCCTCGTCTGGCTTCCGTTCTTCCTGCTGCCCATCGACGTGCCGCACGTCGGCGCTGCGGTTGCCACACGCGAGCCAATCGGCTGGCTTCTGATGGTCCTCGCCACGGGTGTTGGATTGCCCTTCGTGGTGCTCGCCTCCACGGCGCCGCTACTCCAACGCTGGTTCTCCACGGCCGAGCAGAACTCGTCGGATCCATATTGGCTCTACGCTGCAAGCAACGCCGGCAGCCTGGTGGCCCTCCTTGCCTTTCCGACGGTGTTCGAACCGCTGCTTCCCTCGCAACAGCAGGCGGCGATCTGGAAAACCGCGTACGCCGTGGTGGCGGCCCTGTTGACGACGTGTGCCGCCATCGTGATCAGGCGCCATGCTGCTGTTGCGGCTTTGCCAGAGCGCGAGGCCGTGGTGCCCTCAGCGTTTGCGCAGCCCACAGCTGGCACGCGGCTGCGATGGTTGGCGCTCTCGTTCGCGCCATCGAGCTTGATGCTTGGCGTCACCACGTATATCTCCACGGACGTCGCCGCAGTGCCCATGCTCTGGGTGTTGCCGCTCTCGTGCTATCTCCTGACGTTCATCGTGGCGTTTGGTTGGTATTCCGACTCGATGCACGGGTCTACCAGGCGCATGCTGCCGCGCGTGTTATTGCCGCTGGTCTTCATCGTCCTCATCGGCATTCCGTTGCAGATCTGGCTCACCGTGCCGCTTCATGTCGCCGCGTTTTCAGTGCTGGCATTGCTGTGCCACGGCGAGCTCGCCCGGAATCGTCCCGGCGTGCGCCACTTGACGGAGTTCTACCTGTGGCTGGCCGCCGGCGGGGTGTTGGGTGGCGTCTTCAACACGCTGGTGGCGCCGCAAATTTTTACCTCGGTCGCGGAGTACCCCCTCACCATCGCTTTGTCATGCATGCTGTGCGTCTCGCGCGAGCAGTTGCGTGACGTGGTCACGAACCCGCGACGATTGACGAGGCCGGCTCTCGCGGCGGGGACGGCGGCGGCGCTGCTGATTGGGCAAAGGCTGGCGCTGGTTCCCGCGGCTGCGATGATGGCGCTTCTCCCTGCCCCGATGCTGGTATGTGTCAGCGTGGCCAAAGACAGCGCCCGATTTTCGCTTGCGATTGCCGGGCTGCTCGCGGCGCTCCTGATCGGCAACGCCATTGGACCGGTGGAAGGTGGCCGCGTCCTGGCTGCAGATCGTACGTTCTTCGGCGTGTATCGGGTGCGGACGGATCCGACCGAGCAGCGAGTCTCACTCGCGCACGGGACGACGACGCACGGCGCACAGGTCATCGGCGACCTCAATCCGCAACCGTTGACGTACTACCATCGCCGAAGCCCAATCGGACAACTGTTCGAGACCCTTGGACCGGCAGCGCGATCCGTGGGGGTTGTCGGGCTCGGCGCCGGGACGCTTGCCGCATACGTGCAGCCTGGCGCGTCGTGGAGCTTTTATGAGATCGACGCTACGGTGGAGCGGATCGCTCGCGACACGCGATTCTTTCACTACCTCGATCGATGCGCCGCGCAATGTTCCGTCGTCCTCGGCGATGCGCGGCTGTCGCTCGCGCAACGCGAGATCGCGCACGATGTGTTGGTGCTGGATGCCTTCAGTTCAGACGCGATCCCGATGCATCTGCTGACGATCGAGGCGGTGCAGGCATACGAGTCCCGGCTCACGCCGAACGGCATCCTCGCGGTCCATATCTCAAATCGTCACATCAGGCTGCGCCCGGTTATCGGGAGGATTGCGCGCGAGCTGGGAATGACCGCCATCGCACGCCTGGCTGGTAGCAGTGACACGTCGGGCGGGAACCTGGCGTCGGAGTGGGTGTTGATGGCGCGCAACGCCGCGACGCTCGAGCGCTTTGCGCGCGAGTCCGAATGGACGCGGGTCGAGTCAGACGGCGGAAAAGCCTGGACGGACGACTTCTCGAACATCTGGACGGAACTTCGCTGAGGGCGCGCACGCGCGCGGGCATTGCCCAGCGCTGCGCAGCCCTGATCGATCACGGCGCGATGAGCGATTCCGTGTTCATGCTTCTTGCAGCGAAAGTGGTCTCGACGGCTATGAACGACGTCTGCCTCGTGATCCCGTGCTTCAACGACGAAATCGGTGACTGCACCGACAGATCTTGGAGTCTGTGCGGGCGTTGCGGGATTAAGCGTGTGTTTCATCGACGAGCGCCCGCGTCGAACGTGTGTCGTGGAGAGTGATCGCATTCGATTGGATTCGCTCGCGACGCTGCTCACGCGGCGACGCATCGAACTCTATCCGCGGTTGATCCTGATCGTCATCGCGGCCGTGTTCGTGCTCAATATCGCCGGATCGACCGGTTGGCGAGGTCTGGGCGGACAGTTGCTCTTCCCCGACTTTCACATCTTCTACAGCGCCGGCACCCTCCTGCATCGCGCGCCAGAATCTCTATACGATTTCAAGGAGCAGTTGTCGCTTCAGCGCTCGCTCGTTGCGCCAACGCCGCTGCCTGGCACCGGCGCATTTTCACATCCACCTTATGTGGCGCCGCTGTTCGAGATGTTCACCGCGTTGTCGCTGCCGGTTGCCCTGATTCTGTGGAACGCCTTGAGCGCTGCTGCTTTGGGTGGTGCACTCTGGCTCGCGGTCCGACTCATTCGCCGGCACCCGTGGAGTCTCGACGCGTCGACACGCGTGATTACTGTCGCGGGCCTGTCGACGGCACCCGTGCTCTTCGGTCTCCACTCCGGGCAGATGCACTCGTTTATTCTGCTTGGAAGCATCGCCGTCGTCGTTCTCGTGCTGGACGGCAAGTCGTGGCAGGCTGGCGCGATCGTGGGTTTGCTGGCAATCAAGCCGCAGATCGCACTCAGTTTTGGCCTGTTGTTTATCGTCCGCCGCGATCTCAGGGCGTGCATCGCCGCTGCCGTCACGTTCGCTGGTCTCAATGGGCTGCTCATCGGCCGCGTCGGTTTTGATACGGCTCTCTCGCTGCATGCCAGCTACCTTGACACCACACGCTCGCTCCTGCTGATGCCTTTCACCGAGGGATTTCCGAGCTATCTGCTACTCACTCCTTACGGACTCATGAGCGGCGTGGTGGGTCCCGACCGTCAGGGAACGATTCTCCTCTTGTCGAACGTGGTTGCAGTGGGCATTCTGCTGTGGTTCCTCGTGGACGGCTGGAGAATGCGCAACGCACAGGAAGAGGCGGCAATGCCGCTGTTACTCGGGCGCACGTTGCTGCTGCCGTCGCTCCTGACGCCGTATCTCATGATGTACGACGCGGCGCCACTGCTCGTGGCGTGTCTGCTCATCGTCCCACCCACGATGCCCCGACGGATGCTCGATATGGGAGCCAGGGTCTACGGGGCGCTCTGGGTCTACCCACCTGTCTCAGCGATCATCGGCGTGCCTCTCGGAGCGCTCGTGCCAATCGGGCTCTGGATCGCCTCCTCAAAGACGGGCTTGCCTGCCGGCGTATGGCGTAGAATCACGCCAGGAGGCGGCAATGAACCATCGAGCCCTGGGTGCGCTGGTAGCGCTTGTGGTCTTCAGCCTGTCGTCGGTTCCTTTGGTGTCGGGGCAGGCCCCGCAATCGCGGGCGAAGGGCGCGGCCGCGTGGACGGTACCGCGAACAGTTGACGGTCACCCCGATCTCCAGGGTTACTGGACCAACGACACCGTTACGCCTCTCGAGCGTCCTACCGAATTTGGTGAAAAGGCGACGCTCACCCGGGAAGAGGCCGCTGCCTACGCAAAAAAACGGATGGACCAGTTCCTTGCGCAACCCAAGGACGATATCCACTACGACGATGCGATCTGGCAGGGGGAAAACTACGGCAAGCAGACCACCCTACGCACCTCGCTGGTTGTCGACCCCAGTAATGGCCGGCTTCCGCCGCTGACGCCCGAAGGACAGGCGCGGGCCGCCGAACGCGCGCGACGTGGAGGTGCGACCGGTCCGTCTGACAGTGCACAGACGCGCACGCTGGCCGAGCGCTGCATCTCGTGGGGCAACGTCGGTCCGCCGATGATTCCGCCGACCTACTACGCCAACATGCAGATCCTGCAGGCGAGCGATCACGTCGTGATCCGTCATGAGCTGATGCACGACGTGCGTCTCATCCGGCTCGACGCCGCACCACGTCCGGGTGCCGCTGTGCAGTGGATGGCTGGCGATGCTCGCGGTCGATGGGAAGGCGACACCTTCGTCGTCGAGACCGCCAATTTCACCGAGGAGACCAATTTCAGAGGTCCGCCGAGGACCACGCGTCAGGACATCACGACGAGCACGCAGTTGAAGGTCACCGAGCGTTTTACGCTCGTCGATCAGGACACGATTCGTTATGAGTTCACCGTGAACGATCCCGGCACCTGGACCAGGCCATGGTCCGGGGAGATCCCGATGCGCAGGATCGAGGGGCCGATTTACGAGTACGCCTGTCACGAGGGCAACTACGGTCTCGCGAACATCTTGCGAGCTGCCCGGGTCCAGGAGGCGAACGCACGATAAAATAGAACATATGCAGGATCTCATCCGGCAACTCCTCACCGAGCTCGGCGAAGATCCGGCTCGCGAGGGGTTGCTTCGGACGCCGCAACGGGTGGACAAGGCGCTCAGGTTCCTGACGAGCGGGTATGGCGCCAACATCGACGACGTCCTCAACAACGCGCTCTTCACGGTCGACTACAGCGAGATGGTGATCGTGAAGGACATCGATTTCTACAGCCTCTGCGAGCATCATCTGCTGCCGTTCTTCGGCAAGTGTCACGTCGCATACATCCCGCAACGCTCTGTGATTGGTCTCAGCAAGATCCCGCGGCTTGTCGATGTGTTCGCCCGGCGCCTTCAGGTGCAGGAGCGGATGACCAACCAGATCGCCGAGACCATTCGTCAAAAGATCGACCCGCTTGGTGTGGCGGTCGTGTGTGAAGGCACACACCTGTGCATGTCGATGCGTGGCGTCGAAAAACAGAATTCTTGCGCGGTCACGAGCGCGATGCTCGGTTCATTCAGGGACAACGCGCGAACCCGAATGGAGTTTCTCGAGCTGATCAGGGCACGGGGGGGTGGGCCGCTTTCATCGAGCCCGGCGGGCCTGGCTTGCGTCGCCGACTGAGGGAGTATGCGCGTACGTACTGTGGCCGTTTTGCTCATTGCGGCGCTCGCCGGTCAGGCCCTGATTTCCGCGCAGACGAAGCGTCCGCCTGCGCGCCGCCCGCCGCCGGTGCCACCGCGGACCGAAGCAGCGATGGTGAATTGCCCCGCGGTACTGGGTCAGGGGGCCAAGACTGCGCGGATGTTCTGCGACGTCCTCATCGAACGCGACCCTGCCGCCGGGATCACGATCCCGTTTCCTCCTCATACTGGAGAGGTAACGCTCAGCTTCACGCTGCACAACCGGCACACGTATTCAGAAGACGAGATCAAGAACAAGCGCGCCTACCATCGCTACACCGCCTCGATTGGCGTGATGGCGATGGACAACACGTTGCTGTCACGGGCTGTGGTCCAGAACGAGTTCCGTACGCCCGCCGATCTGGTCGATCGCATCATCGGTGGGAGCGGACCAGGCGGGCTCAAAGCGGTGGCGCCCACCGGCTCGGAAGAGATCGTGCTGATGATTGGAGAGATGGAGCAGGGCGTCAGCATTCTCGGTGAGAAGCTTGCAGTGTTGCGCGCTGACGGCAGGGACGAGTTCGTGACGGTGGGCCGCCCGATTGCCGTCATCAGCAACGTGATGATCCAGTATCGGCCCGGTTCACCCCCGCGTCCGACGCCTGCCACGCAGAAGCCTACGCAAAAACCCGCGCCGACGAAGTAGCCCAGAGTTCCGATTCGCGGCCTTTGTGACTCCGCGTCGGAGTCACAGCTGTCATGAGTACGAGATGAGTCGGACCTTGCCCCGTTGTAGCTGCTTGTCCTTCTTCTCAGCGACTTCGTCGAGCTTGTCGACCACCGCCGCAAACCCGCAGCGATTGGGATCGAACATACCCCACTCGTCCTGAACAGCTTCGGTCTCCGGCTCGGAATGTGCGGCCTTCGCTTTGGGGCCCTTCGAGCCGCGCTTCTTCTTCATGTGTCGACGGCTGGACGATTCCTCACGACGGGTGCTCTTGGACGGTTCGTCCTCGACTTGCGGCTCGGCAAGTGAAGCAGCGGTATCTCGCTTCTGAACTGGCGCCAGCGGGGCGAAGAATTTCGCCTCGAGCTCGGGCATCTCAGAATCGACGGAGAGCTCGTACACGTCTTCGGTCTCGGGTGAGACCGGGCGCGTCTTCGCGGGTTCGCGCGGCTGGGGAGGTCCAGGCACCATCGTCGAGTCCGGTTGCGGGTCGTCGAGCATTTCGACGGCGCCTGTGAGATCGACTTCAACGGGTGCTGTGACTTCGGCGATCGGCGCGACTGCCTCCGGCTCCAGGTCACCTGCGATCTGGGGCGACACGATTCGATTGCTCGTCGGCTGATGCGCGCCGACGGTGCCGACGTTGTCCTGGCTGGTCGTCCGCGTGGGTTTGCCCCAGGCGGCCCGGATCGCTGCAAGGGCTGCCTTGAACGACGGCGTCGCTTTGATCGCGCGCTGGTCTGGCCCCGTAGGTCCGCTGGAGGGAGAAACTACGTCTTGCGCGGTCACCGGCGGCCGGCTTGACTCGGCTGCGACATCTTTGTCTGCTTGGTGGATCGTCGTGTCCGGCTCTCGCGGGACGTCGACGTGTTCGGCGACCTCCACTGTCGGTTCCGGTTGTAGACGGACCTCGTCGACAGCTGGTTCTTCGACAAATGATTCTTCGACGACTGGTTCCTCGACGATCGCTTCTTCGACGATCTCGAGCCCCGCGATCGGCGACGTTTCGAGCGGTGATTCCTCGATCGAGTCCACAGCCGCGCCTAATGTGGAGGTTTCGAGCACTGCAGCCTGAGCCTCGAGCTCGGCTCGCTCAGTCTCTGCTGTCCACCTGGGAGCCGTCCGGAGGTTGTCCACCTCATACGCGGGCTCTTCTGCGAAAGGGAATCTGTCGAGGAGATCGCTTCGCCAGGCACTGTGATTCGGTTCCGGTTCCGGTTGTGTCCGCCACGTCACTTGCCCCGAAGGTGGATCGGGGGTGTAAACGGGAGCCGCTTCGGAGGAATAGATAGGAGTCGAGTCGTCGCCGTACGCCGGTGTCCACCGCTCCTCGATCGGAGACGTCGGAGTCGACCCTGCCACCGCCATCACCGGAGAGAACTCATTCGAGACCGCATGACGCTTTTCTTCCGCCGCGCGTTCCAGGTAGTGCTCAATCTCGTCGGCGAAGACCTTTGGTTCACATCCTTCGGGCGTGGTGGGCTCCGGCTTGGATCGGCGCAATGAAAAGCCGAGGCGCGGCTTCTTCTTCGGTGCCTCACTCAGAACCGGAATGCGGACTGTCTGGACATGCGCTCCGGCCGGTCCGAGACCCCGTAGATATTCGTCGAGGACGCCGTCGTCAAAGGGTGACATCAGCGGCGACGTGAGGATCAAGTCGGGGACCCGGTTATCGAGCGCGAGCAGCCCCTCGCCGACTTCAGCGGCCTGTACCAGATCGACCGAGAGCCGGCCCTGTATCAGCTTGGCGAGCTGAGCCGCCTCATGAGGATCGGCAACGATGGCGAGGATCAGTGGCATGGCCTCTACGTGGTTACGTGCGCAGCATGAACAAGACCAGAACCGTCGCAGCGACGCTGAAGATCACGAGCGGGGCATTCTCGACACTGTGATCGTGCGCCGCCTTGAGCATCACCATCGTTATGTCTCCGAGCTGGGTCCCGACGCCGGCAATCCCGGATGAACCCTTCGGTGGCGCGATCATATTTCTCAAGGCGTCGCGCACTCTCGCATCAATCGACACGAGCGCGACGAGCAGCATCACGACTGCTGCTAACGAGACGAGCCCGTCGTTAATTACGCGACGCATCGCTCTATTACCTTGGATGACACTCCACCTGCCTCTCCGCACGCAAGGGCCGTTCCCTGGCTGGCCGATGATGCTAAGGGACTGTCGGCGTGCGACTTGGCGAGAGACGCGTCAGAGCTTTGGCGGGCTCAACGCTTACGGATTCGGCCGCGCATTTACAGATTCGGTTGGTCGCGCGGATGGTGACGCGCGACCAGAGGGTGCTAAATCCATCGCGGCCGGTACTGACCTGCCCCCAGCTTCGTAAGCGCTCGGTCGATTCCGTACCCATCGTCGTGCACCTTTGCGAAGCGTATCGGTCGTTCGCTCATCGCCCCACGACGACGGTCAAGTGGCTGTGACATCGGCACTTTGACCTGGTTCCCCGTCGCCGATTGCGCCCCTGGCACGTCCGTTGCGCTTAACAGGTCATCGTGGTCGCGGTCAGCCCGCATCGAGGCGGCCGCATTCGAGACAGTGGCGTGTGCGCATCGGACAAGCCGACGCACCCAACAGAAAGGGATCGCATGAGGAACCTCATTAATCGCTTACGTGCGCTGGTCCGCGGCACCGCTGGTCAAGACCTTCTGGAATACGCACTCCTCGTGGCGCTCATCGCGCTGGTTTGCGTCGCCGTGATTACGTCAACGGGCACGAACGTGCAGGGTATCTTCCAGAAGATCTCGACCAAGCTGGCTGACGCGAACAAGTAGTCGTCATGACTTTGGGCGGAGCAGTTGCGAGTCATGCCTGCACCGCACCGAAGTCGCCGCCTACGGAACTCTTAGCGTGTGCGTCGGGGGCTCCGAACGCACCACAGGAAGGACGTCATGAACCTTATTGCTCGTTTGCGTGCGCTGTTGCGCGGGACCGCTGGTCAGGACCTTTTGGAGTACGCGCTCCTCGTGGCGCTCATCGCGTTGGTGTGCGTCGCTGTTATTACGTCGACCGGAACCAACGTCCAGGGAATCTTCGAAAAGATCTCGACGAAGCTGTCGGACGCGAATAAATAGGCGTCGTTTCCTTTGGTCGGCGCACTGCACGAAGGGCGGGCACTTGTGCCCGCCCCGTTTCTGAATGAAGGCGTGAGAGGCCAGGATTCATGATGCGACTCTCAATTGATTTCGTGCTGAAAGGATCGGTTCTGGACGACGAGTCCGGCCAGGACCTGCTTGAGTACGCATTACTCGTGGCGCTAATTGCACTCGTGGCCGTCGGCGCGGTCACCTCAGTTGGCACCACGATCAACTCGGTCTTTTGGACCTACATCGACGGAGTTATGGGTGCCATCTGAAGCTCTCGCTCTCACGATTGTCACTGCCGGCACGGGGTTGGCCGCAGTGATCGACCTTCGTACCCGACGCATTCCGAATGCATTGACCGGTGCGCTTGCGGTCATCGGGGTGGGGATCGCGGCCGCGAAGCTTGGCCCTATCGGGTTGGGCGGCGCGCTTCTCGGCTGCGCACTCGGGCTTGCCTTCATGTTGCCTGGCCACGTGTTCGGCGCGACGGGCGCCGGCGACGTAAAGCTGTTCGCCGCGGCAGGTGCCCTTCTGGGGCCCGCCACGACTGTACAGGCATTTCTGTATACCGCGATCGTGGGCGGCGTCCTCGCCGTGGCGATTGCGATCCGGCGGCGGCGCCTGAGTCAAACGCTTGGCGCCACAGCGAGACTGGTCGCTGAGGGATCGGCGGGCGCTGCCGCAATCGAATCGCCTGAGGCGGATAACCGCTTTGCATATGCACCGGCCATCGCTGTCGGTGTCGTGATGGCGGCATTGCTGTGACGAGCAACGAGATGCGCATGCCTGAACTTACGTCACGCGGTCGCAGTGAACGCGGTGCCGCTCTTCTCGAGATGGCACTGACGCTGCCGCTGCTGCTCCTGGTGTGCGTTGGCATTCTGGAGTTTGGTCGCGCTTATCAGACATGGCAAGTGCTGACCAATGCAGCGCGCGAGGGCGCACGGATTGCGGTGCTGCCGGGCATGGACGATACGGCCGTGCGAACCAGGGTCAGGGAGTACATGGCGATCGGCCAGCTACCGAAAGCGAACGACGCGGTCGTCACGATTGATATCGATCGCACCAAAACGGTCTCCATCGGAGGAGGCGATACCGCGAGCGCTTCGAAGGTCAATGTGAATTACCCCTTCGAGTTCGTCGTGCTCGATCCCATCGCCCGTCTTGCCACCGGACGCACGACCGCAAACTCGTCGACTTTGAACATGGTCGCCTCGGCAACCATGCGTAATGAATCGTAGGAACAGGGAGCTCGCCACATATGGCTCGCATGCGCGTTTTTACCGTTCTTGCCCTGGCAATCGCCGCCGGTGGCACTTTCGCGTTCGGCACGTATCGCTACATGCAGAATGTGCCCACGCAAACCGTCAGTGTGCCCACGAGCGCTGTTGTCGTGGCGGCCGCTGATCTTCAGCTGGGCGCCGAGCTGCGCGCCGAGGACCTCCGCGTCATCCAGTGGCCAGCCGGCGCTGTCCCCGCTGGCGCGTTTGCCAAGCCAGAAGAGCTGGTTGGCCGCGGCCTCATCCAGCCGGTTGCTACGAACGAGCTCTTTCTTCCTGGCAAGCTGGCGTCGAAAGAGGCGGGCGCCGGGTTGCCGCCAGTGATCGCTCCCGGCTTTCGCGCACTGTCGGTGCGTGTCAACGACGTCATCGGCGTTGCCGGATACGTGCTGCCAGGAAACCGAGTCGACGTCGTCGCCACCGTGAATCCCACTGGGCAGGCAACGGACATCACGTCGAAAGTGATTCTCACGAACGTGCTGGTGCTGGCGTCGGGTACCAAGATCGAACGCGACGCGAAGGACAACAAACCGGTCTCGGTCAATGTCGTCACGATGCTCGTGAACCCGGACGAAGCAGAGCGGCTGACCCTGGCCAGCACCGAAGGAAAGATTCAGCTGGCACTCCGCAATCCGATGGATCAGACGGCGCCCCCGACACGTGGCATCAGGCCGGCCGTGTTGATGGGCTCGGCGGTGGCCGCAGCGCCCGTTCGGCGAGTGGCGAGCAACAACGCCCCGCGAGTGGTGGAAACCCGACCGGCGCCGGTTCCGACGGTCGAGATCATCCGTGGTGACAAGCGGGCGCAGGAAGTTGCGACCCAGGAGTAGTGAGATGCGAATGACACGGCAGACAGCACGGATCGCCGCCGCCTGTGGCGTCCACATATTCATCATCGGCGTGTTTGGCGGCGGCCACCATCGCACGCTCGCGCAGGCGCAGGTGCCTGGCCTTCGTGCCGGGACGGCCCCTGCCGCGTCGTCGGCGTCGGCGCCAATCGTCGAGGGCAGCGAGACGCGGCCAGTCGAACTGCTCGTTGGCCGCTCGACGCTCGTCGACATCGGCTCGCCGATCGCGCGCGTGTCGCTCACAAGTGCCGACATCGCCGACGCGTTGGTGACGGGTCAGAGCCAGTTGCTCGTGCACGGGAAGACACCAGGGGCGATCTCGATGTTCGTGTGGGATCGAGCCGGTGGCGTGAAGCGATACGAGATCGCCGTGCAGCGGGACCTGGCGCGCCTGAACGACCAGGTGAAACAGTTGTTCCCCAACGAGCGCATCGAGGCACAAAGCAACGGCAAGAGCGTCGTGCTCTCGGGCTCGGTCTCGAGCAAGGAAGTCGGTGAGAAGGCTGTGGCCGTCGCAGCCGGATACGTCGACAAGCCGGCTGATGTGGTCAATCTGTTTCAGATTCAGGCAGGACCACGCAGCAATCAAGTGCTGCTGCGCGTGCGCTTCGCCGAGGTCAGCCGCTCGGCGATGTCCGAGTTCGGCATGTCGTTCTTCACGAGCCCGACGGGTATCAACAACAACATTGGCCGCGTGACGACGCAGCAGTACCCGGCGCCGGGCTATACCGACCTGGCGTGGACGAAGGCCGACTCGAGCTTCGGCTCCGAGGTCACGAGTGCCGAAGGCAAGCTTGCGTTCAGCGACTTTCTCAACGTGTTTCTGCTGAATCAGAAGTATGACCTCGGCGTACTGATCAAGGCGCTTCAGAACCGCGGGCTGTTCCAGAGCCTGGCCGAACCGAACCTCGTGGCCGAGAGCGGAAAGGAAGCGAGCTTCCTCGCCGGTGGAGAGTTCCCGGTTCCCATCGCACAGGGCTCGGGCGCGAACATCGGTGTGTCGGTCATGTTCAAGGAGTTCGGCATCCGACTGAATTTCACGCCGACCGTCACCGGTGATCGGGTGCACCTCAAGGTGCGGCCCGAGGTCAGCACGCTGGATTACGGCAATGCCGTTCTCCTCAGTGGGTTCCGCATCCCTTCGTTGTCGACTCGCCGGGCCGAGACCGAGCTGGAACTGACAAACGGTCAGACGTTCGCTATCGCGGGTCTGCTGAGCAACCAGATGCAGACCACGATGCAGAAGGTTCCTGGCATCGGCGATATCCCGGTGCTCGGCTATCTGTTCCGCAGCAAGGCGTCGAAAAGAGATCAGACCGAGCTCGTGGTGATGATCACGCCGGAGATTCTCCCGAACAATTCGCCTGGCGTCACGCCGTCGCTGCCGCGCTACCCGGATACGTTCCTGCCGCCGCTGTCGGAGCTCAAGCAGACGCATCCGGCACCGGCTCCCGCGTTCACGCAACCGGCCCGATCGCAGGCGATGGCGCCAGCGGCCGCGCCAGTGGTCGTGGATAACCGCACGGAGATCGAACGGGCCCAGGACCGCGCGCTCGAGGCGCTTGACCGGCAGAATCAGCCGCAGCCGGTCGCCGCGCAGTCGGCGTCGACTCAGGCGGGCGAGTCGAGACAGGTGACACAAGCTGCTGCCGACAGCATCGACCTTTCGAAGGAGCAGCGTGACCTGATGAAGGCCGCCCACGAGCAGGCGGAGCGCGACGCCGAAGTGGCGGATCAGGCGCGGAAGGACGATGCAAAGCGTTCCGTCAAGGAACAGAAGCAACAGGAGAAGGCCGCGCAGGAGCAGGCAAAACGCGATGCCGAAGCGGCTAAGGTCCAGGCCAAGCGCGACGCTGAGGCGGCCAAGCAACAGGCGAAGCGTGACGCCGAGGCCGCGAAGCAACAGGCGAAGCGTGATGCGGAGATGGCCAAGCTGCAGGCCAAGCAGGACGAACTCGCGGGAAAAGAACAGCAGAAGCTCGAGGCGCAGGCTGCTCCGAGTGCCGCGCCCCAACCGAGCGTTGCAAAGGGCCAGCTGAGCGAACAGGAGCGTCAGCAGGCACTCGATGCCGCGGCTGAACGGTTGCGGGCGGCCGAAGAGGAATATCAGGCCGAGTTGGCCCGTCGCTCGCAGCAGCGCTGAACGACGGTTGGTTTGGTGTAACGGCGGGTCTTCCCTGGCTTGAGTCAAGTCACAGGGCAGACCCGCCGATGCTCTTGATTGGGACGGTTGGTCTGGATACAGCCCCGGGGCTTAGAGGATCACATCATGCGAAGTCGCTTGACGCATCTACGCCGTGACGAACGGGGCATGTCGATCATATGGGTCGGGTTGGGCTTCATGGCCTTTTTTGCCGCGTCGACGCTGGCGATCGATGTTGGCATGTTCATGACGGCGCGGTCGCAGGCCCAGAACGCCGCTGATGGGGGGGCGCTCGCGGGTGCGACGTCGCTCGCGTTCGATGACTTCGACGATCGCAGCCCCGGCGGTCCTGCCGTGAGTAGCGCGATCACAACCGCGAAGGAGAATCTCGTCGTTGGCGGAGCAGTGGACGTGCTACCAGCCGACGTCACGTTTCCGCTCGGACCGACAGGTCTGAACAACCGGGTCAAGGTGAACGTATTTCGGACCTCCAACCGGAGCAATCCGGTTGCGACACTGGTCGGACCGGTCTTCGGCGTGAACACGGTGGACATCGGCGCTACCGCGACGGCCGAAGCGTCGCCGGCGAACGCCGCCACGTGCGTGAAGCCGTTCACCATTCCCGCTCGTTGGAAGGAGAACTCTGTTCCGCCGAACGACACGTTCGACAGATACGACAACAAGGGAAATATTCTGCCGAACGCGGACGTATACCCTCCCCCGGACGGTGTGGTTACCTGGCCCGTTGGATCATACAAGACGCTGCGCGCCGGCACTGGCAACAACATCGAATCGTCGTTCTACTTCTCGTGGAAGATGCCTGGTGGGGCAATCGGCGGCGACTACTATCGCGAGAATATCTACGACTGCAATAGCGCCGTCTTCACACCCGGTGTCGAGATGATTCAGGAGCCGGGTAACAAGGTGGGCGAGACCAACCAGGGAATCGACATCTTGAAGTTGGAGGACCCGAGCGCCGAGTGGGACGCGACCAACAATAGGGTCATCAACAGCAACAAGAACCCGAGCCCGCGAGTCTTTCCGATTCCGCTCTATGACCCGGAGTTTCTTCAGAACAACGTGACGCACGGCCGCAACGCGTCCCTCAAAATGGTCGGCTGGGTTCCATTCTTTCTCGAGGACCGGAGCGGCAACGAGGTCTACGGCTATGTGACGGCGATGGTCGGGACGATCGACCCGACCGCCGGGCCGGCTCCTGCTGGATCACTCATGTACGCGATTCGATTGGTGCAATAGACATGGCTCGACTGACAGGCTCCCTCCATACCCCAGACGAAACATTTCGCACGGATATCGGCACGCTTCTGCGGACGACAGCCGTGCAAGTCTCGCTCGCCGACGAGCGATCCGCACGCGCCGGTGCACCGCCGGACATCATCTTCGTCGATGGACGCGCGGATCTCGACAGCTCGCTGCAAACCATCGAGCGGCTGCGTGCGACGCATCCGGTCGCGGTCATTTTCTTCATGGCGGCCGAGGCGAATCCCGATCTCATTCTGCACGCGATGCGCGCGGGCGCCAATGAGTTCTTCGCCTGGCCTCCCTCGCGCAGCGCTCTCGACGAGGCGCTGCAGAGGACTGCTGCCCGTCGGGCCGCAGCGCCCTCGACCGGACCAGAGTCGACCACCCTCGTGTTCTTCGGCGCCAAGGGTGGTGCCGGGACGACGACGATCGCCGTCAATTGCGGCGTCGACATCGCCCGCATGCGGAAGCGACCGACGCTGATCGTGGACCTCAAACCCGGTCTCGGCGAGGTCACGTTGTTCCTGGGCGTCCGCAGCCGCTACACGTTGCTCGACGCGCTCGACAACCTGCATCGGCTCGACAGCGAATTCATGCGAGAGCTGGTCGTGAAACACAAGTCCGGGCTCGAGATCCTCGCTGGATCGGATCTGTTCGACAGGCCGAGTAGCGCCGACAGCGGCGCGCTCGAAGAGCTGTTCCGGATTCTCGGCCGTCAGTACGAATACATCCTGGTCGATGCGGGCTCGCAAATGAGTCCGCCGGCAGTGGCGGGACTCTATACGGCAGACCAGGTGTACCTCATCGCGTCCCCCGACGTGCCGTCGGTGCGCAATGCGCAGCGGCTGCTCGATCGCATCGGCCAGCTCGGGACCGCGGGTGAGCGCGTGCGGCTGCTTCTGAATCGGGCAGCGGAACCGTACCCGATTCCACCCGCGCAGATCGAGAAGGCGGTCGGTCTGCCGATCTTCCAGACGTTCTTGAGTGACTACAA
>DASRJE010000147.1:0-15499 GCA_035649635.1 Vicinamibacterales bacterium | reverse complement strand
TGATGATCATGAAGCATCGATGGGGCGGCGGCTTGGCGAGATCGTTCGCGCTGGCCTCATCGGTGCTCATGGTGTGGACCTCGACGCTCTCGGCCCAGAGAAACGAGGGGCCGAGAAAGCCGGACACTGCGTCAGCGTCGGCCACGGCCGACACATCGGCTGAGGCCGATGCTGGCTCGGACACGGCGGACGTTGCGCCAGCGGCTGAGCTGCCACAAGTTCAGCAACCAACCGGCGGCTTCAAGAATTGGGTCGAACAACGCGTTCGATCTTTCTCATCGACCGCCGACCGCGAACGAGGAATCACCGCGGCGGTCGGCACGGTGACACCCGGGTCTGGCCTCGCCGCCGGAATCGGCTACAAGCATTTCAACGCGTTCGGTCGCCGTGTCGGTTACGAGGCCGGCGCGATGGTGTCGACCCGCCGCTATCAGCAGTACTCCGCGGCATTTGGTCGCCTGAGCGAGCGCGGGTCGACTGTCGAACTGGACACTGCCGATCGGAGAGTCGGCTCTCTGTTCAACGATTCGGCGACGAAGGAGCGCGGTTCTGCCCTCTACATCGAGGCCCGGTACCGCGACTTTCCGCAGAGCGTCTACTACGGCGGCGGGAGTACATCGCTCAAATCCAACCGCGCCGACTACTCACTCTCCGGGGTATCGGTTGAAGGTGTCTGGCAGCGGCAGTTCGATTCGTCGTTTGGGCTCAGCCTTCGCGGCGGCGTGCTGGATCTCCATGTCGGAACAGGGACCAACCCCGCGTTGGTCAATTTCGAAGAGCGCTTCGCCGCCGCGACGATTCCCGGCGCACTGGAACAACCTCGATTCATCACATTCGGCGTGGGGCTGGTCCATGACACACGAGAGCATCCGGGTGCACCTGACGACGGCACGTTCGTCGGTGTGGCGCTTCGCAGGTTTGCAACGGGAGGATCCCCGGATCTCGACTTCACGCGGATGACGTTCGATGCTCGCGCCTACGCGAAACCGATCACTGACCGCGGCGTTATCGCCGTGCGTGCATTGCTCTCGAGCGACTTCACCGACAGCGGAGGCCCGACGCCGTTCTATCTTCAACAATCACTCGGCGGCGGAGACACCATCCGCGGGCTGCCGTCATACCGTTTTCAGGATCAAGCGCTGTATGTCCTCACCGCCGAGTACCGGTGGCGCGTGCACCGGCACGTGGAGATTGCGCCGTTCGTCGATGTGGGCAACACGGCGGCCGCAATATCGCGCCTGACATTCCGCTCGTTGAAGGTTGGGCCTGGCCTTGCCATCCGGGTGAGGACCAATCACCGCACGCTCGCACGCCTCGAGTGGGCCACCAGCTCTGAGGGTTACCGCATCGTGGTGGGCACCGGTCCCTCCTTCTGACGTCGCGTTACACAACCTCGACCAGGTGACGTAAGAATTGCAAAAATCAGCCGCGTGGCTGGGCTAAATGTTGGTCCGGTCGTGGCATGTCGCTTGAATCTGATGGAGCAGCCTCGTCTGCTCGAAAAGGGAGAGCCTGATGCGCATGTTGCTCGTTCTGGGGTTCACGTTGTTCTCCGTCGGCGCGGCGCCGCAGCAGGAGTCGGTCAACCCGTTCGCGCAGTCGATGGTCGACTACAAGAAACGTGTCGACGAGTACATGAAGCTGCGTGACGAAATCACCAAGAAGATTCCCGAGGTCAAAGAGACCGGCGATCCGGGCAAGATTCACGCTCGTGAAACGGCTCTCGGCGCAGGCATCGCCAAGGCGAGAGCGAACGCGAAGCCCGGGGACATCCTCGGCGCCGACATGGCCGTTCACTTCAAGCGGATACTGGCGGAGGACTGGAAATCACGCACCCCCGCCGATCGCAAGGCGCTCTTCAATGAGCTCCCGAGGGGCGTCAAGATCGGCATCAACCAACCGTATCCAACGACGCTTCCGCTCGTCAGCGTGCCTCCGAAGCTGCTCGCGATGCTGCCGATGCTTCCCGAAACGCTGGAGTATCGCTTGATCGATCGCTACTTCCTGCTGCGCGATCGCGACGCGAACCTCGTGATCGACATGCTGTCTGACGTCTGGCCCCAACGAGACAAGTAACAGGTAATTGTCATGCGTCTTCCCCATCTCCTGTTTGCGGCTGCTCTCTCCATAAGTGGTTTCACGTGGGTCGCGGCCACACCACTCGGGCAATCGACATCAAGAGCCGTTCAGCGCGCGGCACCGCCGCAGGCGCCCGCAAGCCAGGTCATGCCTCCCCGCGAAAAAGACTCCGTGCGCTTCGCCATCATCGGCGATACGGGAACGGGAACCTCCTCGCAATACGAGGTCGGTACCCAGCTCACGAAGGCCCGGCAGACGTTTCCGTTTGAGTTCGTGATCATGCTCGGGGACAACATCTACGGCAGCGAGCGCCCGCAGGACTTCGTCAACAAATTCGAAAAGCCCTACCAGGCTCTGCTCGATGCAAAGGTGCTGTTTTATGCGGCGCTCGGCAATCACGATGACCCGACCCAGCGCTTCTACAAGCCGTTCAATATGAACGGTGAGCGTTACTACACCTTCTCGAAGGGGAGCGCGCGGTTTTTCGTGCTCGATAGCAATTACATGGATCAGGCGCAGATCAAATGGCTCGAAGAGCAGTTGTCGCGCTCGAACGATCGCTGGAAGATCGCCTACTTTCATCATCCGCTTTACTCGTCTGGTGAAAAGCACGGATCCGAAGTCGATCTGCGCACGCAGGTTGAGCCACTGTTCATGAAGTACGGCGTGGATGTCGTGTTCGCGGGTCACGAGCACTTCTACGAGCGTATCAAGCCACAGAACGGCATCTACTACTTCATCGAAGGCGGCTCGGCGAAGTTGCGCAAGGGCGATATACGCAGGGGCGGGCCCTTGACGGCGAGCGGATACGACACGGACTTCAGCTTCATGCTGGCGGAGCTCGGGAAGGACACGATGCAGTTTCAGGTGCTGTCGCGCGGTGGCAAGCCGGTCGATTCGGGAACTCTGCGGCTCGCTGAAGAACCCGCCAAGGCTGCTGAGAGCAACCCGGCTTCTCGCTGAAGGGGATACGTATGACTCGCTCCTGCACCCCCATATCCCTTTGCCTGGCCATCGCATGTCTGACGAGCGCATGCACGCGGCCGATGCTTGCTTCCGCCGTCAGGCAGCCGGCGCCGCAGGTCGCACTGGGTGAACTGTGGAGCGACCCGAAAGATCTCGCCGAACGCGACCTGCTGTTGGGATCCAGCCGGCCGGACCACGCGCCGTCCAAGAACGACGCCTTCACTGTGGTCAGTCTCGACAAGACGGGATTCAGCAAGGGCTACGACGTCACAGGGCCGGATGGACGCGAGTGGAAGATCAAACTGGGTAAGGAAGTCCAACCCGAAATCGTGCTGTCGCGCATTCTGTGGGCGCTCGGTTATTACCAGCCGGAGACCTATTACGTGACCGGCTGGCAACTCGCCGGGACGTGGGAATCAGAAGGCGAGCCAGCGCGATTCCGTCTCGAGTCCGATCACGAAACTGACGGAGAATGGGCGTGGCACGAGAACCCCTTCGCGGGGACACGACCACTGCAGGGGCTGGTCGCCATCAACCTGTTGCTGAACAATCACGACCTCAAGACGAGCAACAACCGTGTCTATCGCCTCAACGATGCCAAGGCCGAACCGGCGCGTCGATACGTCGTCCAGGACATCGGCTCCGCGCTCGGGAAGCCGCGCGGTTTTCCGTATCTCCGAGGTACACGGAACGACATCGACGACTTCGAGGACCGGCAGCTGATTCGGAAGGTCAACGGCTCGCGGGTTCAACTCGATTATCGCGGCTCCTCCCACGGAGGCGTCCTCGAACGTCTGACGCCCGCGGACGTGATCTGGGCGTGCGATCTGATGAACCGGCTGAGCGACAGCCAACTGGACGATGCGTTCAAGGCGGCTGACTACCCGCCTGACAATCGCCAGCGCTACATCGCGAAGCTGCGAAGCAAGATTCAAGAAGGTCTTGCCCTTCGCGCAACTCAGGATGCCCGGCTGAGAGAGCCATGACTAAGCACCTGCGTCGCTCGCCTCGTGCCTCCGGTGTGGGGCGGTTCTGTGCGGTGGCGATATTAGTCGTGTGGGGCACCGGCCTTACTAACGCTCGACAGTCTCCGCCACCCGTGCCTTCGGAGCAGACCGCGCCTCCGGCGCAGGCTCCACCTGCGACTCAGGCTCCGCAGGCGGCGCAGACGACGTCTGCGCCGTCGGAAGACAGCCTGTCATTTCATCCTGGTGAACTGGTCGGTGATCTTCGCTCGGGACTCGCGCAGGCCGCAGTCCGGCTGCCTCTTGCCGCCCTGTTTGGCGCCGCGCTCGCGCTGCGGCCTCGGCGCGCAGGCTCGCCGCCGCGCGACCCGGCCGTCATCGAAACCCAGATCGTGCTGGCCATCGTCGGCGCGGCGATCATGCTGATCGTCGGTGCCAGCCTCGCGCGCGCGTTCGGCATCGCCGGCGCCGCGAATCTGATTCGGTATCGCGCGAAGATCGAGGATCCCAAGGACGCGGTCGTCATGCTGTCGACCCTGGCCGTGGGTCTGGCGTCGGGCGTCGGCCTGTTCGGCATCGCTTTGGCTTCGACGTTCTTCATCGCCGTGACGCTCTGGATCATCGAAGGGTTCGAAACGCGTGTGCGCACATTCCTGCTCACCGTCAAACTCGGCGACAAGACATCGACGCAGCGGGCCGAGGTGGAGAAACTCCTCAAGAAGGCCGGGACATTATTCGAGCTAAGGACGACGTCAGGCGAGGAGTTGTCGTACGCCGTGACCGCAGGCACATCGCTGAAGACGGAATCTCTGTCTGCCGCGCTGAGCGCCCTGGCGCCTACCGGCAAGGCACAAGTCGAGTGGAAAGAGGACAAGAACACTCGTCCACTCCCTGAGAAGGATCAGGAATGAACCTCATCGTGCAGCCGGAAGCTGGCCTCGCACCGGTCGTGCGAGCGATTAAACGAGCGCGGCGGAACGTCGATATTGCCATTTTTCGGACCGACCGCGAGGAGATCGAGAAGGCGCTCGGCGCGGCTGTTCAACGCGGCGTGAAGGTGCGCGTCCTCGTCGCGCACACCAACAGTGGCGGCGAGAACCGACTGCGCAAGCTGGAACAGCGGCTGCTCGAGGCGGGTGCGACCGTGACGCGCACCGGCGACGACTTCGTTCGCTACCACGGGAAGTTCATGGTTGCCGACAACACGCTGCACTTGTTCGGATTCAATTTCACCAAGGTGGACACGATCAGGAGCCGCAGCTTTGGCGTGTCCACAAGAGACAAGAGCGCGGTGCGCGAAGCGCTCGCGCTCTTCGACGCCGACAGCAGCCGGCAACCGTTCGTGCCAAAGCGAACCCACCTCGTCGTCAGTCCGGAAAACGCGCGTGAAGCCTTGACGGCATTCATCAAGGGCGCGAAACGTCAGTTGCTGATCTACGACGTCAACGTTCAGGATCGCGCGCTCATCAAGCTGCTGGAGCAGCAGGCGTCGGCGGGTGTCGAGGTGCGCGTGATCGGCAAGTGCAAGGGGGGCAAGGGCATCACTGTCCTCCCGTTGCGAGGGATGCGGTTGCACGTTCGCGCGATGGTACGTGACGGATCGCGCGCCTTCGTTGGCTCCCAGAGCCTGCGGCGGCTGGAGCTGGATCAGCGTCGCGAGGTTGGCGTGTTGATCACCAACGGCGTCGTCGCACGCCAGATCAGGGACACCTTTGAAGCGGACTGGGCCGAATCAGAATCTGCCGCCGCTTGACGGGTCACTGCGTGGATATCGCCTGCGCGACCTCGCGCCGCGGGAACTCACCCGAATCGACGATCTGTCCCATCCGTGAAATCGTCTCGAAGAACAGGTGATCGCCGACGACCTCGACGAGCGTGAACGATCGGTCGCTGTCGAAGCCCTTCGCCGTCATCGCCGACTTGTCGCGGATATTGCCGCGACGCAGCTTGGCGGCGCCCCCCTGCGTGATGTAGACGATTCCCTTCTGCGGCTTCAGGCGCTCATAGAAGTGTTCGTGGCCCGAGAAGACAACGTCCACCCCGTTCTCGAGGAACAACGGCTCGACTATCTTCTGGAGATCCAGCTCTGACCCGTGCCGTTCGCCCGACGAATAGATCGGGTGGTGGAAGTACGGGATCTTCCATTTCGCGTCCGAGCGCTTGAGCTCCTCGGCAAGCCACTTGATCTGCGGCGGCGACATGTAGGTGCTGTCGAGGGCGAAGAACTCGACGTCCTTCTTCCGGAAGGTGTAGTAGCGCTTTCCGTCCATGTTGAACTTCTGGTAGAAGCGCTGGTTCGGGTCGTCGTGGTTGCCAAGCGACGCGTAGAACTTCACGCCGTCATCGAGCAGCGGCTTGTACGGCGTTTCGAACTTTCTCACGAAATCGATCGCCTTCTCGCCACCGTACATGTTGTCGCCGAGCATGATCGCAAACTCGAACGGAAAGCGACTGCGAGCCTCGACGATCTTCTCTGCCACTTCGTACTGAGGCCGATCGCCGGTTCCCGAATCGCCGATCACCAGGAACTTCACGGAGTCGGAGTCGTTGGGTAGCGTCGAGCGCGGTGCAGCGGCCTGGACCTGTGGCGCTGCCGACGCAGGAGTGGCCTGATCGAGCGCGGCGACGCGTGACGAGGGCGTCGCGCACACGACGAACAGTGTCAGGAACGCAGTCAGCAACAGTCGGGACACGGAACTCTCCTCAATCCGACGGCATCAGGGGTCGCACTAATCGTACGTCCAATCGGATCATGAGGTGAAGCAGTATCCGCCGGGTCCGGGCAAGGCCGGAGACGAGTCCGGCTAAAGCCGGACACTACGTACTTAGGCCGCCGGCGGGTGCTGCGACGGCTGCCTGGGTCCCGGAGTGGCCCAAATCTCCGCCGCCCGCTTCAACGCCCCTTCGACATGCGGCAGGATGTTCTCCTCCCCGACATGGCGGTGAAATTCGGCCTCGTTCATCAACCGCGCCGGCTGGGGCGGGGCGCCGCACAGGAGCAGGGTCCGACCCGTCGCGTGCAGCGCGTCGGCAAAATCCTGAATCGCACGGAGGCCGGTCCCGTCGAGCGCCGTCATGTTGCGAAGACGCAAGACGACAATCGGCGCAAACTCGGCGATGTGAGCCGCTTGCGCCGTCAGCTTGTCGGTCGCTCCGAACAGAAATGGCCCGTGGATACGCAGGATGGTGACGTAGGACGGGATGTCCTTGTCCTGCAGGATGTGCGCACGGCCGCGCCGCACGTAATCATGCGTAACCCGCGACACCGTCGTCGTTGCCGTCACCCGGCGGATGAACATCAGCGCCGCGATGATCATCCCGGCCTCCACGGCAACAGTCAGATCCGCCAGCACGGTGAGCGCGAACGTCCACACCCATACGATCCGGTCCGTCCAGCCATGCTTCCAGAGCTCCGGGATCTCGCGCCACTCCCCCATGTTGTAGGCGACGACCAGCAGGATCGATCCCAGGACGGCCATCGGCACGAGCGCCGCAAGCCGCGAGGCGAAGAGCAGTATCACCAGCAACGTGCAGGCGTGAATCATTCCGGCAACCGGGGTGCGCCCTCCTGAACGCACGTTGGTTGCCGTGCGCGCGATCGCTCCAGTCGCCGGGAGGCCGCCCACCATCGGTGACACGATGTTCGCGATCCCTTGCGCAAACAGCTCGACGTTCGAGTTGTGGCGGTGGCCGCTCATCCGGTCGGCGACGACGGCCGAGAGCAGCGACTCGATGGCGCCGAGCATCGCCACTGTCAATGTGGGTGACAGCAGGGAGAGAATCAGATCTGGCCGGAAGCGCGGAAAGTGCAACTCGGGCAGGCCGGCCGGAATACCGCCGAACCTCGAGCCGATCGTCTCGATCGGCAGCTGGGCAACGGCGACGACAATCGTTCCCACAACGAGCGCGACAATGTAACCGGGAACGCGCGGAACCGCACGATTCCACACGACGATCAGCAGCAGGATTCCGAGCCCGACCGCTGTTGTCGGAATCGAGGCACTGGAGAGGTGCTGCGCCAGGACACTCATTCGGCCCAGGAAATCTCCAGGCACCGGCGTGGTGAGCGCGATCCCGAGCACATCGCGCAGTTGCGTGCTGGCGATCACGAGCGCGATGCCATTGGTAAAGCCGATGACGACGGGACGCGGAATGAAACGGACCGCCGTGCCGCTGCCGGTGAGTCCCATCACGACCAGGAGGACACCAGCCATCATCGTGCACATGAAGAGCCCGTCCAGCCCGTGCTCGGCGATGATGCCGGCCACGACCACGACGAACGCTCCCGTCGGTCCGCCGATCTGTACGTACGAGCCGCCGAGCGCCGAGATCAAGAACCCGGTCACGATCGCGCAGTAAATGCCCGCCTGCGGCGTCATGCCCGACGAGATGGCGAACGCCATCGCCAACGGAAGCGCAACCAGGCCAACGGTGACGCCAGCGATCAGATCGGACGTGAAGGTGCGCAGCGAGTAGTTACGGAACGCCTGGATCGAGGCGGGCAGGAAATCAGACTGGCGGGGTCGTGTATGGGGCAATCAGTCTTATTGTACGGGCTTCGACGGTCTGCGGCCTTGCCGCCCGGTCATGAGCGCGATAGCGTCGTGTTAACATCCGCGCGCACAATGAGTTTTTCGACGCTTTATCGGGCCAACGTCTCTTTGCAGCGACGCTGAAGATGTGCCGCGAGGCGCTCCTCGCATCGGGGCTTGAGTGGGAACATGCGGATCCCACATCGAGGTATTGGTCGGTCACTAAGAGTCAGCGCGACAGCTGCTTACTTGCCAGGATGCGGAGCGTGGTCAACTCCCGCTCGGCACCGACGTCGCCGTGCCGGCGCTCAAGATGATGTACGTGAACAAGCCCGTCGCGACCAGCACGTCTTGCTGATGCAAGTCGACATGGACGACGGCAACCGTCTTTCCTCGTCGGACCAGTCGCGCGTTGGCGACGACGTCGCCGCGCTCCGGAGTCGCGCCCGACAAGAAGTTGATCTTGAACTCGATGGACGTCATTCGCTGCTCTTTGCCGAGGGTGGGATGGACGGTGTAGACCGCCGCGGTGTCCGCAAGGGCAGACAGAATCCCTCCATGGACGACACCGTACTCCTGCGTATGGGCTCGCTCCGGACGGAAGGAGACCCGCGCCGTTTTCTCGTCGTGGGCGCCGAGAGAGAAGTTGAAGAACTGATTCACGGGAATGGAGGCGAAGGAGTTGTTCGCATCTGCCATCGCGTACCTCTCTTGAAGGAAGTCTGAAGTACGGTACCGTCGCTTGACAGATGGTGCCGTCGCCACCGCTGCTATCGTGACCGTGAGAACGATGGCAACAGGTATTCTGTTCCGCTGAAACGTCCACTGCGTGTAAAGCTGGCTAACCCGTTAGGTGGACCGGGTGTCGTGCGGCAGTCTCCGTTGGGCCGACCGATGGCATCGCCGGGGCTGTCTGGTTATCGAATGAGAACACGGGTTTCAGCGCAACGTTTAATAGTAGCCGCGATAACGGCGCCACTCCTCCTGTGTGTCGGCTATTCAGGGCGGGCGAGCGTGAAGGCGCTTGCCCTCTCTCAGACACAAGAGAGACCCGGAAGACAATCGGCCGCCGCGTCGACATTGAAGGTCGTGGTCCTCGGGTCCGGGGCCGGTCCACTCGTGAATGTCCAGCGTTTTGGTCCCAGCATCCTCATCGACGCGGGCAACCAGGTGATCCTGTTCGATTGCGGCCGTGGTGCCACAATCCGCTTGGCCCAAATTGGAATTCCGATTGGCCGCGTCAACCGCGTGTTTCTCACCCACCTGCATTCAGACCATGTGATCGGCTTGCCGGATCTCTTTCTCACTGCCCCGTCCGGGCCAACCGGGCGCAAAGTGCCGCTTGAAGTGTGGGGCCCGGCGGGCACGCGCGAGATGATGGATTACATGCAGCGTTCCTTCGCGTTCGATTTGCGCATGCGCCGGGACGAGGAGAGGTGGTCGAAGGAAGGCTTGTCAGTGGTCAGTCACGACATCGAACAGGGCGTCGTGTTCGAGAACCTCGGTCTGAAAGTTATCGCATTCCTCGTAGACCACGGACCCGTAAAACCCGCGTTCGGATACCGTGTCGAATACGCAGGGCACTCCGTGGCTTTGTCCGGGGACACACGGCCCTCTGAAAATCTCGTCAAGTACGCGCAGGGAGTCGATGTGCTCATTCACGAGGCGACGTCGGGCGACTACTCACGTGCCACGACGCAAGAGCAAAGGGAGCAGCTCGAATTCGTAAACGGCATCCACACGCTGCCCGAGCAAGCGGCCGATATCTTCAATCGCGTCAAGCCCAGGCTGGCTGTGTATGCTCACGCGCCGGTGTCCGACGATCTGATTGCACGAACGAGAAAGACCTACGCTGGCCGGGTTGAAGGGGCAGACGACATGATGACGATTGAGATCGGCCAGTCGATTGAGATTCGGCGGTTTGGCCGCTGAATGCTCGCGGCGGTCTGACCTACATGTGGACAGGGCTCTGGGTCATCGCTCCGGTTCTCGGCGGCTATCTCGCGCACGCACCCGTGTTGCGATTTGATTTCCTGCACCAACTTGCACGTCCAATCGACGGCGGGGCTACACTGCGCGGTCGTCGCGTCTTCGGCGATAACAAGACGTGGCGTGGGGCTATCGTCATGTCGGCAGGCGTCTTGACGGGGACATTGCTACTGTCGCTTTGGCCAACGTGCTCCCGCCAGTGGCCGGCGACCTTGCGCTCGCATCGGGCCCTGTTCGGGCTGTTACTCGCGCTCGGCTTTGTCGCAGGCGAGTTGCCCAATAGCTTCATGAAGCGGCAGTTCGGCATCGAGCCGGGTGGCCGCCGCATCTCACCGTTTGGGATTGCCGTCTCGATATTCGACCAGGCGGACTTCGTGCCAGGGGTGTGGCTCACGCTCTCTCCGTTGTGGCTGATGTCGCCTGTGCAGGCACTAGTTGTCTTCGCGGTGGTGGTAATCGGCCACTCAATGATCAATGTACTCGGTTACGCCATCGGTGCGCGCAAGACATGGATCTGACCTCTTCTCTTTGTTGCCGCTCAGTGCTAGTTTGAAGCTGGGCGTGCAGGGCGCCTCCCGTCCGCGGGCAGGACTGAGTCCACCTGATCAGGCCGTCAGCCGACGTGATCGCCGAACCTCCTTGCCCGACGCCAGCGGACCACGGGCACATCCTGGGAGGCTCGTCATGCGCGTCCGCCGTTTGCCCATCCGCCCCAACCTGAAACAGCTGCATCGTCAAGCCAAGGAGCTTCTTCGCGCCGCTCACACCGGCGACGCGGAGGCGATCGCCGAGTGGCGCGAACATCATCCCAAATCGATCGATCCCTCTGCGGCGAAGTTGGCCGACGCGCACTTCGTGCTCGCACGAAGCTATGGCGCCTCGAGCTGGGCGAGG
Source organism: Vicinamibacterales bacterium (assembly GCA_035649635.1). Classification (GTDB taxonomy): domain Bacteria; phylum Acidobacteriota; class Vicinamibacteria; order Vicinamibacterales; family UBA2999; genus Gp6-AA40. The sequence goes on along the minus strand of DASRJE010000147.1, from coordinate 4,074 downwards.
CTAGTGACCGCGGTGCGGCTCGCCGAGGCAATCTGGCGTGACGACGCCGACGAGGTCGGCGCGCTCATCACGCAGAATTCGAGCCTGCTTCATGAGCATGTCCTAGTCCGTACGGACAGCGACTGGGGACCGCCGATGACGTACGCGGCAAACCTCGGCCGCGACCGCCTGATCCGTCTCTTGCACGACCACGGCGCTAAAGACCTCGAGTCCGCGGCAGGACGGGCCGCTCTCCAAGGCAAACCCGACACGGTGCGCCTGATCCACGAGCTTGCGGGAAAACCGCTCAAGGAGTGGACGCTCGCTGGTCCCGCATACACGTTGAGCGTCGAGGGCACCGCTGTGCTGCTCGCACTCGGCGCACGCATCGTCGGACCCGAGGGTGTTGACCGGAACACCATGGAGCACCTCCTCGGGACCGACAGCCGGAACCCGCCGGCGAAGCATCGCATTCTGGAGATGTACGTCAGGCACGGCTTCGAGCCGCCCGACACTCCGGTAATGGCGCTCCACCGCGGGCGCGTTGACCTGCTCGAGGCGCACCTCGCGGGCGACCCGGACCTCTTCACGCGCACGTTCGACATCGCCGACGTCTTTCCGCTTGCCCCGGCCTGCGCCCGAGAGCCGTACATGGCTCAGGGAACGCCGGTGCACCGAACGACACTCCTCCACATCGCCGCATACTTCGACGAGCTGGAGATCGCGGAGTGGTTACTCGACCAGGGCATGGACCCTAACGCCCGGGCGGCGACCGACGACGACGGTTTCGGCGGGTACACGACGCTCTTCTCAACGGTCGTGTCGCAGCGCAACTTCTGGGTCAACTACGGCAAGCGTCTGCCGGACGAAGCGCGCTTCACGCGCCTTCTTCTGGACCGGGGCGCTCACACGAATGTGCGGGCGTCGCTCCGGGCACGCCTCGAGGAGGGACACGGGGGCGGGCCCCTTCGCGAATATCGGGACGTGACGCCACTCGGCTGGGGGGAGCAATATCATGCCAGGATCTTCGTGAGCCGAGAGTCGCTTCGGCTAATCGAGTCTCGGGGCGGCGCTCGGTAACGCGTCTTTGACTTTTGACTTTTGACCTAGCCTAGTCCGGCCACAGCCAGGCGGCACCGCGAACGCCGCTGGCGTCGCCGTGCTTCGCTCGTGCCAGGCGCGTCCAAACGTCTGGCGTCGATCCGGTGGCGGCAAACACCCATTGGCCCCAGAGGCGCGGTACGTTTTCGTACAACCGATCGATCTTCGACATCCCTCCGCCAAGAACAATGACGTCAGGATCGAGGACGTTGATGACGCTTGCCAGCGCACGCGCCATCCGCCGCTCGTAGCGCTCCATCGTCGCGATTGCCGCAGTGTCGCCGCGATCGGCAGCATGCGCGATCTCGCGCGGCTTCGCACGCCGCCGGGTGTGTCGCTCGTGATCGGCCGTCATGCCCGGCCCGGACAGAAACGTCTCGATACACCCATGTTTGCCGCAATAGCACGAGGGACCGGGATGCTCATCGTCGTCGGGCCACGGCAAGGCGTTATGGCCCCATTCACCGGCGATACCATTTACTCCGGTCAGCACGTGCCCTTGCACCACGATGCCCGCGCCCGTTCCCGTGCCTACGATCACGCCAAAGACGATCTCGACGCCGGCGGCTGCTCCGTCGGTGGCTTCCGACATCGCGAAGCAGTTGGCATCATTGGCGACTCGGACCGGGCGAGCGAGTCGTGCCTCGATGTCGCGCTGGAGCGGCTTGCCGATCAGCCACGTCGAGTTGGCGTTCTTGACGAGGCCGGTAGCCGCAGCGATCGTGCCTGGAATCCCGATCCCGACTGTGCCGGTGGCACCCGAGTTTCGCTCGAGATCACCGATCAGCGCGAGGATCATATCGACCGTCGCCTCGTAGTCGTCGCGGGGAGTATCGACGCGACGCCGGGCGATCTCGCGGCCGCCCTCGAGTGCTACCGCCTCGATCTTGGTCCCTCCCACGTCGACGCCGATTTGCATTCCCATATTCACCGCGAATTGTTATTGCGCGCGATCGATCGGAATCAGTCGCCCGTCCGTGTAGTGAAACAGCAGCCGCACATCGTCGGGCAGCTTCTCGCCAGCGGGAATGATCTCGCCGTTCCAATCGGGTCCGGCGACCAGGGTCACCGCCTCGGGAAACATGCCGGAAAAGGTGGAGTCCAGATCGAATCGCTCGTCGCGCGAATCGACGATGACAATGCGGCCGCCAGAAGTCGCACCGCGCACGCTGGCCTCGACTGTCTGCATGATGTAGTTCGAGATGTCGGCAATCCCCACCCATCGCACGTTCCTGATTCGGTACACGGGAATCAGCAGAACGACGAGCGCGGGCAGGACGATGGCGACGAGGCGAAAGCGTACGGGGTTGGTCCGGATCATCCACGATGCCGTGGCGCCGGCGATGAGACTCGTGCCGATCGATGGCAGCAGCGCGTAGAGGCTGGACCTCACGGGCAGCCAGAGCGTGATCGCAAATGTCCCGACAATCCAGAGTGCCGAGAGCAGCACGGCGCGGCGTTCCGGCTCCTCGAGTACCGGCCGTCGTCCACACGCGATGACCATCAGCAGGACGACGGCCACTGCAACCGTCCCGCTTCGATCTGCATACTCAACCAGGTTGCGGAAGGTCTGCGACGTCGAGAGCTGGTAGTACGAGGGCGCGTTCGAAAAACCAAAAGCGCCGCTTTGAAGGCGCAACACGGCGTAGCCCGCCAGAGCCACCCACATCGGCCAGACGCGAAGCACGGTCTGGCGCAGTCTCGAGGCGAACGGAATGGGCTGCACCGCGAACACGAAAACGGTGAGCAACAGCGGCAGCAGCGTTGCTTCTTCCTTCGAGAGCAAGGCCGCGAGGCAGAGTACACCAGCGGACAGCCGTGCCTCCATGAGCAGGGCGTGCGTCGTCAGGAGCGAAAAGAAGGTCACGAGCAATGACGTACGTCCGCTCAGCCACAGCAGCGCCATGTTGACGCCATGGAAGTTGAACGCCCACACGGCGGTCGTCAACAGCGCAGCCGCCGGCGGCAGGGTGAATCGACGCGCGAGGCCGTAAAGCAGCACGGCACAAGCGCCGAACACTGCGAGATTGGTGAGCCCAAACCCGAACGGCCGCATGCCCCACATGCCGTAGTCGGCCGCGAAGGTGAGCGATACCAACGGCCGATAGAAGCCCACGTTCGCTTTGAACAGGGCACCGACGTCGCTCAGGTCAACCGAGCGGCTCGACAGGATCCAGACGAAGTCGTCTTTGAGGAAACCGTGGCCGAGGTCCGGGAGGTAGATGACCAGAAAAGCCGTACAGAGCACGCCGGCAGCCAACAGCAGACGCATTCTCGGATCTGGCCCGTTATGCGGGCTCAAACGCGATCCTTGCTCGTTGTTGCAACCGCATGACGGGCCAGGCGCCCAAAGCGCGCCAAGGAGACGCTGTCAACTAATCGAGGGCTTCGCCGGGATATCAATGGCGGAGCCCTTGATTAGTTGCTGCGGGGCGGATCCCAACCGGAAGGCGTCCCGACAGGTTCCACTTCGAGGATCGCTTCAGCCGCGTGAATCATCCCGCCGTACACCTTGAACGCCTCGAAGGTGGAGAGCATCGTGTTGACCTGACCGCCGGGGACCGAACCGGGGCCGAAGTCCTGGCGCAGCCATACGACGCCCATTTCCTCGTCGACGAGAACGACTCGATACGTGAGACCCGCGAGCTTCGGGATCGCCTGGGCCTTCATCTTCTCGCAGCTCGGCGGACGGAACGTGCAGCCCGGCCCGGCCATCTTCTGGCCGTTCTCGAACCGGTACGCCTCGCTCGACATAGGCACGTCGGGCATGACGAAGCTTCCCGCGCGGAGGCCGGCGGGATAGAGCGACGCGATCCGGATCATCTCCTCCCGCGTGTTCAGCTCCGACTTCTGCGGCACGTATGCCATGCCTGCATTGGGCTTCGTGAACGCATCGGGCTGAAAGAGCACGCCTTCCTGCCGGTTTCTCACGACCATCGTCTCGACCTCGGACAACGCGAGACCGAACACCTTCAGTCGCAGCGCGAGCAGCAC
>DASRJE010000146.1:0-6908 GCA_035649635.1 Vicinamibacterales bacterium | reverse complement strand
CGACTACACGGCGGTGAGCCAGACGGTGAGCTTTGCCGCGGGCGATACCGCGAACAAGACGGTCTCCATTCCGATCGTGGACGACGCGCTGGTCGAAGGGAACGAGACGGTGAATGTAACGGTGAGCGCGCCGACAGGCGGGGCGACGCTCGGTACACCGAGTACGGCGGTGCTCACCATCACCGATAACGACGTGGCCTCACCGGGGACGCTGCAGCTCAGCGCGCCGACGTACAGCGTGGCCGAAAACGGCGGGTCGGCGACGATCACCATCACGCGCGCGGGGGGCAGTGCCGGGGCCGTAGGCGTCACGCTGGCCACGAGCAATGGCACGGCGACCGCACCGGCCGACTACACGGCGGTGAGCCAGACGGTGAGCTTTGCCGCGGGCGATACCGCGAACAAGATGGTCTCCATTCCGATCGTGGACGACGCGCTGGTCGAAGGGAACGAGACGGTGAATGTAACGGTGAGCGCGCCGACAGGCGGGGCTACGCTCGGTACGTCTAGCACGGCGGTGCTCACCATCACCGATAACGACGTGGCCCCACCCCAGACCACTCTCAGTGTCAATCAGACCGGTATCCCGAGCGGCGGCACGCTTACCGCCACCTGGAGCGGGATCCCTGGACCTTCGGTGTATGACTGGATCGGCCTCTATCGTCCGGGCAGCGACAATTACTCGCATCTCGCATGGATTTACGTCAGCAGCTGCTCACAGACACCCGGCAGTCCACGCGCTTCGGGTTCATGCCCCTTTACGGTGCCGAGTACGCTGGCGTCGGGGACCTACGAGCTTCGCCTGATAGATGGCGACCTCTACGTCGACCTCGCGACGAGCAGCATTTTTTCAGTGGGCGCTGTTCAGCAACCATAACTTCGTGTTGCTGTCCCGTAATGTCCGGTAACTCGATCCACCTACTTTACGCGGCGCGATGATAGAAGTTAAGAAGGCATGACAATTGAGCAATGAACAAGCATCTCTCGGCTGTTGCCAAGCAAAGGATGCTTTTTCAGTGTTCAATGTTCAATTGTCATTTCTGGAACCCTCGCCCCCACTAGCCGGCTTGACCGCCAGGTTTCGTGACAATGAGTCAAGGCGCGCCCGCGCGCAGCGCGGGCAAGAGACGCTGCCACTAGCGGGGCGGAGCCACCTGCTCGTCGTCCGAGGCGCAGCCTCGCTAGTGTCGAAGCTGCGTGGTGATGCTGCTCTCTTCGTAGATTTCGCAATGCGCACGCTCCGCCACTAGTCCGGCGTCGGCATTTCGGTTGAGCCGCAGCGTTCGTGGCTCCCTCACCCACGGTTCCACGAGCACATCGGGGTCTTCGACGATGATTTCGTAAAGGATTTCATCGCCTTTACGCGTGAACTTCTCCACGATGTGCAGGTTGGCGGAATGGAAGAGGCCTCCTCGTCCGAACCACGTCGTATCGACAAACGAGATGGAGTCGAGCACCAGCGTGTCGCCCTCCCAGCGCCCCACGGTATAGCCATAATAGGTGGCCTCGATCGCCTTCTGTGGGTCGTGCTTGCGGTTGTCGGTTGGAATCACGCGAAATTCCCTGTTTCCGCCTCCGTAATCGCTCGTCGTATACAGCATGGTGATGTCGTTTGCCGTTTGGAAGATGCGGCGGGGCGTGCCCGCCCGCGGAATCCCCATCGGCTGGCAGGTCATGATCGGATCGTACTTGTTCGTCCACTGATCGAGTTCCTGAACCTTGTCCCAGAACTCGGGTTTGTAAACGGGACGACTCGGCCCAAACCGCGAGGGCGAGATCCACTCATAGTCCACCCAGAAGTTGTCTCGCGCGATTTTGCAATTGGCCTGCGTTGGACCACATCGGCGGGTTCCACTACCCGTGATTGGATTGGGAGCGGCACCCCACACTCCTGTCAGGTCCGGCTTCCCATTGGCCAGCCGCGGCGTGACGACGTTCGCAGCCTGCGCCGCCGGTGCCGGTGAGTTGGCGGTCAGAGTCCAGTTGGGAGGCTGATTCGTTGGCTTGATCGCCGCCCTGACGCTTGCCGGAACAGGCATCACGACATACATCTGTCCTGTTTCCGTCAGCTCCGACGTAATGTCGCGGACGACGGCGCCGTTCTTCTTCTCCGTCATCCTGCCCGGGTAGAGCGCGTCGGCAGGATTCAGCGGATTGTTCCAGTCTTTGTAGCCGCTGTAGGTGAACTCGGTGGTGTTCGAGCCCTGCTTCACCACGACGCGTTCGGCCATGAATTTGGCATCGAGTGTGGCGGTCGCGGTTGCGGTGGGGACGCCCGGGATCGGGAATGTCAATACCGGCTTGTTGCCTTCCCATGCGAGAGACGTCTTACCTGACGTCATGACATCGGCTGGTATCCGTTGCGGCCTGGCCGCCATTTGAGGCGGGTCGAAAATCCCGGCCATTGCGGCTTTCCACGCACCCTGCGGACTCGCCCACAGGCGAATCATCCGCTCCTCGACGGTTGCCGGCATCGGAGTGGCTTTGCCTTTGCCCGCGACGAGTTCGGCACCCGGAATGTCTTCGTTCCACGCGTAGGCGCCACTGAGGACTTCCACATTGGAGCAACTCTGGCCATTGGGCCGAGTGCCGGTGATCTGGATCCGCTCACCCGACGTCTGGTAGCTGATGCTGGTTCGATACTTCGTCGCATTACAGGCCTGTCCGTCCACCTGCAGAGTGGCCTTACCCTGATATTCGAGGGACATGTGCAGATCGTATTCCTCACTGCTCCGCAGCATGCCCGTGTACCAGGCCCAGTTGAACATCACTGACTTGAGGTCCTTTGCGCCGGCTGCCGGAGTGTACAGCTCACCGCCGCCTCGCCCTCCACGGCCGCCGCCCTGGCCGCCTCCCGCCGCCGGCTCCTGTGCACCGCGAGCCTGTGCATGAGAGAAGGACGGCACGCTGATGGTGAGTGCGGCCGCGAGAGCGACACTCGTCTGAATGATTTTTTGAGAAGTCATGCTGATCCCCTCTTTGCTTAGTCGTTGGGGTTGCCGGAGGAGATGTTGAGCACGCGTCCGTCCGGCATTTTCACTGACGTCAAAAATCCCAGCGGACTGCCATTCCGCGCGGGAATGAACTTCACGGTGATCTTGTCCCCTTGATGAAGAGCATTCTGCCCCGTCGGTCCTATGCCTCTCTGTGCCAGGCGTGTCGCCGAGCCGAGGGTGAACGTCCATTTGACGGACGTACCATCTTCCTTGTTAACCAGGATGGTGAGCGACCCATGGGGATTGACAAACTTGATGCTGTCGACCGACCCCGTCAATTCACTTTCTTTGTCCATGTCGTACACGCCAGCCAGGGAATGATGGGCCAGCAAGGAGACACTGGCCAAGAAGCCGTACAAGACCACGCATACTAGGGTTCGCTTAATCATTGTTGGCCTCCATGAGATTGTGATGTGTCATTGGTGTTCCCTGCATGCCACGGATGGCGCGGGCGCCGATCGTCAAGAGCGGCAGATTGCCGGGACATCCCGTGCCATCGCAGATCAGCCACAGATCGCCGGCGAAGAGCGCTATTGGCGCCGAGCACGCGTTCGAGATTGGTCGATCCATTCTCTTCCTCACCGTCGAAGACGAACCTGACGTTCGAGCGGGGACGCAACCCCGCAGCGGTGATCGCATCGAGCGCGGCCGTCATCGCCACGATCGACGCCTTGTCGTCGGAGGCCGACCGGCGTAGATGCGTCGCCTGCGGTGTGCGAATCTGGCTGAACACGACCGGATTCGATCCGTCGACGGAGAGGAGCTGCGGCTCTAGCCCGCGTCGCCTCATCGTCTCAGCGAGCGCCGCGGCATTTCTCGCGATCGTCCGACCGTTCGTAACATCTGGCAGCGCCAGGGACTCCTCGACCACCGCCCGCTCGTGCTGCTGGCGCCAGCGGCGCGCGGCCATCGCTGCTGGATTCGTCTGCGCGGAGAGCTGGACGACCGACGCGGCCAGCAAGACGAGGGTGACGGCGCATCGCCTCATGACAGGTTGCGCGTGATCTTGACGGGGGGATGGCCCGATTGCAAGGCGGGTCTGAAAACGCTCAATCCAGCCGTTGGCGGTACGCGCCGCATGGCGGCCTACTCGAACGCATAGGCCAACGTGATGAGACGGGGCTCGCGGCGCGCCCGCCCGGTGAAGCTCACGCCGAACGGAGCCGGCTTCGGATCGAGCCGTCGAGAAAGCCGCCCTGCGGTCCAGACGAAACACTTTGGCGGTTAGTCGCAGCGAATACCGCCAATACAAGCCATGAGACGAACAAAAAGCGAATGTGATAGGCTGGACGCGCCGCGGCGCCTTCGGACGTGCACGTCAGATTTACCGGTCCGTCCCGGTGGCGTTTGCGGTCAGGCCTGACGAGACGCTGAAGTGCTAGCCCGTCCTTCCGAGCTGCTCTCGCATCTCGAGGTGCTGGTGGTCGACTGCCAGGCCACAGCCGCCGCTCCGCGAGGTCATCTCCTCGAGATCGGCTGGGCCCGTGTCCTAAGTACGACAATCACGCACGCGCATGCGTCGTTGATCGCGCTGGCGGATGGCGAGCAGATTTCGCCAGCTGTTGCGCGGATCACGGGGATCTCCGAGCACATGATGCGGTCCGCGGTCGACGGACGCTGCGCCTGGCGCGAACTGACAGACCAGGCCGCGAGTCTCACGCAGCAGCCCGCGCCGACGGTCATCCACTTCGCTCGATTCGAGCAGCCGTTCCTTCGGACGTTGGCCGCCGGCGTGTGTCCGCTCGACGTGGTCTGCACGCGGGATATCGCCAGGCGCCTGCTGCCCCATTTGCCTCGGTGCAGCCTGCGCGCCCTCGCTGGATACTTCGGTCGCGCGGTTGGTGCGCTCCGTCGAAGCGCCGATCACGTCGACGCGACCGCGTTCGTCTGGCACGAGTTGGTCGGCCTGCTCGAGAGACAGGGCGTGTCGACCTGGGGCGCGCTCCACGACTGGCTCGACGGACCTGCCACACCGATCAGGTGCCGACGCCGCATCTGGCCTATGCCGCGGGACCTGCGGCTCTCATTGCCGACTGCGCCTGGGATCTATCGCATGCTTCGGACGGACGGCAGCGTCCTGTACATCGGCAAAGCCGCGTCGCTGCATCATCGGGTCAACAGCTACTTTCGGAAGCAGGCCGGCGTGCCCGAGCGGTTGCTCGAGATGCTGTCGCAGGCACGCGCGATCTCGTTCCACGTCACACCCAGTCCGCTCGAGGCCGCACTCCTCGAGCCGGATGAAATCAAGCGGCACCGACCGCCGTACAACGTTGCGCTGACGACTGAGCGTCGCGCGTTGTGGTTCACGTCGCTGGATCTCGGCGCGCGTAGCCGACAGCCGTCGCCACACTGCCCGCTTGGACCATTTGCTTCGGCCGACACGCTCGATCAATTCGCGGCACTCGCCCGGGCTGGGCGTGCCGCTCTGACGTCCGGTTCACGAGGCCCAGATGACGGCACGTTCACCGCTGGTTACGACCGGCTGTACGCAACGCATCCTGAGCTGTCGCGCGTCGACCTCTCGGAGTACGCGAAGCTGTTGCGGCTTGGCACACGCCTGTGGCGAGAAGGTCGACGAGACCGCGAGGTTGATGAAAACGATGCCAACGACACGCGTCGTGGTGTGACGGTCTGGACCCGGGAGTTCGTGCACGTGTCGCTGGAGTGGCTCGCGTTGCGGGCGGCGCTCGCCCGCCGCCGCGCGATCTGGTTGACGCGGTTGTTCGATTCGAGCGTGGTGTGGCGCGAGCCCGGTGACAGTTGTGCGCGGCTCATGGTGATCGAGAACGGCGAGGTGGTGTCGCGGGAGGCAGTGGACGCACACGCGACGCCACCGATTCCACCGGGTTACCGCCGTCCAGTGGCTGCACGTCGTGAGGCCTTCACCCTCGGCTCCTTCGATCGCCTACGGGTATTGACTACGGAGCTTAAGCGCTTGACTGCAGCTGGAGCTCCAGTGGCGCTGCGCCTGGGCGTCGGACCGGCACTCGACGAGCCGCGACTCGCGTCTGCGCTGTGGTGGGTGTGATGCGTGATTCCACAGCCACCATTCTCCATGCGGACCTCGACGCCTTTTATGCGTCGGTCGAACAGTTGCTTGACCCTCGCCTGCGCGGCAAGCCGATTGCGGTCGGCGGCGGCGTCGTTCTCGCGGCCTCCTACGAGGCGCGGGCCTTCGGCGTACGAAGTGGCATGCCTGGACGGCGCGCGCGGCAACTCTGTCCCGACCTCGTGTTTGTCGGCGGACATTTCAACGAATACCAGCGTCTCGGCGACGCCGCCATCGGAGTCCTGAGCGATTTCACGCCTGCCATCGAGCGCATCTCCATCGACGAAGCCTTCGCCGACGTTGCCGGGTGCACGCATCTCTTCGGGTCGCCGGCAGAAATCGCACGGACGGTTCGGGCTCGCGTGCGCGCCGAGCTGGGCTTGCCGATGTCTATCGGCGTGGCGCGTACCAAGCACCTGGCCAAGATCGCATCGCAGGTCGCGAAGCCGGATGGATTGGTCGTCGTCGATCCAAAGACTGAACTCGAGTTCCTTCACAACCTGCCCGTCGCATTGATGTGGGGCGTGGGCCCCGCCACTGAGGCGCGACTCGCCAAGATCGGTATCGCCACTATCGGTCAATTGGCGGAGAGCTCTCCTCAATCTGTGGAGCGATTGCTTGGGCACGCGGTGGGAAGAAAGTTGACGGCACTCGCGTGGAACCGCGATCCGCGGCACATCGAGACGCGCCGGCGCGCGCGCGCTGCCGGCGCACAATCGGCGCTCGGACGACAGCCCGCGATCGAACGCGTCTTCAAACCGACGCTCCATCATCTCGCCGACCGCATCGGCGCGCGGCTCCGCGCCAAATCCCTGGCGGGCCGGACGATCACGGTCCGGGTGCGCTTTGCCGATTTGCGCTCG
>DASRJE010000145.1:0-6179 GCA_035649635.1 Vicinamibacterales bacterium | reverse complement strand
GTCGCTGCGGTACTCGTCTGCCTCGGCGTGCTGCGCTTTTTCCGTCACCGCCATCCGAGATGGGGCGGAATGCGCGTCAGCATGGGCGGGCTCACGGTCTGGTCGTTCCTGATGGCGACCGCGCACGGCGCCGGGCTGATGGTCGTGCCGATCTTCATGGGCATGTCGATGACCGGTGACCACGCGCACCACATGCACGGCGCTGGTGGAGGGGCGGGAGCGGCGTTTTTCGCGACCGGCCTGCACGCGGTCGGCTATCTGGTGGTGACCGCGTTCGTCGCGGTGCTGGTGTTCGAGAAGCTGGGCGTCGGCATCCTGCGCCGCGCGTGGTTCAACCTCGATCTGATCTGGTCGGCCGCGTTGGTGGCGACGGGTACGCTCACATTGATGATGTAGTGTCCGGCTTCAGCCGGACTGATGTCGCGTCCGCCTTTAGGCGGACTCGTTCGGTTCAGCGTCCTGAAAAGCGAAGCGCCAGAAGTGTCATGTCATCGCTTTGCGCCGCGCCGGCGCTGAACTTGTGAACGGTGTCGAGCAAGCATTCAAGCAAGTCGGTTGGCGTGAGGGCAGTGTTGGCCCTTACGCAGGACATCAGCTGCTCCTCACCAAATTCTTCGCCGTCAGGATTTCGCGCTTCCGTCATCCCGTCGCTGTAGACCACGAGCGTGTCGCCAGGCTCCAACGCCATCGACTCCTGATCGAACGATGCTCGCTCGAAGAGACCCACGATGAGACCACCGGTTTCGAGGCGAGTGACTCCACGAGCGCCGATCAAGAGCGGCGGGTTGTGACCCGCGTTGCAGCAGGTCAGGCGGCCGTCGGATGAGAGAGTTCCGTAAACGGCAGTCGCGAAGCGAGCCTCGATAGCCCGACGGACGAGCGCATCATTCGCCTCGCGTATTGCCCTTGCGGGCTCCAAACCACGATGCGCGTTTGCGGTGAAGATGCCTTGCAGCACCGCCGCCAGCAACGCAGCCGGAGGGCCTTTACCCGCGACGTCGCCCAGTACAAACGCGAACGTCCCGTCCGCCATCGTGAAGTAGTCGAAGAAGTCGCCACCAATCGCGCGGCACGGCACCGACGTGGCCGCAACCTCGAAGCCTGTTCCCACGTAGCCTGACTGTGGCAGCAGGGCGCGCTGAATCTCCGCGGCGATCTTCAGATCGTGTTCGCGCTGCGCTCGTTCGACCAACTCCCGATACAGCCGCGCGCCTTCGATCGGAGGTTCGGTTCCAGACAAGTGGAGCAGAAGACGAGCGAAGTCATACATCCGCCGCTCGCGAACGATCTTGTGATCGCTCCCGAAGGCAAACATGAAGATCGCGAACAAACGGAACGGCCTCTCTGTGGGCGGAAGTCCCATGAATCCGCCGTGATCGGTGCCCGTCACGTTGATGGTCCATACGGCGCGATTGTCGAACACGAGGGACTCATCGATCTCCAAGTGGAGATCGGTGAACGCGGAAATGAAGGTCCGGAGAGTGCGCTCAACAGCCTTCGGGCCGACATGACGACCGGCGACCATGCTCTCAACGACGCAGTCCTCTGCGTAATTCTCTGCCACGGCTGCCGCGTCACGCCGGTCATAGGCATCTCGCAGCCGTGCAAGTGTCGCCGCGATCCCTTCCGTCGATATCGTGGCGTCCATAGGAGCCACATCATAGTTTGAGGAACGGTTCGGATTGCGATCAAATCGTCTTCAGATACTCGATCAACGCGCGACGATTCGCGTCGGTCTTGATTCGTGGCCACACATCGTGTCCGCCGTTGCCGGACCCTTCGCGCGAGACGAAGAACCAATTGCGGGAAGCGGGCGCCGCCTTCTTCGCCGCCGGCTTGCACGCGGTCGGTTACCTCGTCGTCACGGCGTTCGTCGCGGTGCTGGTGTTCGAGAAGCTCGGCGTCGGCATCCTGCGCCGCGCGTGGTTCAACCTCGATCTGATCTGGTCGGCCGCGTTGGTGGCGACCGGTACGCTGACGCTGATGCTGTAAGTCGGGCTGCTAACGCGCGTCGGGAAAGCCTGGCGCAAGCATGCGGGTGAATGCGGCTGGGTTCTTGATGTCTTGCTGGGCCATCCACGCGACGCCTGTGTCATGTAACTCACGCCCGGCGGCGTCGCGTTGCAACTCGCCGATTCGCAGTCGGGCGACTGCCGCGTACAGCTTCATGTCGGCGCGCTCGAAGCGATCGACGGCGTCGTGGAGGATTCTCAACGACAGCGCCACATTGCCCTCGAGGTACGCTACCCCCGCCCTCAGCAACAGCGCAATCGGGTCAGACCACGGCATCCGCTCGGCCGCGATTCGGCGAGCTTCGGCGCGAGCGATCGACAGGAATCGGTGAGTGGTTCGATTCATCGCCGCCATCGCCAACGCGCTCCGTCCCCGCATGTAGTGCGTCTCGACTCGAAAGACCGGCAGCCGGGTGATCAGCGAGCGCCGAAGACTCGGTTCGTGTTCGGTGAACAGTCGCCAGGCCGCTGCGCCGTTGCCGCGATAGAGGGCGGTCTGCACACGAGCCAGCAGCGCACTGTAGTGCTGACGATGAAACCCTTTGTGCGACCATCGTTCGATGCTCTCGATCGCCTCGCGCTCGCCCTCGTCCGGATCATCGGCCGCGAGCCACGCATAGTTGCTTCTGGTGCACAGCTCGGTGGCGATGTACAGGTTCCCTGTGTTGCGTGCGCTGGCCAGCAGCGGAGGCACCCGTCGCATCACCTCACCGAGTTCGCCCCTGTACATCAGCGCCCAGATGACGAGATTCTGCGCGATGTTCACCTCCCACGTGACCCCGGTGCACTCCTTGCGCAGGATCTGCAAGGCTTCCTCGGCCAAGACCCCACCCTGTGTCCATTGACCCCTGGCCATGGCCGTGATGCTCTCTCCAAGGAGGGACAAGGCCACCGCGTTCGGGTTTCCAACGCGCTTCGCGAGGGCCTTCGACTGCTGTAAGAGCGTCTCGGTCAATCGTCTTCCCGTCGGAAACGCTCTGCGGGTCGTCGCCTCGATGGCCATCGCGCGAGCGATACGAGACGGTTCGCCCGCATCGAGCGCCAGCAGCAGGTGACGCGCGCTGAAATAGGCGGCGGTGACCATGTCCACCAGCAGCAATCCCGTCACCGCCGACCAGCAGGTGTCCACGCGAAGGAGGACATCGGGGTCGATATCTTCGACACGTCGTGCCACGAAGCGGACGCTGCGCCAGCGAAGCCGCTCGCGTTGCCAGAGCATCGACAGGAGTGCCGCGCGGGGGCTTCGCGGCATGCCGACTCCCATCCCGGCCAGGACCGCGCGAATGAGGTCCAGCCCCTCATCGATGTGGCCGCCGATGAGGAACTGCTCGGCCCCGCGCTGCTGCAGCTCGACTCTCTTACCCGGGCCGGCTCCTGACGCCGCGCGCAAATAGGCTTCGGCGGCTTCGGCCGGACGGCCGGCGTTGGCGAGAGCCCGGGCCTGTCCCTCCTTCCAGTCGGCTGCAGTCTCGGACGTCGGGGCCAATTGGAGCGCTTGGCTGTAGAAGAGCGCAGCGCGATCGAAGGCCAGCGCCGCCGCGGCTCGTTCGGCGGCTCGACCGGCCTGGATCGACGCACGCTCGCCGTCGTCTGCGCCTCGGTAGTGTTCGAACAGCGCTTCCGGATCGTCGATACCGTTGCCCACGAGCGTGTCAGCGACGAGTCGATGAATGCGCCGTGTTTCGTGCTGCGACAGCTGCGCGGCGATGGTCTCCCGGATACGGTCGTGATAAGCCTCGATACGATCAGAGGACCCGCTGCTGCGAATGAAATGCGCCGTGCGGAGACCCGTGACAAGCGATCGTGCGTCCCGTGGGAGACCTGATGCCTCAGAGACCAGCTCCGGCGCCATTGGGCGCCCGCACACCACCAACGTGTGCAGAAAGCGGCGCGCAGCGTCGGGCAGGTTGCGCACGCGAGCCTCGAACATTGTGGCGAACGTCGGACCGTGTTCGGTGTCGTCGTCCTGGGTGGCCGCGTATCGCGCGAGTTGCTCCAGGAAGAACGGATTGCCGCCAGCTTCAGAAGTAATCCGCTGCCGTTGATCCTCGCTGAGCGGCGCGCCAGCGAGCGCGCGGATCAACTCGATGGCGTCCGCGTCTGGCATGGGCTCGAGGGAGACGGAGACCCACGGCCGCTGCCGGCGCTCGATCAGCCGCTGCAAGAACCTCTTCGAGGCAACTTCTTCGCTCCGGAACGACACAACGGTGAGCAGCGCTGGTGCCGCGGGCTGGCGCACGAGCTCCTCGAGCAGGAGAGCACCGTCGACGTCGCTCCACTGCAGGTCGTCGATGCAGATGACCAACCGCTCGCGAGCCGCGAGACGGACCAGCAGACCGCGGAGGGCCTCGAAGGCGACCCGTCTCAACACGAGAGGCTCTGTCGCCGGTTCCGAATCGAGACATGCACTGGCAATCGCAGGGATACGCTGCGTCACGGGAAAAATTCGTGGCAGCGCCGCCACATCACGCGGCATCAGGTTCTCGACGACCGGTTCCGGAAGCGAAAGGATGTACTGCGACAGGCTGTCGACGACGCCGTCGAGCGCTTTGTATGGGACGGACTCGTGCTCGTAGCACCGTCCCGAGAGCACGACGACGTCGCCTCTCGTCGACAGTCGACCAAGAAACGATCGGACCAGCGCGCTCTTACCGATTCCCGATGGACCGCAGACGTAGACGGCCGCGGCGTGACCGTCGACGACCGTGCGAAATGCCTCCTCGAGGAGCGCGAGCTCGCGCGTGCGGCCGACGAATGGCGCATCACCGTGGGAATCCGGCACGGGTTCTAACGTGGACGTACGGGCTCCGCCACCGAGCTTGATCAGTGCGGCATCACCTGACAAACGGCGCGTGGGGTCGCGACACATCAACTCCATGCAGATGGCGCTCAACTCGGCGGGCACATCCGATGCCACGTCTGCGGGAGACGGTGGATCGCACAAGTTCTTTCGCAGAAGCACATCGACGAGCGTTCCCGTGAACGGCGGGTGGCCGGTCAACGCCGCGTAGACCGTTGCGCCCACGCTGTACCAATCGCCCGCCTCGGAGGGTGCCAGGCCGGAGCCTTCCTCGGGCGGCAGATACGCCGGTGTTCCACCAGCGACGGGCTCATGTCCGGTGAGGCTGTCGGGAAAGAGCTCGGCAATGAGACCAAAGTCGAGGATCACGACGCGCCCTTCCGACGTCACGAGCACGTTGGACGGCTTGATGTCCCGATGAAGTCTGCCGAAACGGTGGAGCGCCGAGACTCCAGTGATCAATTGCTGCAACGCGGCCGTGAGCCGGGTGATGGATGCGCCCTCTTGCGAGTCTTGCCTGACGTAGTCGACGAATGTCAGGCCCCGCACGAGCTCCATGGTGAAGAAGCAACGGGAGTCTTCGACAAACAGCTCGTAGAGACAGATGACATTTGGATGCGTCATTCCGGCGAGGCTTCGAAACTCTTGCTTCAGCCGATAGATGCCGGCCGGCGTGGTGCGACGAAGGGTCTTCAGCGCCACAACCTCGTCTCTCACACGGTCGTGAACCTCGTAGACCACGCCCATCCCGCCGGCGCCCAGGCGGCGAATCACCGCGAAGCGGTCGGTGCCGGTAAAGTCGTCCTCGAAGCGTCGAGACCGCGCAGGCCCCGTCGGTGCTCCCGGTATCCAGCGGGTCTGAGTGGCGGTTGCCACCGGATGTGCGGTGATGCTCTCACCTCGTCTGAGGAACCGCTCGAGCAGGGCCTGATGCTCGTGGAGGACGACCGAGAGATCGGCGGCTAGCGAAGGGTTCTGCTCGTGAAGTGCCGCCAGCCAGGCAGGCCGCTTGTCTTCGGGCAGTTGGAGCGCCTGGTCGAGATAGAGACTGATGGCCTCCCAACGATCGGGATCGAGTCTCGACATCTGAGCGGCTCTCGCTGGCCGATCTTAAGCGACTTCGTCCCAAGCGTCCTCGATGGCAAATACTCATGATGTCGGGAGATGAGACCTCAAGATTGGGCATTCTTCGCAGCGGCCGGTGCCGCCGTGTTTACGATCGCTGCTGCGATTGCCGGCGCCCCGGCCGGCGCGATCGGCGGCTTCGCCATGACAGCTGCTGTGGGATGGGCGTCTCACGCCTTGAGCCGGAGATATCCGGGGCCGATGTCTCACATGTTCTGGTGGGGGCTGCTGTGGCCGAGAGG
>DASRJE010000144.1:0-60108 GCA_035649635.1 Vicinamibacterales bacterium | reverse complement strand
TCGCCAGACCTTGCCCATGCCGCCCTCGCCAATGAGGGCAGTGATCTCATACGGGCCGACGCGCGTACCGGGAGTCAATGACATCGCAGTTGCTCGGAACCGCTGTGATTATACGAGTGTGTGAACCAAAGATAGGTAATGAGTGCGCACACGCGTCTCGCCGACGCGAATCACCGAGCCGGGGCCATTGAGGTTTTATAGAGATCTCAAAGCGATGCGTGTTCCTCGTACGCTTCGTGGAGTTCGTGGCCAATACTGTCAGCCTTGAGGTGAACCAGTCGGTGATTCGGCGCTCACAAACTACTTGACACTCTTTAGATCCACTCCGGCTCCAATGGCAGGCGCGAGCCGAAGCACGCCTTCGCCGCCCTGGTTCCCCCGTGGACCACGTTCGCTCAGCCACCCTGTCGATCTGTCGATCGCGCGATCGATCGCCGCATGGTGCGCCTATTAGAGCCTCGGTAAATCGCGTGATATAGACCTCGAATGACAGCGAATATCCAGATGTTTGCGGATGTGTCCGACCGCGATCTCCTTGGGGTCGTTCACCGCCTCGCCACCGACGAACGACGCGCAACGGCGCGCCTGATTGCCTCGCTCGCAGAATTGGATGCGCGACGACTCTACCTCGCTGAGGGATATTCGTCGCTCTTCACCTACTGCACACAGGTCCTGCATTTGTCAGAGCACGCCGCGTATGTCCGCATAGAGGCGGCTGGCTTCGCACCCAAGTCTCCGGTATTCCTGGAAAAAGCCTCGAAGAAGCCTTTTCGTACGGAGCGTGAGGGACGGCTGGCCGGAACCGGTAAGTCCACCCCCCGGCCGGTGTGTCCACTCGATTGCCGTGAAAGTGACGGACGGGGAAGGCACGCCGACACTTGACGAGCAGTCTTACAAAATGTATAAGTGTTGCGCGCATGCCACGTAAAGCTCGCGTGCCGACACTATCCCGCAAGGAATCGCTGATCCTCGAACTCCTCGTGGAACACGAGCAGTTGTACGGGCTGGAATTCGTCGCAGCCTCGCGGCGTGGCCTCAAGCGGGGCACCGTGTATGTGACGTTGGGCCGGATGGAGGACAAGGGGTTCATCACGTCCTGGCTGGAAGATGCGCCGCCCCGCGCGGGCGGCCTGCCCCGTCGTATCTACCGAGCGACTCCGCTCGGACGTCGTGTTCTGAGTGCCTGGACGGAGATGGCCAGACAGCTCGTTCCACAGTTCGGACGCTGATGCGAGCCATTGACCGCCTTCGCCGGTTTCTCCATCGCATCTGCAGCCCGTCCGCCATGGAACGCCGTGTCGAACCGACGCTCGCTGATTGGCAGAACGAGTACCTCGATTCCGTTCGGCAGGGACGGTATTGGACGAGTCATTGGATCCAGTTCGCCGGCATGCTCGCAGTGCTCAAGGTCGTGGCTCTCATAGCACTGGAACAGTCGGCGTACGCGCTCGCCCATGACCCCGATTCTCGATGGGCGCTCGCGAAGGCGACCATGATTTTCGGCGCCGTTACAGGAACTGCCACGGCCGTGCTGGCCTGGATACCATTCAACGCGATGCCGGTGGCCCGCCCGATAGACCTTCAGGAGTTGCTGCTCTTGATCCCGCAGGCATTTCCGGTAGCGATTCCCATTGGTCTGACGGCGGCCATCTTGCTTGGGCTGGCCGGTCGTGTGTCGACGCGGACAATCGTCGCAGCTTTGACGGGGGCCGTGATCTGTTCGATGATGTCATTTCTGACGCTTGGGTGGCTGGCTCCTTCGAGCAACCAGGCATATCGAACCCAGGTTATCGGTCACGAGATCGCCAGGGGTGATAACGAACTGACGCTCGGCGAGCTCGGCACACGCATCGAGCAGATCCGCGCGTTTGATCCATCGGCACCGGCGAGGCGGTTGTCAGTCCTGTATCACACCCGTTGGGCACTCTCCGTAACTCCGCTCGTGCTTGCGATGTTCGCGCTGGTGCTTACCGGCCGCAGCGGACGAACGACAATGCTTAACCTGCCAGCGACCTTGCTCGTGTCGAGTGGATTCGCGTTGCTATTAGTCTGGACGAATAACCTTGCGTTTCGGGGCAGCGTTCCACCGTTGCTGGGGGCCTGGTTGCCCAACCTCACCTTCGCGACTGTCACTGCAGCCCTGATGCCTTGGTCACTCAGGCACCGCGCCGGCATCGTTGGCTGACAGGGCGTCGGCAACCTTCTCACCCATCGGCGCCGCTTCGGTCACTGGCGATACGCGCCGATCTCGTAAGCTCACTCCTGTACAAAGCCGATCGTGCAGCAATGACGCGAGGTAGGATCGGTGCTCGAGGTGCAAGCTGTATGTCACGCGCAACGATCTTTTTTGTCCTCGCGTTCTCACTGGCCGTCAGCGCCCAGACCATGGCGCCGTTCGTGCCGCAGAACGCCAGCCCTGCGAGCGTCTGGGCCTTTGACAGGAATCTTTTGTGGGGTCGGACCGACGCGTGGGAAGGGAGTCCCGATTTTTTCTGCCGGCAGTCCGAATCGCATTCGAACGTGATTCATCCGTTATCGGACGGCAGTCCGAAGTGTTACGCCAAAGGAATGGTCCTCGGCGACATCGGCGATGCCCCCGACCTGATTCTCCGACGGGCTGGCCCCGATGGCGCGGCCTACAACGCTCGGCCGCAGGTCGTGGGGGGAGGGACCTCGCTCGGCACGCTGTATTGGCAGGCGTGGGGCGAACGCTGCGAGCGACGTCAGTACGGCTTCTGGTCAGGGTGCGGGGGCAATGGGCGGACGGCGCAGATCTACTCGCGCGCCGCGGGCGCGCAGACCGGCACCTCGCGCGCCGGCAGTCTCCACCTCGCCACGACGCCGGTCGGCAACAACGGAGACCCGATCGATCGGCTCGTGATCACGTCGGAAGGTCGCATCATCCTGCAAACGCTTATCGGGATGCGCGAGGTGGAAGTCGGTTCGGAGGATTCGTGCGGCACCGGGTATCGGTGCCTCCGGGTGGCAAACTAGTCAAGGGCTCGCCCTTGACGAGCGCCGTGACAGCGGCGCCCTTCTCGAGCCCGTGGACGATGGCGATATTGGGATGGCTCAGCGCCGCGAGGAGCTGGGCTTCCCGCTGGAATCTCGCGAGACGGTCCGCATTATCGGCCACCGCAGCCGGTAGGACTTTGATCGCGACCTGGCGCTTGAGATTCGTGTCGGTGGCGCGATACACCTCGCCCATCCCGCCAACGCCGATTTGGACATCGATTTCGTAGGGGCCGATGTGAATGCCTTGGGTCAGCGGCATGCGTGAACGCGCGTGATTATACGGAAAGTTGGTCGTCAGCTTCGTTCATCGAGGTGCGACGCGATGACGCACTGAAACCGCGCATCTCCGAAGTCGTTGGCCGCTGTGCACCTGCCCGCGACAATACCAGCTGAAGCGGCCCACTCAGCGGCTCGCTTTTGCGGCAGCGACGCGGTTTTCAGAGGACCACGCACCGGTGATCCGGTTCCCCGGTTGCCTGACAAGCGGTTTGAAGTCCTTTCCACTGCCATCGGTGGCGCCGAAGCAATGTGCAACGGCGCAGCGACGATCGACGTTGGACGCGATCGACTAGGCGACCAGGCTTGACTGCGGACGTCCCGCGAGCGTAGATCTCCCACGGTCGTCGGGCCGGAGGCTGCGGACCCTCACGTCCGCCACTCAGAGGCGCGCCCCACCATGCAGCATCTCGCACCCGTTTCTTCCACTCAGCGTCTCGAAACGCTGGACGTCCTCCGTGGCTTCGCGCTGCTCGGCATCCTGGCGATGAACATCCGCGCGATGGCCGCGCCCATGAGCGCCTACATGTATCCCTACGCCCTCTTCGACTACGAGGGCCCCAGCCGCCTCGCCTACTTGTTCACGACCGTCGTCTTCGACCTGAAGATGATGGGACTCTTCTCGATGCTCTTCGGCGCGGGCGTGCTGCTCTACGCGACCAAGCGCACGGAACCCGGACAGCCGCCGCGCGCGCTCTGGTTCAGGCGGATGTTCGTCCTGCTGGCAATCGGCCTCCTGCACGCGTACTTCATCTGGGCCGGCGACATCCTCGTGCCTTACGCCCTCTGCGGCATCCTCCTGCTATGGTGGATGCGGAACCGTACGGCGCGCACGCTGCTCATTGCCGCCGTCGGAATGCTGGCGGTCGGCGCCGCCCTGGCCGTCGTCCACTGGCTCGCCTGGGGTGCGATGAGCGAGGCCGACCGCGCGTCGGAACTCGAGCTCATGATGCCCACGCGCGAACAGGCGCTTGGCGACGTCGGCCTGATGCTCGGCGCCTACACGAGGTTCGTGGCCGAAAGCGCGCCAGCGACGTTCATGTTCGAAACGATGTTCTTCCTGATGTTCTTCCTCTGGCGGTGCGGCGGGATGATGCTGCTGGGAATGTCGCTGTATAAATCGGGGTTCCTGGACGGGCGACTGCCCTCCTCAACGTATGCTCGCGTCGCACTGATCGCCACGCCCGTGGGACTCGCTGTCGCGTTCATCGGGGCACTCGAACTGGAGCGCGTCGCGTACGCCATGCCGATCCGCGCGGCGGTCGATCTCTGGAACTACGTCGGCGCGGTGTTCGCGTCGATCGGCTACGCCGCGACGATTATGTGGATCGTCAAGCGTGGGATGCTGGCCGGCTTGCGCCGCCGCCTTGCTGCCGTTGGGCAGATGGCGTTGTCCAATTACCTGTTCCACAGCGTGACCGCCTCGGTGTTGTTCCTCGGCTGGGGCTTCGGGCTGGCCGGTCGCTTCGACTACGCCGCGCAGCTGCTCATCGTCGTCGCGATCTGGATCGTGCAGTTGATCGTGAGCCCGATCTGGCTCCAGCGCTTCCGGTTCGGGCCAGCCGAGTGGCTGTGGCGTACGCTGACGTACGGGCACGTGCAGCCGATACGTCATGAGACACCAACGCTCGCACCGCTTGCTCCCTGAACGCCGCAACCAAGGCGTCACCGCCCTCGCAAGCAGAAGAGCAAGCGCTGCGCCATGGGTTTACCTGATTTCAATCGTCGACCTCGAAGGATCACGGCAGCGCGATCTGGACGCCCACCCGCGCGGCGCGCGGCAGACCTGTGGTCAGCACGGGCGTCCGGCCGACGTCGTAGACCGCATCGAACAGGTTCTCGACGGCCACGAACGCCGTGATCCCGCGCGCTAGCATTCGGCCGCCGAACACGTCGACGACAGTGGCACGACGAAGCGTGTATACGTTCTGGTCGTCCTCGAACTGCGGACCGGTGATGCGAAGTTGCGCCGACATGCTCCAGGCCTTCGGCGTGTAGCGAACACCGAGCCCGATGTTGTATTCCGGCACCTGCGGCACCTTGTTGCCGTTCAGCGATGTGTCTCCCTGGAACGTCGAGCTGACGAATCCGCTCGCGAACGTGGCCGACAGTGACGAGGAGAATCGCATACTGGCTTCCACCTCGAGGCCGGAGGCGTGAACCGTGTCAGCGTTCGCGCGTTGCTTGATGATCAGCGTCGGCGTGCTGGAGAGCGTGATCGCCGTGATCGCTTCGTCCAGCACGTTCCAGAAGCCGGTGACGCGAGCAGAGGCGCGGCCGCGCGTCACCATCACGCCCACGTCACCACCTGTCAACCGCTCGGGCTCGAGCGCTTCATTCGGCCGTGTCTGCGTGTTGCCGACGCTGATGTTGCGATAAAGCTCGTTCAGCGTCGGCGCGCGGAATCCGTGATACGCGGCGCCGCGAACGATGACGCCACTCTCGCCGATGCGATACGATGCCGACGCACGCGGATTGAACGACCCTGAAGATTTCGAAAACCCCGTCTGCCCGGATTCGGAGTGCCAGACGTCACCGTGTGCGCCGAGCGCGATCGTCAGGCGCTCGCTCGGGCGCCAGGTGTCCTGCACGAACGCCGATCCGAGGCGCTGAGTGCCACCGACTTCGACGGTCGGCAGCGGCTGGCCCTGCGCGTACGGAGTATCGATCGACGTGCCGTCGATGTAGCGTCCCTCGGTGCCAACGAGTAGCGAGTGCGCTCCCCAGGCCCGGAACCACTGGCCGCCCAGGCCGCCAGACGTCGACGGGACCGATTGATCGCGAATGAGCGTCTCCGCCGTTCGGTTGGCATTCACCGTCGTGAACGTCTGCCGGTAGTCCTGTGTGCCGCCGAAGCCGCGTGCACTGACCAGCCCACCCGCCACAGCGCCTGCCACCTCGCCCGAGCCTTGCCGCCAAGCGGTGCTGTTGATCGACTGCGGCGTGCCGTTGGTGCGATCTTCGTCGAACACATTCGCCACGACGTCCAATCGCCACCCATTGGCCGCTTGATATCCCGTTGACGCGTAGCCGGAGAGATGCGTCGATCCCAGCAGGCTATCGACCGGTCCGCGCGGTGCGATGCCGGGATCCTGCTCGGTGGACACCGGGATGTAGCCGTCGATGTTGAACCACTCCCCGCTGGCGCTGTACCTCCAGCCGCGCGTGCGCCCACCACCGAACAGCGACACGCGTCCAGTGCCGAGGCCGCCGCCCTCGACGAGCGCACTTCCAGACGGACGTCCCGGCCGCTGGGTGAGGAGCTGCACAACCCCGCCGACTGCGTCCGCGCCATACAGGTCGCTGCCACTGCCGCGCTGCACCTCGACGCGATCGAGCGCGACCTGCGGAATCTTGTCCCAGTAGATCCACCCGCCAAACGCATCGTTAAGCGGCACACCGTCGACGAGCACCAGCGAGCGGCTCTGCGCGGTGCCGCCGATGCCGCGAAGTGCCACGCCCTGCGCCGTCGGGTTGGCGGTTCGAGACGACGTTCGGCGAAAGAGCGTAAACCCGGGCACCATCTTCAAGGCATCGTCGAGAGTGACGGCGGCACTCGTCAGCAGTTCTGATGATGTAATCACCGTCATCGTCACTGTTGGGTCGGCTTTCGGCGCGTCGCTGCGCGAGGACGTCACATTCACGGCTTCAAAGAACGGAGAGGGCTGCAGCGTGATTTGCAGGCTCTCGCCCGTGGTCGCCACCGGCTCGTTGGCCTGAGCAAACCCGGGGGCTGACACCACGATGCGAAGAATCCCTTGGCTGTCGATCGTGAATTGAAACCGACCGTCATTCCCGGTTCGGTACTCGGCAACCGTGGTGCCCGACGCTTCGAGACGCACGCTGGCATTCGGTACTGGCGCGCCCGAGGAGTCGAGGACCGTCCCGGTAATCGACGCTCTCGGCTGGGCGGCCGCCGCGAGGCTCATGAGAATGAAGAAGAGGGTGGACAAATGAGCTCTACTCTAATCTGAGAAAGGGCGAGGAGCCGAATGGACGAAGATCTGGCCGGTTTCGATCGTGACGCGCTTGTGGCAGAAGTCAAACGATTGCGTGCGGGGATCCGAGCTCACCGCGATAGTTCGGAGCAGGACTTGTGCTGGCATCACCCGCAGCTCTGGGGGCTCTTACCTGAGAAGAGCGACCCGCTTCCGAACGTTCCGGCATGGCCCCAGTTCCTGCGCGGCTGCCTGCGCTATCGTGAATCACTCGACGCACAGCTGCCGCAGGCTCCGCGAACACAGACCGAGTTCGAAGGCGGGAAGTGACGAGCACTGTTTGCCGCCTACGTCGCCGGGCCGATGAGGCGTATCAGCTCGGCGACGTTCTTCACCTTCTCGAAGCCATGAATGACGCTCAGGCTCTCCTCGATGCGCTTCGCTGGCAGTTTCGAGTCGGGCATGAGCGCGCGGTACTTCGCGTCGACGTCGCTCCACGCGATGCCGCGCGGCGCGGATCCACGCGGCGCATCGACGGTGCTGGTAAACCTGGCACCGGACTTGGTGACGATCGTTACTGTTCCGCCCCAACCCCACTTGTACGTCACCGCGGGCGGCGCCGGATCGACCTCGACCAGATCCATCAAGCGTGTCACGACCGGGTTGAAGATCTTCGCCTCGGTCGCGTGAATCCAGGTGAATTCTTTGTCGGCCACGGCCGACGCGACGAAGTACGGCAGGCTGTGTATCGCCTCGACGAGATCCTTGGGGCGGCGGCTCCCGCCGACGGTTGTCCGGTTTGGACCTGCAACGAGTATTCGAACCACCTCGTCCGGCGACACATTCGCCTGACGTGCGGCGTTCATCGCTGCCTCCACCGTGCCGGACAGCGGATGAGCGCCCGGCCAAAGCTTGACGGCGTAGAAATCAACGATGTCCCACTCTTTGCCGAGATCCGCCGTGAGGCTCTCCGTCGCTTGCTTGCCGCCGCCAAACACGTCGACAAAGCCGCCCGCTCCTTCAAGCATGTCCTCGTTCACGGTGTATCCACGTCCGGCAGCGAGGGCAGCGTTGACGGCACAGAGTGCGGCGTTCGCGCCCATGTACTCTCGTGCCCAACTGTCCGTCCCCGTCGCAAGACCGCCCATCGTCGTGGCCGTGATGCCCAGGGCGTGTGCCATCTGTTCGTCACTGAGTTTGAGAAGCTTCGCCGCCGCGACTGCTCCACCAAACGCGACGATCTGCGACGCATGCACGCCGGCGCGGCCGCCGCGACGCGATTCACCAATTCGTCCAGCCGCTTCGTAGCCGATCACCATCGCCAGCAGCACGTCCTGGCCGGTGGCCCCGGTCTGCTCCGCGATGGCCAGTCCGGCGGCGGCGAGCGTTGTGCCTTCGTGCGCGGTGTTGCGAATGTCGCTGTCGTCCGACGCGGCGGCATCGCTGAGCACGGCGTTCACGCGCGCGACCTCGTGGATGGGCAGCTTCGTGCCGTCGAACCAGATCGTCGCCTGCGGCTTGCCACCAAGCTCTTTCGCCAGGTCTCGCAGGATGCGAGCAGAGCCCATGAGTGAACCGGGCGCGGCGCTGGCGAGCGTGCTCGCGAGGATCATCTTCGCGTGTTCGATCGCCTTCGGTGGCAGATCGGTGTATTTCGTCTTGTTGAGGAACTCAGCCAGCCTGAGCGCGCTGCTGGCCGGCGCCGTGCGAGTGTTGCCGGCGGGCTGTTGACGCGCAACCGCTAAAGACGGTAACGACGCAATTCCGAGGACGCTGCCGGCGGCCAGAGCGCCATGAAGGAACGTACGCCGGCTGAGATCGATCGACTCTGGTCCCCTCCCGGTCTCTCGATTTCGATCGTTCGGCATGGTAGATACTCCGTGCGCGCCCGAGTCTACGCCAACCAGCCATTTCGCGCGACCGGGGGGACGTCAGGCGTCTTCTCGCCTACAATCAGGCGGCGCGCGCCCGCGCCGTCGTCGAACAGGAGCTTGGCAGCCACGCCGCCGCAGAGAGGAGATCGACATGAAACGCGCGATCGCAGGGATGGCCGTCATCTTCACGATGGGTTCGGCGTCGATTGCCGCACAGTGGCCGAAGTATCTGGCGCCAGGCGTTCCGCGCGATGCAGAGCAACGCGTTCGAATGGACGCTCCACCGCCGCGCACGGCGGACGGTAAACCTGACTTCTCTGGCAACTGGATCCGGTTCAGGGGCGAAGGCGCCTTCAATCCACCGGAGCTCGCCGGCCTGACTCGAAACCGGACGACGCCCGCTCAGCCCGCGCCGCCTCCGGATCCGAACTCGCCCCCGATTGCCGCGTTCTGGGAGATGGGCGCAAACGTTCCCGGCGGCCTGCCGATGACGCCGTGGGCCTCCGAACTCAAGAAACAGCGGATGGACTTGAACGACAAAGACAACCCCGACGCGAATTGCTTACCGATGGGCCTGACGCAGTTCCACACGCATGGGCAGCCACGCAAGATCATGCAGAACTCGAGCGTGATCGCGATCATGTACGAAGCGAATTACGGGCTTCGCTACATCTACGTCGATGGACGCGCGCTGCCGCCTCAGGGGAGCGTGCAGCCGTTCTGGTACGGGTATTCAGTGGGACGATGGGAAGGCGACACGCTCGTGGTTGAGACGAACAATTTGCGCGGAGCGGAGACCAGCCCGTACGACGGCTGGCTCGACGTGCGCGGCAGCCCCTATTCGGAACAGGCGAGGTTCATCGAGCGCATTCGCCGGCCCGCGTACGGCAAGCTCGAAATCGATGTCACCCTCGAGGACTCGAAGTCCTATACGAAGCCATTCACCGTTCGCATCAATCAGCAGATCGCGCCCGACGATGAGATCATCGAATTCGTCTGCAACGAGAACCAGCAGTTTCGACGGCGTGTGAAGATCGATTGAAGAATTTGAAGGGTTGCGTAAGGGCTACGTGAGATCATTCCTAAAGAACCCGGCTCTCGCAATAGCATTGGCTGCTGGCCTCAGCCAGGCGGTTGCGCTCTCCCAATCACCGCTGCCCCAGACGGAGTCGAGCCTTTCCAGTAACCCCGCTCTGGTACATGACTGGGCAAATCGCCTGCTGGCCAACGACGCGAAGGTCCGCGCAACCGCCGAAGCCGCCTTGGTCAAAGGGGCGGGACGTTCGCTACCTTTGCTGAGACGACTCCTCGCCAGTGACGATGAAGACCTGCATCAGCAAACGTTTGAAATCATCCGGCAAATCGGTTCGGCGGCCTTTCCGCTGCTGGTCGAGCTGCTTCGGCATGAGGACGTCTTCTTCCGGCGCTTTGCCGCTGATGCCTTGATCGACCTGGCGCCCGATACAGAATCGATTCAGCCGGCGTTGAGACGGGCGCTGAGAGACGAGGATGCGATGGTCGCGGGCGATGCCGCACGCGCCCTGGGCGCTTTGGCCGCGAGGGCCAGTCCTTCGGTCGCTGCTCTCGTGAATACTCTTTCACACGCGGATCCATACGTCCGCATCTACGCGGCGGAGGCATTGGCCTCCATCGGTCCGCAGGCCGACGCGGCGGCTAAGGACCTCGCCAGAGCCTTGAGCGATCCGGTTCCCGGCGTCCGATGGGCGGCGGGTGAGGCCCTGGCGGGCATCGGCCCGGCCGCGCAGTTGGCTGTGCCTCAGTTGATCGAAGCTCTGAAGGATGAGTTCCTCTACGTTCGCATCTGCGCGGCCGAGGCGCTCGGAAGCATCGGGCCCAAGGCACAGATTGCGCGAGAGGCGTTGATTGCGTCCGCAAACGATCCCGCATTCCGCGATCAAGCCGAATGGGCATTGAATCGCATCGCAGGCATCGAGCCGGGAAAGCCCGTTGTTTCGCCCAATTTGCCAGAGCCTTCAGTCTTGCTCCAACCCCCGACGACGGTGTCTCAAACGGGTAATCCTCCCGTTGACTGGGACACGACCACGCGGCGGAACATCGTCTGGAGCGTCGAGTTGGGAAACGAAGTGTATGGCAGTCCCGTCGTCGCCGGCGACGTGGTCTATGTGGGTACCGACAATACCCGGCACATCAACCCTGCCTTTGAGGAAGATTCGGGCGTGCTCAGGGCGTTTCGGGCGACGAATGGCGAGTTCCTATGGCAGGATGTGGCCCCGCGGGTGGAGCGCGGCCTACGGGATTGGTTGTTGCCTTCGACGACAAGTGCTCCTTATGTTGAAGGCGACCGTGTGTACTACGTCACCGCCGACTGTCAACTTCGTTCCCTCGACACGCAGGGTTTCGGCGATGGTGAGAACGATGGTCCGTATCGGCAAGAGGTGTTCGAAGACAAGGGTGCCGCAGACATCGTCTGGGAACTGGACATGCCCGCCTTGGGTGTCTTTCCACATGAAGCCTGCAATAGCGACGTGTTGCCCCTTGGTGGTCTGCTCATAGTCGGTACCTCCAACGGCCAGAATGAAGGCCATACGCGCGTCCCATCGCCGCGTGCGCCAAGTTTGATCGCGGTGAACAAGCAATCGGGAGGCGTGATCTGGCGCGCCATCGGAGCAGGAGACCGGGTGCTGCACGGCGCCTGGTCCAGCCCTGTGGCGGCCAACGTCAACGGCAGCCTGAAGGTGCTCTTCGGCGGAGGAGATGGTTGGCTACGCGCCTACGACGCAGCATCGGGTCACGAAGTCTGGCGATTTGATGGCAACCCGAAAGATGCTCGCTGGCTACCGCGCCCCCGTGTGCTTTCGCGCAGCTCGATCATTGCATCACCGGTCTTCGCCGACGGCCGCGTCTTCGTTGCCATGGGGCAGTCTCCTGGGCACGGGAACGGACCTTCGTTGCTTCATGCGATCAGTCCCTACGGCCAGGGAGACGTGACTGAGAGCGGGCGCCTGTGGACTTCGCGTGAGGTCGGCCGCGTGGTGGGAACGCCCATCGTGAAGGACGGTCTGCTGTACGTTGGGGACTTGGGCGGAACCGTTCATTGTCTGGACGCGACGACCGGCGCCCATCTATGGAAGCATGAGACGAACGATGCCATCTGGGGATCCCTCCTGCTGGCTGGCGACCGCCTTTACGCTGGGAACGAGGGAGGCCTCATGACCGTTCTTCGTGCCGGGCGGCGAAAGGAATTGCTGGCGCAGATTGAAATGGATGCTCCGCTCTATTCGCGTCCGGCTGTGGTCGGCGATGCACTTTATCTGGCCACCGCGAACCGGTTGTACGTCATCGCGCCAAAGCATTGATCCTAAACGCGCGTTAAGGGCCTCCATCAGCCACTCGGCTGTGGTGCGTTTGAGGGCGTCGACCGACCATCAGCGGCGGATCGCGCTACTATTCCTCCAGCTATCGGGAGGCCTCATGCGACCCATGATCCTGGCGGCCCTCCTTGCGTTGTCGACTCCGCTTCTCGGGCAGGCGCCTGCCTCTTCTCTCCAACTGAATTTCACGCCGTCGGCCGACGACTTCCGCGCGGCCACGGAGGAGTACCGCGGCATCTGGGCCAGGGAAGGGCGCCGCATCGTCGAGGCAATGGAGCGGGCGACAGGATTTCGCTTCGAGCCGGGGCCGATCGAGGTGAGCATCTACGAGGGCACGAGCTACTCTGGTGAACGAGGAGGCCGGCCGATGCTGCTGCGAGCCAGCTATGCGGAGGAGACCAAGCGCGGAACGCTGGTTCACGAGCTCGCCCATCGCCTGGCAGCCGACGTGCCGTTCAAGGGCGATCATCACGAGCTGATCTTCCTGTTCGTGTACGACGTGTGGGTCGATCTGTGGGGCCAGGAGTTTGCCGACGGGCAGGTCAGGATCGAAGGCCTGCGCAAAGGCATCGTCGACTACGACGGCATCTGGAAACGAACCCTGGCAATCCCGGCGGAGGAGCGCGCTCGCCGCCTGAAGGAGATCCTTGGCCGGAGCCGTACTCAGTGATGACGCGCCCTGGCGATATCGGCGAGGAGGTCTTGGAGAAACGCCGCCACCTTACCGGAAGCATGGCAGCGACCATGGCGAGCTGACGCGCACCGGCACGGCGTGACGGTCGGTCAGGACGCGATAGCGCGCGTTCGAAGCGGCGACTTCGCCGGCAACGCTGTACCTTTCAGCGAGGAGTGAGGCGAGCTTCGGGTGGTCATGAACGAAAGACTGCTCGTAACTTGCGACGTCGACGAGGGCGATTGGAACGGTCTGCGCGCGCAACCGTGCGAGCGCAACCTCCTCTTCGGCGGGCGACGAGAAGAATCTCGGATAGAAGAACGCAAGACCCGCCGCGAACTTCCGTTCAGAGTAGAAATACACCTCCGGTGCGAACCAGGTGACGAGCAGCCGATCGTCCGGCTTCGTGCACTCACGCACGTATCGCGTCAACTCTTTCAACTCGCGTTGCTCGTCGCCCGATGCCAGCCAGCCCTCGATGGGCGGGCGCGTGTTGAGACCGGTGATGGTTTGACGCGCGCCCAGTGCCATGATGCGGGGGCCGTCAACGAGGCGAGCCTTTTCGAGCGCGCGATGCAGGCTGCCAAGTTCCGCAGCGCTCAGCAGCGTCGCGCCCGCGGCCACGGCTGCTATCGTCAAGGCCATTGCGGCGATCACTGAACGCGACCACTGTGTGCGCCACTGGCCCGGCAACCCCGTTGCCCTCACGGACAACGTCGGCATGAATCGCCCGGCCAGCCACGCCGCGAGAATCATCGTTATCGCCGACGCATCAGCCAGCCGCGCGTCAAGCGGGTCACGCAGAAATCCTTGATTGGTGGCTAAGCCGAGGGCGGCCGCGGCCAGAACAACTGGAGCCGCCATCTGACCTGAGTCGAGGCGCCATGATGGCCGCATTTGTCCGATACTGAACAACAGCAGGACAACTAGCGGCACCGAAGTGAACAACAGATACATCCACGCGATCGCGTTCTCGCGCTTGAGCAGCGCCGTCAACCATCCCGCGCCACGCTGACTGGCGACGCGGCCTAATTGCCCGAGCATCGTTTCGTTGATGCCCGAAACTTCCGAGGCCGCGCGATCGATACCCGCCGTGTCCTCGACCTCTTTCAGGTTGATCAACTGGCGCACGTTGGGTGCTGACTGATTGCCCAAGCGGTACTGCCACGTGTGTTCGCGAAGATATGTAGGTTCTTGCAGGCTATGCTCCGCCTCGACGCGTGCCCGTGTGGTGGGGTCGACGCTGGGAGCCCAGCGAACATTGATGACCGGTGCTTGTACTACCAGCGGTGCGAGGTCGAACTGAGGCAGCGGATCGACGCGTCGCCCTCGGTACTCGGCTTCAGTGAATGCGATGCCGGCCCTCACGTAGCCGACGATGCCCGCATACCACTGCACGTACGCGAAGAAGGGGAGCAGGATCACGGCGACATACCCGGAGTAGGTCGCCACTCGCATCGCTCCCTTCGGCAAATGAAGGTGAATGAGCAATACGCTGGCAGCGGCCCAGATGTAGACGCCGTGATCGTGTCGGACCAGGAACGCCGTTGCCGTGCAGGCAGCCAGGATGGCCAGACTTCTCCGCGATGGCCGGTCGGCGTAGCGCCAGAACGCCCAGACAGCCAAGAGAGGCAGCACGATTTTCGGCGCGCTGTACAGTCGAGGCGCGATCACGATCTGGACGAGCGCCGCGATGAGGCCAACCAGCAGCGAGCCGGACGCACGCTTCGCCAGGTAACAGGTCAAAGCCGCACCGGCAGACAGGAGCGTGAAGGAGAGCACTGCCTCTGCCCACGCTCCGCGCCCGAACAGCAACTGCGCGGCGGCGGACGCGAGGTAGGTGAGCGGCATGCCCGGGTCGACGAAGTCGCGAACCGGCAGTTCACCGGCCAGCACCTGGTTCGCCCAAGCGAGGTGCATGTAATGGTCGTTGTGAAAACCCGTGGTGGAGAGAAAGCGAAATCCCCAGCTGAGGATGAAGACGAGCGCGAGAACCCACGCGTCGTTTGAAATACTCCGGCGGTCTTCTCTTGCCTTGTTGTGAGACTGCTGCATCACGCCAGCTCGTTTGCACACGAAGCTGCGCCCAGGAGACCGGCTTCCTCGTTCAGGATGATCTTCACTGGAACCTTCGAGAGCATCTCGGCCATTGGCGCTTTGTCGCGGAAAGCTAGCATGAAAGCGCCGCTCTGGATCGCCGGCAGGATTTTAGGCGCAATTCCGCCGCCGACGTAAATGCCCCCCAACGCCAGGCCGTGAAGCGCGAGATTTCCGGCCTCGGCGCCGTATGCGCTGACGAACATTTGAAGCGCCTCCGTGCATCCCTGGCACCGGCCTGCCAGTCCCGCTCGAGAAATGGCTGCTGGAGCATCGGGAGCATCGAGGTCGTCTACGACGGCGCACTCGCCGCCCCGATGAGTCAGCCGATAAATGTTCACCAGGCCAGGTCCGCTTAACACCTGTTCCACTTCCGCTCGGCCGTATCTGTCGCGCAGCATTCGCATGAGTTCCGCCTCGCGATCCGTGCGCGCGGCGAAGTCCGCGTGTCCGCCTTCTGATGGCGCCGGAATCAAACGGCCGTTCCGGCGGTGCAAATACGCCTGCCCCAAACCGGTGCCGGCCGAAATCACGGCTGCGCCTGCCCCGGTGTCCTCGGTGCCTTCCTGGAGCACGAAGACTTCGTCCGCCGCGAGGATTTCAATCGAGAGGGCAGTGGCTTCGAGATCGTTCAGCAGTCGGACATGCGGCGTGCCGAGGTGTGCTCGGATCTCGGGTGCCGCGACGTGCCAACCGATATTCGTCAGTTTCGCCCGGTCGCGGACGACGGGTCCCGCGACGCCGAACGCGGCGGCGCGAATGGGTGCGTCAGGCTGCACATCGCGCGCGAACTCAGCAAGGATCTCGATGAACGAAGAGAACGAGGCGGTTTCGTAACTGCGCCTCGCGCGTACGATGGGCCGCCGGGGGTTGGGCTCGAACAGTCCCAGTAAGGTCTTGGTCCCGCCGACGTCGCCCGCAATCACCATGACTGAATTACCCCCAACTCGCTCGTGCCGGTAGTGCTGGCAGCACTCATCCTGAGACGGCGTTTCGCCAACCGGATGTTAGCCGGAGTCCGCCAACACAAGCGAGCCGCAGTGTATAGTGAGTGGCGCAGTGGCCTCTCCCGGTCCCAGCGCAGTTTCGCGTCGTCAAGTCCTCGAGCGTCATACGAATCTGCGCGAAGACCATCTCCGCTACATGCAGAAGTGGGGCCTCCTCCAGCCCTCTCGCCGCGCGCACGGCGAAGTCTTCTATGCCTTCGGCGATCTCGCCACGATCCGGCAGGCCGACAGTGAATTGGGCGAGGGTGCGAGCTTCCGCGCCGTGCTGCGAAACCTGCTGGCATCGCGGCATGGGCAGCTGACGTTCGATTTCCGGCTGGATGCCCGCCCGGCGAAGGTCTTTCATCTCAAGCGTCACGAGATGCCGCCGCTCGACACACTCATGGGCGCCCCGCCAGACGAGGATCCCGGATCCGCCGAGCAGGAATTCGCGCTTGCGTCATCTCTCGACGACGGCGACCCTGACCATTTCGATGAAGCGCTCGACGCCTACCGTCGAACGCTCGAGATCGATCCGTACCTGGTGCCCGCGTTGATCAATCTCGCCAACATCCACTACGCGCGAAACCAGATGGCCGAGGCACAGGCGCTCTACGAGCGTGCGATCGCGCTCGAACCTGACGTCTTCGAGTCGCATTTCAATCTCGGCAACATCTTTCACGACCTCGGTCGCTACAAGGAAGCGCAGGAGTGTTATCGCGAGGCGCTGCGTATCAACCCAACATACGCCGATGCGCACTTCTATCTCGCCGTATCACTCGAGAAGAGCGGCCTCTCGCAGGAGGCACGGTTGCACTGGCGCGCCTATCAGGAACTTGCGCCGGATGGCGAGTGGGTGCATCTGGCGCAGGAATTTTCCGATTAAGCGAATCGTCGACAACTTCCAAAATCCAACTCCCAACTCCCAAATCAGGTTCATCGTTGGGACTTGGCGGTTGGGAATTGGGAGTTGACCGAGATCAGACTAGTAGCGATATTCGTCGGGATTCCGCTTCTTCGGCGCGCGCCGCAGCTTGTAGTACTGACAGTCCACGCACCACGCTTCCGGATCGAAGCCCGACGTACCCGCGTAGGGCTTGACCTCGCGATGGGTGCAGAACGCGGCGCTGCCTTCTTCGGCAGGTTGCTGCCATCGGCACGAGTTGAAGCGAACGGCGCCCGTCGACTGCGGAATGGCAGGCTGACCGGGCGACTCTCCATCGCCTGGTGGATCGGCAGGCGGATCCATCGGGCCGTTACTGAAGTTGGACTCCAACAGCTTTCTCCAGCGCGCGAAGCGCGCGTAGTTCTTCGGGCGCTACCAGTGTCAGAGCGCTCCCGGTTGATTCGGCGCGTCCCGTTCGTCCGACACGATGGACGTACGCTTCCGGCGTGTCGGGCACCTCGTAGTTGACGACATGCGCGATGCCGTCGATGTCGAGGCCACGCGCCGCCACGTCGGTTGCAACAAGGACTGGATACGTGCCGGTGCGAAATCCTTCCACCGCCGCCATTCGCTGCTGCTGCGTGCGGTCGGCATGCAGCGAGGCGGCGCGAATTCCCATCGTGCTCAGCCGCTGCGCCAGTCGTTCCGCGCCGATCTTCGTTCGACAGAAGATCAATACCGGTCCAATCGCTTCGTCGCGGAGCCAGCGCGCCAGCCACTGCGTCTTTTCGCCCGATGCCATCGTCTGCACGGCATGCGAAATCGTTTGTGCGGGCCCGCCACGACGGCCGACCTGGATGTACTTCGGCTCGCGCAGAAACTCCAGCGTCAGCTTCAGAACCTCAGCCGGCATGGTCGCAGAAAAGAGCAACGTCTGGCGCAATACGGGGAGCGCCGAAAGAATGCGCTGCACGTCGGGCCAGAAACCCATGTCGAGCATCCGGTCCGCTTCGTCGAGCACGAGGACTTCCAGTTCGCTGAAGTCCGTCGACTCGTGACGCATGTGATCCATCAGCCGGCCGGGCGTGGCTACGACGATGTCGACTCCCGCCCGGAGAGCGCGCTCCTGGGCGTCCATCGGCACCCCGCCAAACACGGCGACGCTCGAAACAGTCGTGTGGTAGGTGAGTCCCTGCACCTGATCTTCGATTTGCACAGCAAGCTCCCGGGTGGGCGCCAGCACGAGGGCGCGCGTCCGCGGCGGCTGTGGCGACGGTTCGTTGAGGAAACGCTGGAGGATAGGTACCAGGAACGCCGCCGTCTTGCCGGTGCCTGTCTCGGCGCATGCGATGACGTCGCCAGCTGCAAGCGCCAGCGGGATCACACCGCTTTGAACGGGCCGTGTTTCCGCCCATCCAAGATCACGGATTCCGCTCAGCAGTCGCTGATCGAGTGAGAGCTTGTCAAAGGAGATCGGCGCTGGATCGAAGGGCACCGGATCGTACGCAAGGATGGCCGGTTCGGGCGTGTGTTCCTTGTGCGGACGCGGCGATCGACGAAATGGCGGCTGACGGCGGCCGCGACGTTTCGGAGGTGATGGGGAACCGCTTTTGCTCAAATGACTTTACTAGTGGTGTCCGACTGAATGAGTTATCTGGCTCGGAACGTAATGATGCCGCGGACCGGGTCATACGGGGATACCCCCACGGTCACGCGGTCACCGGGAACGACTTTGATTCTGAAACGCCGCATCCGACCGCTCAACTGCGCCAGCACTTCATGTCCCGCATCACACTGGACGCGGTACAGCCCACCTGAGTGAACCGCAACCACGGTTCCCTGCATATCAATCAGATCATCTTTACTCAATTAGGGGTCCTTCTGACCGAATTGGTGTCCGGCTTCCGCCGGACAGAACGTCACAACGAGCAATAAGGGTGCCACAGCGCGCGTTTGCTTGCAAGTCACGTATTTTCAGCGGTTAAAACGCGCCACTACTCTGCCGATCGCGTTCTTCAAGACGTGTAGCGGCGAGTCTGTGGACTCGCAGTCAAGCCGCCTCTACATCAGCCTAGCGAGACGAGCCATTAGAGGTCGAGAACGGCCTGTTCGACAATGGACGCGAGTGACGCGTCACGAGCCTAGAGGTTACGAACGGCCTGTTCGACAACGGACGCGAGTGACGCGTAGTCGGCACCATGCAGTCGCAGTGGCGCGCCGAATGCCACGCGGACTCGCCCTGGTCGCACGAAGGAACTGCCAACCGGAAGCAGCTTGTCCACGTCATCGATGCGGACCGGCACGATGGGCACGTCGAGGCGAGAGGCAATCATGCCGATGCCGCCCCGAAACGGCTTGATATCGCCTGATGACGATCGCTGGCCCTCGGGAAAAATCAGGATGGACCATCCCTCGACGGTCAGCTCGCCGATGTATTGCAGTGTCTGCCTGGCACCGGCTTCGCGCTGGGGGAGCGGAAACGCATTGAAGTAGAACGCGGCGAGATGGTAGTTGAGGGTGTTGGTGAAGCGCTCCCGCCATGTGAACCCTGCTGGAAAGAAGTGGGCCTTGAAGAACTCCTTGGCCATCGCCGGGGCAACTCGCGCCCGCCATCTGCCGGGAAGAGCCGCAAGGATCACCGGTACGTCCATGTGACTTTGATGGTTCGCGGCAAACACGACCGGTCCGGCGAGATCCCGAAGATGTTCACGCCCCTCGACCCGGCTATGCGCGAAGACGCGAGCGAGCGGAAGAATCCAGATCGCCTGTGACAGGCGCCGAATCAACTGCACCGGCCAACTGCGGTTCCAGGACGGAAAATCAACCGGCTCGTCAACCGGCTCTGTCTTCGTGCCGCGTTCGATGAGCTGCTTCAGGTCACCGACGTTCGAGACTTCCGAGAAACGTCCCTCATCGATTCGCGTCTGAAATCGATCTTCGAGCGCAACCATCAGCTCGACGCGTTCGAGTGAGCTCAAGCCAAGTTCGTCAAGTGTCGTCGATCCGCCAACGTCACGGCCATGGGCGAATCGTCCCAGTAGCGCCTCGAATGAATCTGCCGCCGCGGCGGGAGCGGTCGGCGCGCCGGACCGGACCCAGTCACCGATCGCCCGCCGCTTCAGCTTTCGTGTCCCTTCGGTTCGGGGCAGCTCGGAGGCGGGCCATACAGACGACGTTCTGATCCGCTGATGATCCTGTAGCTGTGAGTTGGCGTGCCGAATCACGAGCTGCGGATCGATGCCCGGCTCGAGGACGAGCACGGCGTGCACACGCTCCTCCGCGCCGTCGACGACACCCACGACCGCGGAGTCGCGAACGCCCGCTTGAGCATTGAGAACGCGCTCGACGTCCTCGGGAAAGACGTTCAGCCCATCGGGCCGCACGATCATTTCCTTCTTGCGGCCTTTGATGAAGAGGCGACCCTGGGCGTCTCGTTCGCCGATGTCACCGGTATGAAGCCAGCCGTCGTCATCGAACACCCGAGTCCCGAGTCCCGGCTCCCGAGTCCCGAGTCCCGGCTCCCGATTCCCGAGTCCCGGCTCCCGATTCCCGAGTCCCGAGTCCCGGATCCCGGATCGCGGTTCGTAATACCCGCTCGTAACGTTTTCTCCCCGCACCAGGATTTCGCCATCGTCAGCGATGCGAATCTCGACACCCTGGATTGGTGTGCCGACCGAGCCCTTGCTTGTCCTGAAGGGATGATTCAGCGTGACGATCGGCGCCGTCTCGGTGAGTCCATATCCCTGGATGACAGCAAATCCGAGACGCCGCCAGAACTCCTCGATGTCCGGTGGCAACGGTGCGGCGCCCACGACGAATGCCCAGAATTTCAGGCCGAACGCGCGGTGCACGCGACGGTATTTCCACCAGCGACCCGGGATCGAAATTCCCTCTGGAGGAGGCACGGCTGCCTCCGGAAATGAGCGTATGACGTGATCGCGCAGCACTCCCAGAATCTTTGGCACGCACACCAGCACTGAAATTCGTCGGCGATGGATCAGACCGAGCACGTCGTGGGGATTGAAACTCCGCGTGAAGATGACCATGCCCCGGACCATTGGCGGGATATTCGTCGCCATGGACTGCCCGAACATGTGGCTAAGCGGAAGCAGATTCAGAAACCGAAGCGGATGAAAGGGCCAGACGTATTTCCTGTACTTCAGCACCTCGCGTTCAACGGGGACAATGTTTGCCAGCACGTTTCGGTGGCGAATGACGACGCCCTTGGGATCGGCGGTCGCGCCGGACGTGAAGATGACTTGGATCACGTCATCGCGCGAAATCGGCACAACCTGTTTCGACCCATCCGCGCTCCAGTCGAGATCCGCGAATCGCCACACGAATTGACCACCGGCAGATTCAGGCTCGACATCGTCACCAACCAGAAGGAGTCGTGCGTTGACGACGCTGCTCACTTTGGCGACGAAGTCGCCTGACGATCGGTAGTCGATGGGAACGACGATGATGCCGGAGATGAGGCAGCCCCAGTAACAAACCACCCATTCAGGCCGGTTCTCCCCCCAGAAAACCACCTTGTCACCCTTGGCGAGCCCGGCGTCAGCAAGCTTGGCCGCGAAGCCGTGCGCAGCCCGGCCGGCCTCTTCGTACGTGTACTCACGTCGACGGTAGCCATCATCAAAGGCGAGAAAGGTTCCGTTGATCTGGACGAGGTCCTGAAAGAAGTCGACGAGAGTGTCCCGGCGCACCTGTGAATTATGATCCGGAGGGGCTGACGCCATGTCATCACCACCGCCGACCCTCGCCGTTGGAGCTGCTTACGACAGCCTGCTGCAGTCCGCGCTGCGGCAGTTCTTCGAGCGCGCCACCCTGGACACCGAGATGACGCCATCCGTGTCATCCGATGGGCGATTGGCGATTGAGCCGTCGGCCAACCCCGCGGCGTTGATCGTGCGATGGTTCGGCACCCGCTATACCCTGCGCGTACCGGGGAGATGGGTCTTCACGTCGCACGAGGTGAGACTGGCGCAGGCCATCGGCGCAGTCCTGGCCGCGAGATTCAGCGCGATCCTCAATCCCCGCATCATCGCCGAGCGTGGCGACCTTTTCCGCGGCGCCATCGAAGATCGCTACGTCGGCGCCTTCCTCGATCCGCGCGGGTACACCATCGAGGGGCGCGAGGCCCGGGCCGATCGCGTGGCCTCCATCATCGAGCTGCTGCGTGTGGCGGCTCTGTCAAGCTACGAGAATCGACCGATTTCGACCGGGGTTCTGCTGCTTGGCACGTCGGAGGATCCCTGCCGTCCCGGTGTTCCGTTGCCTGCCGGTGCACCGGCGTACACCCAGTCGCTCACGACCATCAAGAGCTTCTTCCGACTGGCCGATGGGGTGCGCACGGTCTTCCTCGCTAATTCCGAGGGCCGTCTTCTGGACCTGATCGATATCGAGCGATGGGGCAATCAGGCCTGCCGCAATCAGATTCTCCAGGTGCCCTGTGCCAAAGCGTTCCAACCGCACGCCAGAGCCACGCTCCAGCACGGCCATATCTGCGCGGTCCTGAGCCCGTCGCGTGAAATCAAAGTATTCGCTGAAGGAGCGGAGCTCTTCACGTTTCGCGGCGCGGGCTGGCATCTGCTCGACCTGCAGGCCAAATATCGTCTTTGGGCCGAGGCGGTGGGCGATGATGCGCTCGCGATGCGAATTTTTCAGACGGCTCTCGACCTTGCCGATGCGCGCGAGGGAGCGCTATTTGTTGTCGCTCGTGACGCTGGGACGGCAGTCGCGCAACTGGTCGCCCCTGCCGACCGACTCGACAGCTCGCACCTCGGCGCGACAGGGCCGAATGCTCCGTCACGACGCGATTTGCTATATCTGCTCGAGGGCCGTTCAATTACAGACCTGGATCCGAATGTGCTTGCGGCGCTCGCAGCACTCGACGGCGCCATCGTCATGGATCGCGCCGGCCGTCTTTTGGCGGCAGGTGCCATCCTTCGTCACCCACCGACCGCCGAACTCGAGGATAGCGGCGTTGTGGAAGGAGCGCGGACCACGGCCGCGCTCGCCGCCAGCCGCTTCGGGCCCGTTCTCAAAGTCAGCGAGGATGGGATCATCACGTTCTTCGATGGTGAACGCGTTTGGGACATTTAACCCCGGAGCTGACGAGTAACGGCTCCTGAGTCGGGAGTAAAATGAACGGCTCCGTCATGCGCATTTTTTTAACGGGCGCGACAGGCTACGTCGGGTCGGCGATTCTCGAGGCGTCACTTCGTGGCGGGCACAAGGTGACTGCGTTGGTTCGCGATCCGGAGAAGGCCGAACACGTTTCACTGCGCGGCGCTCGCCCGATCGTCGGCGAGCTTGGAAAGCCGGCTGCCTATGTGGCCGCGGCCGAAGAGTCCGACGTCATCGTCCACGCGGCGATCGATCGATCGAAGCGATCGATCGATGTCGATCGCAGCACAATCGAGACGCTGCTCGGCGCTGCTGGCCGCCGGCTGGATCGCGGACAGGCCGCCAGCTTCATCTACACGTCCGGCGTGTGGGTGTTGGGAAACACAAATGGTCCGGCGGCAGAAGATGCACCGATCAAGCCGACTCCCCTCGCCGCGTGGCGACCAGAGCACGAAGAACTCGTGCGAACCTTGTCGCGCGGCGGCCAGGTTCGTTGCGCCATCGTCCGCCCGGGTATCGTCTACGGCGGCGCCCGCGGGATCATCAGCGATCTGCTGAAGAACGCGAAGAACGGTCTGGTTCGCGTCGTCGGCGATGGCACCAATCACTGGCCGTGCGTCTACGATCGTGACCTCGCCGATCTCTACGTCCGGCTCGCCGCGCACCCCGATGCGTCAGGCGTCTTTCACGCCAATGACGAAGCCGACGAACGTGTCTGCGACATCGTCGAAGCCATTGCCCGCCACGTGATGGTGCAGCAGGCCGTCAGGCACGTGCCCATCGC
This sequence comes from Vicinamibacterales bacterium, assembly GCA_035649635.1. GTDB lineage: Bacteria > Acidobacteriota > Vicinamibacteria > Vicinamibacterales > UBA2999 > Gp6-AA40. The sequence continues at coordinate 36,097 of DASRJE010000144.1, read as the reverse complement.
AGAAGCCCGCGCCAAGATGGGGCAGTACGCCGACGCCCTCGCGCTCGATCAGATCGTTCGCAGTCCGCGGGCTCGGGCACTCGGGTGGGCGCCGACGCTTCACTCAGTGGCCGGCAACGTTGCGGGTTTGATCGAGGAATTCCGATCCGGACAGGAAGCAGCTGCGTAACGCCCAACCTCCAACACCCAACCACCAACTCGAATTTCCGACTACCAAAGTGCCCTGATAGGAGTTGGAGTTTGGGAGTTGGGAGTTAATAGCATTTTAGGAATCGTCGAAATCCCGCTTGTCGTCTTCGCTCACGCCCGGCAGAAAGTCGAAGAACGCATCCAGGCTTCGGTCCAGTGCGCGACGCAGTTGTGGAATCGTGCCGTCGATCGTGTGCAGGGTCAGACCAGCGCTCTCACCGTCACTGAGCGTGAGACGCGCCTCTTTGGCATCGACGAGTGTGCCTTCGGGAACGAGCCGGATGCCATAGACGAGCGTGTAGCGGGCCATACCAAAACCTATCTCAGATAACTCCCAACTCCTAATCAGCCTGCGCGCCACGAGTTCCTCAACTGGCGCGCGGCGAGAATCGCCAGCAGAGCACCACCAGCCATCGCTGAGGCGCCGCGCGGGATGAAGAGCAATACGGAAGATACCGCGGCTATGACTCGCTCAACAGGTGAGACAGGCTCGCGCATCCAACCATTTGCGGCGATCGCAAAAGCAATCAGGGCGAGCACGGCGGAGACCGTGGCCCACAATACGTTCCCCGGCGTCGAGTGCAGTAACAAACCAAGCCCGCGAGGGTCGATCGTGAACGCGAACGGCACGACGAATGCGGGAGCTGTGTACTTCCACGACAGCATCGTTGTCCGGAACGGACTGCCACCTGTGATCGCGGCTGCGGCGAACGGTGAAAGAGCCGTTGGCGGACTGACTTCTGACAGCACCGCATAGTAGAAGACGAACATGTGCGCGGCGAGTTCGGCGACACCAACCTGAACGAGCGCGGGCACGACCATCACAGCCGCGATGATGTAAGAGGCTGTTACCGGGATGGCGAGTCCAAGCATCCACACCGCGATTCCGGCGTAAAGGATCGTCAGCCACAGGTTGCCGCCAGCGAGCGCAACGATGAGGCCGGCGACTTTCAGACCCAGACCCGTGAGTGTCACTACGCCGACGATGATTCCAGCGGCCGCGGTGGTGGCGGCGACCGGCAGGACGCCACGTCCGCCCGCCGCGAGCGCAGTCGCGAGTCGCCGTGGCGTGAGGGCGGTCTCGCGATTCAAGAAACTCAAGCCCACGGCCAGGACCATCGCCCAGAAAACCGAACGGAAGGTAGTAAAGCCCTGCGTCATCAACACCACGATGGCTGCGATTGATGTGAAGTGAAACCAGCCTTGACGAGTCAGGACGCCAAGCGGCGGGAGGTCGGCGTCGACGGGACGGAGGCCCAGCCGCCGCGAATCGGCCTCGACCATCAGAAAGATGGACAAGTAGTAGAGCGCGGCCGGGATGGCTGCAGTCACGATCACTTCGAGGTAGGAGATCTGCAGGAATTCAGCGATGAGGAACGCGGCAGCTCCCATGACGGGAGGCGCGAGGATGGCTCCTATTCCTGCCGCCGCCAGAACTGCGCCAGCGGTGTCGGCTGGATACCCGGCGCGCTTCATGAGCGGCCAGGTGACGGCGCCGAGCATCACCGTGTTGGCGACGCCGCTCCCGGACACCGCGCCAAGAAGGTAGCCGGCGGCTGTGACCGTTCGTCCCGGGCCTGCGCCGCGTCCTGAGCGTCCGATCGCGGCAGTCGTCCAGTCGACAAAGAAACGGCCGGCGCCGCTGTACTCGAGGATGGAGCCATAGATCGTAAACAGCACGATGTAGGTCGTGGCGACGTCGAGCGGGACACCGAAGATTCCCTCGAGTGTCATGTAGATGGTCCCGATCAGCCGCGCGATGCCGTAGCCACGATGCGCGATGAGGTCGAGACCGATCCGATCGAGAAATGGTCCGGCGACGGCATAGACGAGGAAGATCACAGCTGTGACCGGCAGTACCCACCCCGTCGTCCGTCGCGTTGATTCCAGGACGAGCAGCAGCGCAACGCACCCGGCCGCGATGTCGATGACGCTCGGGGTCGCCGCGCGATTGACGAACGCATCGATGTCGACCAGAGGCCACGCGAAGGCGGCAATGGTCAGCGCGACCCACAGGCCATCCCAGATGATGTGCAGCCTGGTTTTTCCTGAGGGGTGCGCCACGATCGTCAACGTGATCGCGGTCAGCAGGAAAGTGACTCGGTAGACGTGCGGATCGACGACGCGGACGACCCAGTAGAGCGCGTAGGCCGCCAAGGCGAAGCCCAGTACGGCAGTGAGACGACCGCGGATCCCCGCTGTCTCAGGAAGACCCGTCGGGTCTTCCGTTACTGCCCCGTCCACACGTTCCGTTCGCGATAGAAGCGAATAGCCCCGGGGTGGAACGGAACAGGCGAGCCGGTCAGCGCGGTCTTCAGCGAGAGCGTGCGTGCTTGCGGATGAATGGCGGCGAGCTCACTCTGTCGATCGAAGAGGAGTTGCGTGATGTCGTGGGCAAGATCTTCGGGCATGTCTTCGGAGGCCACGAGCAGGTTGGCCACGCCGACGACAGGGATCTCTGCCTCGTTCTTGTAGGTCGACTTCGGGATGATCTCGCGGAAGTAGAGCGACGGGCCGAACATCTGCTCGAGCCGAGGCAACGGGCCGTCCGTTGGTATGAACTGCGCCTTGACGCCGGGCGTGTTCACGAGATCGAGGATAGACGCCGTTGGCAAGCCGCCGTTCCAGAAGAACGCATCGATCTTGCCGTCCTTGAGCGCGTCCACTGATTGAGCAACGCCGAGACTTTGCTCGCGGATGTCATGGGCCGGGTCGAGTCCAGCAGCCTGTAGCATCCGGCGCGCAATAACCGTTGTGCCCGATCCGGCGGCGCCGGTCGATACGACTTTTCCGCGCAAGTCGGTAATCGTCGAAATCCCTGTGCCAGCGCTGGCGACGAGATGCGAGTAGCTCGGGTAGAGCACCGCCAACGTTCGAACCTGCACGGCGCCAAATTCAGTGAACACGTCGCGCCCGGCCACTGCGTCCTGCGCCATGTCGGCCATCGTGAAGGCGAGGTCGGACGTGCCCTGCTTGAGGAATTTCAGGTTGTCGACCGACGCAGCGGTCACCTCGGCCGTCGCTTCGGTATTGGGGAGATGCTCGGTGATGACCTTGGCGATGCCGCCACCGTACGGATAAAACACGCCGCCGGTGCCTCCTGTCGCGATCGACAGACGTCGTTTCGAACCGCCCGCTCCCGATGACTGCATGCTGCAGGCACCGCAGGCAACTGATACGGAGAGCGCCCACAAGACGAACGATCTCAGCGTTGGCACCTGCACACTATACTGGCTTCGTGAGTGAAGATGGCGTTCACGAGACGCCCGCGCTCGTGTCGCTCGACGACATTCGACTCGCCGCAGGCCGAATTCGAACCGTCATCCGGCGGACGCCGCTCCTGGATATGGGACAACCGCGCCCGTCGTTGAAGTGCGAATGTTTCCAGCCAGGTGGGGCGTTCAAGATCCGGGGCGCGTGCAACATGATCGCGCAACTGTCGCCAGAAGCGAGATCGGCGGGCGTCATCACCTACTCGTCCGGCAATCATGGTCTCGCGGTTGCGCTCGTCGCCGAAGTCTTTCACGCTCCCGCCGTCATCGTGATGCCCGAAAGAACGCCGCAGGTGAAGATCGACGGAGTGCGCCGCCACGGCGCGCAAGTGGTCTTCGCTGGATCGACGTCCACCGATCGCAAGCTCTGTGCGGAGGAGCTTGCCAAAGCGCGCGGGCTCACCATTGTTCCACCGTTCGATCACCCCTGGATCATTGCGGGGCAGGGAACGACGGGTCTCGAAATCCTGGAGCAGCATTCGCAGGTGCGATCGATCTACGTGCCGGTTGGCGGCGGCGGGCAGATTGCCGGTGTCAGCGCCGCCGTCAAGCGGATGCGTCCGTCGGTTCGCATTGTTGGTGTCGAGCCCGCCGGCGCGGCGCGGATGACTGCCTCCCTCGCAGCCGGCCGCCCCGTCACTCTCGACTCCACTGCCAGCATCGCGGACGGTCTGCTCACGTTGCGACCGGGCGACATCACGTTTGCCCACGTTCGGGCGTTTGTCGACGATCTCGTGACGGTGACAGATGAAGAGATCGCCGGCGCCGTCAAGTGGCTCTATCGTGAAGGAAAGATCGTGGCGGAACCGAGCGGTGCCGCGGCCGTAGCGGCCGCTCTTCGAACGCTCGAGCCGGACACAGTTGCAGTAGTATCCGGGGGCAACGTCGACCCGGACGCCTTCGCTGGCTACATTCGCTAGCCCGAGACCCTAAAACCCAGAGGCTGAAGCCCTTTCGGGTTGGGGAACCGCCGGGCCCGCCGGTTCGTCACATTGAGCTGAAACCATGAGAACACTGCACTCGCTCGGCTTTCTGGTGAAGGGGCCGCTCATCCTTGTGTTCCTCTTCTTCATCAACCTAATGACCTCGCCGGGACACTGGTGGGTGCAGTGGCCGGCACTCGGGATCGGCATTGCGTGGTTTTTCAGCCTCTTCCGGGTCATTCGCGCCGTGGTCGTTCTGGGCGGATTGGCGGGCCTGGCCGCATATCTGAGCCGCCAACGCTAATCGCGATGCCTGTTGGTAGAGCGCAGGCTTCAGCCTGGGCGGTAAACGCGGGGGCTGAAGCCCCCGCTCTACCCTGTACGTTGAAGAGCGATGAAACTCGAATACGTTCCCCTCCTGAAAGTACAGCGCGACCTGTACGATCTTCCTCGCGGGTTCGAGCGCTTCAGAGAATACATTCGAACTATGACCGACCCGGGGAGCGGCGAATTGAAAGTGCCGCTCGTCGCGATGAATCCGATGGGGAAGGACCATCTCCCTCCCTTCCTCGATCACCTGCTCGTCATCGATGCCGACGGCGTGGGTACACGCGCGCTTGCGGAGGCCGAATCCGCGCTGGCTGGTGAACCCGGAGAGTATCGAGCCTGCCTGGTCGTCAGTGACGATCTCAAAGGAGGCTGGACGAACAGGTACGCCAGCGAATACTCCTACCGGTTCGAACAGCGCGCGTACTACCGTCGCGCATGGCTCGCCGCGAATCTCTGGACCAGCGAACAGTACGACGCGGGCACCGTTCGAGAGGAACTGTTGCAGTGCGTGTATCGTGTCGCTTACGTGCAGCGCCATGGGCCGGCTCACACGCTCGGCGACATGCTCGCGCAGGAACGCTACGCCATGCGCGGCGCCGGCTCGACGACTCCGACGCTCGACGAAGACGACCTGGCGTACACCAGCGAAGTGCTCGGTGAGTACATGTCGGCGACCGATCGCGCCACCATCATCGCCGCGTTGTTCGGCGACCCGGCGGCGCGCGACCTGGGATACCGTCCTCTCGGACTGTCGCCCCGCGCAGGTCTCGCCCTCGCGGCGGCGGACCTGCCCTACGATTTGGAGGATGCCAGGAATCGCAGCGCGCGAATGCCCGGTAGGAAGAAGTAGCCTGCTCCTCTCACCTGCACGAAGCGAGGCAGTCCGGTGACTCGCGTGCGAATAGGGTCGGCTTGAATCGTAAATGTACCGCCCGGCTTTCCATGCCCGCTGCCGCGGTCGCCGATCAGCGGATCGTCATCGTCGTAAAGCCCGTCGAATCCTGGATTGTTGACCCAGGTGTGCTGGATGAACTCGAACTGTCGTCCGATGTGCGTGTTGAAGCAGAGGAAATGCAGCCCGCGCTCTCCTGACGCAGCGCCGGCGGCCAGAATGTCGGCGGACTCCATCGAGCGTGCCACTGGTGCCCCATACACGCGTCCGCGCCTGATGATTCTGTGGCGCTTGCCAACCTCGATCGATCGGTCCGAGCCGGGATTGGGCTCGAGGGAGTCTCGAGGGTTGGTGCGGCGGATGTGCGACCCGATCGGACACTTGAGGCCGTGTACATCGCCCGATCCGTAGTACAGGAACTCATTGTCGCCGCTGAACGCCGGGTCCTCTTTCTCCGGCGATCGAACCAGTGGCGTGCCGTTCGGCCAGCGCCCCACCATCTTGGCGGCGAGCCGCTTTCGGCCTTGCGGGTTTGACGAGCCGTCACGGTGTCGCGTCTTCTCGTCGCAGCACCGCCAGAACGCGACGACGTCCTGACTGAGCTGACGAAATACCAGGTAGCTGCCATTTATGCCCAGATCCCGCACACGTTGATCGTCAGGCGCCTGGGGCAGGAGTTCACCAGGATCCTGTTCTTCTCTCACGAGCGGACGATCCGTGTACTGGCCGTACGCGTTCGGATAACCAAGGACGAACTCACCGGCAGCGATCGTGTTCCCCGGAGAGGTTCGCGTGTGGACACCTTCGATGCCGGTCTGGCTCACGCCATCGCGAAAGCCGAAGTGCTCCTTGTCCTGCGGCAGCCAAGTAGTGTCGAGTTGCTCGATCAGTTGCAGGCCGAAGCTGGTCAGGCGCAGCCGCTGCTCGCTCAACAAGGCCGCGAGCGCCGTTTCGTCGCGACCGTACAGCATGAGCACAACGTGCGCGTCGGGATTGCGAGGGCCACCCCATCGCCATTTATCCGGGCTGCTCTCGCCAGTGTCGCCAAGGATTCGCTGGCGATGCTCGGTGCCCGCGACGCCCTCACGAAACTCGGTGGAGAACTCGCCGATCAACTCGTCGGAGAGTCCCAGGCGTTTCAAACCGGTCGCGGAGAACGCGATATTGACGCAGCGATGGACCTCGTCCGGTTTGAAGTCCGCATTCCGAATATCAAGCGTGCCCAGCCACTTTCGCGCCGCCTCGCCGTCGCTGATGCCGAGCAGCAGAAAACACGCATGCCGCAGTTGGCCGTAGCCGTAGAGCAGAATTCCCTGAATATCCTCTACTTGCAGTGGCACAGCCTGTCCCAGCGGATTCGGTCGAGCAGCCGCGCGATAATGCCCGATTCTGGCAATTGGTTTCCAGCACCGAATCGGCGCAGCCACGTCCTGGTCTCGTCTGCGCTCATGTGACCTGACAGCCCACGACGAATCGCCTCATTGTTGGCGATGTTCTTCGTCGTCAAGTGTGGATAGGAGCTGTACCAGACGGAACTTTGGATTTGTCGCGTGGGCAGGAATCGCTTGTAGGCTTTCTCGTCGGTAATTCCTCCGCAAAACAGGAAGCAGGTTCGCGGGAAACCGTCGCCGCTGCTGAAGATCGCGTTGAGGCCCCAGGCCGCCTTATCGATGAAATCGTCCATGTAACTTTCGAGGCTACCGTCGTAATTGCTCGAGAAAAACAGGCGTCGGCGGCCGTCGAGAGGTACCCACCGCGCAAAGTGAATCGAGCTGAGACCCGACAGCGACCCCCGGTTGTAGATGTGACGCACGGCGTAGTCGGTCAGGCGGAGGATGGCAGTCGCCAACAAAAACCGAAACCAGCCCGGCTTGAAGAGACCCGCGGCCGTCACCTGGTTCTGCATCCAGTAGTCTTCATCGGCGCGTAGTCGCCTCACCGCCTCGGCTGAGGCGCGTGAGGTATCCGGAATGTCCCGCCTCTCGTGCGAGCGAAGCAGAAGAATCAGCAGCGGCGACGCAAGCAGCAGCAACGGCAGGATCAGGATGGCGAGCACGGCGTAGGCAACCATGTTGACGAGTTCCGTCGTGCGCCACATCGGAGAAGGCGGGTTCGGCGGGTGCAGCGCCCACCTGAGATCCGCGCGGCTGGCGATGAAGGCGACGATGGTGCCACGGACCATTTCCGGAGAGTGTCCTGAGAGGTCAATGGAGTCGAGATGTTCGTTGATCGCGCGGCGCAGTTGTTCTTCACGAAGGATCTGCTGGACGGTACGTCCTTGCCGGTTGACGTAGAACGCGCTGGCGCGTGTGTGGTGCTGACGGAGAAACGAGAACCGAGCGGCCGGCGTGCGCTCCGCAACGCCTGGATATTTTTCGCAGTGCTCGAACACGGTGTCGAGACCGGCGCCGCAAATGGTCGCGAGATCGCGAAGATGAGCGTCGAGCGGCGCGTCGACATTCGTCATCAACGCCAACTGCGCGGGGATTGGGTTGCCGTCGAGATCGGCTGTTTCGTCGAAGACGACGAATCGGGCGAAGTGGACGTTCGGGAGCTTCGCGAATGGAACGATATTCCAGTCGTCGCGATGATCGGCGATCGTGCCGAGGATGCCCTTGACGGTCTGCACCTGTCCGGGCCTGATTCTGGTGATGACGGTCAGAGCTTCCTGCTGCGGCACAGTCCCACAATCGTATAGAGGCGGGTCTTGGACCCGCCTTGATCAGTCGATCGCAATTTAATGGCGGGCCTAAAGACCTGCCGCTACCTGCGTGCCAGCCCAGCAGTCCTCTGTCACGCGACCACTTCGGAAGTCTGATCGTCCGGCGGCTTCCACTTCGCGGTTGATCAGTGTGAAGTTCAACCCAAAGACACCCTTCATATACGCGCGTCCCAGATAGAACCCTGGACGCACCATACGGATCTCATCACGGATCCGAAACCCGTTGCGCCCGCCAAGGGCATCAGGAGCCTCGCGATAACCCGGGAGCTCGTCGGTGAACGCGTAATCGATGATCACCGACTCCCGCCGTCCGTCCAGCAGGCTTTGACCGCAGTACAACCTCGCGGGGAAGAGCAGGAAGGTATCGCGTCCATTCACCGTCAGCTTCTCGATGCCATCGGTGTTCCCGCCCATGATCGGTGCCAACGCTGGCAGGTCTTCGATCCGATTGCGCAGCAGACGCTGGTCTCGATAGAACACCTTTCCTTTCCACAGCAGTCGCCCAAGGCTCTCGGTCTTGCGCACTCCCAGGTTGGCAATGCGCGCCTGGAGGCGCCCGGCGATGATCTCGCCCAGCCGCGTTTCGCTGTCGGTGCCCCGCGGAAAAAACAGATCGCCGTCGTACACACCATCCGGAATCGGCCCAGCGGTGAGGCGGCCGTAGATTTGGTCGACTTCTTCCTGCGAGAAGCCGGCAAGTTGTTCTGGGGTCAGTGACTCGCGTTCATCAATCGACAATGGATACTCGTGATCCAGCCGCGCGAAGTCGATCCCGGCAGTGGCGAACCTGACGTCGACTCGTTGCGACCGGTTCCACCACCAGACCGCGGCTGCGACGACGATCACAATCAGGAAGGCAGCGATCAGTTTTGCTTTCAACGACGGACCTCCCTACAGAGTGGCGAGGAAGGCCGTCAGCGCCTTCTTGTCCGTGGGCGACAACGAGCTGCCGAACATATGACCCTCGTTCTCAATCTCCACGGTGCTGTTGCTGTACATCTGCTGGATGAATGGCAGATGATCGCGACCGATCGCCGACGCCACCGAGTCGGGGCTGGTGACAATGCCGGCCGTCAGGTGCTCGAGGACGTCCTGAAGCGTGGTAACGATGCGATTGACGTCGTCGGGCCCACGAGCCGCGTACTTGGTCCGTAGCGCCTCGACGTTCGTTTTCACGAGGACCAGATCGCCAATCAACTCTTTGTGGCGAAGATTGGCGGGAATCGCAGCCGGAATCCCGGCCGGAATCTGCAACTCGAACCCCTCTGTTTGTCCGGGGAAAATCGGACCGTCGATGATGATCGGCTGATCGACCAGCGTGATCTTGGGCAGGCGACTCGAGGGATTGAGGAGTTCCTCCACCGAGGCCTTGAACAGCCGATATCGCCCTTCAACGCTTGGATCGAATGTCACGCACGGCGGCGGATTCGGCATCCGCATCCACGTGCCCCGCACGACGTACGGACTTCGATAAAGCTCGAGCGGATCGGTGGGCTTGCCGCACACCTCCGGTCCAATCGCGTTGTTGTGCATAAACGGCGCGAATGCCCAGACGCTCAACAGCGAGATCGGGCGATAGTAGCCGCGGCCACCGTCGTGCGGTTCCTGGATTGCTTCGACCGCCGCCCTCGCGCGCAGCGTCTCGGAGCCGTACTCCTCCCAGACGTGTCCCTTCATGTGATTCGAGTGAAGCGCGCGCGATCTCGATGTGCCAACCTCGGTGACCGGAACCGGCCGTTCATTGCTGAGGAAGTCCACGCGAAGATCGGGTTGGCCTTCGGACGTGGCATGAAAGTCGGTTGCTGCAGTCCACGGTGGCGGCTGGCTCGAATGACAGCGCGCGCATGTCTCGGCGAAGACGGCCTTGCCGCGTGCTACGGCATTGGCGCCGTACTCGCGATCCAGTTGAGCGATGAGGGCCTGCTGGGAGGGGAGGCCTCGCGCCCGGTACAGGTCCACCGGCCGGCTCGTCATAAAGAAGTCGGCGATGTTCTGCAGGCGATCTTCGATTGCTCGGAAGTTATTGCAGTCGCGGCGGCATTGGCCGATGTCGAAGGGCGTCTGGCCGAAGCCGCGATGCTTCGGATCGGCCTGCCGGAGGTCGGTGATGTGGTTGACCCAACACTGCTCGGAACACGATCCGATGTTGAAGTAGACGCGCTGAATCGCCTCGAGCGCGCCGATGCTGTCTTCTGCGCCTTTGAGGATGTGGTGTACGGGCTCGGTTTTCTGCGACCTCTCCCAGCACTTTCCTTCACGCCCCGGCTCGCACCAGCAGGCGCGCTCATCGGTGCCGGCGGCGCAGGACGTCACCGGCCGCCACTTCGTCACCTGCTCCGAGAAGGTTGGCCGCCGGGCAAGATTCATGATCGGGTTCATCGTTCCCGGGTTGCTGACCGAATCGTTTGGGATCCCGGAGGTATCGACCGTGCCCGGGCGCGCGTGCGAAAACGTCTGCCACTCGATGCTGCTGGGAGACATTCCGGAGGCGAAGATCTCGGATACGCGAGCGTACTGATTGCCGACCAGCCCGTCGATGTTTTCCCACGCCGGGTGCTCAGCATCGGCCGGCGGTTTGAGCGGCGTAAACGCGATGTGGCAGGCACCACAACTCATTCCGATAAGGAATGGCGGCTCGATCGAACCGTCGATCAGGTGACTGGCGCGTGAATCCGGTCCGGTTTCCTTCAACGGGCGCGTGAACCCGGTCCACGTTGCCATCGAGCCGTTCAGGGATTGCCAGCGCTCCGGATTGAAACGAGGGTTGGGAAACTTCCTGAACCCCAGCACACCTGTCGAGGTCCCGAACGCCAGATCGCAAGGGCTCTGACGTTGGTCTTTCGGCCCGTGCGGGTCGCTGCTGCTCACGGGCGCGTCCTGGAAGTCGCACGCGGGATCGCGATACCCGGGTTTACCGACGAACGAGAGCAGCTCGTCGTCGCCGGGACAGTAGTCGAACCCGTAGGTGTCGTCGAGGCGCTTTCGCGGGCAGTTGGCCGACCCTGGCGTGCAGCAATCCGGATCGTTGATGATGCCCCACGTCTTGAAGCGGTCGCCGCGCGCCTCCGAGCGCAGGACGCGATACCAATCAATCAGGACGCCCAGACGCTGTTGGAACACGTAGGTATGGAAGCGATCGTTTCCCGCTGTTGCTTTGAACCAGATTTCGCGTCCCGCACGTGCCGATGGATTCAGACCCTGTGCCCCGGCGTGGAACCCGGGATCGAGCGGTTGTGCAGGCGCGGACTGTGAGGTTGCCACGCGAAAGAAAATCAGCGGGAGCAAAAGCACAATCAAAGAAGCCAGGGCTGGCGAGGCGCTGCGCAGCTTCGGGTTCATGGTTGCATCTCCCGCGAATCCGCGTCCGCCTTCGCTGAAGCTACGGCGGACAAGTACAGCACTAAGAAAGAAAACAAACCAGCTTTGTCTGGGAGGCGGGACGATATTACCACTGCAACTCGAGTTCCCCCGTTTAACTGATCTCGAGGATGCGCTTGGCTTCCTGTACGCCTTCCTCGATGCTGGTGATCTCACCATCGAGCTGCTTCTCGTACACGTGTTTCAGAACTTCTCCGACTCGCGGTCCAGGCGTGAGGCCGAGTTCCAGCAGATGACGACCGAGCAGCAACGGCGCCGGCGGTTGATGCTCGACACCGAGCGCGCGGGCGCGCGCCAGGAACCAATCCATAGCGGAGCAGTCGAACGTGCCGGTGCGCCCGAGGCAGTCGGCGCGAGCCAGGCGCGCGAGTAATTCCAGATCAACTTTCTGTGCGAGACGGCGGAACGCACCGTCCCCGACGTTGGCGGCTTTATGGAGCATGCCGGGCTTCAAGTGATGCGCCACGAGTCCCACGACCTGCCGCCGTACATCGAAGCCGTCAATCGTGTGTACATTCAGGCGATCGAGAAGCGTGATCGTCGGCTCGACGCCCGCCTGCTCGTGGTCGAGCGACCGGATTCGTCCGTCGATGTAGGCCGTCGTGGCCGGCTTTCCGAGGTCGTGACAGACGGCTCCCAACATCACGGTGATGAGGGGCGCGCGGTCGAGGTCGCCGTTCAGCGCGCGTGCGCGATCAATGACCATCAACGTGTGAATCCATACGTCTCCCTCGGGATGCCACTCCGGCTCCTGCTCGCAGCCGATGAGGGGAACCATCTCGGGAAGGACCTGGTCGATGATCCCGAGTTCGCGTGCGACCTGAAACCCGATCGATGGTCTCGCCGCTTGCAGGACCAGCTTCTCGAGCTCACCCCAGATCCGTTCGGGCGGCAGATCGTCAAGCCGAATGCGTCGGCAGAGCGCCGCTGTCTGCTCCTCCAGCGTGACCTCGAAGCGCGCGGCGAACTGCACCGCGCGCAGCGCACGGAGGCTGTCGTCGGCGAACGTCAGCGGGTCGACGGCGCGAAGCAGCCGACGGTGCAGATCATCGCGACCGCCGACAGGGTCGACGTATTCGTCGGTTAGCGGATCCCACGAGATCGCATTGATGGTGAAGTCGCGCCGGCGCGCCGCCTCGTCGAGCGACATGGAAGGATCACCGTGCACCTCGAAGCCCTTGTGACCGCGCCCCTGCTTCGACTCACGTCGGGGAAGCGCCACGTCGATTGCGACACTGTCAGCGCTGACGACCTTGTACACGGGGAAGCTCTGGCCCACCGCCTCCACGCGTCCGAATGATGCAAGCAGCTCCCGCAGCTTCTCGACCGGGATGCCAAAGACCTCCATGTCGATGTCCTTGGAGTCCGGGACTCGGGATCCGGGACTCGGGACTCGGGACTCGGGACTGGGGATCCGGGACTCGGGATCCGAGATCGGGTTCATGAGGCGGTCGCGCACCCAGCCGCCGACGACAAGAGCGCGCCCCCCTGCGTCACGGACCCCGGCAGCGAGCGCTGCCACGAGCGCGGGAGGTGTAGTACCGTGCACCACCTGATTATCTGTGTTCCAACCTGGAACTAAGCTATTGCGCGCATGTCCTTAGTCGCTGATCCCGCCATCTCATTGCTCCGAGATCTTGTTGCGATCGACTCCGTCAACCCGACGCTCGTCCCGGGCGCGCGTGGTGAAGGGGAAATTGCCCGACGATTGGCAGACGAGTTTCGCGCGTTAGGACTTGCGGTCGAGATCGCTGATGTCACGCCCGGCCGGCCGAACGTCGTCGGTGTGCTCGAAGGTCGACAGGCCGGCCGTTCGCTGATGTTGTGCGGCCACACCGACACAGTCGGCGTCACCGGCATGCCGAAGCCTTTCAGCCCGGATATCCGCGACGGCAAGTTGTTCGGTCGCGGCTCGCAGGACATGAAAGGTGGTGTAGCCGCGATGGTCGGCGTCGCCCGTTCGCTCGTTGAGAGTGGCGGGCTGGACCGCGGCAGGCTCGTGATTGCCGCCGTCGCCGATGAAGAGCATTCGAGTCTTGGCGCGGACGAGTTGGTGAAAAACTGGCATGCGGACGCAGCGGTGGTGACGGAACCAACCGGGCTCGATGTGGCAGTGGCGCACAAGGGGTTTCAGTGGATCGCCGTTGAAACCCGTGGCCGCGCCGCCCACGGGAGCAGGCCGCGCGACGGACGCGACGCCATCATGCGGATGGGCCGCGTCCTGGCACGTCTCGAGCGGCTGGAGAAGCGGCTCCGCTACGGCGCCAGTCACGATCTGCTCGGCACCGCGTCGCTTCATGCGTCGATCATCGATGGCGGAGAAGAGTTGAGCAGCTATCCCGCGAGGGCATCGTTGCAGTACGAGCGGCGCACGCTGCCCGGAGAGTCACCGAATGTGGCGCTGACGGAGATCACCTCCATCCTCGATGATCTGCGCCGCGAAGACGCCGAATTCGAAGCCGATGCTCAACCGCTCTTCGGAAGAGAAGGATACGAAATCGACAAATCGAGCCCCTTGCCTGAAGCACTGATTCAGGCAGCATCGCGCGTCGGCGGTAGTCCAAGGCGCGTGGGGATGACGTTCTGGACCGATGCCGCCATTCTCGGATCGGCTGGTATCCCGACGGTGCTCTTCGGACCGGGAGGCGCGGGCTTGCACAGCACAGAGGAATACGTGCTGATCGAGGACGTGTGCCGCTGCCGTGATGCATTGGTGGAGCTTGTCCGAGCCTTCACGTAGGCGGACCCGTCAGAAACGCCGGGTCTGAAGAGCAAGACCCGGCCTACGTGGAACCGGTCAGTCTTGTATGTCGTGTTTCCGCTTCCAGGCGCGCACCGTGTTCACGACTTCCGGGGTGCGGACGGAGGCAAGCGCCTTGACCGCTTCTGATTGCGTGGAGCGAGACTGCGAATCGCTGCTCAGGAGCCGGAGGAGCGCGTTGACGCCTTCTTCCCCGTGCCGCGCCAATTCCTTGTATACGTCACCCCCGTAACTGCCGCTGCGGAAGCTGATGAGCCGATTCGCAATCGCATCGAAAGACTCGGTATCGCGTAGCCGCACAAGTGCTGCCATGACTTCCATGTCAAGGTCCGTTAAGCTGCCAGTATCGGCCGGATTCAACAGCGGCCTCAGGTGTGAAATCGCCGCCGCATCACCGAGACGTCCGAGCGCCGCAACGACCGCTGCTTTCACTCTGTTGTTCTCGTCTGGCAGTGCTGCGATGAGCGCCGGTACTGACGAGGCGTCGCCAATCTCTCCGAGCGCCTTGGCCGCCGTGGCCCGCACTGACGAAGTATCGTTCCGAAGGCACTCGATGAGGGCTGAAACGGCCCCGGCGTCTCGTAAAAGGCCCAGGCTCCTCGCAGCATATTCCCGGACGTGCCACACGGGGTCTGACAGCGCCGACCGCAGAGCGGTCGCCCCCGTCGCTACTCCGAGCTGGCCGAGAGCCTCGGCCGCTTCGCTGCGTATTCCTGCTTCCTTATCCTGCAGGGCCTCTTGAAGCGCCGGTACCGCGGCGGCGTTTCTGGTCCTCCCGAGGGCATCCAGGATTGCTCGACGTGGCAGGAAGTGCCTCGATTCCACACCGAGCGACTTCAAGGTATTCAACAGCGCGGGGGTGGCTGACGCTCCGAGCGTCGGGATGGCATCGAATACCTGTTTCGGCGCCGGCGGGTCGCCTGGCGCCCCACTCTTCATCCACGTCTCTAATGCGTCGAGGTATCCCTCGATGAGTCCGGGGAGGATCCTGGGGTTCGTACGGTCGGGAAACAGGCCAGCGGCCGCTATGCGTACGTCTTTGATTGGATGTTCGAGCGCGCGCGTCAGGGCATCGAGCGCCGCTGGATGGTCCGTTTGAGCGAGAGTTTTGATAGCGGCTTGTCTCTCTCCCGCAACAAGGCTGTCGACCGCGCGTACGGCCTGTTTCATTGCGCCGGGAGTGCCCGGATCACCTGCAATGCTCGACGAAGCACTGCTGCCGTCGGCGCGCGTCACTTCCGCCAGCAGTGTGTCCCACGGCCGATTCTTTTCAGTGAAGTCCAGACGATGCAGGCCGTCAAGGCGCGGCGGAAACTCAGTCGCCCTGAGCTCGAGCGGAATCACCTTCACACCGGCACCGAGGGCAAAGGCCCACTCGTACGCGACGTAATCAGAGGCTCGCGCCTCGGGCGTCATGATCACGACGACGGCGTCAGAGTTTCGGATCGCGAGATCGAGCTTGGTCTGCCAGTCGTCTCCCGCGGCCAGGATGTCGAAGTCCATCGATGTCTCATGGCCTGCTTTCTCCAGCTTCGCCTGGGTCACCTCGGCGAAGTCGCGGTCTTCGCGGTCGTAGCAGATGAACACGTGAGCCATGGGGTCTACTCTCCTCTGGCCATTCGGACAACGGTCCGACGCGGAGACACGTTTTGGGGCCTCGGTGCCCTCGGTGTCTCGGTCTGCGGTCGTCAGGTGTTTCTCTCTCCCAGGATCGCGCGCAGCACGAAGAGCACATTGGCTGGGCGTTCGCCCAGGCGGCGCATGAAATACGGGAACCACTCCTTCCCGAACGGCACGTATATCCGCATGCGGTATCCCTCTGCCACGAACGACGCCTGCAGATCGCGCCGGATGCCGTACAACATCTGGAACTCGTATCGATCGCGGGCGACACCCCGCTCCGCCGCGTAGGCTTTGATCTCGTTGAGCAGCGCGACATCATGCGTCGCAAACGCGGGATAGACACCATGATCCAGTAAGAGCCGCATTTGACGCAGATAGGCGGCATCGACATCCGCTTTCTGCTGGTGAGCGACCGACGCCTGTTCCCGATAGGCGCCTTTCACCAGCCGGACGCGCGCACCAAGCTCGTTCATCCGCCGCAGGTCCCGCTCCGTCCGAAGCAAGTACGACTGGAGCACCACGCCGATGTTGCGATACTCCAGATGCCATAACGTCTCGAACACCTCGAGCGTCACCTCGGTATATGGCGAGTTCTCCATGTCGATTCGCACGAAGAACCCGTGCTGACGTGCTGGCTCGAGAATCCGTCGCATGTTGTCGATACAGGTCGCCCGGTCGATCGCCAGCCCCAGTTGCGTCAGCTTCAGCGAGACATTCCGTTCGATGTCAGCCGCCACGATGTCGTTCATCAGGCGCATGTATTCGCGCGTTGCGGAAGTCGCCTGATCGGGCGTGGTGACACTCTCGCCTAAGTAGTCGAGCGTCAGCAGGAGTCCTTTCGCCTGCAGTGCCCGCGCGGCGGCGATCGCATCCTCGACCTGTTCACCGGCAATGAAGCGCCTGGCAAAGCTGCGCGGCGTTGCCATTCCGTACGACGACGCCAAGCGCTTGAGAGTGCTACTTCGCGACAACAGAGTGAACATCGGCTCGACGCGGCCTCGCCGCGCTAGTGGGTGCGGGAGGGGGACTTGAGCAGATGCTCGAGCGAGCGGGCGTAGTAGCGCAGCACGTTTCGATTGCGAACTCGTACTCGACCGCGGTTGACCACGAGGATTCCCCGCGCCTCGAGCGGCTCGAGCGCGGTGTCGACGGCTTCAGCGCCGCTGTGGACACCAAGGTTCGCGCCACAAGTAGCGAGCGTTTCGATGAGCGTATCGGCACGATCCTCGAGCTCGCGTCTCGTAATCGACGGGCGCATGGCCGACGCGACGACGGTTGTCGGAAGAACCTTGTAGAGACGGCCGACCGTCTGCATGACGGCGTGGGTGAGATCGAGAACCGCCCGTCGCGAGTCGGGGTCGACGCCATTCACCTCGATCGGTGCGCCAAACGTGACAAAGGCACGCGATCGATATCCCACAGCGTAACGCACCATCTCCGCCAATTCGTGGCTGAACGGACGCTGCGACCGCTTGATTCGTTGCCGGGCGAGGACGTGATCCTCGAGGACGAGATCGTAGGACACTGCCGTCGGCACGACGACCAGGCGCGGATGCTCGGCATGAAGCGCCGCGTGCATGAGCCCGGTCTTCGGAATCTTGAGCTCACCGCTGTAGCTGCGGCCGCCCTCGGGGTAGAAGAAGAAGTCGTGCGACCGCAGCAACTCGGCGACGTACGCCTTCAGCGTGATCAGGTAGATCGGATCCTTCGTATTGCGCCGGATCGGGATCGCCCCAGTGACGTGGCGATGGATCAGGCCGAGTGGACCACCAAACAGATTGATCCCGGCTGCGATGATCGGGGGCCTGATGCCGTTGTCGTCGAGCACGAGCGGTTCGACGAGATAGTCGGTGTGACTGCGGTGGTTCGACGCGTAGACGACGCGGCCGCCACGCGTCGCGGCCTTGACGGCCTCGTACTGCTCGCCGATGCGCTCCACCTTGCGCAGGATCGGATACAACGGGTGCTTGAGCGCGCGGTATATGGAATAGCGCTGCGTCGTCTTGAGTTCGTCGAGGTAGCCTTCGATCCGCTCGCGTGCGGCTCGTCCGCTCTCGCCGTGGCCGCCTTGCAGATATCGTGCGACCTCTTCCCTCGAAAGCACAGCCCGTGTGATCTCGTCGAGCATCGGCTGCGAGCACTATACCAGACCCCGCTGCCCAGTTTTGCGGCAACCGGCAGCCCGCGGACATCTTATTAACGACCCAGTTGTTGGCAAATGGCGTCCGCAAACTCCCGCGTACCTGCCGTCCCGCCGAGATCGCGGGTGCGGATTTTTCGCTCTGACAGCACGTTGCCGAGGGCCGCCATGATCCGGTCCGCCATCGCCCCTTCGCCGATGTGTCGCAGCATCAGCAGCGCCGAGAGGAGCAGGGCCGTGGGGTTTGCAAGGTTTTTTCCTGCAATATCAGGAGCGCTGCCGTGGACGGCTTCGAACACGCCGATCTCGGTGCCCAGGTTGGCGGCGGGCACCACGCCGAGACCTCCGACGAGGCCTGCACACAAATCGGACACGATGTCGCCGTAGAGGTTTGGCAGGAGCAGCACATCGAACTGGGTCGGATTTATCACCAGGTGCATGCACACCGCATCGACGATGCGCTCGTCGCAAACGATGTCGGGGTAGCGGGCGGAGATCTTCTGCACGCTTTTGAGAAAGAGACCGTCGCCCATCTTCATGATGTTGGCCTTGTGGATCGCGGTCACCCGCTTCCGGCCATGCTTCCGTGCGTATTCGAACGCAAACGTCGCGATTCGTTCCGACGCCTCCTCTGTGATGATTTTCAGACTCTCGACCACACCGGGCACGACTTCGTGCTCGAGGCCTGAATAGAGATCCTCGGTGTTCTCGCGGACGATGACCAGATCGACGCCGCTGTAGCGTGACGGAACGGAGGGAATGTTCCACACCGGGCGAAGGTTCGCGTATAAGCCCAGCGCCTTCCGCAGTCCGACGTTCACGCTGGTGAACCCACCGCCAACCGGTGTCGTGACCGGACCTTTCAGTGCGACTTTCGTGCGCCTGATCGAATCAATCAGCGCAGGCGGCAATGGATCGCCGTGCTGCTCGACTGCCAGGACCCCGGCGGCGTGAGGCTCCCACTGAACCTGGAGACCTGCTGTTTCGAGGACTTTGACAACCGCGTTCGTCACCTCCGGCCCGATGCCGTCGCCGGGGATGAGGGTGATCGTGTGCTTCACGCTAGCTCTCCCTCGCTTCCCAGTAGAGCAGCGCCAGTGCCCCCACGATGTTCACCATCATTAAGCGCGTCGAGAGCTGATGCAGCTCGTCAAACCGCACACGGCGCGCGTCGCCGGCTGGCAGGCTCGACGGAAGGCTGCCCATCTCCTGCTGTATTGCGTCGACTTCTCGAAGAACGACGAGACCCGAATACAGAGCGACGATGAGCATCGACGCAACAATGGACGAGCGGACAGCAAAGGCGGCAGGCCTGGGCCCGAGCAGGGCCATCGCGGTGAGCGCGAGGAGCGCCAGTACGCCGGCGCCGTATGCAACGTAGTGAAAACGCGAAAGAATTGCGCCAAAAACAGCGCCACCGAGCAGGCGGCCGTCGGCCGGCTCGGTGGCCTGGAGAACCTGGAATGTCGCCGGCGCGACGACGGCGCCCAGTACGATCATCCCGCCTAGCCATGTGGCCAGCGCGAGGACATAGACGTACCGCAGCGCGAGCACCCCGTCATTATAATGACCAGTGACGGGGTCACAGATTCCCGGAAGGAAGAGCGGCCTGATCACACCTCCCCACGACCGTGCCAGTGCCGGCCGCCTCCTGGCCACCGCGATTCTCTTGTGTGTGCTTTCGCTGTCGTCGAATGCGCAGACCGGTTCCACGGGCATGCGCGACCCGGCTTGGTCTCCCGACGGCAAACGTCTGGCAGTCGTGATTCTCGATCGCATCTGGATGACCACACCCGATGGCCGCGATGCGCGCGAGCTGACACGCGTTCCCGAGTCCGAGCGCGAGCCCGCCTGGTCGTTCGACGGCAAACGACTTGTGTTTGTTGCCGATCGCGGCGAGGGATTCGATCTCTACCTCACGGATCCTCGAGGAGGTGTCCCGGAGCGAGTGCTCGAGCTCGAAGGTGACGAGCGCACGCCCTCGTGGACACCCGACGGCCGCATCGTCTTCGCGCATCGCTCTGCCGACGAGTTGCAGTGGGACCTGTTCCTGGTCGATCCGTCTGGGCCCGAGGCGGATCGCATTCCCTTGCGGCTGACGCAGTCGCCTGACGACGAACTGCAGCCGCGTGTATCACCAGACGGACGTCGCATCGCTTTCACATCCAACAGGAACAGTGACGATGGCGATTTCGACATCTGGATGATGCGTCTGTTCGATCGAAAGGCGCCGGCGTCGGGTGGGGGTCGAGGGCCGGCCGTGCGACTGGCTCGGCAGGCTGGTTACGACGGCTTTGCCGAGTGGTCGCCTGACGGTACGAGGCTCGCCTATTACTCCGTTCGCGATGGTGTCGGATCGACGTGGGTGACGAGTGTCAACCCATTGAGCGAAGGGGACTCCCTCTCGCCGGGCCGCCCCATTTCGCCATCGGTGCTCGTGTCGAGACACGGTGGAACGCTGACCTGGTCGCCCGACGGACGCCAGCTTGCCATCGGCGAAATACCGGAACCGGATCCCGGATACAACGGCAATCCGCGGCGCGATCGCGATGATCCGCCGGCGCTCTTCGGCGACGGACGAGCGTACCGGTTGTGGATCGTGCCGGCGCCGCGCGCCGTGGACGAGGGGACGCGCGCGCTGGCGGCGCCGCCGTCATCGCTCAGCGCGACTCCCTACAAGCGCGCGTTCGACAGCGTGTGGTCCACGCTCAAGCGCATGTACTACCCAACCGGCGATGGAGCGAGGGCGTGGGAGCGCCTGCGCGCCGAGCTCGAACCGCGCGCCGAGCAGGCGCGCTCGGAAAGCGCGTTCGAGGACGTCGTCGATCAGATGATCGTGCGGCAACCGCTGGTGAAGCCGCAGGTGAGCTCGTCACGCGCCATTGTCGTCTCGGCGCACCCGCTTGCTTCGGAAGCCGGGCGCGCCATCCTCGCGCGCGGCGGTAACGTGATCGACGCGGCGATCGCCGTGTCGTTTGTGCTCGGCGTGGTCGAGCCCGACGCGTCGGGCATTGGCGGAGATGGCCAGGCCGTGTTGTTCCTGAGCGGGATGCCTGAGCCCTCGGTCATCGATTTCAAGGATCAGACACCCAGCGGGGCAACGCTCGACAACCCGCGCATTTTCCGGGGCGCACGCCTTGTCGGCGACGGACCGTTGTCCGCCAACATTCCCGGTGTGGTCGCCGGAATGGATTACCTCTATACGCGATATGGAAGTGGAAAAGTTTCCTGGTCCGATCTGATCGCGCCGGCGATCGCGTACGCGGAGCAGGGGTTTGTGCTCGATCAGACGTTGCCCTCGAGCATCGCGGAAGGACGGCAGTACTTTCAGAAGTACACGGCTGCTTCGCGCATCTACCTGCCCAACGGCCGTGTACCCAAAGCCGGCGATCGCTTCTTCAATCGCGACTACGCCGCGACGCTTCGCACGATTGCCTCCGAGAGCGCCGAGTCGTTTTATCGCGGTTCACTGGCTCGCCGGATTGCTGCGGACATGCAGGCCAATGACGGCCTGATTACCTACGATGACCTGGCACAGTACCGCGCGATCGAACGAAAGCCGGTCAGCGGGCACTACCGCGATCACGTCCTTTTTACCGGCGGACCACCTGTCGGCGCTGGCGTATCGCTGCTGGAAGCGTTCCAGGTGCTCGCCAATTACAAGCCGGGGGACCATGCGACGCCCGTCAACGATGCCGAGTACTGGCATTACCTGATCGAATCATGGAAGCTCCGCGATCGCGTGGCGCGCATCGCCGACCCGGCGCAATGGTCTATTGATTTCGACGAGCATCTCGAAACCCAGCATGCCGCGAGCCTGTTCAATCGAATCGATCCTCGGCGCGCGCAAGAGTTTCCCGAAGACTCAGATGAGATCGGCGGCGGCCCGGAGCGGATTGGCAGCGGCACGAGCGGCTTTGTCGTTGCGGATACCGACGGCAACGTCATCGCGATCACCCAGACGCTGAGCACATGGGGAGGGTCGTTCTACGTCTCGCGGGGACTTGGGTTTCTCTACAACAACCATCTCAGGTCGAACCGCACCGCGCCTGGCTCCTATGGGCAATTGAAGCCGCTCACGCGATCCAATACGGCAAATGTGCCAATGATCGTGTTCAAGGAGCGCGCCGGCGTGCTGACGCCGCGTCTGGCGGTGGCATCGGCTGGCAATGCATGGATTCCGGCGTCGACGTATTCGATTGTGACCGGCGTCATCGATGGCGGTATGTCTATACAACAAGCCATCGAAGCGCCGCGATTCCTGGTGACTCGCGATCCGGGCGACGTGAGTGGACGCGGGGCGCGCGTCGAGATCGAAGACCGCTTCCCACGATCCGTTGTGCAGGAATTGAAGTCGCGCGGCCACCGCTTTCAGAAGGTTGGCCGCAAGGGTGAATTGCGCTACGGGTTTGCGTCTGGCGTCTTCATCGATGGCGAACATGGCCAGGTGGACGGGGGCGCCGATCCACGGCGATCACACGCAGCCGTCGCGCTCGAATCAGGATCGACGTCAAGCCAACAGTTCTAAATCTGTCAAGAACTCTGTCAACTCCCAATTCCCAACGCCCAACTTCCAAGGTCTTGGGAGTTGGAGGTTGGGAGTTGGGAGTTTGTTTAGGTGGTGGCAGGGAAGCCGTCCATCGTTGTGATCCGTCGCGCCTGCCACAAGTGACGCCGCTCGTGAGCGGCCATCGACGCGAACGCTGATCCAAGCGGTATGCGGATCCACGATGCCAGCGGAGATCGCACGCACGATCGTGAGAGGTCGATGCCGTTAGCCTGCCGCAGGCGATCGATATACTGCACCTGATAAGCACGGAAGCCCGCCAGGGTTTCCCGTTTCGGTCGTTGCGGGCCCGGCTGCTTATCCACCGGCGCGCGCATGCGAAAACGCGCCGGGGGCTCCATCAGATGTGAGAACAAGCGGCCGACGATGCTGTACTGAAAGGGGCCCTCGGCGTAGGCACCGTCCTTGATGGCGTCGGCGATACCCTCATCGATCGCGGGCAGGTAGGACCGCGCCGTCGCGTTCAGATGTTCGAGGCACTCCGCGATAGACCACGCGCTCGGCCCGGGTCTCCAGGTGAACTGGTCGTCACCGAGCGGCGTAACGAGTGCGTCGGCGTCGGCAGAAATTTCCTCGAACTGTCGGCGGAACTCGTCTATTTCGCGGGTAAGTGCCAGAGGGCCCTGATTCGCCATCGACTTCAGCCGATCTTAGCAACAGCCTTTATTGCAGAGTTGCACGGTTTGCACCAAATACGCAAGCATTCAAGCTCTTCCGTCGAGTTTGGTTCCGCTATAATCCGGACGCGTCTGTGTGGCGCGTCCAGGAGGGGGCGTGATGAGCAATCACCCAACCGTCGCCAGCACTGGGGAATCCCAGGGCGTCATGACCCGCCAGCAGATGCAGGACTTCATCAAGCGTCGCTCGGAAGCGTACGAAGACCTCGACGCGGCCGCACTCGCTGCCGATTACGCCGAAAACGCGATTATCGAAAGCCCCACCGCAGGCACCCACACCGGTCCCGACGCGGCCGAGCGTGCGTTTCGAGTGATCTTCAACGCCTTCCTCGATCTCACCACCAAGGTCGACAACGTCATCGTCGATGGCAATAACGCCGTGACGGTGCGGTTGCTCGAGGGAACTCATATCGGCGAGTTCCTGGGAATTCCGCCTACGGGCAAGCGCTTCACGATGCCTGCGGTCTTCTTCTACCAACTCGAGAACGGCAAGATCGTGCGCGAGCGCCGCATCTTAGACTTTACGGGCCTGCTCGTGCAGATTGGCGTGCTCAAAGCCAAGCCGGCCTAGCGCGGCACCAAGCCCCAGGGACATTTGTCTCCTCCCCGGTTGTTCCCGGCATAGCCTCTGAACCATACTCAGATCTCCGCCGGTTGCTTCTCATCCGCGGTCTCACTGAGGCACGTCTCGCGTGACTTCCAGACAGACTCTTCGATTGGACCGCTTTGCGGCCCGTTGCCTGAACTTTGTAATCGTTGTGACTCGCACAAGCCTTTGGTCGAGGCGGGGACCTTGCGGCCGAACTCCCTGGCTGGTGGCGATGGCCATTGCGTGCATGGTTCTCCCAACCGCGTCCTTCGGACAAACTCGCGATACATTGCCGCCTGACAGCCCGTTCCGCGGCGGCATACCGCAAGGAATGGCGACGCCCGACACTTTGTCGTTGTCGATTGCCGAGGTGATCAAGCGCGCACTCGATCACAACCTTGGTGTCCTGTTGGCAGAAGAAGGAGCCAATGGCGGAGCGGGCGCGCGTACCGTTGCGCTGAGTGAACTCCTTCCGAATGTCAGCGGAAGCATCTCGGGCGCGCGGCGCAAGTCGAATCTCGAAGCCTTTGGCTTCCCGCTTCGGGACGAATTCCCGCGTATCGTTGGTCCATTCAGCGTCTTCGACGCGCGAGTTTTCCTTTCGCAGACGGTGCTCGACATGAGCACGCTCAACGAATTTCGCGCGTCCGAGCACTCGCTTACCGCAAGCAGGCACGCATTTCGAAGTGCCAGGGATCTGGTGGTCCTGGTGGCGGCCAACGCGTACTTGCAGACGATTGCGGCGGCCGCGCGCGCCGACACGGCTCGGGCGCAGCTTGAAACGGCAACGACACTGCATCAGCAGGCAATCAATCTCAGGGCAGGCGGCCTCGTCGCTGGAATCGATGTCATTCGCGCCGAAGTGAGGCTGAGCACCGAGCGCCAGCGCGTCACCGCCGCGGTCAATGAGTACGAGAAGTCGAAGCTCCAACTGGCGCGCGTGATCGGCCTGCCAGTGGGGCAGTCGTTCTCGCTGAGCCAGGAGATTCCCTTCGTTCCAGTTCCCGAGATGACGCTCGAAGAGGCGCTCGAGCGCGCCTATCGCGATCGGCCTGATTACCTTGCGGCGCTCGAACGCGTGCAGGCGGCGGAAGCGTCGCGGAAGGCGATCCAGGGTGAGGCTCTTCCCTCGCTGCGGCTGTCAGCCGACTACGGGGCCATTGGTCTGCATTGGAGCGACGCTCTTCCGACGTTCAACGTTGTTGGCGAGGTCAAGGTCCCGATCTTCGAGGGGGGACGCGTGCAAGGTCGCCTCGCGCAGGCCGATGCCGAGCTGAGGACCAGGCGTGCCGAGGCCGATGATGCGCGGGCGGAGATCTATTACGACGTGCGCACGGCCTTCCTGGATTTGAACGCGACTGAAGAAGTGCTGCAAACCGCGACGCGCGCGCGCGAACTGGCCGACCTGCAGTTGACGCAGTCACGCGATCGGTTTGCTGCCGGTGTGGCCTCGAATATCGAGGTGGTCCAGTCCCAGGAGGCGGTCGCACTCGCCAGCGAGCAGTACATCTCTGCGATGTACGGTTTCAACCTGGCGAAGGCGATGCTCGCGCGATCGCTCGGAACCGCCGAAGAGGCAGTGGCCAAGTACCTCGGAGGCCCCTCAATCAAATGACGATGCGTGTTCGAATTCTCATTGGAGTGGCGCTGCTGGTCGCGATCGGGGTCGGCGTCTGGTGGTGGATTTCCGCCGGACGCGAATCAACCGACGACGCCCAGGTGGATGCGCATATCACACCGATTGCGTCACGAGTGGGAGGCGCGGTGCTTCGGGTGCCGGTCGAGGCGAACCAGGAGGTCGAGGCGGGCGCAGTCCTTGTCGAGATTGACAAGCGCGACTACGAGGTGGCGCTCGAGCGGGCGCGGGCTGAGCTCGCCGATGCCGAGGCAGCCGCGGTCGCGGTGCGGGCAAGTGTTCCGATCACGTCGACGACCGCGTCGAGCAATGAGACGACTGCGCGTGGCGGCGTTGAGCAGGCGGAGGCCTCGTACCTCGAGGCACAGCAGGGTGTTGAAGTGGCTCGCACACGGCTGGCGACGGCGCAGGCGCGTCAACGCGAGGCGGCGGCGAATGCATCGAAAGCGAGCCGCGATGTCGAGCGGCTGAAGCCTCTGCTGGCCAAGGACGAAATTCCGCAGCAGCAGTACGACGCCGCTGTCGCAGCTGCGGCAGCGAGCAAGGCGGCCACAGAATCTGCGGAAGCGCAGGTCAACGAGGCGGAGCTGGGCATTCGGGTCGCTGAGAGCCGTCTGGCGCAGGCGAGCGTCGGACGTCAGCAGGCGTCAGCAGAGTTGAAGACGGCGCAAACGGCGCCCGAGCAGGTGACCGCCTCACGCGCACGCGCGGACGCGGCCGATGCAAAAGTGCGGCAGAACAAGGCCATCGTGAAACAGGCCGAACTGAATCTCGAATACGCCACCGTCAAAGCGCCAGTGAAAGGCATCGTCAGCAGGAAGGGCGTCGAGGTGGGGCAGGTGATTCAGGCGGGGCAACCACTGATGACCGTCATCCCGCTGGATCGCGTGTGGGTCACGGCGAATTTCAAAGAGACGCAGCTGGAGCACATGCGCCCCGGGCAACGCGTGAAGATCGAAGTCGACGCCTATGGTGCCCGTGAGTTCAGCGGAAAAGTGGAGAGCCTCGCTGCCGCGACCGGCTCGCGCTTCAGCCTGCTGCCGCCTGATAACGCCACTGGCAACTACGTGAAGGTAGTGCAGCGGGTGCCGGTGCGGATCGTGCTGGATGAAGGACAGGATCCCGAACACCTGCTGCGCCCGGGAATGTCGGTGGTGCCAACGGTGTATACGAGGGAGTAACGACACCGGGTGTGATTTTCTCGTTCGCCTGCCGCGAAAATCACACCCGGTGTCGTTGACATGACTCAGAAGCACGTGAACCCCTGGCTCATCGCGTTCGCGGTGATGTTCGCCACCTTCATGGAGGTGCTGGACACCACGGTCGTCAACGTGTCGCTGCCGCATATCGCGAGCAGCCTGTCGGCGACAACCGATGAAGCCACGTGGGCATTGACGTCTTACCTGGTTGCTAACGCCATCATCCTGCCGATGACCGGTTGGCTGGCGAGCACGTTTGGCCGCAAGCGGTTGCTGATGTGGTCGACAGCGGGGTTTACGTTGGCGTCGTTTCTGTGCGGCGCCGCGCCCAATCTTGCCTCGCTCGTGACCTTCCGCATCATTCAGGGCGCGACCGGCGGGGCGCTTCAGCCGCTCTCGCAGGCCGTGCTGCTCGAGTCGTTCAAACCGGAAGAACGTGGCCGCGCCATGGGGTTCTGGGGCCTTGGGATAGTCGTCGCGCCAATCTTCGGTCCCGTCTTCGGCGGGTGGCTCACGGAGAACTACAGTTGGCGATGGGTTTTTTACATCAATCTGCCTGTCGGGATCGTATCTCTCCTGATGACGCAACTGTATGTATTCGATCCGCCCTACCTGCGCCGCGAGTCGAAGGGGATTGACTACTGGGGTATGGGGATGCTGGTGGTTGGGATCGGCGCCTTGCAGTTCGTGCTCGACAAGGGGCAGCAGGAGGACTGGTTCGAGTCGACGATGATCACGACGCTGGCGATTTTGTCGGCGGTGGCCCTCATCGTGCTCATCATCCATCAGCTCCGATCGAAGGAACCGATCATCGACTTGCACCTGTTTACGGATCGCAGCTACTCGGTTGGTGTGTTCCTGATGACGGTGCTCGGGTTCGTGCTCTACGGCAGCCTCGTGCTGTTGCCGATCATGTTGCAGACGCTGTTTGGATATCCCTCACTCGAGGCGGGGGAAGCGATGGCGCCGCGCGGCATCGGGTCGCTGTTCATGATGCCGATTGTTGGCACACTGACATCGAAGGTCGACGCGCGCAAGCTGCTGGCTCTGGGATTGTTCATTGGCGGCATCACCATGATCTGGCTCGGTCAGCTGAATCTGCAGGCTGGGTATTGGGACATCTTCTGGCCGCAGCTGCTGCAGGGCGCCGGGATGGCGCTGCTCTTCGTGCCGCTGACGACCGTGTCGATGGCGACGATCGCGCCGCAGCGGATGGGATATGCCACCAGCCTCTTCAATCTGATGCGGAACATCGGGGGCGGTATCGGCATCGCGGTAACTGGCACGATGCTGGCGCGGACGCGGCAGGTGAACAGCGCTTTGTTAGGTGAGCACGTGAGCCCCTACAGTCAGATGACGTCAACAGTCCTCGAACAGCTCAAAGCCGGGTTCATGGCCGCCGGTGCCGATGCTGTGAGCGCCACCAACCAGGCCTATATCGCGCTCTACGGAATGATTCAGCGGCAGGCTGCGATGGTGTCGTTCGTCAACATCTTCAGGTTGCTCGGCACGCTGTTCCTGGTGTTGATTCCGCTCGTGTTGATCATGCGCCGGCCGAAGGGGAGTGGTGGGCCGGCGGAAGCGGCGCATTAACGAGAGAAGACCGAACTTTCTACTTTCTATTGCGCTGGCTCAATGCGCAGCAGCGCCCCGTCGTCTTCGTCGGTGATCACGTAGATCAGCCCGTCAGGTCCCTGCCGCACGTCACGAATACGCTGATGCAGATCCGTGAGCAATGACTCGCGGCGCAGTTCTTCGAGCTTATCGTTCATCACTACCCGTTCGAGTCCGCCCGTGCGAGGCACTTCACCACGTCGTGCGCTGCCGACGAACAGATTGCCTTTCCAGGCCGGAATGCGATCGCCGGTGTAGAACGCGAGCCCGGTTGGCGCAATCGACGGAATCCACAGCACCAATGGCTGCTCAATGCCGGGGCCGAGGGGCACCTCGGAGATCCGCGGCCCTTCGTAGGTGCGGCCGAAGCTGAATTTCGGCCACCCGTAGTTGCCGCCCGCTTGAATGACGTTGATCTCATCTCCGCCATTTGGCCCGTGTTCGGCGGCCAGCACGGTGCCTGTCGGCTCGTGGATGGTGAGGCCGAGTTGATCGCGATGGCCCATCGAGAACACTTCGGGACGTGCACCGGCTTTGCCCACGAACGGATTGTCGCGCGGCGCCTTCCCGTCTTCGGTGAGGCGAAGAACTTTTCCGTACACCGTGTCGGTGCGTTGGGCCTTCTCATCGAACGGCGCGCCCGTCGTCATGTAGATCATTCCGTCGCGACCGAAGGCGAGGCGTGACCCGCTGGCGCCGTTGTTCCAGTCACCACTAAAGAGTTCTTCGACATTCGTGAGCGACTTGCCATCGAGCCGTCCTCGCGCGAGCGTGACGGCGCTCTGCCGCTGATTCGGGCTCTGGCCTACGGCGCCGGCCTTGTTGTAGGTGAAGTACACGAGCTGATTGCTGGCGAACTTGGGATGCAGCGCGACTTCCTGCAATCCGCCGGTCCTGAATGGCGGAAATGCGGGCAGCCCCGCGATCGGCTCTGGATCGAGTGCGGCCTGCGCGCCGCCGGCACCAGTCGCGTTTCGCACGATGCGCAATTTCGTCCCGCGCTCGGTGACGAGGGCATCGCCATTGGGCAGGAACGCCAGGCTGAATGGATGAACCAGCCCGCGCGCGACGACAACGACGCGAATCTTGTGCTGTTCTGCCGTGTCGAAGGTGTACGGGCCGGCCGTCAGCGTGACGGGGGCGATGCCAATCTGTGGCTGACCCTGTTGTGCGACGACGGAGACCGTCAGCGTAACGGCGGCTGTGAGACCAAGTAGGAACACACCAAGGGAGTTTCTGTTCACGAATATCTCCACCGCAGAGCGCATGCTTCAGCGTGCGCGTGTCTAGTCAACCACCGACTGCGCGACCAGGTCTTCGAACTCGCGCTGAAACTCTCCGATCGAAGTCTGCACCATCAGCACGCCAACCAGTTCTTCCTTCGGGTCGACGAAGAAGTGCGTACCCTGGGCGCCCGACCAGCCGAACGTTCCATCGGACAACATCGTTCCGCGAACGGCGTGATCCGTGACGACGCGTACGCTGAGTCCGTAGCCTTCACCCGCAGGGCGACCAGGCAGCGTGTCCTTCACGTGAGCCGCGCTCATCATCTCCACGGTCTTGCGACTGAGGAGGCGCTTTCCGCTCAGTTCACCGCCATTGGCGAGCATCATCCCCAGCGGGATGTAATCTTCCGCCGTGCTGTAGAGCCCACCTGACCCGCGGAAGTACACGTTTCTCGACATCGTGTCATTCGGGGTTGGCGTCTTCGTCAGCCCGTTCGGTCCCCGCCCATACACCGTGGCGACGCGCGGCATCTGCGCATCGGTCGGCCAGAAGGTGATGTCCTTCATCCCGAGCGGATCGAAGATGCGTGTCCGGAAGAACTGATCGAGTCGGGTGCCCGATGCGATCTCGATGATGCGGCCGAGCGTTTCGAATCCGGCGCCGGGGCTGTACGTCCAGCGCGATCCCGGCTGAAATTCCAGCGACGTCGAACCCAGGCGCGGAATGTAGTCGGCGAGTGTTTCCCCATCTTTGCGCGCGACCTTCTCGATATCGCTATTACCCATCGGGCCGCTGCCGAGGCCCGAGACGTGCGTGAGCAGATCCTTGACCGTAATCGCGCGCTCGGCCGGGACGGTGTAGAAGCGCGGACCGGCGTTGCCCTCCCCACCGGCGCGCCCGCCCGCTCCTCCCGGAGCCGGCCGTGGCACGGCGACCTTCATGTCGCGGAACTGCGGAATATAGCGACTGACCGGATCGTTCAGATGAAGCTTGCCTTCTTCGACCAGCATCATGATGGCGACGCCGACGACGGGTTTGGTCATCGAGGCGATCCGAAACATCGTGCCCGCGGCCATCGGCTGCTTGGATTGCAGGTCCATCACACCCTGCTGGGCGTGATGAACGACTTTGCCCTTGCGCGCCACGATCGTCACGGCCCCGGCGATGTCGCCAGCGGCGATGCGCCGCTCGACCATCTGGTTGATTCGTTGGAGGCGCTCGGACGAAAGTCCCACTTCCTCCGGCTTGGCCGTCGGTGAGGCCGTCAACGCCGGAAAGGTGATGACACACAGAAGAAATACGCAAAGGACAGCGGTCTTCATGGACGCCTCCAGTCGAAGGACATGACCGTACGAAAGCAGGGAATTATGGGCTGTGGGGCCGCTGCGGTTCAATATGCTCCGGCGAGGGCTCGGAGGCGACGGAGCAAACGGATCACCAAGGAGGAACGGGGCAACGGAGATCAAACGGAAGGAAACCCTGCCAACCCGCGCGAAGCGCGTCACCGGCATGGCGCCCCGTTCGTGCTCCGTTTCACCGCTTCTCCGTGTCGAGCCGTGCCTCCGCAATCTCCGTTGATGGCAGGGATCAATCGGGCTCGGGTTGCGACACCGAGTCGATGACGATCACGTCGACAGGGCCGCGCGTTTTCGAGCTTGAGCCCGAGTTGTTCCTGCAGCGCCGTAGAGAGCGACGGACCGTCGGGCGAGGGCATCGTGAGTCCGGGAGGAAGCGTCGCGCCAGGGGGCAGCTGCGGCATCTGATCGGGTGTGTATTCGAGTTGGATGTCGAAACTGCCAGTCAGGTTGGTGCGGTCGTAGATAGGGCGACCGAGCATGTTGCCAAGCATCGACGCCACGTTGGACATCTGCGCCGACCCTGCCGTGATGCGACCGAATCCGCCCATCAGGGTGCAAGGAAGTATTTCGCCCGGTTTGGAAGGCACCGGTGGTGTCGGCGGTGCTCCTTCTTTTGCTGCCTTGGCGCGCTCGGCGAGATACGCACGGCAATCGACGGTCGACGGACGAAGGCGGTCACCCAGTTTGCGATCCTCACGCGCCAGGACGAGATACGACAACGGCAGCTCGCGCGTCTCGTTGTGAATGACCAGGGCGAATCGCTCTTGGAGCAGCGATCGCACGAGCAGTTGCATGCGAGTTGGTGTCCCGGGAACCGTCGGTGGAATCGGAAGGTCTTCTTCGACAGCGTTGATCGTGAAGCGGTCGGTGTTCAGCCAGGCGGGGCCGCCGATCAACTGAAAGCGATGAATCCCGTAGGCGAGCGTGATCAGCGCGCCCACAGGCATTTCCATCGCGAATCGGCCGTTCGGCCGCAGGCCGAACATCATGCCCATCTGAGGCGTGGGGCCGCTCTTCTTGACCGAGGTCACTTCGAACTTCGGTTCAGCGTCAGGCGATGGCGGCTCGGGTGCCGGCGCCTGCCCCTGCGCGTGAAGCGTGAGGGCGAGGCCGGCGCAGCAAACGGCAGGGAGCACGCACCGGGTGAGTCGTGCGAGCGTCCGCAGCACGGTGACTCCTAACGCTGAGACAGAAGCTTCATCCGCGGCTTCAGTGCCGCCGGCGTCGCCTCGTATACGTCGCCGCTCTGATCAGAGAATACCGCGTACAAGCATGGATCTCGCGTGTCTTTGATCGAGAACGCGTAGGTATCCTGTTCCACATGGAACTGGAGTTTGAACCCTTCAGGGGCTTGAGGCAGGTTGAACAGCCGGTCGAGCGGAACATAGGAATTTCTTCCGCCGCGAGGACCGAACATCTTCGCCTGTGCCGCGTTGATCTGATGGGCCCACTCGACAGCCCGTTCACGGCGGGTGCGGTTCGCCGACGTCTCGGGTTCATCGTGCAGACATTGCGGTGTCCGTTGACCTGACCCGGTACTTGCCCCCATGAGGACAAACAGGGCTGCGATTGCGAGCACGGGAGTGCGCATAGACCTTCCTCCGGTTCGCTCATTTTGACGAAGAAAGGGGCGTCGAGGACTGCCGGGATCTTGACGAAGCTGAGATTACAACTACAATGTGATAGTAATGCAACTGGGCGAGTTCGAATACCTGATGTTGACCGCCGTTGCGCGCCTCGGCGAGGGGGCTTACGGCGTTGCCATCCGCGAGGAAATCGAGGCCGCGACAGGTCGCCCATGCTCTCTTGGAGCGCTGTATACGACTCTCGATCGCCTCGAGACGAAGGGGCTCATCACGACATCAATGGGAGATCCGACGCCGCAGCGCGGCGGCCGTCCGAAACGAATGGTTCGCATCACCCCGAAGGGCGAACAGGCCGCTGCCGCGTTTTACGAGGCCGTGATGCGGGTCAGCCGGGGGGTCGCCTGGGCGACCAGGTGAGTCGGCCGCCATGACGACCCGAGTCTATTGGTTGCTCGTCGAGATGGTGTCGCGCCTGCTCGATCAACCAGAACGCGACGTGGTGCGCGGCGATCTCGCGGAGTGCGGCGCGCGCCCAGGACCCGCGTTGCGAGAAGTGGCTGGACTGGTGATCCGCCGACAGGCCGCGTTGTGGATCGACTGGCGGCCCTGGTTCGCTGTCGCGAGCGTCGTGATTCCAATCGGTTTGTTGCTCAGTCACGCGTCTCGCTGGTGGGGGATAACCACTGGCGTCGACTTCGCGAACTACTGGGTGCTCTGGGATTTCTCCTATCTTGCCTATCCAGGCTATCGAAAAGATGTCATTCGGACGGCAGTGTGGCTTGGCGCCGCATGGTGCGCGCTCGTCGGCTGGTCGTGGACGAGTGGATTTGTCGTGGGCCGTCTTTCTCGACGGGCGCTCTGGCTGACGATCTCGCTTTTCGCGCTTGCCGTCTTCGTCGGGACGTTGGGAACCACAACCGTTGTGCACCGGCCTTCGAATCCGCCGCTGCAATACCACCTGATACTCGTGGTGTTCCCTCGCCTCGCGCGAACCTTCCTGGTGATGTTACCTATGGTATGGGGCGCCCTTCGTGGCAGCCGAGGCCCCGTCTTGCCGCTCGGCCCAACCGTGTGTGCCGTGCTCCTGCTTGCAGGAACGAGTTTTCTGGTCTCACAAGGTCTCGAAAACTCCGTCGTCTTTGGCCGGGGTCTGATTCCGCCAGACCCGGGTCCCGACGGGTTCGTCATCTCCGCGGACGATCCCCGGCCTTGGTGGCCGCTGTCGTTGGTGATGATGTGGCCGGCGGCTTACGTGCTCGCGGTTGCGGGGAGGGAGCGATGGCGCGAGAACAGCGCGCACGCGTGAACCGACCCCCATCGCTGCTGATCGTGACGGGCATCACGCTCGGCGCACTTGCGGTTTCGCTATTCGCGCAGAGTGCGCTCGACTATCCGCAATGGCGTGGCCAGGTTCGCGATGGCTCGGCATCCGGTTTCGTCGAGCCTTCTTCATGGCCACAAGCCTTGAAACAACAGTGGAAGGTCGACGTCGGTGAAGGATACGCCACCCCCGTTGTGATCGGCGACATCGTCTATGTGTTCACGCGTCGCGATGGACAAGAAGTCATGGCCGCACTCGACACGGCAAGCGGCAAAGAACGGTGGCGCTCCGGATACGCCGCAGCCTATGCCCCCAGTCCGCCCACGAAAGTGCATGGATCTGGCCCGAAGGCGACGCCGCTGTATCTCGATGGCAAGCTCTTCACGCAAGGCATCACTGGAATCGTGTCGGCGCTCGATGCTACGAGCGGCAAACGCCTGTGGCAGACGCGCGAGCCTGCCGAGCATCCGTTCTACAGCGCGGCATCCTCTCCTGCAGGCGAACGTGGCCTCATGTTGGTCCATCCCGGCAACTACGAGGCGTTGACGGCGTACGACGTCAACGATGGGACGGTCAAGTGGATCACCGGCGACGGTGGCTTCTTCATGTCGCCGCTCATCGTCACGATCGAAGGCACGCGGCAGGCGGTCACGGTCACCCAGAGCGCGGTCATTGGTGTTTCGCTGCCCGACGGTCGATTGCTGTGGCGATATCCATGGAGTGGTGGCGGCATGGGTGGGTCGATGCCCGTCGCGTATGGTCAGACGATTGTCGTCAGCGCCGGCGTGGGCGTTACCGCTCTCAAGCCGACGCATCGCGGTAGCACGTGGGTTGCCGAGATGGCCTGGGAAACGAAGGACGTTTCGACTTACGTGAGTAATTCTGTGGTGATCGGCGATACGTTGTTCGGATTTTCCACGCGCAACAGCGGCCAGTTCTTTGCGATCGACGCGCGTGATGGGAAGGTCCTTTGGCTCGGTCCACCTCGCGAAGCGGCCAACTCCGCGGTCGTCAAAGCGAACAACGTGATCTTCTTCCTCAACGATGATGGTGAGTTGATTGTCGCGCGCTCGAGCCGGGAGCGCTTCGACATCATCGCGCGCTACACCGTGTCGGAAACGGCGACCTGGGCGCAGCCAGCGATTTCTGGCAATCGCATCTTCATCAAGGACGCCGGCTCGATCGCGTTGTGGACGATTGATTGATCAGACAGGCTCGATCAAGGGTTCACTTCAACGTGAACGTCATCTGCACCTGCACTGCGACCTGGACGGGTTTGCCGTCTTTCGTGCCCGGCTTCCACGTCCACCGCTTCAACGCCTCAACCGCCTGTTGATCCAATCCGTGCTGCGTGTCGAACGGCTCGATGACGCGTACATCGCCGACCGATCCATCCGCCCGCACGACTGATTCAAGAAGCACACTGCCTTCGATCTGCGCCGCCATCGCCTCTGGTGTGTAGACCGGGCGCTCTTGATGGATCGGGACCGGCAACACCACGTCGTCCCGCTTTTGACCATTCTGCGGAGGCGCAAGAGGTGCCAGCCGGGTCGCGAGCGACTGGGCCGCCGCGGCGTTGAAGGGCCCAGTGAGAAGCGCGGTGTCGCTGATCTGCGCTCTGACCGTGGCCACTGAAATCACCTGACCGTCGAGGACGATGGCAAGGGGTCTGCCCAGATGAGCGCCGGTCCCGCTCGCCATCCGCGCCGCGGCGGGACGGCTGAAGGTCACTTCGATACTGAAGATAGAGTTGCCGTTATCGATCACTCGCACACTCGATATGTCCGCTGTCGTTGCGAGGGCCATGGCATGCAGGTAGACGCGCTGGCCAGAGCCTTGTTGGACCGCCTCCACGAGTCCGGGTGTGAATGCGTTCTCAGCAAGACGGATCTCGAGCCGGGCAGCGGAGCGGCCCTGCGCAATTGCGGTGAGGTCGAGTGGAAGCGCCCGGACGGTTGCGACGGTTACACCCGCCATTAGTAGTGCGAGCACCGCCATTGTCGATACGAGACGTGGGAAAGACATGTGACTCTCCTTCAAGAGTTCGCGCAGGCGGGATTTCAGATGTCGGCGGCGGAGGAATGCGCTCGATA
>DASRJE010000143.1:0-4052 GCA_035649635.1 Vicinamibacterales bacterium | reverse complement strand
CTTTGCTGATGATGAACGAGATCACCTCGCGAACGAATCGGGCACAGGGTTTCGGCTACGGATACGAGATCCTTTACGGGGTCGAGTCGAAGTTCGAGTATCTGGACGACCTGACGTGGATATTCGCTCAGGCGAGGTTTTCCGCAGCGGGAAAACATCTCGCAACTCAAGGGGTGATTCGCTTTTACAGCTATCGAGCACTTGGCGAGCTCTCTGTCCTTCAGTTGCATGAAGATGCGGGCATGAAACGGGACGTCATCGAGCCGCCGTACGCCGTAGATGAGACAGAGGTTCGCGCGGTGATCGAGCGAATGGCGCGGCCCGATCAAATGCCGGCGATCGGTAGTCGGCTGTGCCTAGCGATGGACCTTGTGCGCGACGCCGACACGCCAAACCCTCGCTCGATCTCTCCTCTCATCATCACAAGATGGCCCGGCGAGCCGAACCCAGAGGTTGACGCCCGGTTCGAGCCAGGGGAGGGCGGTGTTCGGGGCACATATCAACTCACTCTGCCGAGGGCCGAGAGACTGGAGTGGATCTTCGCCAAGATGATCGCGGATCCCGATCTGAACGGCATCAAGGCCGGCGGGTATGTGACGCTTAGGGACGTCCGGCTCGGGGACAACTAACGGGGACAATGCGGCCACGCAAACCGCATGACAGTTTAGGTCTCCTCGTAAGTTCTTGATACGATTGGAGGCTCGATCTGGGCCGGAGTGGCGAAACTGGCAGACGCGCCGGACTCAAAATCCGGTGGGGTTCACCCCCCGTGTGGGTTCAATTCCCTCCTCCGGCACCATTCGACTCGCCTACGACTCGCCTTCGGCGAGCCGTAGGCTCGCTCATGGCGAGCCAACCGCCTCGTCGAATGCCCTGAGCGAGCATTCGACTCACGCAAGTCGAAGCGCGGGTGTTGTCCTGCCGTCGCTTTTAGCGAAGGCGGACCGTCTCGACCAATAATCTAGCGTGGGCATGCCCACGACGGGTCGGACGTCGCGCTTGGGCACTGTCTGCGTGCTGATCGTTACGTCGTTCTATCTCTCGACAATACGAGAGGGGCACGAATGGGGCGACGACTTCAGCCAGTACATCCGCCACGCCAGCAACCTGGCCACAGGCGCCCGCTACACCGACACCTCATACCTCTACAACCCCGACAACCCCACAATCGGACCCCGGCTGTACCCACCAGGGTTTCCGCTCGCGCTGGCACCGGTCGTCCGGACGTTCGGCGTCCAGCTGCGTCCGATGAAGATCGAGATCGTGCTGTTCTTTGTCGCGGCGCTGCTCGTGCTTCATCGCCTGATTCAGCCGCTGATGCCGCCGCTGGCGGCCGCAGCCGTCGTGTTGGTGGTCGGACTGAATCCGTACTTCTGGGACTTCAAGGATCAGATCCTGTCCGACATCCCGTTCCTCTTTTTCTTCATGGCCGCGCTGCTCTGTCTGACCCGTGCCGGCGAGAGCGATCGCCTGACGCGATCCCGAACCGTGCTCTCGGTGCTCGGCGGCGTTGCCATCTTCGCCGCGTATGCGACGCGAGTGGTAGGAATCGTCCTGCTCCCCACCCTCGTCGTGAGCGATCTCGTTCGACATCGCTGGTTGACGAAGGACACTCTGGTCGCTGTCGGAACGTTCGTCGTGCTGGCCGGCGTGTACTACCTGCTGGGACCGCGCGACTCCAGCTACACGGACCTGCTGACGATTACCCCAGCGGTCATCGTCGACAACGTCGTTGGATACCTGCGATGGTTCTCCGCCATCTGGGAGAACGGTTACGCCGACCTGCCTCGAAAGGTCATGTTCCTGGTGTCCGCCGGGTTGGCCGCTGTCGGATACGGGTCGCTGCGGACGCAGCCGAACGCGACGCTGCTCCTCATCGCTCCGCTGTTTTACCTTGCGGCCGTCATCCTGTGGCCGGTGGCGCAGGACACGCGGCTGTTGATTCCCGTCATCCCGATCTTCCTGGCGTGCTGCGTGCTGGGTGCATTGTGGCTCGATCGAAAGATCGCAGAGCGCATGGGAACTCGTCTGGGATCGTGGCACGCCGTGCTGACCATGCTCCTTGCCGTCGTCGCGGTCAGCTACATCGCGCGCTATTCCACTCTTCCATTCAGACGGGTCCCCGAGGGTATCGCCAAGCGAGAAAGTGTGGAGCTGTTCGACTTCGTGAAGACGTCCACTCGTCGGGACGATGTCATCATCTTCAGCCGGCCACGGGCGCTTGCGCTGTTTACCGATCGCACGGTCACACCGCCGCCGAGGACCGACGATCCCTGTCGGCTGTGGGGCTACATTCAGCGAGTCGGCGCCGCATACGTCGTCACAGGGCCGGGCGCCGCCAATGACGAGGCGAAGTTTCTCGCCCGCTTCGTGCGCGACTTCGCGCCGAACCTCCACGAGATGATGCGAAACGCGGACGTCGGGGTCTACCGCGTCGACGGCCGCCCACCTTCGCTCGCCTGCTCCTGAACCATATAATCCGATGCTGGCTCGTGGCGTCTTGAAGACGCGCGTCTCGAGTGGTCCGAGTGCGAGGTGCAGGTGGCTGGCGAAGAGA
This sequence comes from Vicinamibacterales bacterium, assembly GCA_035649635.1. Lineage (GTDB taxonomy): Bacteria > Acidobacteriota > Vicinamibacteria > Vicinamibacterales > UBA2999 > Gp6-AA40. Next base: position 1,495 of record DASRJE010000143.1, on the reverse strand, counting down.
TGTATCTCGAGGAGGCGATCGACAGGCACTCGCCTGAAGTCGCGGCAATCGTGGGTCCGGTTCTTCTTCTTCGAAGGTGTGGCCCTCGACGATCCTCAGCAGCGACTCGGGGGCAGTGGCAATGTGATGCGTTCGATTCGGTCAGATCGTGCTGAGATCGACCGTCGCGAAGCCCGGAAGCGCCTCGACGGCTCCTCGTCGCCGTCGAATCGGTTCCTGAGTAGCACGCAATCGACTTCGCCATGTCATTGACGATTGGCGCGCGATTCGGCGCATATGAAATCGAGGCTCCGCTCGGCGCAGGCGGAATGGGCGAGGTGTATCGCGCACGCGACGTACGGCTTGGCCGAAGCGTGGCGATCAAGGTGCTGCCCACCGCGTTCACCGCCGACCCCAGTCGCCTCGCCCGCTTCGAGCGCGAAGCACGTCTGCTGGCGTCGCTGAACCATCCCAACATCGCAGCAATCTACGGCATCGAAGAAATCCAGGGCGATCCCGCAGAGGCCGGACACATCGTTCACATCCGTGCGTTGGTGCTCGAGCTGGTCGACGGCGACACGCTCGCGGATCGGATGTTGTCCAGCCTTGACGTAGCTCAGGCGCTCGACATCGCGAAGCAGATCGCCGATGCGCTCGATGCCGCTCACGAAAAAGGGATCGTGCACCGCGATCTCAAACCGAGCAACGTGATGATCACGCCCGCGGGCGTCGTCAAGGTCCTCGACTTCGGCTTGGCCAAGCATGCGGACCAGAGTGATCCGGATCTCACGACGGTGACCATGCACATGCACGAGACGCGCGAAGGCGTCCTGCTCGGCACCGCACCCTACATGAGCCCGGAGCAGGCGCGTGGTCAGCAGGTCGACAAACGCACGGACATCTGGGCGTTCGGCTGCGTGCTGTTCGAAATGCTGACGGGACAGAAAGCATTCTCTGGCCCCACGTCGACCGACACGATCGCCGCGATCATCGAGCGCGAGCCCGAGTGGGCCAAACTGCCGTCGACCACGCCCGCCGAGATCCAGCGCCTGCTTCGACGATGCCTGGCGAAGAACCCGAAGCGGCGCACGCGCGATGCCGGCGACCTCGGGCTCGATCTCGAGACGGCGATCGAGCAGTTCGGTCACCCCGAGCACGTCGTCAAACTCCGTGAACGCCGGGGGTGGATGGCGCCCCTCGCGGTCGGAGTCCTCGCGCTCGCCGCGGCGGCAGCTTTCCTCGTGTGGCGGCCGCAATCTCAGGACGTGAGTGCGTTGGTCACCGGGAACATGACCCGCATCACGTCCGATGGCGGACTGACGATCGAACCCGCCATCAGCGCAGACGGGCGTCTGGTGGCCTACGCATCGAATCGATCCGGCGACGGCAATCTCGACATCTACGTCCAGCAGATCGGCGGCGGCGCGTCGATTCGACTGACGAACGATCCCGCCGACGATCGGGAGCCGACGGTTTCGCCAGACGGCAGGATGATCGCGTTTCGATCCGATCGCAA
>DASRJE010000142.1:0-12223 GCA_035649635.1 Vicinamibacterales bacterium | reverse complement strand
GCATTCGATGGTTCGCTGTGAGTTGATCACGGGACGCACGCATCAGATTCGTGTCCATCTCGCGGCGCTCGGTTGCCCGATCCTGGGCGACCAGGTTTATGGTGTCCCCCATGCGCAACTTGCGCGCCAGGCCCTGCATGCGTGGCGCGTCACGCTGCCGCACCCCATTACTCGGGAGCCGCTCGAGTTCGAAGCGCCGCTGCCTGACGACATGCGGGTGTTGGCGGGTCTATCGTAGGCCGCCAACAACCCTGTCAACTCCCAACCTCCACCCCTCGACGAGCTCGGGGTGATCTGAGCGACTCGAAGGCCAACTCCCAACTCCCAATGATTACGTTGGGAGTTGGATTTGGGAGTTGGGTTTTGCGAGTTGGGAGTTTTCAGAATTTGACGTTGTAGAGCACTCTGAAATTCCGCCCCATCTCGGGAGCGAGATCCTTGATGAGTGACAAGTGATTTCGATACAGCTCATTGGCCACATTCTCCAGCCGAGCCGTGATCGTATGCGCCACTGCGCCCTGACCGAACGAGTACGACGCGTATAGTCGCCCCAGCTGATAACCGTCTGTCGGCGTTTCCGTTGGAAACAGGCGATCCTGTGTCGCGACAATCGAGACATCGCCGCCGGCTTGAAATGCGTTGCGTTGGTAGCGCAGACCTCCGCGGAATCGCAGCGGCGGTATTCTCGGCAATGGCTCGTCCTGGTCCTTGAGCGTACCCTGGACGTAATCGAGTCCGAGCTCCAGTGCGATCGCTGGAGTGACCTGAACGTCTGAGTGCGCCTCGACTCCCTGCAGCACGCTATCGGCCGCGACGTACTCCACGATGGGGAAGCCTTCTTCACCTTCGCCGCTCGCCGGACCCTCAATGTCACGACTCGGGAACCTCGCGGCGAACTCGTCGAGACGCGCGTTGAACTCCTCCTCCGTGAGCGGCGCCCTGAACAGGTAGCCATTGACGTCATTCCGGAAGAAGGTGATTTCGCCCGTCACGCGACGAGTGCGCCACCGGAGCGACACGTCGAAACCAAGGGCGTGTTCGGGATCGAGATCGGGGTTGCCCACTTCGAACGCAAAATTCCCGGGGTGCGGTCCGAAGTAAAACAGCTCCTCGAGCGCGGGGCTCCGCGCCGCCCGCGCCGCGCTGAAGGCAATCGTGATGCGATCGTCAGCCGCGGCCGGTCTCACCAACAACCCGACTGAACCCGATCCCGTCGTGAACGAACGATCGGGCTCGCCGTTCGGTTGATAGCCGGTGTGATCGAGGCGGCCACCGACCTGGAACGTCATATGCGGCCAGGTCAGCTCCTCGTAGAGGAACGTTGCGAACCCTCGCTGATCAACGGCCGGCGAGAGCGCTTCTTCGCCAATGGCATCGAAAGCGCGGTTCAGGACCCATCCACCCGCGCTGCCCTTGAGCCGGCCGAGCGCACGATGCGAACCCATCACCTCGATCTCCTCGGTGTTGTTGCTGAACGCCGTGCCGACTTGATCGCCCTCGAGCTCGTCATGCTTGTAGCGGCGAACGGCAAGCGTCGCGCGATAGGAGTCAAACGCCCCTTCGAGGCCCTGCCCGCCTCCACGCAGAGAGAACGCGTGCCGTCGCGGCGTGAGCTGCACCTGCCCTTCCTCGATCACGGGGATGCCGTACTTCGTGTCGTCGTAGCCGTAGCTGCCGCCGAAGTACGACTTGGCGCCCGTCCACGACAGGCCGACGTTGCCGAACCCACTCCGCGACTGCGAATTCACCACCTCGCCTTCCGGCGTGTCGACGTCGCCGGAGCGACGTCCACCGCCACCAAGGTGCAGTGCCAGCTTTCCATTTCCGAGGTGCACATCACCAGCAGCCCCACCTTCGCTTGCCGCCGACCCGAGGTCGAACGTGAGGTTGCCGCTGGCGCCCATCATCGGTTTCGTCGGAATCTCGTCGGTGATGACGTTCACCAGGCCACCGATTGCGTTGGCGCCGTAGAGCAACGTCGCCGGACCACGCACGACCTCGATCTTCTGGGCCGCAGCAGGATTGATCGGCACGCCGTGGTCGCCTGACTGACTCGACAGATCACCGAGGCGTTGCCCGTCCTGCAGGATCAACACCCGATCGCCGTCGAGCCCGCGGATGACCGGGCGGGCCGGCGCAGGACCGAAACTTCTGGCCGCCACACCAGGCTGACTCTCGAGCGTGGCGCCGAGCGACATCTCGAGCTGCTTCGACAACTCCTGGCCCGCCAGCACGGAGGTGGGCTGGAAGGTCTCGAACTGACTGCGAGCATCACCGCTGACGGAAACGACCTCTTCGAAATGCAGATCGAAGTCGACCTGCAATTCGATCGGTGCCGCATCCGCAGCGGCACGTACTTCTGTGCGGCGCGTGGAGTAGCCCTGTGCGAGCACCGAGAGGTGGTATGTCCCCGGAGGGACGTTTTCAAACGTAAACGTCCCGTCGGCTTCCGACGTCGTCTGGCGGCGGAGTTCGTCGATTTGTACAGTGGCGCCGCTCAAGGGAGTGGCATTCAACGAGTTCAGTAATCGTCCTTTGAGTGGCACGCCATCCTGCGCGGCCGCCTGGGATGCCATCACCAGGGCCACAACCAGCACGGCGCACGCCCGAACGAACGTACGTACGACCATGAGCATCTCCCGTTACTAACGTCAATTACGCGGCGAACCGCCGATTGTCAGGCGACGCTGGGAGAGGCGGGCGGAGCGCGAAGCGACGGACGTGCGAGCGAGGTTTGTGAGCTGCCGCTGAAGACATCCAACGACACCTGGATCTCTCCCACGACCGCGGGGGCAAACAGGGGCGTCGGCTGCGGCGTCGTACGAACCGAGCGCGTCCAGTGACAAAGGACGCAGTGAAGGGGCTGACCGCTGGATTCCTGGGGGCGGCTGACACTGTGACTCGATGGATCGTGCGGCGCCGCGCGGGCGCACTCGGCGTCGTGACAATCATCCTGATGGGGAACGGCCGACGAGACGGTCAGCGTGACGAGCGAAAGGAGCGCCGCGCTCGCAATCGACCGAGACCACTCGCGGAACCACGACAGCATGGATTTTCAGGGTAGCGGGCGACTCTCTAGCTGTCAAGAAAGCTGAAAAGACCCCGGGGGTGATTTCCGCCATTCCAAGTCCGGAAATCACCCCCGGGGTCATTAATGGTTGACTAGAATCAGTAGGACTCTCGCATGTCTTTTTCGCGTCGAGCGTTCCTCCAGACCACGGCCGCAGCAGCCGCCGCATGGCCGCTGACCGTGCGCGGCTGGCAAGATCCCGCCAAGGTACCCACTGGCCTCTTCCGTCACGGCGTGGCAAGCGGCGATCCGCTCTCGGATCGGGTGATCCTCTGGACACGGGTGACGCCGCCGAGTGGCCGCGCCAACGGGAGTCCTCTGGACATCCGATGGCAGGTTGCGTCCGACGATCGACTGCGAAACATCGTTGCGCGGGGCACGGCGGAAACGGCCGCTGAACGCGACTACAGCGTGAAGGTCGATGCGGCCGGTCTCAAACCCGGTGCGACCTACTACTACGCATTCGATGCCGGCGGCGAGCAGTCCCCGATCGGACGCACCAGGACACTCCCTGATCGCGGAACGCAACGGCTACGCCTCGCGCAGGTGAGCTGCTCCAATTACCCGACGGGATACTTCAACGTCTATCGCTGTCTTGCCAATCGCTCCGACCTCGACGCCATCGTCCACCTTGGCGACTACATTTACGAGTTCGCCAGCAACCGCTACAGCGATCCGTCGATCAAAAGGGCGGTAGAGCCAAACAAAGAGTTGGTCACGCTGCAAGACTATCGAGACCGTTACGCCTTTTACCGTAGCGACGTCGACTTGCAGGAAGTCCATCGCCAGCATCCTTTCATCGTGGTGTGGGACGACCATGAGTTGGCGAATGACGCGTGGTCGGGTGGCGCCGGCAACCACAGCGCAGACCAGGGCGACTGGAAGGTCCGTCAGCGGGCGGCGTATCGCGCGTATCTCGAATGGCTGCCGATTCGTGAAGCAGCCGGCAACGATATACGGCTGTATCGCCGCTTTGCGTTCGGCGGTCTCGCCGATCTGATCATGCTCGATACACGCGGGCTGCGCGACCAGCAGGCAGACGCAAACGACAAGGCCGCCATCGCCGATCCGCGCCGCACGCTGCTGGGCGCGGCACAGGAGAAATGGTTGTCGGAGACGCTGCGCGCGTCACAAGCGGCGGCCACGGGCTGGCGGATCCTCGGTCAGCAGATCCTCTTCTCGCCACTCACGATGCCCAGCATGACCGTACTGCGACCTGACCTCTGGGACGGCTATCCCGCGGCCCGTGAACGCGTATTCGACATGATCGATGGCGGTCGCATCACTGACATCGCGATACTCACCGGAGACATCCACAGCTCGTGGGCATTGGAGGTTCCGCGAAATCCCTGGTCTGGATACGACGCGAAGACGGCGATGGGATCGAGAGCGGTCGAGATCGTGACGCCGGCGGTGAGTTCGCCTCCCATGTTCTCGACCCCCTCGCAGCGCGATGTGGCAACCATGCTGCGGCCGCTCGCGCAACATTTGAAATTCCTCGATGGTGACAGCCGCGGCTACGTGATGCTGGACGTCACGCCGAAATCGCTCGTCGCGGACTGGTACTTCGTACCGACGGTCACCGAGCGGACGGAGCGCGAGTCTCGTGCGGCGCGCTTCGTCTGCGAGCGCGGGTCATCGCGACTGGTTTCAGCGGGAACGTAGAGGCGGGTCTTTAGACGCGCCTTGGCGATCGGCGGGTTGACTCTTCAGCTCACTTGTGTTGCCCCCCGGCCAACCGCGGGCTGCAAATACGGCCCGTCCCGCTGGGACGAGCGTCCCTGACACTACAACACAAGTGAGTTCCAGGTTAAAAACCCGCCGCTACCTGCTGCCAGGCATCGGCGGCCATCCGAATCCCCGACGACAGCAGCAGTATGGCGCTGGCGATGACCACGGCATCGACAGCGGCTCTCACGCGCGGCAGGTGGACCCACCGCTGCATCAGAACGACGAGCGGGATCGCCGCCAGCGCCGGTGTCATCATCGCGAGCCACGCCGCGATAGCACCGGACCATCCGGCAGCAAGGTATCCCACGCTCACGACATAGGCCCCTATCGGTCCCGGCGTCGACCTTCCAACGAGCACGGCTTGATTGATTTGCTCGACCGAAAGCGCGTGACGCGTCTCGACGAAATCCTGTTGAATCTGCGGCAACGAGCCCATACCCGCAAACGACGTGGCGATCGCTTTCAACAACAAGACGTAGACGACGATCGGGCTCATTGCGGGTCAGACGGGCGGGCCGAGCCCGAAATCGCCGCACCGAGTGCGGCGGCGAGGAGCAGGATGCGCACGGGTGTCACGTCGGCAGCGAGCATCGCGACCGACATGATCGCGACGATCGACGCGCGCATGAGCGCCGGCCTCCGCAGGTATGGACGCAGAAGGGACGCGGCGCTCGAAAACACGAGCAGCGTCGCCGCCAGCACGGCGACCGCCAAGATCACGCGAACCGCGGGATATCGATCGATTCGTACGATGGCCGCCGTCAGGGCGCAAATGATCAACGACGCTGGCAACGATGAGGCAACAAGTGCCGCCAGTGCACCCGGCCAACGATGAAGTGACCACCCGAGGCCGACGCAGTACGCCAGGATATTCGTGCCGGGCGTCAGTCGCGACACGGCTACGAGACCTGCGTTCCCGGTTTCATCGAGCAGGCCGTTCGCGGTGAAGGTGCGGCGCAGGAGCTCCATCGAGGCCAGTCCGCCACCGAACGTGCGGTTCACATCACGCGCGACGATCCAGGTGAACCGAGGGAGGGGTAGATGTGGACGGGTTTGTAGGTCAAAAGTCAAAGGTCATCACCTAACTTTTGACCTTTGACCTTTGACTTTTGACCTTCCAATGTCACTTCACGCCAATCGTCTCGAGGTACTTATCGACTAGAGCTTGATTAGAGCCGCGATAAGCCGCCGCGTACTTGCGGAGTTTCGTACGCTCGACATTCGACAGCGGCTGCCCGCCGCGAGCGACTTCGTACTGCGCGACGATGGCGGCATACAACATCTCCTGATCGGTAGGATTGCGGCTCAGGTAGTTGTCGAGAACGGGAAGCGCATCGGCATGCCGGCCGGTCATCGAATATGCCATGCCGAGACGACGGGCGAGCCCGTCCTGGGCGGGGTCGCGTTCATACGCCGGCTTGAGAATGTCGACCGCTGATTGCGCCTGACCTGTGCGCAGGCGGGCATCCGCTACCATCGTGTAGAACGCGGCGGGACGAGGTTCGTTGCCCAGCGCGATTTGCCACACACCGGCCGCGTCCTGATCGCGGCCGGCGGCGGCGAACAACGCTCCCAGGTAGAACGCGGCTGGGAAGAACTCGCGTCGTGGACCGGCCGCGATCTGCAGTTGCGTCGCCGCCTGATCGAGTTGACCTTTCGTGAAGAGCTCAATGCCGCGCAGAAACGCGGCGACCGTTTGATCGCCCGCGGTGAAGGCTTCAAGCGCCGCGGGCCCATAGCGCCCGGCGCGCGCCTCGGTCAGTGACTCCTTGAGCGACGGCGAACGCTTCTCCACGAGGTCGAGCATCGAGCCGACCACGTCGGGCGCCAGCACCGCCGCCTTGTCGAACTTGGGCAACGAGGATGCAAACGACACGACAGCGGCTACGGCGGCAACGCTGCCAGCAGGCGCCGCAGTGCCCTCATGCTCGAAGACAAAGGGGCGCGCGAGCACACCGACCGGTTTCCCGTCGCGAGCGATCTTGGCGCGCGCCACGTAGCGTCCTGGCGGAAGCTTCTTCGCGTCCATCACACCAGCCGCCACTCGCCACGTTGGCTGCTTCCCCGGCATCATCGTGACCGGCGATGACATCAACGCCGGCGAATCCGCATTGTCGGCAACTTCGAAGGTGACCGTCGTACCGTTCCAGGTCTGCTCACTATTCGAGTACAACTCGAGGTACGCCGCCACCCCTTCTGTCAGCACGTACGGCTCGACCTGAACCACGAGTCCTTGTTGGCCCTGCGTCGGGATACCACCCACGATCAGATCGCCAAACGCGAGCGTCTCGCCCGCCATCTTCCATGCACTCACGTCGCGCGCGATGCTTCCGCGACGCCCTTCGGCGTCGACGACGCCGACGCGCAGCGAATAGAGGCCTGGATCGACCGCAGCGCTGTGCACGAATTTCAGCGGCTCGTTGGGGCTCCCCGCGCCCGGCGTGAGCGTGACCTGATCCCCGAACGAGGCGGCAATCTTGTTCTGATCGTCGATGAGGATGTATCCAAGCGTGAACGTGCCTGGTTTGGCGCCCGCCTCACCGATCTGCGCCGCGACCACGAGACGAACCTTCTCGTTCCCTGGATCCTGTTGAGCGAACGTGGTGACGCGGAGAGGCAAACCGGAAATGGCAAAGGGCGAACCGAGTGCATCCCGCAAGCTATCCTGCGCGGACCGTTTCCTGGTTGTCGTCGGCGACAGCACGAACGCCTGCCGCGAACGTATCGTCACATCGTTGCGACGAACCTCGACGTCGATCCGGTGACGGTCGCCAACGCTATCGCTCGGTCGCTGCTCGACGCCGAGCAGGTAGTACGCCGAGATCTCAGAGGCGAGGCGCTCGAAAATCGGTTCGCCGGTCCCGGCGATGTGATACAGGCTTCCGCGCGACATCGAGGCAATCGCCTCGAGACCCTGCATCAGGATTCGACGATCTTCGGCTTCGGTCGGCGGCTGCTCGGCGATCGTCACGTCTCCGCGCCGGAGATCCACGGAGAGGACGTTGATCGCCGTGCGAGCAGCTCCCGCCAGTCGCACCAGGTGTCGCAGATCGTTGGTCTCCGAGATCGCGAGCCCCTCGGAGATCAGGATGAGGGACTTGGGACCATCAACGAAGGCCAGCTGCTCGAGCAATTGCTGAAGGCCACGCAGCGAAATGTCTGCATCCTCGCGCGAATTGCGCGAAATCTGCGACGATTCGGAGATGATGTCGCGTTCGCACTGCGCGAGCTGCCGCGGATCCGAGGATCGGCACTCACGAGTGAGCACTTCCGCAAGCACGATCTGATCGCGGCGCTCTTCGATGGCAATCGCTTCCGACACGCCGATGTTGTAGTTGCCTGGTCGCGCTCGCGGCTGCTGCCCGACGAGCCCTTGCATGGCGCGTTTGAGTCGAAGTTTGTCGTTCGTGAAATTCACCCGCGGCCCGGGCTCGGGATACGCAACAAACGCGATCTGATCGAGCGGGCTCAACATGTCCAGAAAGCGGCCGGCGGCGTCGAGAACGGGGCGAAGCGATCCGGGCCGGATATTCACCTGGTCGACAGCGATGATGATCTGTCGTCCGTTCGGCGGCGTGAGATTGCTCGTGTAGAAGCTTTCGGTCTTGTCCGCCGCGACCGCCTTGCGCGCCTCCTCAATGTCGACTTTGATCAGCTCGGCGGACACCACGCGCCGAACCTCGCCATCGATCTTCACGGAGAACTCCGGCGCTCGCAGATCTTCGACCGGTCGGCCACGGCGATCGACTACGGCGACGTCAACGGCCACCAGATCGACCCCGGTGCGGAAGGTCGGCCCCTGGATAGGCTCCTCTTGTTTTTGAGTCTCAGGCGGTTTCTGTTGCTGTTCCTGCGCGTGGACAGCAACCAGACCGAGCAGAAGGCACGTCCCGACGGAGATCAATTTCCTCATCGTCTTGCTTCCCGGAAATATCCTCATCGTCGTTCTCCCGGGCAGGATCCTAGCCTAGATGCCGTACAGGTCAGCATCCCAATTCAATCCGAGTTGGGACGGCGGAGCCATGTAACCGGCGAGTGCCGAGGCGGCCACGATGGCCGGGCTGGCAAGATAGCCTTCGCCCCCCACGCCCATGCGGTTCTGCCAGTTGCGATTGAAGGTCGTAATGGCGCGCTCACCCGGCTGGAGGGCATCAGGCCCTTGACCAAAACAGGGGCCGCACCACGACTGTCGAATCTCACCTCCCGCCTGACGAAACACGCCGGCGATGGATTCACCGTCGAGTCGCGGATCGGGGCGCTCGATCTGCCGGGCGACGCCGCCTGATCCCGGAAACACTACGAGCGGCCGCACCGCCTTGCCCACTCCGTGGCGCCGCGCCTGATACAGGACGAGCGCTGCCTGCAGCAGGTCGTCATAGCTCCCGTTCGTGCACGATCCAATCAGGGCCTTGTTGAATTGAACGCGTTCCGCGGCGACCTCGTCTGCCGGAAACGCATTCCCCGGACTGAACGGCTTCGCGATCATGGGAGTGACCGCATCGAGTGACAACTCCTCATCGATCTCGTATCGTGCATCGGCACCGGGAGACACGCGCGGATACGGCAGATCGACGATGCCCTTGGCCGCGTACCATGCGCGAGTCGTCTCATCCTCAGCGAAGATGCCGTTGAGAGCTTCGGCCTCCGCCATCATGTTGGCGATGGTGTTTCGATAGGCGATCGGAAGCTGACGATTGGCATCCACGAACTCGACTGACATTCCCTGCGCCTGCTGGCTTCCCCACCGGCGCAACAACTCGAGGACGATATCCTTGCCACTGACCCACGGCTGAAGCGCGCCGCTGACGACAACGCGCCGCGCCCTGACCAGCGTGAAATAGATGTAACCAGTTGCCCACCCGAACCCGAGCGTCGTCGAACCCACCCCCATGCCGACTGCGCCGTATGCCCCGTAGGCCCTGCTGTGTGAATCTGCGCCAGGAATGAATTGACCAGGCTGCACGAGGCCTTGTTCAGGAAAGTAGAAGTGAAAGATGCCGTCACCCGGCGTGGCGTAGTAGGGTGGCGCCAGTCCCTGCTCGCGCGCGAAGGCGCGCCCGATGCTCGTCTGCTTCTCATCGTCGTCACGCCCGGTGAAGACGAAATGATCGTTGGCGATCGCCGCTTGTCTTGGATGGATCACGTTTCCGCCGGTGATCTGGTTGAATGTGTGGATCGCAAAGGGGGCGGTCCCGTCGGAGGCCGGAAGCAGGTCGGCATACACGCGCAGGGTGTCGCCGGGCTTGAGTGCCCGTTGTTCTTTGTCGACGCGGTGCGCCCAGATGATCTGTTCGGTCGTCGTCAACGATCGTGCGATCGAGGGGTCCGGGAACTCGATGAGCGGTGGCGTTGCGATCGAGGGGCGGACCTCTCGACGGCCCACAGCCACGATACCGCCGCTTCTACGAAGCTCGTCTTCCTTGGGTGTAAGCGGAATCGGTTGGTAGAGGCGACCCTGTGTGATGTTGGTGAGCTCGCGCGACGCCGGATCGAAAGCGAACTCATCGCCATCGCGCGCGTCCTCGACGGCTTGCGGACTCTGCACCACGTGCAATCCGAGGTTGAGGGCGTTGCGGCGGAAGATGTCGCCCATGTTCTGGCCGCAGACGATCACCATCTCGAGGCCGGCCTCGTCGGCAATACCCTTCAGACCAGCTGGGCTCATTTCCCTCGAGGAGCCGATGGCGAACCGATCGCCGGCGATGACAAACGTCTCGCCCCGGTGCACACGCGCCCGGAAGTCGGGCATCAGGTAGCGAAACGAGCCCGCCTTCCATCGCTCGTCCAGGGTCTCGAGACTCTCGGAGACACAATCAGCCGCGGGTGTGATCTGGTCGGTATCGATAGCGTCGAGCTTGCGGCCGTATTTCGTTCCGGCCAGCTTGGGATCCCAAAAAATCAGCGCATGTCCGCGGATTGGCCGCCTGCCGGCGTCGTGGGTTGACCGAGGCTGTGGAAGCTGGTCGAGATCCGCGCCCGGCCAAAGCTCGGCCCGACGGATTATGTTCATTTAAGACAAGATCTTAGCGTCACGCGCACGGCTCTGATAGAATTCTTCTCTTGCGCCGATAAGGTGACCCGGCCTCCCATGGACACTCCTCGAGAATCTGCCGTAGCCGAATCACGCCAGCCGGCGGAGCGGCGTGCCCACCGGCCGGGACGCGCAGCGTCCGCACCTCCTGCGATGGTGCCGCGGACCGATCCGGCAGACCTCAAGAACCCGGCTCTGTACGTCAACCGCGAGTTGAGCTGGCTCGAGTTCAACGAGCGCGTCCTCGCGCAGGCGCGCGACGGGTCGCATCCGCTGCTCGAGCGCGTGAAGTTTCTGGCGATCACCGGCACCAACCTCGACGAGTTCTTCATGATTCGCGTGGCGACGACGCTGAAGAAGCTCCGCGAGGAGATCGAAGACGTCGCGCCGGATGGATACAACACTGAACAACAGCTCGAGGCCATGCGCGCACGCGCGCGCCGGATGCTGAGCGATCAGGCCTCGACCTGGGCCGAGCTGCGGAAGCTGCTGGAGAAGGAACAGATTTCGTTTCTCGACGAGGACGCCTGGACGCCAGCGGTGCGCGAGCACCTGAGCAGCTACTTCTCGCGCGAGATCTGTCCCGTGTTGACGCCGCTTGCGTTCGACCCGGGCCATCCGTTTCCATTTATTTCGAATCTGAGCAAGAACTTCGCGGTCGTGGTGCGGCACGGGGGCCGCACGAAGTTCGCCAGGGTCAAAGTGCCGGACGTCCTCCCGCGGTTCATCCCACTGCCATCGGCGATCAGCCCGGTCGGAGGAGCCACCTACGTCTTCATCGAGGACGTCATTCGCGCCAACATCCAGGAGCTCTTCACGGGAACGCAGGTCAAGGGCGCCTACCTGTTCCGCGTCGTCCGCGACACCGACCTCGAAATCGAAGAGGACGAAGCCGACGATCTGCTCGAGAGCATCGACCGCAGCCTGCGGCAGCTCCGGCGCGGCGCCATCTCGCTGCTGCACGTCGAAGCCGGAATGCCAACGCGCGTCCTCAACATCCTTGCCGAGAACTTCGAGGTGAGTGATGAGGTCGTCCTGCGCACGCAGGATCGTCTTGGTTTCGGGGACTGGGCGCAGCTGACGCGACTTCATCGACCCGAGCTCAAGGACGCGCCGTTCTCGCCGCATGGCCTGTGGCGGAACGATGAAGACCCCGAGGTGATCTTCGACCAGATTCGCTACCAGGACATCCTGGTGCATCACCCCTTCGAGTCGTTCGCGTCGGTCGAGACCTTCCTGCGAGCGGCAGTGGAGGATCCGCACGTGACAGCGATCAAGATGACGCTGTACCGCATCGGGTCGAACTCGCCGCTCATTCCGCTGCTCATCGCCGCGGCTGAAGCGGGCAAGCAGGTCGCGGTGCTGGTGGAGCTCAAGGCGAGGTTCGACGA
>DASRJE010000141.1:0-3742 GCA_035649635.1 Vicinamibacterales bacterium | reverse complement strand
CGGTTTTCGGATCTGAAGCGCAGTATTCCAGGCATATCCCAGCGGATGCTCACGGCCACCGTGCGCAACCTGGAGCGTGATGGCATGCTCACGCGTCACGTCTACGCAGAGGTGCCGCCCCGCGTGGAGTACGAGCTCACGCCGCTTGGCAGGGGGTTGACGGAGCCGGTGCTGGGTCTCGTGTCGTGGCTGCAGTCGAACTGGCCGGTTATCCGAAGCGCGCGCGACCGATTCGATGCGAGGAAAAAGGCGACTCGAACGGTCGCCCGACCAATTGCTTCCGCAGCAATCCGCGGCTGACGACCCCGAGCTATTACGCCGTCAGGCAGGGAGGCGCGGGAGGATCGGGTTCACCTTCCAGCGCATATAGGCGACAAACGTCGCCACGACCAACAGCATGGCCGTTGTGATCGCAGAACCGACTTCGCCGCGCATGCCGTGCAGTATGGTTGCCGCGAGCATCACGATCATGAGCCCAGCGGCTGCCAGGGGAATCAGCCAAGGCAGAACCCGCGTGATACCCGGCAACGTAAGGCCGACCGCGGCCAATACCTCGGCCACCCCGATGAACACGCGGAATGCTGGCGGAATCACGGCATTCATCACATCCACCATTTCCGCGGGCGGAAACAGAAACAGCCAGCCGTGTGCCAGGAAGGCCACAGCGAGCAAGGCCTGAAGCACCCATAGCAGCACGTTCATCGAGTCTTCTCCCTTTTCGACGCTGAAGCGCCCGCGAAACCCAGATTTCTCGACGTGCTCATGGCCGACATGGTTTGCCGGACTTCACGGTGTCGCCATCGCGGTAGCTTCGGCTCGCGGCCTGGATGCCGGCACCGGGCCGAGCAGCAGGCCACCGTCGGCGATGAACTCCGACCCAGTTGAGAAGCTGGCGTCGTCGGAGGCGACGAACAGCACGAGCCGCGTGATCTCCTCAGGTTCGGCAATGCGTGGAATCGCGGACAACCCCACTCCTGCCCCCTCCATCGTCGACGCCATTGCCGCGGCGTCGGGCGCCAGATCGGCGAGGAGCGGCGTGCGAATCGCACCGGGGTGAATCGAGTTGACGCGGATATTGTCGTGCCCGAGCTCCAGCGCTGCGGTCTTGGTCAATCCCCGCACTGCCCACTTGCTCGACACATACGCGGCGAGCCCGAACGTTGCGGTGAACCCTGCCCCCGAGGAGATATTGACGATCGCTCCGCCGCCCGCCTTGCGCATCGAGGACGTCACCGCGCGGATCCCTAGAAATGCGCCGGTCAGATTGACCTCGATCACCTGGCGCCAGATCGCCGGCGTGGTGTCCGCTATCTGTCCGAATCGGACAATCCCCGCGTTGTTGACCAGCACGGAGACCGGGCCGAACGCGCCCTCGGCGGCAGCCACCGTCGCTTCCCAATCGGTGTCGCTCGTGACGTCGAGGCGGGAGAAGATCGCATGATCGCCGAGCTCGCTGGCGAGTGTTCGCCCGTCCCGCTCGAGTACGTCCGCAATCACGACGTTGGCGCCCTCGGCGACGAAACCGCGCGCGTGACTGGCACCCATGCCACGGGCAGCGCCCGTGACAATCACGGTCCGACTATCGAAACGTTTCATGATTGCTTCCTTTCATCACCATCACTCCCATTCACCGAGCCAGCGTTTCTACAAACGGCCTTCTTGAACGAGGCGCGTACGGATCGCCGAGATGTGCGCTTGAGCGTCGCGCAACGCGGCGGATGTGGTGTGGACCGAGTGCGAGCCGAGGATGAGATCGTGCTTGTGCGGGACGGCCGAGCCGAGAACGAATTCGGTATCAGTCCGCGCCTCGAACTCAACGGCTTTGCTCGACGGCTCGAATGCCGCCAGGTCGCCAGGCCCTAACTCGTCGGGAACCGATACGGTGCCGGATGCGATGGCGGCCCAAAGGACGGTGTGGCTCGTTGGAGGCTCGTAGCGCCAGCTCTCGCCGGCCCTCAGGCGTACCGCGAGATAGTTGATCGCCGCGGGAGACGCGATGGGACTCGATGCGGACCCATAGCGACCGAGGAGGATGCGAGCCGGACCATCCTTCGCCACATCTTTAGAGGCCAGGTAGATGCTTGCGGCCGGGCCCAGTTCGAGTTCAGGCGGCAAGGCGATCCAGAGCTGGAAACCGCGCGTTCGGCCTGGTTTGTCGAGCCCACCACCATGCCACATGCCGCGCCCGGCCAGCATCCATTCGACGCCACCTTCCGTGACTGTGCCCCTAACGTTGTCCGGGTCGATATAGCTGACGGAACCCTCGGCGATGTAGGTCAGCGTGGCGATGCCCGAGTGGGGGTGGAGGCCCGCCGTGAAAGGCGCGCCCTCATGGTCGAAAAAGTCGAGAAACACGAACGGCTTCGGGATCTCGCCGAGATCGGACGGGCTCATTAAACGTGTGGCGAAGCCCTGCGCTCGGCCACGGGTACGTTGAACGATCGCCCGCGCGATGTGCGGAGGCGGTGATTCGGTTGGAACACGAGTCATTGGAGCTCCTCTCTGAAACTCGCGCCGGACTGGCGCGCCGCTTTCAAGGCTGCCGTCCACCACAAGAGGTCGTCAATCAGCCTTCCGGCAGACGCTTCCAGCTGGGCCAGGCCGGCATCGACATCGCCGCCCTGGTAATGAGCCCAGAGGGTGGCGACAGGGATGTGGACCGATGTGCGAACCGGGGCGAGCTGGAGTTCGATCGCTGTTTCACGGAGCTGCTGGACGGCGCGCGCGCCCATGGCGGAGCCATAGCTCACGAAGCCAACCGCCTTGCGATTCCACTCTGGATACACCCAGTCAATGGCGTTCTTCAGCACCGCTGCGGGTCCGTAGTTGTACTCGGGCGTTACGAAGACGAATCCGTCGGAAAGCGCGATCGCGGCGGTCCAGTTCTTGACAACCTCATGCTCGTAGGGCGGTCGGCCCGGTGTGGCCGGTGACACCGGTTGATCGAAGAACGGCATCGGATAGTCGCGAAGATCGAGCAGCCGTGCGTCGACGCCACTGCGCTTCTTCAGGTGTTGCAGAATCCATTCAGCCGGACTCTCAGAAAACCGACCTTGTCGGGTGCTTCCGACGATCACTGAAATAACTGTCATGCCTTCGCTTCCTCGCTCGGTGGCTCGCATCAGTTGGTCTGTTTGACGGTATATAACCGTTACTTGAACTATGTTAGTGACCACTGTGAGAGGCCGCAAGAAGGCACGCATGCACTACCAAGGCACAAAGAAGTAACCACCCGCTCTTGGGACGGTGAGCACGGAAGTCACCGAGACGCGACCGGCACAGGCGCAGACAGGAAGTCTGGTGCCGGCACGAGACCGGCTGTGATCTGATCGACTACGTACTCGGTCATGAGGGCAACGGTGCCGATGCGCTGCGCGTAGATGCTGCCCAGCGTGGCTCGTTGCGGCGACGTGTAGTCCGGGGCCCACTCACCGGTGACGTTCAACCATGTGATCGGCCTGGCCCCGGCCTGCGTCATGCGAACCTTGGCGTCGTCGTGTGCCTCTTTCGACACGTCGCCTGAACAGTCACTGACGAAGTAGACCTCGAACCCGTCCTTGAGGGCTGCGAGTACCGACTGGCAGAGACAGGTTCCGGTCACGATGCCGGCCATGACCAGCTTCCTGCGGCCCGTCGCGTCAACAGCAGCGCGGAACTTCGGGTCCGACCAGGCATGCGTCGTTGTACGGTCGATGGGTGTGATTTGAGGGAACACGTCGCTGATGTCCTTGAAGATTGGGTC
>DASRJE010000140.1:0-91382 GCA_035649635.1 Vicinamibacterales bacterium | reverse complement strand
GCGGGCAATCGATCGCACCCCGGCAGCTTTGGTGCCCCGTTTGAATCTAGTGCGTGTCCTGTTGCACTTCGGCGCGCCAACGCAGGTGCGCCAGGGAATAGCCCTCCTGGACGACACACTGAATCAGAGAATCGACTATTGGCGCGTCGATCCGTTCGACGATGTCCTGCCCTGGGACTTCTGCTCGTCGTGGTTCAACTATCGCCGATACTTCGACACAGTGATGCGAGGTATGGGGTCCTCAGAATCAGTCGCGGATGAACTGACGGCGGTGATCTGTGCGTCGCTGGCTCACTACCGAGCGCGTTACTCTGCCGAGGTCCCGGGCACGCGTAGAGATGTGGAGTGGGCAAAGCAGGCAGTCCAGCTCGATCCAGGATTTCCGGAGTACGTGCTCTACTGGTGCCGGCTGCTGGTGACTCGCGCGGAGCGAGCCGGCATGACCGAGGCAAGTGGGCACCTCGAGCGATTGGCGCGCCGCTCCGCGAGACTGTTGGAGATTCTTGATATCGGCAGGCGCCTGCCAACCGACTTGCAGGGAGATTGGTTCAGCGACGTGGAACGGCGGGCGTCCAAGTTCTGGTCGTCAGCACAGGTCCACGACGACCTGCCCGAGCCGGGGCTTCGCAGCGCCATCGAGACAGCTTTCCGCGCGGGTACGCCCGCCTCCAACGGCACGGCCGAGGGAGGTACTATAACCACGTGACCCCGACGTTCGGAGAGGTTCCGATTGCCACGGTTCGTGATTACTGGAACCGTCGGCCATGCAATCTGCGGCACTCACCGGCCCCGGTTGGGACACGCCAGTACTTCGACGAGGTTGAGCAGCGCAAGTACCTCGTAGAGCCTCACATCCCTGCTTTTGCCGATTTTGCTCGATGGAAGAATCGCCGTGTCCTCGAAGTTGGGTGTGGCTTGGGGACTGACACGATCAACTTTGCCCGTGCCGGCGCGCTCGTGACGGCGGTCGACCTCTCCGAAGGATCGCTCGAGTTGGCCCGGAAGCGCGCGCAGATCTACGGTGTGGATGATCGCGTGCGCTTCGTCGCTGCAGATGCGGAACGCTTGTCAGATTTCGTCGAGCCGCAGCCCTACGACCTCGTGTACTCGTTCGGTGTGATCCATCATTCGCCGCATCCGGAACAAATTCTGCGGCAGATGCGGTCTCACTTCGTGGCTGCCGGGAGCACGCTCAAAGTGATGGTGTATCACCGCTGGTCGTGGAAGGTCCTCGGCATTGTGTTCACCGAAGCGCACGGCGCCTGGTGGAAGATGGATTCGGTCGTCGCACGGAACTCGGAGGCACAGACCGGGTGTCCCGTTACCTACACCTATTCACGTCGCAGCGGTGAGGAGCTGCTCGAACACGCCGGGTTCAGCGTCGTCGAGACTCACGTCGACCACATCTTCCCGTATCGAATTCCGGAGTACGTCCGCTACGAGTACGTCAAGACGTTGCCGTTCCGATTCTTACCGCATACGGCCATGCGCGCGCTCGAGCATCGGCTCGGGTGGCATCTGTCTATGACCGCACGTCCCGCGGGCGCATGAGTCGAGGGATGGTGCCGTACCTGTCCATTGTGCTGACAGGCCGGAACGACAATTTTGGGGGAGATTTCAACCAGCGACTGTTCTCGGCGCTGTCCTATAACCACCGCCTCCTGTCAGAGTCCGGTGTCGAGTACGAGCTGGTCTTCGTCGAATGGCGGCCCGTGCGCGGCCGCCTCCTCCTGGCCGACATGGTGCGAGAACAGCTGCCGGCTCTCGACCCGCTGCTGACGGCGTACGAAGTCGACGAGCGGTACCACGATGCATTCAGCCAGAATCCGCGGCTCCAGTTCCACGAGTTCATCGCAAAGAATGTCGGCATCCGGCGAGCGCTCGGGAGCTACATCCTGGTGACCAACACCGATATCTATCTGAGCCGCGACATCGTCAACCTGATCGCCAGGCAGATGTTTCGGCCGATGGTGCTCTACCGCGCGACGCGTCTCGACATGAAGTCGTGGCTGGACGGCACCAACCTCGATGAAACAGTGCTGACGGATCCGCGCAACCAGGCGGCCCTCAACGTCCTCAAGCCCCCGTACTTCACCAATGCCGCCGGCGACTTCCTGCTGCTCGATCGCTTCAGCTTTCACGCGCTGCGCGGGTTCAACGAAGTCATCCGCTTTGCCAAGATTCACATCGATGCGAACTTCTGCTTTCACGTTCGCGCCAATGGGCTGCTGATCGCCGATACAGGGGCGCGTGTATATCACTTCGGTGAAGGAACCTTCCGCGCGCAGCGGCGCGTCTACCGGGCCCGTCCGTCGCACGCCCCATGGGGCAGCAACTGGCGCAAACAGATGCTGTACGACAATCCGGCGAATTGGGGTCTGGGGGACGCCCCGGTCGTGCAACGGGACGAACGGCATCTACGAGTCGAGTTCGACGATCGCGCCATTCCGCCGCTGGTGGCGCTACGCCGGCTCACCAGGCCCGCTTTCGTTCCAACGGAATTCAAGCTCTAACCGGCGCCGAACCAAGCACGCGTTCGTTCAGGGTGTGCTGAGCTAATCCCCAATCGGCATCGTTGTAGCGAAAGGCCCCCGGTTCCTCGACCAGCCTCTTGATGAGCTGCTCGTACTTGGCCTGACCCTCACGGGTCGAGCAATCCAGGTACGGCACACGGCGGCGGTCGAGGGCACTCGTTGGTGGTGAGATTCGGCGCGCGATTGGTACCAGCCGTGTGGCGAGCCCCTCGATCGGGACACGCGACGCAGCCTGCTCGAGCCAGCTGGCGTTGGATCGCCACGATGGTGAGCCGTGATCGACGTGATAGATGCGCATCGGCGCGCCAAGCTCCACTTCCTGCGCGCCGGCGGCATGGGCCATGAAACAGAGGATGCCGTCGAAATGCATGGAGTGGAACTCCCGCTCCTCGGGAATCCCGTGCAGGCGGAAGTACATGTCGCGCGACATCAGCGTGAAATCACCAGCGCCATTGGTGAAGAGGTGTGGCAAGCCGGGGACGTGATAGGAGGGGTCGCGTTTGTGGATCTGTTGCACGTGATTGCGGCAGTAGCGCAACCGCTTGTCGGTCGATTCGTACAACAGCGCCTTCGCAGGCACGTCCCGCCGAACGATGCGATACATGCTGCTCGCGTCGAGTTCGCGCCTTGCGAACCACTGTACGAGCTCGTTGGAAAGAAGGATGTCGGAGGAGGTCGGCAAGATGAATTCGCCGCGTGCCCTTCTGATGCCGACGTTGCGCGCCCTGTGTATGAGGATCGGCAAGCGATCGGCAAACGGAAAGGTGGCGTGGATCTGGGGTGGAACCGTGAAGACGCGGACCGTGCATCGTCGCAGGACGGACGATGGCCAACGGATCGACTCCCAGAGTTCCTTGCCGGGAGGCGCGTTCCAATCTACCAGGAGCAGCTCTGAGGGCAGATCGAATCGCTCCGTCTGTTCGATGAACGCGTTGAGGCTCACCTGCAGCCGTCGCAGCATGCCTCCGGCATAGTCGTCGTTGCGAGAGGCGATCACGACGCTGAGATATGGGCGGTGCGAATCTTCCATCCGAAGTGTGCCGGCGAACTGCCTTCGCTCTGTCGTCCGGGCGCTGCGGGCTACGCTTTGGATGTGAGGCTAGTCGGTCGGGGCTGCGCCGGGACCACCGACCTCGCACGCTGAATTGGAACCGTTGCAGCAGCCACTCGCTGTTCCGCAAGCCGGGCGGCCGCACGAAGGTGACTTACGGTCAGTGAGTAGTCGCTCAACAAGATACGCATCGCGACCGCATCAATCTCGTCGATGTCCTCATCGGGGGCGCGCTGCAATTCGGCGGTGATGCGGCGGATACGATCGAGCGGCACGACGACGACATGGGTCTCGGCAGGATCGGTGTCACCGTCCGATGAAGCGACAGTGGCGACCTTTGCGTCCGCGAGAATCTGCTCGAGGCGCCTCAGTCGACGAGATGAGTCTGATGACGCGGCGTGCAATCAGTCCTCCGAGCCGAAAAGCATCAAGGTTCCTGTAGTATACTCACGCCGACCGTGAAGAGATTTCTGAGACGTCTCTTGGCTGTGTTCGGGCTGGCACCGGCAAGCGCGGTCGCCTCACAAGCACAGCTCGTTGCAGAGTCACGCAAGGGATCACTGACCTGGAAGAATCGTGCTGGCGAGGCGATGGCCCGAGTCAAAGCGCTCGAGGCTGAGGTCAAGCGCCAGACGCATCTCAACGACAAGCTCAGGACTTCTACCCAAAAACTGCGGTTGCGTCACGACGAAATCGAGAAGCTGTTACGCGAGCGTCTTGTCGAAGCCGAGCATGCGCTGATCGTGGCACGCGAGCAGTTGATGGTGATTGACGCCAAGCTCGATATCCTCGAGGGCGCCGCGAATGTCCTCGATGCGCGAACGCGGACCGCGATTTCCAAACAACGCAACGAAACCGTTGCCCCAATCTGACCCTGTCAGTTCCCAACCTGCCTGGATCGCGGACACGCCGCTTCTCAGCATCGTTCTCACTGGACGCAATGACGGCTACGGTGGTGATTTTGCCGCCCGGTTCTTCCGTACGCTCCAGTTCAATCATGAGCAACTCACCTCTCGTGGTCTCGCGCACGAGTTTGTCTTCATCGAGTGGGCGCCGCCCGCGGACCGGCCGCTCCTGTTCGACGAGATCGGCAGGGAGCTCCCGAATCTCAATCGCCGTGTGTGCGCGTGGTACATCGTCCATCCGGAGTACCAAATCGCACTGTCGCTGAATCCCCGGCTCGAGTATCTCGAGTTCCTTGCGAAGAACGTCGGCGTCCGACGCGCTCGAGGCCAATACGTCCTCACATCGAACTGCGATGTGTACCTCGGGCGCTGTGTCCTTGATGCGCTCGAGCGGCGCGCGCTCGAACCGCGGGTCCTGTACCGCGCGCCGAGACACGATCTCAATTTGCCAGAGGACCTCCATGAGGTCACCTGGGAGATGCTCGAGGATCCTCGCAACCTCGCCGGGCCAGCACACGTGCTCAAGCGGCCGTACATGGGAAGTGGCACTGGCGACTTCGTCTTACTCGAGCGCGCGTCGTTTCACGAGATCCGCGGCTTCAACGAGGTCTATCGCGTCGCGCGGATCGGGATCGATCGAAACGTCATCGTGAAAGCGCTGGCAAGCGGCTTCGAAATCCGTGACATCGGCGGGCCGGTCTACCATCAAAATCACGAAGGCAGCTACCGGCTGAACCCGAAAGCGTATGAGGGTCGCGAGACCGAAGCGCCCTGGGGCGATCGGCGCTGGCATTCGAGCGGCGTAAGCTACGTCAACCCCCCGACGTGGGGCCTGGCCAACGCGCCGATAAGAGCCGTCGCCGAGCACTGCTATTACGTAGACTTCTCGTGGGACGCCGTGCCGCCGCTGGTCGATCTGCGCGGCATACTCGTGCCGGCCGCGCGTGCGGGATTACCCGCGCCTGGGCAATACGTGCGAAAGCGCTAGCGAGGCTGCGCCTCCGATCCGACGAGCATGTGGCTCCGCCTCGCTCGCGGGCAGCGTTTTTTGCCCGCGCTCCACACGGGCGGGACGTCTTGAAAGGTGATACCGAAATTTGACTTACTCCTATGACTTTGACCTTTCAAGACGTCTAGCGACGGCATCCGCCGCGCCGAAGTGGCATTGGCTATCGCTCCTCCTGCTTCCGGCCGTCGTCACGATCGCGGTGCCTGACTGGATGTACTCGCTGACGCACGCCATCGACGCGTGGGTCTACCACGGCTTCTTCCATCACCTCGAGACGTATGCGTCCACGATGTTTCCGCCGACGTACTACGGGACTCGCCTGGCGTGGATCGTTCCGGGATACGTCGCGTATCGCGTGTTCAGCCCGGTCGTGGCGACCGTCATCCTGCATCTGACGTTTTACTGCGTCGCCGTCTGGTCCCTCTATGCGATCGTCCGTCGCATTGCCGGCAGCTCGGCGGCTCTGTTTTCTGCCGTCGCGTTCGGCCTCTACCTGCCGGCGATTCGAGCGCTCGGATGGGACTACGTCGATGGCGCCGTCATCGCCTACATGCTGCTGACGCTGGCGCTTTTGCTCCGCGGCATCGAGACCGGCAACCGATGGCTGACGTTTGCGTCGGGCGTTGCTGCCGGCGCGATGCTGCATTCGAACATTGGCGCGGCGTTCACGTTCCCGTCGATTCTGATCTGGTTTTTGCCGGATCGACCGATTGGCTTGGGTTGGCGTCCGCTGTTCCTGCAACTCCTCTGGTGGGGCGCGGGAATCGTCACCTGTACGGCGATACTGAGCGTCGTCAGCGTGAGCGTGGGTGGGAACTGGGACTTCTTCATGCCATCGTTTCGCTGGATGGTTCAGCAGCGGTTGGTGAACCCGTGGGACGTGACGGGCTTCTCGTGGATCGCAACCGCCCCCTGGTTCTTCTTGCCCGCCGCAGTGTGTGGTGCATCGCTCGTGGTGTGGTTCCTGCCGCAACGACGCCAGGAGTTGACGGCTGGCAGGCGGAGAGCGATCGCCTCTCTCGTCCTCTGCAGCGTGATATTCGCGGTGTGGGACTGGGCCGGAAATGGCGCGCTCCTATACACGTACTACTACACGTCATGGCTCCTTCCATGGAGCTTCATCGCGATCGGTGCGGTACTCGCAGGCACGTCCGAGCGCGCGCGACTCGACGTTGCGATCGTGCTGGCATGTGCGCTGGCAATGGTCTTTTCACTCGTGTGGCCGTCCTCTGTGCGATTGCCATTGACCGGCGTTGCGGCTTTCGCGCTCACGATCGCGCTGATGATCGGCGTGGCGCTCATGCGCCAGGCCGCGCCGCGCCGAACGGCGATCGTCGCGGCGCTTGTCTGCCTCCATGGTTGGCTGTCGACGACGTCTGACTTCGGCCCCTATCCGGACAGAGCCGATGGCTTTCACGTGATTAATCGCGGCCTTGGCATCGTCGACCGCTACATCACCGCGGAGCAGCCCCGCTTCCTGCTGGCACCGCCGCAGAAGCTGGCCCATTACGTCCAGGGGCTCACGTCAATCTATCTCTGGGGCTACACGATCGCTTCGAACAAATTTCCCGAGATCGCACCCGAACAGGCGAGACAGATCCGAGCTGGAACGAGAGTGGTGGTAATCGCCGAACAGGAGAACGCCGCAGCTCCATTCGACCAGGTATTTGCGCCGTACGGCGTCAGTGGTCGCGTGATGGGCAGCGAGCAGCTCATGACGCAGCATGGGCCGCTCTACCTGACGTTTCTCGAGGCGATGGAAGTGGCGTCCGCCGACGCGTCTCAGTCTGCGGACTCCCAGGCGGCGAGTCCCACACCCGATCGACCGTAATCGTCGCCGTTGTAAAGCATGTAGTCGCGGCCGTTGTGCTCGAAGAGCCAGGGGTATTCGACCATCTCAGAATCCCATCCCGAACCCGACGCATCCAATCCGCGTGCGTCATCCAGGCGATTCCACGTGAGCCCATCCGCAGACTCGGCATAACCGATGCGATACCGATGTCCTCGGTATGCGTACCACATCCGGTAACGTCGTGCATCGTAACGGACGTAAGGTCTGGCGAACGCGTACTCCTCGTCGGATGCGTAGTCGAGGCAGACGAGCCCCGATCGCGACCATCGGATGCCGTCTTTCGATTCGGCATATTTGATGTGATACGAATGGCGCTGCGTTCCGTTCACGATCGCCCACGATGAACCTGACACGTACCACATTCGCCAGATGCCGTTGTCGATCATGACGAAGGGTGACGCCGTCAGAAACGGATCGACGTCGTTCCTCTCGAGCAGGGGAGCCTGCGACAGCCGGCGGAACGTCGCGCCGCCATCGTCGGAGATCGCCAGCCCGGCAGCCAGGTAGAACGGCACTGTGACACCGAGCATCCAGCCCGTGTAGTACAGATACTGCCGCCCCCCCGACGACACGATCGCCGACATGGTGACGCCGCGATCGTCGAACGTCCCCAGGCTGCCGAGGTCCAGCACGGGCGTCGTCTCGACGTCCTCAATCGTTGGCGCTGGCTCCAGGCGGAGACGGCCACGAGCGATCCGCGCACGCCCTTCTGCGTCGCGAGTGCTGAGATACACGTTCCACTGGCCATCACGTCCAGGCGACACCGAGGGTAGCGCCGAATGAGACACGGCCCACGGGGCAGCGCCAGCCGCCGACCCGATCAGGCCCAGGCGACGCCAGTATCCGGGCATTCAGAGCTCGATTTCGTCACTGGTTTTGGAGAAACGCTCGGCACGTTGCGGCAGGTATACGCCTTTCTCCCGTGTGTTCTTCATGATGACGGCCCCTGCGCCAACCAGCGTGGCCTGTGCGATTTCGATTGAGTTCCGGATGGTGGCGTTGACACCGATGAAACAGTAGGGCCGCACACGCACGTTCCCCGACACGACCACGTGGGAGGTGAGGAAACAGTGATCCTCTATCACCGAATCGTGGCCGATGTGATTTCCACTCCAGAGCGTGACGTCGTTACCGATCTTGACGAACGGCTGGATGGTGTTGTCTTCGAGGATGAAGCAGTTGTCCCCTGGTGGATGATCGGACAGATACGAGCAGCGCGAGCTGACGTAGGTGGCCAGTCGATAGCCGGCACGCTTCATTTGCTCGTACTTCGCGGCCCTGACCTGGTTCATCTTGGCGTAACTGATCGCCACGAACATCTCGTGCTGGTCAGGGGGAAACCGTGAGACGACCTCGCTCGAGTCGACGAGCGGAAGCCCGTCGAACGAATCGCCACGCCGGTAGTCGGCGTCGACCGTAAAGGCGACGACCTCGTGAGAGCTATCACGTGTGAAGTAAAAATTCGCCAGGCGACCGATGTCGCCCGTACCGAAGATCACTAAACGGGCCATGGAAATCCGTTACTGCTGTTCACGCGTCTCATTGGAGGCGTCCAGTTTAGCCGTACCTCCGTGCCTCGGGCGTCAGCCGAACCAGCAAGGTGAACTCGTACAGCGGCGTGTCGTGGAGGAGCGACACGAACCGGGAGATCCGGCGTGCGCAATGATCGAACAACTCGAGCGGATCGGCGTAGTACAAATCAGGCCGTCGCTTCTCCGGGTCCGAGTACAGAGACAGCGCGTTGAACGCGAACCCGCGACGGCTGACTCTGGAGAGGTCGTCGATGGTGTCGAGTACGTACTCTTTCCACTGCGCGTCGGATGTGGCCTGCTTGACGTTGAAGATTCCGCTCGCCAGCGTGAAGTCAACGAGCTCGAGGGCGTCACGGTCCAAGAGGAACCGTGCGGCCTGGTCAGCGTTGCCGGCGCGAGCCGCGTCGATCATTCGCTCGCTGATGTCGAAGCCGATGTAGGGTCCGCGGTGTCCGCGCTCTCTCAAATACGACCTGAGCGCACCGTATCCGCAGCCGTAGTCGAGGACACTCGCTTCCGGATCCTCCTCGATCAACCGCACGAGCTCGCGAAAGCGCAGGCGCTGTGAGTCCTCGGAATTCCAGTCGACGCCGCGCGCCGTAGGCCCATGCTCGGCGAGCTTACCGTCGTAGTACTGCCGCGTCTGCTGCAGGAGTTCCAGCGTGCTCATCGACCTCCGGTGTGCCGTACTCAGCGCGTATGACGGTGTAGGGACGGATCTTGGTTTCAGTAAACACCTTGGCGAGGTAGACGCCGACAATGCCGACGCTGAACAGAGTCAGGCCGCCGAGAAACCAGATCGAGATGATCAGCGATGCGTAGCCGGCGACGCCGATCCCGCCACTCAAGGCTTGAATCACGAGCACGAGCGCCGCGAGCAGCGAGATGGTGACGACAGCAGCGCCCATGTAGAAGATGTAAATCAACGGCCGGTTGCTGAACGAGGTGACGGCGTTCACCAGCGCAGATGCCCGGGCTCTCAGGCTGTAGCTGCTGCCGGGCCGGCTACCCTTGACCACTTCGAGCGGCCGTTGATCGAATCCCGTGATGACCCACAGCCCGGCGAGGCAGATTTCGCGATCCATGTGCTGGACGAGCGCGCGCACATACCGGCGCGTCATCAGGCGCACGGTGACCACGTTGCGAGGGATCTGATCGGTGAGCAAGCGGTTCACCAATGTGTAGAACAGCTCGCCGCTCAGCCGTTCTACGAGGCCACCCTTACGTTGCGACTGGACGCCGTAGATGACATCCGCACCGGTGCGTCGAAGCACCTCGTGGAATCGCAACAACCATTCCGGCTCTTCCTCGAGGTCGCAGTCGATCAGGAAGATGAGTTCACCCCGTGCCTGCGCCAAACCGGTCATGAGTGCCCTGTGGTGGCCGAAGTTCCGGGATAGATCGATGATTCGCACGCGTGCGTCGCGCTCACGGAGACCGAGCGCGACGGCGAGCGAATCGTCCGGCGAGCCATCGTTGACGAAAATGATCTCGTATGACGAGGAGATCGCCGAGATGGCCCTGACTGTCCGCGCGTAGAACTCCTCGAGGAAGGGCGACGACCGGAACATCGAGGTCACAACGGACACGCGAACGTCGTTCGGCATTCAGTCCTTTAGAGCGCTTTCAGGTAGTGCGGCGCGTCCGGCCCGACTGAGAACATCAGGTCTAGGACACTCACATGATGCTCGAATGGCGGCCAGGGCTGAGGGTATTCCCGATAGCCACTGTAGTCGGCGAATTGTACCTGAATTCCCGCAGCGGCGAACTGCGCTTCGTCGAGGTACCCACGCGCATTTGGGCCCGAGAGGTAGTCGGTGGCGCCCGCCTTCCGACACAGCTCGATGAGGCGTTCGTTCTTGCCTGCGGGGGCGCCGTAATCAGTCGACCACTTGATAGGCGTCGTGATGCCGAGCAGCGCGCAGATCGTCGAAATGAATCGGAAGTTCACATCGCTGAGACGCTCATCGCCGCCGCGAGCCTCATAAAGCGCGGCGATCCGCCCTTCGTACTCACGAAAGAATGGGGCGCGCCCGTAGCTGGCGCGCAACGTGGCCCAATGTGCGTCGCCCCACCGCTCGTCTGAGACATACGTGTCCTGAATCAGTTGCGTGTAGAGCCCCTTGGTCCGGACCGGGATCGTCAGCCACGCCGGCCCGTGTTGTGTCTTGATCCGATTGCGGCTGCGCCAGTCACGTTTCGTGAACTGCACATCGTCGAGGAGGATGAACTGGTCCGACGCTCGTATCAGGTCGAAGTAGCCCTTCCACGGAATGTAGCTGGATTGAACTATCGCGACGCGTTTACCGCTCATTGACTCCTGAAAGCATCCTTGATCCTTGATCTTTGATTAGTGATTCGTTGCTGATTGAAGATTGTCCATTCGTGATTTATTGCCAAATCGGCCTCGATTTCAAGCCTCTAAATCTAAGATCAGCAATCAGTAATCGCCAACGATTCAACAATCAAAGATCAATAATCGATAATGTATTCACGCGACTGTATCCTATGTGAAGGCGTCGAGCGCCTGTTTCTGGGGGTCACGAGTTGTGACGACGACATCGAGCTACGGGGTCATCGAACAAGCGTCGGCGCGTACCGATCGTGATAGCCATGTCGAGCGTATACGGCTCGAGGGAGTCACGATCGTTCCCGGCGGATACACGGCGAACGAACTCACATATCTTGCCGAACGTATCGACGCTCTCATGGCGGAGCAGGCCGAGCGGGCAGGAGGCATTAACGCACTGGCCGAAATCGGCGAGCACGAAACGCTTCGCTGCTGTCTCGCGCACGACGACGCTTTCGTACGACTTGCCACGAACGAACAGGTCCTCGCGGTCTGTCGTCAG
The DNA here is from genome assembly GCA_035649635.1 of Vicinamibacterales bacterium. GTDB lineage: Bacteria > Acidobacteriota > Vicinamibacteria > Vicinamibacterales > UBA2999 > Gp6-AA40. Next base: position 79,647 of record DASRJE010000140.1, on the reverse strand, counting down.
TTGCTTGGCGATTACATCGTCCTCACCCAGCAGAACGCCATCGCCAATTCACCGGGGCGAGTGCATCATCAGACCGCGTGTCATCGCGATCTGCCGTACCAACACTTCGTCTCGTCCCGGCCGCTCGCAATCAGCGCGCTGTTCTGTGTCGATCCCTTCACCCGGGAGAATGGGGCCACGGTCGTGCTGCCCGGCACGCATCGGATCGAACACTTCCCCTCAGACGACCTGGCGAAGGAGATCGAGCGTCCGATGGAGGCGCCCGCCGGCTCGTTCCTCGTGTTCGACTCGATGTTGTTTCACCGCGCCGGCCACAACAGGTCGGCCGCAATGCGCCGAGCGGTCAATCACGTCTATGCGCTCCCGTTCATCGGGCAGCAGATTTCGATGCCTGACGTCTTGCAAGGCCGATATGCGGACGACCCGGCTCTCAGGCGCCTCCTCGGATACGACACGAAACCGGTGTCGTCCGTGGACGACTGGTGGGCACGTCGGAGGGCCCGACGCTGATTATTCCTGACACCAAGGCCTCGCCGTCCGAGGTTTACACGAAGATTCCGTTCAACCGTCCTTATGTCACGGGGGCGGAATTCGCCTACGTCCAGCAGGCCATCGAGGCGATGCACCTGTCGGGCGACGGCGCTTTCACGAAGCGCGCGCACCAACTGCTCCAGACGATGACGCAGTCGCCGGCGGCGCTGCTGACGACATCGTGCACCCACGCGCTCGAGATGATGGCGCTGCTCCTCGATCTGACGCCCGGTGACGAGGTCATCGTCCCGACGTTCACCTTCGTGTCAACGGCCAACGCGTTCGTGCTGCGGGGTGCGCGCCCTGTCTTCAGTGACATCCGCGCCGACACGCTCAATCTCGACGAATCCCGGTTGACGTCGCTGATCACTCCTCGAACGCGGGCGATCGTGGTCGTCCATTACGCCGGCGTGGGCTGTGAGATGGATTCGATCCTGTCGCAGGCGGCGGCCCATGGCATTCCGGTAGTTGAGGACAACGCCCACGGACTGCTCGGAACCTATCGGGGCAAGGCGCTTGGCAGCTTCGGCGCGCTGGCGGCGCAGAGCTTTCACGAGACCAAGAATTTCAGTTGTGGTGAGGGGGGAGCACTCATCATCAATCAGGAGCAGTACGTTCGTCGCGCCGAGATCCTCCGTGAGAAAGGTACGAATCGATCGCAGTTCTTTCGTGGGGAAATCGACAAATACACATGGGTCGACGTGGGCTCGAGTTACTTGCCCTCCGAGGTTCTCGCCGCGTTTCTCGTCGCACAGTTGGAGGCGGCGGACCAGATTCAGTCGAAGCGCCGGGAACTGTGGCAGCGGTACGACACGGGGCTCGCCGACTGGTGCCGGTCGGTGGGCGCAATGATGCCCTGTGTGCCGACACATTGTGAGCAGCCCTTCCACATGTTTTTCGTGCGAATGCCATCTCTCGAAGCGCGCACAGCGCTGATCGCAGCAATGCGGACGAAGAACATCCAACCCGCTTTTCACTACGTGCCTCTTCACACGTCCGAGATGGGACGACGCTTCGGCGGCGCAAAGGGACAGTATCCCGTGGCCGAGCACGCCGCCGACTGTCTGCTGAGGCTTCCGTTCTACACGGCCATGACGCGGAGCGATCAGGACCGCGTCATCGAGGCTGCCCAAGATTTCCGGTAGGTCATGCCATTATGCGTCTGACAATTCTGGCCCTGACCTTAAATGAGATCGAGGGTGTGGAGGCCATCCTGCCACACATCGATCGAGCCTGGTACGACCAGCTCATCGTGGTAGACGGTGGATCGACGGACGGCACGATTGAATGGTGCCGGGATCATGGCTATCAAGTACATGTTCAGCGACGGCGAGGAATTCGCTTCGCCTACCTCGAGGTGCTGGACAAGATCACGGGCGACGTCGTGCTGACGCTCAGTCCGGACGGCAACTGCGATCCGCAGTGGATTCCAGCCTTAGCGAAGCGAGTCGAGCAGGGCTTTGACCTCGTTATCGGCAGCCGCTACAAGGGCGACGCCAAGAGCGACGACGATGACATCGCAACCGGGTTCGGGAACTGGCTGTTCACCAAGACTGTGAATGCACTTCATGGCGCTTCCTACACCGATTGCATGGTGATCTACCGCGCATTTCGCCGGGAGTTGATTTATCAGCTGGATCTCGACAGTGAGGAGTCGTACAGACTTCCGGAACGTCTGTTTCGAACGACCATCAGTTGGGAGCCGCTGATGTCGGTTCGCGCCGCGAGGCGAAAGATGCGTATCGACGAGATTGGAGTCGGTGAGCCGCGGCGCATTGGAGGCAAGCGCAAACTTCAGATGTTCCGCTGGGGCGCAGCCTATTACTTCCAGTTCTGGCATGAGGCGCTCTATGGGCGAGAATCTGTATCGGTAAGAGCGCCGCTCCCAACAAATGTCAAAGGCTTCGAATCAGGCGACTGAGCCTGTTGTCGGGAGCTCGCGACCAGTGCTCCCGAATTCCTCGACAACTGGTGTCGTCATGGCGGGCCTCCTGGTCACGCTGGCGCCGCTCGTCCTCCTGATCGTCAACAGGGATTGGTTCTTCACGCCGGAAGGCTTTCTCGATCCCTGGCAATATGTCGGCTTCTTTCGGCTCTACGAGGATCTCGACTACTCGCCTGAAGAGTACAAACTGGCTCGTCTCCCATGGATTCTGGTTGGTCATGGCATCACGCGATTCATGCCGACAATGCCGGCTGCGTATTTGCTGCACGCCATATTTCTTTGTGCGCTGCCGCTTACGTTCTTTGGCGCGACCTACGTCCTGCTGCGCCAAACCAGCCTCAGCGCGGTCGTCGCCTTGTGCCTCGGGTTCTATACGCATATGCATGGGCCGGGCGGCTGGGACTACCACAACACACCGTCGGGCCCGCTTTTTCTGGCCACTCTCTGGGTCCTGGTTCTCCCGTCGTCGCTCCGTGGCAGTGCTGCTGCACTGACATTCGCGGGGGGTATGGCGGCGTTGACAGTGCACGCGAATCTCACCACTGTGAACCTGTTCCCCGCCTTGCTCTACATGCACCTCGCCGCGTCACGCGCCGAGGGCGGTCGGTGGCCGAGTGGCCGCCTGGTGTTCTCCCGTTTAGGCTGGACTCTCGTTGGAGCGTTGCTGGTCACAGGCGTCCTTGGCTCGATCAACTGGGCAGTCGGCAGGGACTTTCTGTTTTTCTCGGGACTGATTCGCAAGGTGATGCGCTTTCTGTCGGGTTCACCTGATATCGCCGGCCGCCCCCTGTCGGATTTCGGGTGGATCTTGACGTCGAGGTATCTCGCGCCGCTTGCCGCTATTTTTGTTGCCGGGATTGTCTTCCTGCTCCTTGGGAGGCGTGCCGCACCGGACGGCAATCGACAGATACCACGCGCATTGATTGTTCAGTTCCTCGGCATGGGGATATTGGCGATCGTGTGGCAGATACTGGGCCAGCCAGTCCTCGATTGGGGGGATAACCTGGTGTATGCGTTGAATCTCAGTGCGTTCCTCGCCCTCGCCGGCCTGCTCTCCAGTGCGTGGCCCGAATCACTCGAGCGACGCTGCGCGCTGACGATCGCGGCGACCACAGTGCTGATGGCGATTTGCCTAGTCGGAAACGTACCGACCTTGTCGAGAATCGCAGCGTGGATGACGCCGACTGTCATTCTCGCAGGGGGTATCGTCTTCTTCGCTCCTCTCGTCATGTACCTCTGGCGCCCCTCGATCGCGACCGCGTATCTGTTCGTCATCATCTTCGCGATAGGGAACCGGCTTGTCGCCGACGTACCGCAGTCCTATGCGGCGGATGATCCGTGCAAGGTTCAGCCAACGGTGTATAGAGCGATTGTCGAAGCAGCCTCACGGATGTTCTCGATCGATCCGCTCTACCACCGAGTCGCGATCTGGTTCAGCCAGGACGAGAGGATCAGCCCGCTGCCGGGTTGTCCGGTGAGACTTGACTGGATGGGATATTCGATCAGAACGATGACGTCGATGAACTACTTGAGCAAGCCTCCGCTGCCCGACGTGGAGGAGATGCCGGAGCAGGTGATTCGCGCAATTCAGGATACAGACATCATTCTCACGATTGTCTCGGACCGGCCGGAATCCTTGCAAAAATGGGAGCGTCGGCTTGCGTCTCTGGGGCTGAAGCACCGGGAACTCGATCGTTTTCGGGTTCCGATGATGGAATCCGGATTTGACATCCACGCGTGGGTGGTGACCTCGGCACCCTGATGCTCATCGCAACCATGTTCACGTTCGACATCAGCCCGTAGGGTCATGAATTACGTCGATCGGGTTCGACTTTCCCCGGTTCCATTCGTTTGGGCGCTCGGCTGGGTGATCGCCTTGGGAAGTGCCTTCTATGCAATCCCCTGGTTCGTCGTTGCCTATGACTCATTGAGCGAAGCCAACCACTTCGACTGGCCCGAGACGGTCGCCAATGCGTTCGGGCCCGATCTCGAGTATCGGCCGCTGTTCCATCTCGCCCTGAAGGCGTCATACGAGATGTTCGGTATGCACCTGTGGCCGTACCAGACGCTGGTGTTGCTGCAGTTCGCATGCGTGCTCGCGCTGGTGATTTGGCTGTGTCAGCCGGTGGGCGCGCAGCGCGCCGCTGCGGGATGCATCGCCCTCAGTTGCATCGCCGGCCTGCATACCTCCCGCATCCTGTTTGGATTCTGGCCGGTCAATGCCGGGTCCATCGTGCTCATCCTTCTGCTGCTCGCCATCGCGATCGGCGTCGATGCCAGAGCACGGTCGATAACCTGGATCTATCTCCCCATCGTGCTTGTGGCCATGCTGTCGGTCGAATGGGGTGTGATGATTATCGCGGTGCTTCCGGTGCTGTGGTTGATGAGGGCCCCGGCAGTGGACCGTCGAGCGCTGGCGTGGGCATTCGCGGGAGTGGCGGCCTACGCCGCGATTCGTCTGGTGTTCGGCATGGTGGCCGCTCCTCCGTCGTTTCATACGGAGTCCGGTTTTGGCTTTTCCCAATTGAGTCCGCCGCAGTTGCAAGCTCGCTTTGGGGACTCGCCGTGGCTCTTTCGCTTGTACAACGTCGGCGCGACATTCCTCACCGTCGTCGCGTCCGAACCTCGAGACGGGATCTTCGGCTTCACTGCTGCGCTGCTCGATGGCAACGTGCCTTACTGGCGCTGGGTGCACGTCGCGTCCTCCTTGCTGACGACGGTGGCTATCGCAACAGGGCTCGTCTTCTTTCGACACATGTCGCCGAGGGATCGCCTGTTGTGCGGGGCTGGTCTGGCGTTACTCGTATTCGGCAGTGCTTTCGGTGTGCCTTACACGCGCGACCGCGTGGGGATGATGGCAGGCGTCGGGTACGGCCTGTTGCTGTACGTCGGCCTCGTGGCGCTACTCGCTCGAATGCCCGATGCAGGATGGCGACGGAAGCTCATGATCGGTTGCGTAACATTGATTGGCGTCGCCTGGGTGGTGCGCAATGCCGAAGCCTATTTTCAGTTGCGGGATACGGCTTGGGATTACCGCCAGGAATGGGTGGAGCGGGCCGCCGAACCCGATGCGGCGAGGCCACATGACGCGATCTGGACGACCCTGCGGACCGACGCCCTCAACAGCGCGCCCGATGACCCACGTCGAGATCCAGTCTGGACGTTCGTGCTATTTGAACGTCGATTTCCTATTGCGGCCGCGAAGCCGCTGTCCGCGCCGTTTGATGTTCGCTGGAAACCGGATGTGACCGACGGCGTCAGGCAACAGTTGGAAACGCAACTGGGATTAACGGATGCGCAGCGTGTGGCGCGCGACCCGCGGCAGCGGACCTGGGAGTATCGCCTCCGCCGGCCGACGCACAATCGTGTCCGCGCCGTCCTGCAAAACGCCGCCGTGGAGGACACGGCGCGAATCGATCCCGAGCGTTTCGAGATCGTCGACTAGCGCTACTTCATCCGATCTTCGACTTCCGCCACGCCATCGACCGAGGAGACGATCTTGATGATCCGCTCGCGCTCCTCGCGATTGGTCTGATCGCTCGACACCCTGACGAGTTTGCCTTGCGCTTCGACCTCGATCGGAATCCTGCCGACGACGGCGTCCTGCGCGAGCGCTTCTTTCACTTTGTCCGCGAGGCTGGTGTTGTTCAGCCACATGTCGTTGACCACCAGCTTGACGCCCTTGGCCTCCTGTGCGAGCGCCACCGCCTGCTGTTGCTCGGCCTGCGTCGCCGTCCTGCCGGAAAGGTAGACGACCTGACGTTTCACCTCGACCGAGAGTGCGAGCGAAGCAATCGCCCGATCGGCGTCGAGCCGTGCTCGCACGTCGCTCTTGATGTCGTTTTCCGACGGACCGCAGGCCACACATACGACGGCGATCAGGCACGCTACCACCAGCTTCGACACTGCCTCGCGCGGTGTTGACACACCTACCTCCCAGGTCGGCACATGCCGCGCAGGCGAAAGCCTGCGCTCTACGCTGAATCGTACGTTATTCCACCACATCTCTATATTGAGCGCATCCGTTGCGTGCCGTTTTCTCCAGGCCTCCGGCGTGCGTGGTACGATTCGCGCCAGACATGGCCGCTGAGAAGACCGAGCGCGAGAAAGCCGAACGCAACATCGCGGACAACCGCAAGGCTTTCCACGACTACCACATTCTCGACACGTGGGAGGCGGGCGTCGTCCTGCTCGGAACGGAAGTGAAAGCCATCCGCGAAGGCTCGGTGAACCTGCGCGACAGCTACGCACGGGTCGACAAGGGCGAAGTGTGGCTGCTGAACGTGCACATCAGTCCCTACAGCCACACCGGCTATGCCCACCACGCTGAACGTCGCGACCGCAAGCTCCTCCTCCATCGTCACGAGATCCAGAAACTGACTGGCCGCGTCGTCGAGAAAGGACTGACGCTGGTTCCGCTGCGGATGTACATGAAGAAAGGCCGCGTCAAGGTTGCCCTCGCCCTGGTGAAGGGCAAACAGGCGCACGACAAGCGCGAGACAATCCGCCGGCGCGAGATCGACCGGGAGACTCGCGCAGCAGTCAAGGCGCGCAGCCGATAAGGGCGCGCGGACGCGCGTTCAGGAGATACTAAGTCGATGATGGACTGGCTGCGGGCACGTCTCGCACAGTGGCGACAACCGACGACGTCGCCGCTGACGATTGCCAAGCGGATCCACCGCATTGAGAAAGATCTGACTTCACTGCGGGAACAGCACGAGGAAGTGTTCCGTCAGCTCCGTCTTCTGCAGGCCGGCGTTGATGGCCTCGTCAGGGCCGCGTACGTCGATGCGCGCAGCCTTCCGTATCCCGAGCGGCTCACCGCCAGCCGTTTTCGACTCGCGTCTCAGAACCAGGAGGACGGTATTCTCCTCGCGTTGTTCGAGCAGGTCGGTGTCACCAACAGGCGATTCGTGGAGCTCGGAAGCGGCGCTTCGGGCGGTAATGCGGCGATGCTCGCCGGAGAATTCGGCTGGTGCGGCCTCCTGGTCGAAGGCGACAAAGGGAAAGTGGAGTACGCGGGCCGGCGTTTCCCACGTACGACCGCCGTGTCGGCGTGGATCACTCCCGAATCGGTCAATGCATTGCTCGAGGAACATGGCTACGCGGGCGAGGTCGATCTGCTGAGCGTCGACGTCGATGGCAACGATTACTGGGTGTGGAAGGCCATCACCGTCTGCAGCCCACGCGTGCTCATGCTCGAATACAACTCGATGTTCGGCGCCAAGCGAGCGGTCACAGTCCCCTACGATCCGAAATTCAGTCGACGCGATCACCGATTCTGTTACTACGGCGCCTCGCTTGCGGCGATGACGCGACTCTCCGCGAGCAAGGGTTATCGCCTCGTTGCGGTCGAACCGACCGGCGTCAACGCTTTTTTTCTTCGCAACGACGTCGGGCCCGACATTCCAGCCTGCGAACCGGCCCGTGTGTATCGCATCCCGGACAAATACAACCAGTTGATCCGAGAGAAGCAATTAGACGTGTTCAAGTGGGTCGAAGAGTCCGGCCGGCAGCTCATCGACGTTGAATGAGGGTGCCGCGCGTCGCGTCTATCCTTGTCTTCTGGCTGGGCGCCCTTGCGGTGTCCATCTCGACCTACAGCATCATCAACGATCACTTCGACAGGATCTCGCGCGCGAGGCAGATCGCGCGCTACGGCGCGCTGCCGTTTCACGACTTCTTTGACCCGGGCTACTTCATGACGGAGCTCAGCTCCGCCGGCCTCCAGCTACTGTTCGGCGACAACCTGCTCGGCGAGATGCTGTTGAACACTGTGTTCATCGCCAGCGGCGCCACGCTCGTATTTGCTCTCGCGCGGCGGATCTCTGGGTCCTATCTGGGCGGGCTTGTGGCCGCTCTTCTCACCTTGTTCGCGATGCCGCGAGCCTACGACTTCGACAAGGTGTTGTTCTACCCGCTAGGTATCTTCCTGTGCTGGCGATACGTCGATCGTCCTGGACTACGGCGAGCGCTGGAATTGGCCGCGGGCATTGCGATCGGCGCGTTGTTTCGGTACGACACCGGTGTCTACACCGGCCTTGCCGCCGTGGTCACGATGCTGGTGTTGCACTGGCGCGAGCCCAAAGTGTGTGCGCAGCGCATCACCGTCTGTGGGTTGACGGTCGCTCTCTGCGGACTGGCAGTCCTCCTTCCTGTCGTCGGCTTCGGCGGCGTTGGTGACGCGATCGACCAGGTCGTGACTTACGCGGTCAAAGAAAAGGCCAGGACCGAGGTCGGTCGAGCACCGCGCTTCTCCATCGGAGATTTCATTGGGCGTGCGTCGATGTCATCGCCGGTGACGCACGCTCGACCATCGCTGACCGAGGAACCCTTGTGGATTCATGCCGAACAACGATTTCCACCGCTTCAGTTGCGCGTCTTTCCGGATGCCTGGACCACCGGTAACGCCACGGCATTCCTCTACTACTTTTTCTGGGGTTTGCCCTTCGTCACCGTGATTGCCATGGCGATTGCCTGGCAAGCTCCATGGAACACCGCCCAGGAACTCGCGCGATTGGGAGGCATCGTCGCCGTCTGTCTGGCCTTGAACTTGTTTGTGCTGAGGGAGCCAATCGGCGCCAGAATCGGCGGAATTGGCGGCCCAACGGCAATTCTGGCGACGTGGGTCGCCGCGCGCGCATGGCAAGTGAAACGAGTGAGGCTGCGGCTTGCTTTGAGCGCCATCGTCTTCACGACGTTCGCGCTCGCCGTGTGCAGTCTCGGCTGGCTTGCGTCGTGGTCCGAGCGCTTCGTCCCGGCATTAATCGGTCCTAATGCGCATGCACGAGGTGTCATCCGGCAAGTGAGCGCATCACCGCCGCGGCCTGAACTCATCGCGGGAGGCGCGTTTCCGAGGATGGTGCGATACCTGCGGGATTGTACGAGTCCAACGGACAAGGTATTGGCACGGTGGTTCGTTCCAGAGCTGTACTTCTTCGCGCGTCGCGGCTTTGCGGCCGGCATGGTGGTCACCTTTGGCGGTCACTGGTCGGATCAACGATTCGAGACGCGAAGTCGCCAGGCACTGGAATCAGACTCAGTGCCGATCATCCTTGCTCTCGCAGGTGATGAGAGAGTCCGCGAAGAGTACCCCGTCCTCACTGAATACATCGACCAGCACTACAACGTAGCGGCCCGGACCAACTTCGACAGTCCGAGCACCGACGGCGACTACCTCGTGCTCGTTCGTATGGACCGTTCTCCTGCGAGAATCGACGCTCGTACTGCCCTGCCATGCTTCAACTGACTTGCGCGGCGCTGGGCCTCGTCACGTTCTTCTTCTCGCTGTCGACCGTCATCCTCCTCGACGACCACTTCCACCGCATCTCGTCAGGTCGACAGATCGCGCGGTTCGGGGACTTGCCATTTCGTGACTTTCTCGACCCGGGCTACTTTCTGACGGAGTACAGCTCGGCGGCTGTGCAGCAGATATTTGGCGACAATCTCCTCGGCGAGGCGCTGTTGACATCTGCCCTTATCGCTGCCGGTACCGTCCTCGTCTTCGTGCTTGCTCGCCGAGTCTCCTCGTCGTCCATTACAGGGTTCATTGCAGCCGTACTCGCTTTGCTGTTGTTTCCGCGCGCCTACGACTACGACAAGGTGCTTTTCATCCCGTTGGGGATCTTTCTGTGCTGGCGTTGTGTCGAAGAGCCCTTGCGCTCGCGTATATGGGCGCTGGCGGCATGTGTTGTCGCGGGCTCGCTGTATCGCTATGACACGGGCATTTTCGTTGGCGGTGCCGCGGTGCTCGCGATGGCGATTCTTCATGCCGGCGACTGGACGACGCTTGCACGTCGAGTGGCTTATCTCGGAATGGCCGTCGGATGTCTCGTGTTGCCGTTCCTGGTGTTCGTCCAGTTCAAAGGCGGGGTCGCCAATGCCGTTGATCAGATGCTGGCATACGGAAGACGTGAAACCGCGCGGACGCGATTGTCGATTCGGCCCCGGCTTTCAATCCCGGCACTCGCCAGCATCGTCGAATCGCCACCGGCCGGCGCCTCGATTCTCGTGAGGTGGGCACCGCAGGCGGACGATGCGGCGCGGGTGGCCGCTGAATCGCGGCATGGCCTCTCGGAGGGAGAGCTCCGCGGGACCGCCGCCGAACGAACGTGGGCTTACCGCATCAGTGATTCGTCAAAAGATCACCTGCGAGGACTGCTCTCAGACCCGCTCGTCGAAGACACCGACGGCATCGACCGGGCGCAGCTCACGGTGCCATCGGAACCGTTGTGGCTTCGCGCACAACGGGCGCTGCCGTTGCTGCGAGTGCGATTACTGCCCGGTGCCTGGAACGTGACCAACGCCGACGCGGTGCTCTACAGCGTGTTCAGGTTCCTTCCACTGGTCGCCGGGATCATTCTCGTCGCGAACCTGCGGCAGTCTTCGATGACCCGTGTCGAGGTCGCATCGATTGCGAGCGTCGTCGCCTTGTCGTTTGCGCTCAACGCGTTCATTCTGCGCGATCCAGTCAGCGCCCGATTCGGCGGGATGGCCGCGCCGACGGCGGTTCTCGCGGCGTGGACGGTTCACCGCGTGTTGCAGATGCGTCCGAGTTTTACCAGGCGACTGCTCCAGTCTGCGTTGGTAATAGGATTTGCGGCAACGGTCTGGAGCACGTCGCTGTCCGCGGAATGGCAAGTGCGAATGCCGGCGGAAGTATTCCGCCCTCGTCACGTGATCGCGGTCGCCAACGGCCTAAGAGACTCACCTCCACTGCTCGAGCGGCTGCAGAAAGGCGAGCAGTTGGGAATCGTGAAGTACCTGCGCGAGTGCACTGGCCGGAATGATCGCGTCCTCATCGGATGGTACGCGCCGGACATCTACTTCTTCGCGCAGCGCGGCTTCGCAGGAGGCGCCGGGACGTTCTTCGGTCAGCACTGGTCGGAACCGCGCTTTCAGGCTCGCAGCGTGGAAATCCTCGCCTCGCAGTCCGCGCCGGTCGTGATCCTGCTCAACGGCGACAAGCTGTTTCCTCAGAGCTATCCGCTGGTCATGCAGTATCTCAACGAGCACTACGAGAACCTCGGCGCAACGAACTTTGACGATGCGCGGAACGGTAGCGGAAGATATAGCCTCCTGGTTCGCCGCGACCGGCGAGCGGACCGTATGCATCCTGTAACCGGGTTGCCGTGTTTCTAGGAGAGAAAACGCTGGGTAAACCGTGCTGACGCGTTCCGTCGTGGTGCCCGTCTTTCGAAACGAAGCGACCCTTCCGGAGTTGCTGCGGCAGCTGTCGGAGCTGTACGAGCGCGGCCCCCATCCATTCGAGATGGTGTTCGTCGTGGATGGCAGCCCCGACAACTCCTATGCGGTGCTCAAGCTGCATCTCGGCGAGATGCCGTTTTCCGCCCAATTGATTTCCCTCAGCCGCAATTTCGGATCGTTCGCCGCAATTCGAGCCGGGATGACGCACGCAAAGGGCGAGTTCGTCGCGGTGCTTGCCGCTGATTTACAACAACCTGTCTCTTCGGTGAGCCAGTTCTTCTCGTCGCTCGAACGCGGGGCCGACATCGTGATCGCTCAGCGCGAATCGCGCGACGACCCATGGTTCTCGAAGATGGCCGCCACGACGTTCTGGCGCCTCTACCGTCGTTTCGTTCAGCCTGAGATGCCCGAAGGCGGCGCCGATTCCTTTGCGTGTACGCGGCGGGTGCGTGACGTGCTCGTGGGTCTCCCGGAGGCCAACAGCGCTCTGGTGGGACTGTTGTTCTGGGTGGGATTCCGCCGCGAGCTCATTACCTTTCCGCGGACGCGACGGGTTAGCGGCAAAAGCGGCTGGACGTTCAAGCGCAAGTTCCGCTATGCCTTCGACACTGCCTTTGCGTTCTCGGATCTGCCAATCACGATGATGATTGTTGCCGGTGCCGTAGGAATCGGCGGCGCGCTCGTTGTCAGCCTCGCGGTACTCGTCGCATGGGCGTTCGGCGCCATCGATGTGAGAGGCTACACGCCGCTCATGCTGGCGGTGCTGTTCTCGTTTTCAACGACGCTGCTGGCGCTGGGGATCGTCGGCGGATATGTCTGGCGGATCTTCGAAAACACCAAGGGCAGGCCCGTGCCGCTCGTGCATTCGGTTGAGGAGTTTGCCAGCAGTCGTGTCGAAGCGGCCGCCAGGCGTTCCTGACAAGAACGAAGTGGAGCCCTACAGAACGGAGTTGCCGACAGCCGGCCGTCGCGCCGGCTGGATCAGCCTAGCGATCGCCCTGCTACTCGCGTCGCTCGCCGCCGTCTGGCACGCATTCCTGATGACGACGGCCAACAACGACAACTTTCTGCACATGACGCTCGCCAAGCAGTTGTTGGCCGGCGACTGGCCTGTTCGAGACTTCTTCGATCAGGGATGGGTGCTGCAGTACGGACTGAGCGCGGCAGCCCAGTCAATCGGTGGGGACCGCCTCATGTCCGAGGCAGTTATCGTTGCACTCGCATGGGCGATCAGTACCTACGTCGCCTTCATAATCGTTTTGCGGCTCACGGAGTCTCTGGGGGCGGCCCTGCTCGCCGCGCCCCTGCTGATCGCTGCCGGAGCGCGTGGTTACTCCTATCCAAAGGGCATCGTCTACGCCATCGCAGCCTTGCTCTGGTGGAAGTACGTGCAACAGCCATCCACGGCGCGCATCGCGGTGTTCGGGGTGTGGGCAGCGATTGGGTTCTACTGGCGACCCGATCACGGGATATACGTCGCGCTGGGTTTGGCTCTCGCCGTCGTCGCCGCTCATGGTATTCAGCGGCTCGGCGTAACCCGTTGCTCCATTGGCGCGGCAACCATGGTGGCGGTGCTTACACCATTCCTGTTGTACGTGCAGTGGGCGGTGGGCCTGCTGGAGTACGCCCGGACCGGGTTGGCGGCTGCGCAGGTCGAGCACGTATCGCAAGGCCCGCATGAATGGCCGCTTCTTCGTCTGTGGGGGAGCCTGTGGACGGTCGAGCCCGCCGAACAGTACGCCCCAGTCATCGGCATTCGGTGGGCTGGGGCGAGTTCGGTGGACCAGCGTCGCGACGTGCTCGCGCGCTATCGCCTCACGTCGCTCGAGTCGGATGAGTCGGTAGAGCGCGTGCGGTTGTCAGAGTTCTCGCTCGCCGATCTTCGGGCCATCATCAACGAGCCGATCGTCGAGGACACGGCGGGCATCGAACGCGGGACCGGTTCGCTCGCCTCCACGAATTGGCCCGTCGATCAGCAGTGGAAGTTCAAGCACGCCTGGCTTCGAGTGCGGTTCCTGCCGTCACTCGACCGGCAGGGCCGCGCGAGCGAAATCGCGGTCGCTCTGTTCTATCTGCTGCCGATTGTTCTGATTGTCGCGGCTCCCTGGATCAGGTCGTGTTTGTCGCCGTGGATCACGACGCGGCACCTGATCGCCTTTGGGGTATTTGCCTTGCTCGTCGATCTTGCGATGTTGCGCATGCCGTTTCCAGCTCGTGGCCCCGATGCCGTCGTGTTGTCTGCAGTGGCATACGGTTGTTGTATCGCGTGGCTGTGGCGGACGGCCGCGGCGTCGCGTCGGTTGCCTCGCATCGCGATCACCATCAGTACGCTGGCACTCGTAGTCGCGATGACGAGCAGCGTGGCAACTGCCGGCCGATTCAGCGAGCGCCTGACGGGCCTTGCCGGAGATTGGAGATCTCTCCGCCGTGCGCAAGCAGCGTGGCGCACGGCGTACGATGAGCTCGTGTCGTCGCCGCCGCTCGCGTACTTTGTCGACGGGCAGGCTCGATTCAGCCTGCGACTGGCGGCATACGTGCGTGACTGCGTCCCGGCAACGGAACGGTTGGTCGTTCTGTGGTTCGAGCCCGAGATCTACTACTACGGTGATCGGCTGATGGCGCAGCGGCATCTGGCGTTTGCCGCAGCGTGGGCTGGCCTGGCGCGGGAGCAACAGCTGGCGACGGAACGGGTCAGGCACTTCGACCCGCCGATCGTCTTGGCCCGCCGCTCGGCATTGAACGCCTACGCACGTGCGTCGAACCCCGGTGTGGTCGCTTACGTGGAGACGGCGTATCGATTGGCGGCAACGCTCCATGAGGACGGGGAGGAGTATCTCATCTTCACAAAACCTGACCGGTCGGTACTGCGCGGATTTGGTCCGGAGAAATGGCCATGTTTTGTCCGAGAGCCCTCGCCGTGGTCGCGAGTGGGCGAACTGAAGGAATAATTCGAGCCGTCTCCAAGATTGCCGGGCGCGCGGATGTGCGACTACGATAAGCCGGCACGACCGTTCCACTTCATAGTCGATCGGAGATGATGAGAAGGGACAACTACTCGGTTCGAGTCAACGAATTCCTTCCAGCCCCGTGGACTCACCTCTTCAACACGGCGCAGTTCTTCGAGATTCACCGGACACCGAATGCGTGTCACCTGCAGCTGGTGGCGACGGCCTCCAGCCAGGTAGTGGCGACGATCCAGTTTGCCGAGGAATCGCGCGGTGTTTTCCGCAGTCCGCGGCTGGGTACTTTCGGGAGCTTCGACTTCAAGGAGCCGCCATGCCTCGAGCTCGTCGAATTCTTCGCAGATCAGACAGAGCGTGTCCTGCGCGACCGCGGGGCGACACAGGTCACGATCATCTCGCCGCCGTTCGCACACGGGCCGGAGCTCTCGCATCTGATATTCCTGGCGCTCCATAACCGCGGGTATGTGGCAACACCGCACAGCCTCAATCAGTCCATACGTCTGGACGAGCGGCCGTTCGGCGCGCGAGTCGATGCCGACGGCCGGAGGCGGCTGACGCGTGCACGGGAGCTTGGGTTCGAGGCGCGCAGGCTGACGTCTCTGTCCGAGTTAGCGGACGCTTATCAGCTGATTCTCGATAACACCTGTCGCAAAGGCTACACGTTATCCATGACCTGGGATCGCGTCCGCGAGATGGCTGAGATCTTCGGCGACCGCATCTATGGCTTTGGGGTGTTTCGCGAGACGCAGCTGGCGGCCGCGAGCATCACAATCAGGGTGAATCGGGACGTAGTGTACATCTTCTACTGGGGAGACTCGGCCGGATTCTCCGGTGTGAGCCCGATCATCCTGCTCGCGGAAACGATCTACGAGCATGCCCGCACCGAGGGCGCACGCTGGGTGGACATCGGCACGTCCACCAACGACGGCGCGCCCAACTACGGCTTGATCCACTTCAAGCGAAACCTCGGTTGTGAGGCATCGCTGAAGCTTGCGTATTCCAAGACGCTCTGAGGGCACACGACGCCTCGAGGCGAAGAGCCATGATGTCAAACGCGGGTCGGAACCTGATCATCGTCGGTGCCGGCGAGACCGCCCAAATCGCGTACGAGTACTTCACGCATGACTCTCCGCATACCATCGCGGCCTTCGCCGTGGAGGGCGCCTATCTGTCGGAATCCGACCTGTACGGACTTCCGATCGTCCCACTCGAGCGACTGGTCGAACGCTACCCGCCGGATGAATTCGGCGCGTACGTCGCCGTCTCGTTCAACTCTTTGAATCGGGTACGGCGTCGTCTCTTCGGTATCGTCAAGGACCTGGGATTTCACTGCGAATCGTATGTCAGCTCCCGAGCGTTCGTCTGGCCGAACACAGTGATCGGTGAGAACTGCTTCGTGTCCGAGTCCTGCGTGATCCAGCATCACGCGCAACTCGGACACGACGTCACGATGTGGGCCGCCGCGACGATCACTCATCGCTGCGTCATCGGCAACGACTGTTTCATCGCATCGGGCGCCGTCATCAACGGGCTCACGAGCATTGGCGAGCGCTGCTTCATCGGCGCCAACAGCAGCATCGGCGATCGTCTTTCCATTGCCGACGACAGCGTCATCGGAATGGGCGCCGTCGTCACGAAGAGCATCCAGACACCTGGGGGCGTGTGGGTCGGGAATCCCGCGCGTCAGCTTGCCCGCGGCTCCGACGGTTTCGGCGTGCCCGTCTGACGGGACGTGGACGACGCTAGATCACCTCCGGTGGGAGCGTGGTCAACGAAAACAAGGAAGACCCGTCGACTGATGCTCTCGCACGGACGCAAGCGTTCGGCCTGTGAGCACCGTCAGCGGCTTGGCGCCCTCGAACGCTGACTGCTGCACCATCTCGTAATGCACATCGATCCAACGACGAATCGCGGGGTAGTCACGTGAGAACGATCCCCACTCGGATTCCATGGCGAGAACGACCGGGACCTGCTGTCGGGACCAGCGCTCGATGACCAGCGCCTGATCCTCGTCAGAGCTGTTCCAGCCGAGATCGTAAAACGCCAGGCCGCCCGCGAAACTGCGCTCGGAGATGAAAAAAACCTGCGGCTCGAATCCGATCAGGGCCACCCTGGCGTTTTCGTCTGTGCATTCGTTGAGCCATCGCGATACCCCTGCAAGTCCGGTCGCCCCCGGTGGTGCGTAGAGGTCGAGCGGCCTGGTCGCGTACAACGCGCCCACGCCCGACAAGCGTCTTGCGAAGTTGATGGGCCCATCAACGCCGACGCCGCCGACGCGCGTGATGACGCGCCCGTAAGTGACAGCGCTCGCAAGCGTGAGCAGGAGGACGACGACCGTCAACGGTCGTGCGACGAGCTTCGCCATCCCGCCCAGTGTCCACAGACGCCATACGCTCCACGCGAGGAGGAAGGCGGTCAATGCCACGATGTCGCCTAGTCGGGAGTCTGGAGATGCGCGAACGAGCGTTTGATACGTGATGATCGACAGCGCCGCCGTCGGAACGATGAGAGCAGTGGCGCGGCTGTCGCTATCGTGTCGCTGGGCGACCAGGGGGCGCGCGCGCCCGATAAGTTCGACGACGAGGACGAACCACGGGATAAAAAAAGTCACATCGGTGAGCCACGGTTCGGCGTTGACAGGCTTCACAAATCCAGGCAACACGCGCAGCCGGATGAGCGGCATGTATCGTTGCAGTTGGAGATACAGCCACGGAAACGCGCCGTCGGGGGTGCGCATCGATCGCCTGTCGATGCCGCTCGTGTCCTCGACGGCCGGGTCGCTCAGGAGCGCCCTGACGTTGTCTGAGTCGAGATTCGTCAACCGATATCGATCCGGATCGTCGGGCAGCGCCAGCAGACGATATCGTGCCTCCAGCGCTCGGCGTTGCTCGTCGGGTACGGCTGCGGCCCATCGAATGCCGATGACCGGGTATTCAACCGGAGCAAACGTGACAATCGGAGCCGTGTTATCGAACTCGAAGATCTGAAGTGGCAGTCGGGCCCGATCCGTGAGGCCTTCACCCCGTTCCACCAGGAAGCTCAAATACTGACCTGCATGCCCCGAAAGCGCGACCCAGATGAGCCACGGTGAGACCATCACCAGGCTCGCGATCCCATAGGAGCCGATCGTCCTTGCCAGAAATCGCGGATTTCGCCAGTGGCAAAAAGCCAGGCCGAGAAGCGTGGATGGCACGATCCACGCGGCATGATCGTGGCGGAAGAGAAAGGCCACGGCAGTCCCGAGTACGACGAGGAAAAGCGATCGGGGACTCGGGTGGCTTTGATAACAGAGGAGCGCCCACATCGCGGCGGGATACACAAACGCCTTCGGGTACGTATACAACCGCGGAAAGGTCGCGAAGGCGATCACCGCCGCGACCACCGAAAGCCATCGCGGCACTCCCATGCGACGACAAAGGATGTAGGCCAGCGCGACACTGATTGAGATGAACGCGCCCGCAATGAAACCTTCCCAGGAGAGTTGATAGCCGCCGTAGCGCAGCCCCGCATAAGCCAGGAACGTCTGAAGCGGAAAGCCTGGCTCCACGAAATCGCGCACGGGCCACTGGCCGCGCAGCATGTCGGCCGCCCACGCCATGTGCATGAAGTAGTCGTTGTCGAAATCGAGCGTCAGCCATCGCAGCACAAATGTGACGGCGGCGACCATCACCGTCACGATTCGATCGATGGTGGCAAGGGGCTGTACGCCGGGAGCAGACGGTTTCACGAGGTGGACGCCATAGTACTATTCCGAATCCTTCATGACGTCTGCACGAGTGCACTGGCTGCCGACGGCGTGGGCGTTGGTCTGGATCATCGTCTGCGGTCTCGCCTTCTTCACCATCCCGTGGCCGTATGTCGACGTGGTCAACGTTCTCCGTGATGCCACGTCCTGGAGCTGGCAGGACTCCATTCGCAACGCGTTCTCGCGTGATGTCGAGTATCGGCCGCTGTTCACACTCGGTGTGAAGGCGGCGTACCAGATCGTTGGACTGCGGTTGTGGTTGTATCAGGCACTGGTGCTGCTGCAGTTCGCCGCAGCTCTCGCGCTGCTCATCTGGCTGTTCCGGCCGATGAGTGTGCGGCGCGCCATCGCCGCCTGCGTGGCGCTCAGTTGTATCGTGGGCCTGCACAGCACACGAATACTGTTTGGTTTCTGGCCGTTGAATCATCACTCGGGTGGGCTGGTTCTCCTGCTGCTGGCAGCGGCTCTTGCCCTCGATCCACGGACGCGCCCGCGGGACTGGATTTGTTTTCCGTTGACGGTCGTGGCGCTGCTGCTGCTCGAATCGGGCCTCATCATCGCGCCGCTCGTCGCGATCCTGTGGTGGGTCGAAGCTCCAGGCGTTGGGCTGCGCGGCGTGCTGAGCGCGGCGGCTGGCGTTGCCGTATATCTCGTGATCCGGCTTGGCTTCGGCACTGTCGGCGACTCGCTCGGCATTTACACGAGCTCAGGACTCGGGTTCTCGGACGTGAACCCAGAGACACTGCGCAATATCTTCGAACACGCCCCCTGGCTCTTCTGGTCGTACAACGTCGTGGCGACGTTCCTGACGGTTCTGGCCTCCGAGCCGCGAGCAGGCGTCTATCGCTTCGTGGGGTCACTGCTCCGAGGCGAGACGCCTCTCTGGCAGTGGATTCAAGTCGGGTCGTCGCTGTTGACGACGGCCCTCATTGCTGTCGCTCTGTTCGTCTCGAAGCCCACGTCGACACGAGATCGTCTATTGCTCGTGGTTGGCGTCACGCTGATCGTTTTTGGCAGCGCGCTTGGATTTCTCTACACGCGCGACCGCATTGCGTTGTCTGCGGGCGTGGGGTACGCCATGCTCCTCTACGTGATGGTCGCGCGATTGCTCGAAGACGACGATCGTGGGCGACCGGAGTGGCAGCGACGTCTCGCATACGGAGCGATCGCCATGATTGGGGTGGCGTGGATCGTCCGCAGTGCCGAGACCTTTTTCCAGCTTCGCGACTCCGCCTGGGATTTTCACCTCGAATGGACCGACAGATACGCCGAACTCGGCGGCACGACACAATCGCAGACGGAGCTGCTGCAGACGCTGCGATCGGCGGCGCTCCAATCGACTCCCGTCGACCCGCGCCGCGATCCGTCATGGACCTACGCCCTGTTCGAACGCCGGTTCAGGCCGGGAACCGACGTGGCGACGCGCCCGCCGGACGCCGTCGCCGACAACGTCGCCCGGCCTCCTTCGTCGCCGTTCGACATCCGGTGGAAGCCCGAAGTAGACGATGGGGCGCGCGCGCGCATCGAGGCTGAGCTCGGCCTGAGTGAGGCGACACGCGTCGATCGGGACCCCAGCGGACGGACGTGGACCTATCGCCTGCGCCAGCCGTCGCGAGATCGAGTCCGCGCGATCGTCATGAGTCCGGTCGTCGAGGACACAGCGAGAATCGATCGGGACCGATTAGAGATTGAGGACTAGATGTGGGGTCAGACCCCTTGAGTCGATCCGTGTCAAGGGGTCTGACCCCAATTCACTACCCACCCATGATTTGGTGGGTGTAGTCGGTGGCGCGTGCGCGGCCGGGCTCGGTACTGTGCTTCACAGCGAGGTGCCGCACCGGATCGTTTGTGAATCGCGCGACGTCATACACGTTGGTCAATTCGTGCGTCGTGCAGTATTGAAGGTAGAGGCACAACCGGAACGCGCCTTCATCGACGCGACTTCCCAAGTGCAGGCAGCGCGACGTATCGACCGCCACCCCTGTGCCCGTCGGCCCCTTCACCGTGACGATGTCCTTCGTGCCGTCGACGGCGGCAATCTCTTCGTCCGAATAGCGCCTCAACTCGACGTCGTGGTGTGAACCCCTCCGCTTCCGAAGGCGCCGGATGTCGTTGACGATGCGCATGGTCGCGTCGGCGGGAATGAAGGTGAAGGGTCCCTCTCGATCGCCGACGTCGAAAAGGTGAACGAAGGCTTTGACCTGCGTGACGCCCTCGTGGTCCAGATGAAACAACTGGCTCGCGATGTTGTCGCCCGAGCCGCGCGGCAGCGAGTACATGAGATCGACGCGCGACAGGTACGGCACCATCCCGAGATACCGCGTGGCCGCACCCAGTAAGCGGTCGCTCAAGGCAAAGTCGACGATCTCCGGATGCTGGAGCAGGTCTTCATCGTCGAGCAGATAGCGAAGGAACGACCGTTTCCGGGCGAGGAATTTCTCGCGCCGCTCCGCGCTCCAGTTTTCGATCCCCGACAAACGTTCGCCGATGTCCTCTTTCTTGAATTCGAATAGCTGCCGGCACGTCGGCAACACGTGACCGAGCTCGCTCTTCGTGTTCAACGAGAGCAGGCTATAGCCGGTACGCGGGTCGATGAAAGGCTGAGTCGACGAGTCGAGTTGTGCGAGGTAGGGCGCGGCAACTCGCGTGCGGTGACGAATCTCGCGGGGGGATCGGGCCATGTTGGCGGCCCGCAGCAGGACCCTGCCGGTGTCCGAGTCGCGAAGCCGAAAGTACAGGCTCTTTTCCGCCGTCTTGAATCGTCGAAACAGGTACTGCGCACGCTTCACGCCTCTGAGGGCCTGCTTCTTTGCCCCTTTGACGCGTCGGATTGCAAGTCCAAACGCGCGGCCGGCCAAGCCTCTTGGGGGCGCGGCGCCTGGAGGCGTCTGGTAGCGTGCCGCGTCGTTCACGGTCTACAAGCATACCGAAGCACGGCGATCCGTCGAAGTATGATTTGCCTTACCTGATCGACAGCCCCGAACGTGAGAAACCCTCCCTGATGCCCCGCGTTATCCTCGGTTCGCCACTGTTCAACCACGCGGCCCATTTCGGAGAGGCGATTGAATCCATCCTCAACCAGACCTTTACCGACTTCGCGCTGGTGCTGGTCGACGACCGGTCGACCGACGAGACGCCGCAGATCGCGCGAGAGTACGAAGCGCTCGATCCGCGAGTGTGGTTCTGCCAGAACGAGGTCAGGCTCGGGTTGATTGACAATTCACGGAAAGCGCTGGCCCTTGCGCGCGATCGCCATCCGGATGCCGAGTATTTCGCGTGGGTCAGCGATCACGATCTCTGGCATCCGCGCTGGTTGCAGGAGTTGGTCGATGCGCTCGACGCCAACCCCGATGTCGCCCTCGCGTATCCATTGAACCGGCGCATTGGATGCAGCGGCGAGGTGCTCAAACGTCTGCCCTGGAGATTCGATACATTCGGGCTGACGAATCGATGGGCTCGCCTGCGTCTCGGGATCCGGCACATGCGAGCGGGCAACATGGTGTACGGTCTGTATCGAATCGGCGTATTGCAACGGGCTGGGGTGTATCGGAAAGTAGTGATACCGGACCGGCTGCTGTTTGCCGAGTTGTCGCTCTACGGCCAGTTCAAGCAGGTTCCACAGGTACTCTGGTTTCGTCGCTGGTACGGCCGCGTCTTCAGTCTCGAACGCCAACGAGCCAGCTTCTTTCCGTCGGGCCGCCCGTTGTATGCGTACGTGCCGTGGTGGTTGAGTCACACGGCGTGCCTGTTCTGGACCTTCAGTGTCCGCGGTGACGGCGTGCCAGAGGTATCGCGTGCGGCGGGCATCGGTGTCGCGCTGCTTTACTTCGGATGTGCAACTTACGTGCATGCCCGGCAGAGCGTGCGTGGCGCCGTCGGCCACGTGGCCGAATGGCTGGGGGCGCTCCGGCAACGCGGCCGGCTGGTACTCAATTCGCTTCGAAGGCAAGGCCGCGCGCGGGCGCGCGGCGTGAAGAGCTGGGTGATGGCGCATCTGAACGAATACCTCGGGGTCCCGAGGCCTTGAGCAAGCGACGCGCACAGATTCGCAGGCGGGCGCTCGATGCCGGGTTCCAGGCGATTCGACGTCCCGGTTTACTCTCGCTCAGGATGCTTCGCGCGATTCCGGTCGTGCGAACGCGCGTGATCCCGGCTCTCCTCAAAGAAGAACTCAATCAGATCCCATCCGCGTCGACCGCCGAGGGACTCAAGCGCGAGCTGGAACGGCTTCAACGCACCGATGCACCGCTTCTGATCGGGCCCTGGGTCGGGGAAGTCGGTTTCGAGTTGCTGTACTGGATTCCGTTTCTCAACTGGGCACTTCGCAGTTACGAGCTCGATCGTCGACGGCTCGTCGTCGTATCACGAGGCGGCGCCGCGCCCTGGTATCGTCACCTGACGCGCGAATACCTGGACGTCTTCAGCCTGTTCTCGCTCCAGGAATATCGCGAGGCCAACGAAGCGCGGTGGGACAAGGCGGGCCATCAGAAGCAGTACCGCATCGAGCAGATGGATCGCGAGATCGTCGATCGCGCGAAGGAACACGCGCGGCTCGAGCATGTCGAACTGCTGCATCCGTCGCTGATGTACAAGCTGCTTCGTTTTTGCTGGTTTGAAAAGGCCGGTATGGGCTTGCTGAAGTACCACACTGAGTACCGTCGGCTCATGCCCGTTGACCGCAGCGCGGCGCTGAAGGATCTGCCCAAGGAGTTCGTGGCGGTGCGGTTCTATTTCCGCCCATCGTTTCCGGACACGGCAGAGAATCGTCGGTTTGCGATGGACACGATCCGATCGATCAGCCGCGACGTTCCGGTCGTGCTCCTGAACACCGGCCTCAGGCCCGATGAGCATGAGGATTTCGACGCGCCGGGGTCCGGCGTCTATCGAGTCGATCGCCTGATGATGTTGGAACAGAACCTCGAAATTCAAACCGAGATCATCAGTCACGCGCGCGCGTTCGTCGGCACGTATGGCGGACTCGCATACGTCGGTCCGTTTTACGGTGTGCCATCGATTTCGTTCTATTCAACCGAATCCGAGTTGGTCCCGGCGCACCTCGATGTCAGTTGGAGACTCGGGCAGGCGATGGGCGTTCCCGTCTCGGTTGTCCACACTCAGATGGCCGATCTGCTGCGAACTCTGTTGTGAAGGGTCAGACCCCTTCACGATTTTTCACAGGGAAACGGTGACGCATTAATGAATGAGCGGCAGGGCAAGACCTCGGGCAATCCGATTCGATCGCTGTTGCGAAAAGTAGGTGCCGCGTTAGGCACCTCAGCGACCGAGCAGTCACTTGCCGACGTCAATCGCCGACTGACGCGAATCGAACGTCAACTGGCCGCGGTCGAGAAGATCTGGCAGCGCACGCGACATCTCGAGCCCGCGGTGCAGGCACTCGTCCGGGAGCGCTATCTCGATCCCGACACGCTGCCGTATCCCGAGCGGTTGACCGCGCGACGCTTCCGAATCAGCTCACAGAACCAGGAGGATGGACTGACGCTTGCCCTTCTGAGCGAGGTGGGCGTCACCGAACGTCGCTTCGTCGAAATCGGCTCCGGCTTGAGCGGCGGCAACTCGGGATTCCTTGCGCGTGAGTGCGGATGGCCAGGGCTGATGATTGACGGCCACGCGGATCACATGGCCCAGGTGGGCCGGCGCTTTCCGACGGTCAAAGCGGTCACGGCGTGGGTGACGCGCGAAAACGTCAACGAGCTGATCACCTCCAACGGCGGCGCCGGCGAACCCGACCTCTTCAGCCTCGATCTCGACGGAAACGACTACTGGATCTGGGAAGCGATCACGGCGTGTGCCCCGCGGATCGTCATCCTGGAATACAACTCGATGTTCGGCGCGAAGCGATCGGTGACGGTTCCCTATGACGCGAAGTTCGACAGGCATCGTCATCACACGATGTATTACGGCGCTTCGCTGACGGCGCTCGCCCGTCTCAGCGCTCGAAAGGGATACCGGCTCGTGGCCGTCGAGCCGACGGGGGTCAACGCTTTCTTCGTGCGCAACGATCTGGCGCCGCACATTCCGGCGTGCGACCCGCAGCGTGCATTCCACCTGCTGGAGAAGTACGACGTCATGATGCTGCAGGGGGAAGACGTCTTCCGCTACGTCGAAAAGGCCGGTCTCTCACTGGTCGAGATAGCGTGAAAAAGACACCGGGTGTGATTTCCTCCCACCCATGTGGAAATCACACCCGGTGTCCTCGCAGGGTACAATCCGCCCTGTATGCTACCCGCGTGGTGTCGCCGTCTGCCGGTGTTCCGTACGTACGAGGCGCTTCGGCTGAGCCAGGAGCGTCTAGCCGCCACCAAGGACGAACTGAGGCGGACGCGCGATGAGCGCGATCGCGCCCGGCAGCTCAGCGCGCACATCCTGGCGCACGGAAAGCTGAAAGACATCCTGCGGGCACACACCGAAGCCTATCGATTGGCCGAACCCTTCCCCCACATCGTCATCGAGGAACTTCTGGACCCGGCGCTCCTCCGGGAGGTGGTTGCCGAATTCGAGGCGATGGATCGTACGCCCTGGCACCACACTGAGCGCGCGACCGAGCGGAAGTATTCGACCGAGGACTTCCAGCGATTCGGGCCCACCACGCGCTCGGTGCTGAGCCAACTGAATGCGGCGCCCTTCATGGCGTTCCTGGAGAAGCTGACGGGAATCGCTGGCCTCATCCCCGATCCGCATCTACGTGGCGGAGGGTTGCACGAAATTCGTCGCGGCGGGGCACTCGGCGTGCATGCCGACTTCAACTTCTACAAGCGACTGAACCTCTTCAGACGGTTGAACCTCCTGATCTACCTGAACGAGAACTGGGCGGAGGAATGGGGCGGTCATCTGGAGCTGTGGGATCGGACGGGAAAACGCTGCGTGCAACGTATCGCGCCGATCTTCAACCGGGCCGTCATCTTCGACACGTCCAATTTCAGCTATCACGGGCATCCGCATCCGCTGGAATGCCCGGATGACCGGTCACGGAAGTCGCTTGCGCTCTACTACTACACGGTCGAGGCGCCCGCCGATGAAGACCGGACGCCTCATACCACGCTGTTCATCCAGACCGACGACATGCCCGCCTCGGAACCGGCGTCGACCACTGCCGCGTTCGGGCGTCCACCGAATTAGGGGTGGCCGTTTTGATCGGCTGTTGTGCGCGTCACACGTCCGATAAATTGATCGCGCATTCGCACGTGCGCAGCTTGCTCCAGTATTTCCGTATGCTGTACACTACGCAGCGTTTGTACGCGTCCAGTGGGCCTCCAGGCGATGTGACGCAGCGTGGGGGCTGACTGACTAGCGGTGCGAAATCCTCACCTACCTGCCTCCTCCTCCGACCGTCGTCCGGCAGCATCCTGCCAAGGCGGTAGTGTGGTCCAAACACCGAAAGCCCCTTCGGAGTTGAGTGGGAAGGTGGTCGTGAGGTCCGCTCTGCGCGGCTGAGTCATTGGTGGGTCGTCCAATCGCAGTTGCACGCTCCGAGGTGTGACTGACAGAGCGAAGCTCTGCTTCAACTCTCTGCAATGCATAGCCTTGTCGTCGAGGGCATAAGCAAGCGGTACCTCGTGCCGCGGCCGCTGAAGTCTCAGCGCACCGAGACCCGTCTCGAGCGGCTACGGTCCTTCTTTTCGATTCCTCTTGCCCGCGAACTGCTGGGGGCACAGGAAGTCTGGGCGCTTCGCGAC
This sequence comes from Vicinamibacterales bacterium, assembly GCA_035649635.1. Lineage (GTDB taxonomy): Bacteria > Acidobacteriota > Vicinamibacteria > Vicinamibacterales > UBA2999 > Gp6-AA40. Next base: position 53,562 of record DASRJE010000140.1, on the reverse strand, counting down.
GTGTCCTTCGAGGTGGAGCGTGGGACCGTCCTGGGGGTTATCGGGGGCAACGGGGCCGGGAAGACCACGCTCCTGAAGGTCATTTCCAAAGTGATCGCGCCGACGGCGGGCCGAATCCGGGGTCACGGCCGCGTGGTATCGCTGCTCGAACTTGGCGCCGGCTTCGACGATGAGGCGACGGCACGGGAAAACATCTTCATGAACGCCGCCATCAACGGCATTCCACGGTCCATCGCCGCCGAACGCTTCAGTGACATCGTCGACTTCGCCGATATCCAGAACTTCGTTGATACCCCGGTGATGTACTTCTCGAGCGGGATGTACCTGCGGCTCGCATTCTCGGTCGCGATCAACATGCAGCCGTCCATTCTGCTGGCCGACGAGATCCTGGCGGTTGGCGACCTCGAGTTCCAGGAGCGTTGCCTGCAGAAAGTCCGCGACCTCGCGCGTGAGACCGGGCTTACAGTGCTGTTCGTCTCGCATGACATGGAGGCGGTCTCGCGCATCTGCAACCGCGTGATCTGGATCAAGGACGGGCAACTGCACCGGTCGGGTGAGCCAGAGGACGTGGTGACCGAGTACCAGAACGCGGCCTGGGAGATGCTGACGTCTGGCGAGAAACCGGAGGCGAAGGGCAGCAGTCACGCCGGACGTTACGGCGAGATCGTCGACGTAAAGCTGTTGTCGGCGGACGGGCGGGAGATCGGTTCGCCGCCGAAATGGGAGGACGTCTACGTTCGAATCCGCTTCCGAACCTACCGCGCCAAGACCCAGGCGCGTTGTGGCGTGGACTTGTTCTGCAAGGGCGTGCTCGTGCTGCGCTCGGCGCAACCCGATCTGATCTGGGTGATCCCGGAAATGGTCTATGAGGCGCTCGTGAAGATCCCGGCGTCGCTGCTGTCCGAGACCAACTACACCATAAACGTCGGCGTGACATTGACCCGTGCGGAGCGGGAAGAGCACGCGCTCGTGGTCAATCGCGCCTTGACGTTCATGGTCTACGGGGCGGATGCGAAAGATGCCTCCGCCGGCAAGCACCGCATGGGTGTGATCGACCCCACGCTGGAATGGAGCCTGGAGAAGAAGGCCGATGTCGTCCGCGCCTGAACCGCTATCCGCGATTAATGTGAGCGGTGAGTCGTTGTGGCTGATCGAGCCACGCCGCGACGGCGTTATCGACAAGTTACGCGAGTTGTGGCGTTACCGGTATCTCTGGTGGTACTTCGCCGCCGACGCGTTGAAGGCCATGTATCGGCGGACGAAGCTGGGATGGATATGGCTGGTGATACGCGTCACCGCTCCGGTGGGCATCAGTGCCCTCATCTTCGGCGGTGTCCTCGGAATCGCGTCGGATGGCCCGCCCTACTTCCTGTTCTTCTCGTGCGGCATGACGACCTGGATTCTGTTCGAGCGATCGCTGCTGGTTGTGACGCGCAGCCTCGAACGAAATCGGAAGCTCATCACCAAGGTCTATTTTCCGCGCCTGATTCTCCCGTTGTCGGCCGTGGCTCCAGGCCTTCTCTACCTGGCCATCCTGCTGATCGTGATTTTCTTCACGGTGATTTACTACCGGCGATATGAAGGCCTCTGGTATATCACGCTGCGGCCGGAGCTGCTGGCAGCCGTCGCCGCGATTCTGCTGACGCTGGTCTTCACCGTGTCAGTGGGTTTGTGGACGTCGGTTTTGCAGGCGCGCTATCCCGACGTTCGTCAAGGGATCCGCTACTTCATGCCGTTCTGGATGTATTTCACGCCGATCATCTACCCCCTCACGATCATCCCCGAACAGTGGCGGTGGCTGATCGGGCTAAACCCGATGGCGAGCATCGTCGAAATGTTCAAGTGGGGCACGCTCGGTTATGGGCACCTGCATCCCACGTCGATGACGATTTCGTTCGCCATGATCGGGCTGACCCTGATCTCGGGCATCTGGTTCTTCAACCGCGAGGAAGCATCGTCGATAGACAAGTTGTGACATGAAGATTCTCTTCTCCATGCGCCATTCCGGCGCGCTCCGAAACTATGCGTCGACGATCCACGAGCTGGCACAGCGCGGTCATCAGGTCCATCTCGTCTTCATGATGCAGGACAAACTGGGTGACGGCCGCCTGCTGTGGGAGTTGTCCAACGACCACGCGAACGTCACCTACAGCGAGCTTGGCAAGAAGACGCCGTGGCGGTTCTGGCTCGGGCTGGCGCGTGGGGTGAGATCGGCGTCCGATTACGTGCGCTACGGCACGCCCGAGTACAAGGACGCCCACGCGTTGCGACAGCGCGCCGCCGAACGCGTGCCTGGCATCCTACGCTGGGTGCTGGCCTTGCCGTTGGTACGAACGCGGACGGGGCTCGGCCTCGTGTCAGGCGCGCTCAACGTCATCGAGCGAGCGATTCCCACAGATAAGTGGATTGCCGATCTCATCGCGGGCCAGAGGCCCGACATGGTGCTGGTCACACCGCTCGTCGATATCGGTTCGGATCAAGTCGAGTACATCAAGGCCTCGAAAGCGCTCGGTGTGCGCAGCGGTCTGTGCGTGCACAGTTGGGACAACCTGACGAACAAGGGGCTCATCCGGATCATCCCCGATCGCGTCTTCGTCTGGAACGAGACGCAGAGGCGCGAAGCGATCACGATGCACGGAGTGCGCCCGGAGCAGGCGATCGCCACCGGTGCGCCGGTCTACGACCAGTGGTTCGCGCGCAGGCCCAGCACCACGCGAGAGGAGTTCTGCCGAAAAGTTGGCTTGCCGGCCGACAAGCCGTTCTTCCTGTATCTCTGCTCGTCGCAGTTCATCGCGCCCGATGAATCCGAGTTCATCGACAAGTGGGTCCGTGCGGTGCGACAGGCGCCTGACCCGCGCGTCCGCGAGGCCGGGATCCTGATCCGTCCCCATCCCGAGAACCTGCAGCCGTGGCAGCGCTTCGATTTCTCCGAGCTCCACAACGTTGTCCTCTGGCCGCGTGGCGGCGCGAACCCCGTGGACCAGGGTTCCAAGAACGACTACTTCGACTCGATGTACCACTCCGTCGCGGCCGTCGGTATCAACACCAGCGCGCAGATTGAGTCGGGGATCGTCGGGCGTCCGGTGTTCTCCGTTCGCGTGCCGGAGTACGCCGGGACGCAGGAAGGCACACTCCACTTCCACTACCTGCTGAACGAAAACGGCGGCTTGCTCCACATGGCTGACTCACTGGACGAGCACGTGCAGTCGCTGGTGCGCGCCGTAGACCGCACTGAGGAAGACGATCGCAAGCTGCGCGGCTTCGTTGAAGGGTTCGTGCGACCGCACGGCCTCGATCGCCCAGCGACGCCCATCCTGGCCGATGCGATCGAAGAGCTTGGCCGCCTGCCGAAGCTGGCACCCGAACGTCCATCGATCGGCCTGCTTGCGATTCGGCTCGCGTTGTATCCGATCGGCACCGCGATGAAAATCGTGCGTTACTTCGCGCGACTCACACGGAAACGCGAGCGGCAGTTGCGGCCGCTCACGGTGAGCGATTTCTTCCTCAAGCGATTGGTGGCGATTCCGGCGCACTTCTTCAGGTGGGGGCCGGCGAAGAAGTTCGCGCGCCGCTACATCGTGCCGCGCGTGCTGCCGCAGATGATGACGGGCGACATTCCCACGCAGGAGATGACGGCGATCCCGAAGATCCTCCAGCGGATGGCCAACAGCCCGAAGCACATCGTCGTTGGTCCATGGCTCAGTGAAGTCGGCTTCGAGTTGCTGTACTGGATTCCATTTCTCAACTGGGTCAAGACCTACCGCCCGTTCGATCCCGAGCGCATGGTCGTGATCTCGAGAGGCGGCGCCGGCATCTGGTACAAGAACATCACGCCGAACTACATCGACCTGTTCGACTTCTACACGCCCGAGCAGTTCAGGACCAAGAACGCCGATCGATTACGCGAGAACAAGCAGAAGCACCTCGTGCTGACCGAGTTCGATCGAGAGATTCTCAAGGTCGCCTATCAGCACCTCGGGGCAAAGCAAGTCGACCTGCTGCACCCGATGTACATGTATCGGCTCTTCTATCCGTACTGGAAGCAGCAGATGTCGATCAGCCTGGTCGAAACGTTTGCCTCGTTTGAACGTCTCCCGGCGCTGGACACGACAGACGTTGCGAATGAGCTGCCACGGGACTATACCGCCGTGCGGTTTTACTTCAACGAGTCGTTCCCGGACACGGAGGAGAACAAGCTCTTCGTGACGCGGCTACTCCAGACGCTGACCGAAGCCGGCGACGTCGTGCTGCTCAATCCCGATTTGCACATCGACGACCACTGGGAGATGGCGATCGGCAAGAACCCTCGGATTCACAGCGTCGACCATCTGATGACGCCGCGAAACAATCTCGAGATCCAGACGAAGGTCATCAGCCGGGCGCGTGCGTTCGTCGGGACCTACGGCGGCCTGTCGTATCTGGCTCCAATGTACGGTGTCACGTCGCTGGCGTTCTTCTCGCACCGCGAGAAGTTCTCCGTACAGCATCTCGAGCTGGCTCGTCGCGTCTTCGGCGGCTTCAAACGCGGGTCGTACGTGGTCCTCGACACGAGCGACATCGACGTGCTCGGACTCGCGTTTGGCGAGCGCGGCCAGTTGACACGCGCGATGGATCGGACGGAAGCCATTCTCAAGGGATGAGCAGCGTGCGGGCGTTTCTCCAGCGCTGGCTCGGTGGCGACGATGAGGCTCATGCGTCGCATGAGGCTCATGCTTCGCATGAGGCTCACGCTCCGCACGAAGCGCACGCCAGGCATGAGGCGCACGAGATCCGTAGCGGCGGGTCTTCAGACCCGCCGTTGCAAGATGCATCACGCACCGTCTCCCAGCAGGAGGCGCTGGAACGTGCACTCGCGGCTGTCCGCGCCGACGCCGATGTCCTCGTCGGACCATGGACGGGTGAAGTCGGGTTCGAGCTTCTCTATTGGATTCCTTTCCTTGGCTGGCTGGCAGAGCAGGGCCCTGGCGGACGTCGAATGGTGGTGGTCTCGAGGGGCGGGACGGCGCCCTGGTATCAACACCTGACCTCGCGTTACGTGGACATCCTCGACCTGATGTCGCCTGAGGAGTTTCGAGCGCAGACCGTCGGCAAGAAGAAGCAATACGACGCGCGTCGCCCGTTCGACCGCGAGGTGCTCCGCAAAGTCAGGGAGCGGTTTCGGCTCACGGACGGGCCAGTCGTTCATCCGTCTGCGATGTTTCGACTGTTCGCAGCGCTGTGGCGGAAGCAGGCAGCGTTGGATCTGGTCGAATCGTTTTCTGTCTTTCGCCGCCTCACTACGCTGCCGGACACCGAGCTGCCTCCTGGCCTGCCGGCGAACTACGTCGTCGCGAAGTTCTACTTCAGCAAGGCGTTTCCGGACACACAGAATAATCGCGCGTTTGTCGCAGAGACGCTTCGCTGCATCGGCCGCCGAGCGCCCGTCGCACTGCTCAGCACATCGGTGCAGCTCGACGAGCATAGCGATTTCGAAGCGCGCACGAACTCGGGTCTGTTCGTCGTTGATTCGCACGCCGTCCCGCAAAAGAATCTCGAGCTGCAGACGCGTCTCATCGCCGGCGCGAAAGGCTTTATTGGGACGTATGGCGGGTTCTCGTACCTGGCGCCGTTCTACGGCGTCTCGTCGTTGTCATTCTTTTCGCGCCGGAATGGTTTCGAGTCGCATCATCTGGACCTGGCGAACCGCGTCTTCGATCGCTTGCTTCCCGGCGGGTTCTTCGCCCTCGATCGCCACGACGCGCATCTGGTGGAGGCGGCAATTATGGGGTTGACTCCCGACCCCGTTACCAAAAGGTAATGCCGTGACGCTGATCAAACGTCTGCGACGTGTGGCCAAAGAGGCCACAGGCGAAGGCGATGTCCGAATCGAGGAGCAGCTCAAAGAGATCTCCCACCGGCTGACGAGACTCGAAGAAGCGATTGCCGACCTGAAGCCGAATATCAAGATGCTGCCGGCCATCGTGCGCAAGCTCTATCTGGATGGGGTGGAGCTTCCGCCTCCCTACGACGTGCTGTCGCAGCGTTTCCGTATTCGGTCGCAGAACGAAGAAGACGGACTGCTGCTTGCGCTGTTCAAGCGGATCGGCACGACGAACCGGCGCTGCGTCGAGATTGGGTGTGGCAGCAATGGCGGCAACTCCGGGTTCCTGGTGCAGGAATGCGGATGGACCGGTCTCATGGTGGATGCCAATCGCGCCAAGATCGCCTCGGTTAGTGTGCGGTATGCGGGGCATGCGGTCACGATCGTCAAGCATCGCGTCACACGGGAGGACGTGGATCGCCTGCTGACGGTCCATGGATTCACTGGGGAGCTGGATCTCCTGAGTCTCGACATCGATGGCAACGACTACTGGGTATGGGAGGCGATTACCGTCTGCTCGCCGCGTGTCGTCGTCCTCGAATACAACTGGTTGTTCGGTCCCGAGCGCGCCGTAACCGTTCCCTACGACGCCGATTTCAAGGTTGGTACGACGGTCACGAGAAGCTATCGCGGCGCATCACTCGCGGCGTTTGCTCATCTGGGGCGCCGCAAAGGCTACCGCCTCGTTGCGACCGAGAGAGTCAACGCCGTCTTTCTGCGCAATGACGTCGCACCGGCAATACCGGCGATCGAGGTCGCGCATGGCTACCGGCCGCCCAACAACGTGGCCCGCGCGCAGGACGCCCTCGCCAAAATCGAGAAAGCTGGGCTGAAGCTCGTCACCGTCGCCGAGGCGGGCGCCGGCACGTGAGCACTCCTCCGATGAAGATCCTGTTCTCGATGCGTCACTCGGGTGCGCTGAGGAACTTCGCCTCCACGGTAGAAGAACTTGCCCGCCGCGGTCATCGGATTCACCTGATCTTCATGCGGCGAGACAAGCTGGGTGAGTCCCGGTTGCTCCACGAGTTGACCAGGGCGCACTCGACGATCACGTATTCAGAACCGATCGACAAGGTTCAGCGTCCCTGGGTACCCCTTGCGCGCGCGATTCGCTCGGTTGGCGACTACGCGCGGTATCGAGCGCCAGAGTACCGCGACGCACACGCGCTCCGTGATCGGGCTACTCGCCATCTTGCGCCGTCGATGCGCAAGTTTGTCGGGTTGCCGCTGATTCGATCGCGCGCCGGGCTGGCTCTGGTCACGCGCGTGCTCCGATTCGTTGAACGCGCAATCCCGGCTGATCCCTTCGTGCTCGAAGTGGTCAGGAGCCAGGCTCCCGATCTCCTTCTCGTGACGCCCCTCGTCGACTTCGCCTCGGCTCAAGAGGAATACGTGAAGGCGGCCCGCACGCTGGGAATTCCAAGCGGACTTTGCGTGCACAGCTGGGACAACCTCACGAACAAGGGGTTGATCCACGTCCACCCGGACCTCGTCTTCGTATGGAACGGCGCGCAGGTACGCGAGGCCGCGACGTTGCACGGTATCGAGACTGAGCACATCGTGCCTACAGGTGCGCCCTGTTACGACCAGTGGTTCACGCGTGGACCCAGCACGACTCGCGCGGAATTCTGTCAGAAGGTGGGGCTGCCGTCAGAGAAGCCCTATTTGCTGTATCTCTGTTCGTCGCAGTTCATCGCGCCGCGCGAGGCCGATTTCGTCAAGCGGTGGGTGCAGGCGCTGCGTTCGGCTTCCGATCCGCGAGTGCGAGAGAGCAGCGTCCTGATCCGTCCGCATCCTCGCAATGACATGAGTCGATGGAAGCGGTTCGATCTCGCTGAGTTTCCTCACGTCGTGCTATGGCCAGGGGAGGGCGCCAACCCGGTCGATGCCGGCTCGAAGAACGATTACTTCGATTCGCTGTACCACTCAGCGGCTGCCGTGGGGATCAACACCAGCGCCCAGATCGAAGCCGGGATCGCGGGACGGCAGGTCTTCTCGATTCGCGCTCCGGAATACGCGGCGACTCAGGAAGGCACGTTGCACTTCCGCTATCTGTTGAACGAGCACGGCGGGCTTCTGCACATGTCCGGCACGGTCGAGGAGCACACACGCGCCATCGCCCGTGTCTTCGATCGGTCGGACGAAGACGAGCGCAAGCTGGCCAAGTTCGTCGAGGGGTTCGTGCGTCCACGCGGCATTGACGTGCCCGCCACGCCGCTGCTGGCCGACGAGATCGAGCGATTGGGTCACTTGCGAGTGGAACCGCTCACTCAATCTATCTGGGTGCGCGTCCTGCGGCGCCTGCTGCGACCGATTGCCGTGCGGATGAAAATCGCGCGGCCATCCGTCGAGCGGCCTGGGGCGAATCCCGCGGAAGCCGACGGCAAGCCTGCCGCGGTGGGCGATCGCTTCGAGAAGAAGCGCGAGTGGGTCCACTGAGGTGAGTCGCCGCTTCCTCTTCGTGATGCACTACCCGGGGTACCTGCGGTACTTCGATTCCGTCATTCGAATGCTGGCCGCCCGAGGGCACCACGTCGACCTGGTCTTCGACAGCCCGGAGAAGCAGGCGGAAGGTACCGAAGCGCTGACCGACATGGCGGGCTCGGTCGAGGTTCTTGGCAGAATGCCGGGCCGCGGCGGGCTCTGGGCCGCGGTGGCGGGCGCGATCCGCGGGACGATGGACTACGCGCGATATCTGCACCCGAACTTCGCCGACACGCCCTATTTGCGCGACCGCATGCGCGCTGCCTTGCCGCCGATCTTCGGGTTTCTCGCGCGGCAGCCCACGTCGAGCGTCGCGTTCGTGAACCGACTGACCAGGGTGATGGCGACGTGTGAGCAAGCCATTCCCAGCAGCCGCGTCGTCGAGGAACTCATTCGCTCCCGCCGACCCGATGCAGTGCTCGTGACTCCGCTCGTCACCGATCGATCCCCACAGGTGGACGTGATCAAGAGCGCGCAGGCGCTCGGCATTCCGGCGGCGCTCTGCGTGGCCAGCTGGGATCACCTCACGACCAAGGGACTCATTCGCGTCGAGCCCGATCTCGTGTCGGTTTGGAACGAGCAGCAGAAGGCGGAGGCGCTGGCGTATCACTCCACTAACCCGGACACCATCGTGGTGACTGGCGCCCAGCCGTTCGATCGCTGGTTCGAGCGCGTACCCACGCCTCGCGCGGAGTTCTGTCAGAAGGTGGGCCTGCCGGCGAACCAGCCGATCATTCTCTTTGTGGGATCGACGAAGTCGATCTCGGCGCCCAACGCCGAATTGCAGTTCGTGCGGCGATGGGTCTCGGCGCTGCGGGCGCACCCGCCGCTGTCTGGAGTGAGCATCCTCATCCGTCCGCATCCCTTTAATTCGGGCCACTGGAGTGAGGAGGATGTGGCTGATCTTCCCAATGTTGCCGTATATCCACGTTGGGCGAACCCGGTCAACGAAGCCGATCGTCAGGACTACTTCGACTCCCTGTATCACAGTGAGGTTGTCGTGGGTATCAACACGACGGCGATGATCGAAGCGGCGATCGTGGGCCGGACCGTGCATTCAGTGCTGGCCGACGAATTCAAAGACACACAGGGCGGGACGCTGCATTTCAGATACCTGCTCGCCGAGAACGGCGGGTTCCTGCGCATTGGAGCGAATCTGACCGAGCACGCAACGCAGCTCGCTGAGACGCTTGCCTCACCGGGCATCGGACGCGACGCGTGTGCGCGATTCGTTCGCACGTTCGTGCGGCCTCACGGAATCGACGTTCCGACGACCCCGATTCTGGTCGACGCGCTCGAGCATCTGGCGTCGCGCTCGCGGGTCCGCGCGCGAATGCCACTGTGGTTGTACCCGCTTTGCGTGTGCTTGTGGATAAGCGGCGTGATCGCGTACCAGCCGAAGCGCCTGTGGAATCTGCTGCGCAAGCAGTGGCGGATCGCTGAGAAGCGCACACACCGGGTTCGCAAGCGGCTCAGACGCATTCAGCCTTCGCAGCGCGACGTCGATCAAGGATCCGACGTGCCGCGACGCAAGGTCGGCTAGCCGGCGTGATCGGCTGGCCTGGTGGTATATGAGTCAAGTCTTCCACGATCAAGCCGGCGCGCCCGCGCGGAGCGCGGGCAGAAGACGCTGCCATCTAGCGAGGCGTAGTCACATCCCGTACGCTCGCTGGTTCGGGGCGGAGCCTCGCTAGAGATGAACGGCGGAGTCATCAGTTCCACGACCGCCCGTACGCTGGAGGAGCGTCTCGAGGCCCTGCGTGTAGGGCCGGCGTTCCGGAACTACACCTACGCGCGCGATCGCGTGCTCGAGATGCGTGCGCAGGTCGCAGGGGCAGCCGAGTACCGTCCGAGCGCCTACTGGAAAGAAGAGCTGGCGGCCTTCGAATACATGCTCGACGCCTCGCCGCTGGTGATCGAGAAACTCCGGCAGCACACGCATTGGATCACCGGCCTGCGCGCCTACGACTACCGTTCGCAGAAGACGCGCGCGAAGGCAAAGTTCGAAGAGAAGCTGAAGGCGTTGATCGAGGTTGGTCCATCCGAGTTGCTCGTGCCGGAGTGGCCCGACCTGGGCGGATTTGGATTCGATATCGAGGGGCGACTCTTCAACATCGACACGTTGAAGTTCTTCGAAGTCCTGATTGCCCTCGAGAAAGGGGCAGTGCTGCAGGAATTTCGCGGCAATACTGACCGGCGGCTGGTGTGGGAGATCGGCGCGGGGTGGGGCGGATTTCCCTATCACTTCAAGTCGTTGTGTCCGAACGTGACCTATGTCATCAGCGACTTCCCCGAGCTGTTTCTCTTTTCGGCCACGTATCTCATGACCGCGTTCCCGAGCGCGCGGGTGGCCTTCTGGGGAGAAGAGCCAACCGATCGGCTGCTCGACAAGTGGCAGGATCTCGACTTCATTTTCATGCCGAACACCTCGCTGGCCGAGCTGAAGCCGGAGCGCCTGGACCTGGCGATCAACATGGTGTCGTTCCAGGAAATGACGGACGCGCAGGTGGGCGCGTACGTCGAGCGCGCCTTCGATCTCAGATGCCCGTTCTTGTACAGCCTGAACCGCGACAAGTCGGCCTACAACCTCGAGATCAGCAGCGTGAGCGAGCTCATCTCGAGACATTACTGGCCGCGTGAAGTGTCGGTGCTGCCGGTTCCGTATCAGAAGATGATGGGCGACACGCCTTCGGCGATCGATTACAAGCACCTCATTGGTTGGCGGCGAGTCAAAGTGTCGTGACGCAAGTCCTGACTGAGCCGGAAACAACGGATCACGCCGAGACGATTCAGCCTCTCGCGACGCCAAACAGGCTCGGTGCAGTCACGATCAGCGTGTCGTGTGTCGCGGTCGCGACGCTGATGGCCGTCCCCTGGTCACCAGTGGCGCGGTATTTCAGCCTTCCGTCCTCCACGACCGATATCGGCACTCACGTGAAGCTGGCCGAGGAAATCGCCACCAATGGAATCCCGTTCCCGCATTTCCTCTGGCACGTCCTGGTCGTCGCCGTGCATGCCGTCGCGCCGAGACTGTCCTGGATGGATGCGGCGTGGATCGTCGTGCTGGCGTCTTATGCGCTTCAGGGAGCGCTTCTCGCCGTCGTGCTCACGAGGGTTCTTCCGCTTACGAAGAAAAGCCATTTGCTCGCCATAGTCTTTCTCACGCTTCTGTTCGTCACGGCCGCGCCGGTCACAGTCCTCACGTGGCGCGAGTGGGCGCTGTACTACGGCTACCTCAACATGGATCCGTACACCAGCCCTACGCATGCCCTCCTTAAACCGCTGGCGATCGTGGCCTTTGGTTTGACCGCGAAGGCGTTTGCCGACGGCGGGAACCTGCGGGATGGGCTGATGGTGAGCGCGGCAGTGACGCTCTCCGCGCTGGCGAAGCCGAGCCTGACGATTTGTCTCGTGCCGGCGACCGTCGTGCTCGCTGCGTGGTACCGGGCAGGGGGGCGACGTGTGCACGTATCGTATCTGTGCGGCGCCATCCTCCTGCCTGCGGTGGCGGTGCTTGCGTGGCAGTATCTCTCGTACTTCGCGACTTACGCGCGAAGCTCGATCATCGTGGCACCATTCCTGGTGATGGCACATTACGCGACCAATCTCGCCCCGAAGTTTTTGATGTCGATCCTGCTGCCGCTCGCAGTGCTGTTCGAATACGGCCGGAAGGTCTTCGATGATCCGTCGATGCAATTGGCGTGGATCCAATTCGCGTTCGCCTCGATCTACACGTACCTGCTGGCCGAGACGCGTGATCCGCTGGCCGGCAATTTCGCCTGGACCGGTCAGATCTCGAACTACGTCCTCTTCATTGCCTCGGCATTGTTTGTGTTGCGCCATCGTGAGGCGCCCTCGCGGACGATGCCCTGTGCTGTGGCGTTCGGTCTCCACGCGGCAAGTGGGCTTCTCTTTTTCGTCTTTCCCGGGAGCACGGGAACGATCCCTGCCTCCTGATTACTGAGTACAAGTCGAGTCATGCCCCGGGTGATCATCGGGTCTCCGCTCTTCAACCACGCGAAGGACTTCCACGAAGCGATCGAGTCGATTCTTGGCCAGACCTACTCGGATTTCGCGCTGGTCCTGGTCGACGACTGTTCGACCGATGAGACTCCGGCGATCGCTCGCGAGTATGCGGCTGCCGATCCCCGCGTCACGTATGTCGTCAACGACACGCGACTTGGGCTCGTCGACAACGCGTGCCGCGCGTTCGAGATCGCGCGGAAGATGTACCCGGACGCCGAGTACTTCGCGTGGGCGAGCGATCACGACCTCTGGCATCCACGCTGGCTGCAGACGCTGGTCGACACACTCGATCAGGACCCGAACGTGGTGCTGACGTATCCGTTGAATCGACGGATCGGTCCGTCCGGCGAGGTGCTCGCGCGCAAGCCGTGGGCATTCGACACGATCGGTGTGACTGACACATGGAAGCGACTGAGTCTCAGCATCCGGAACATGTCCGCGGGCAACATGGTCTACGGGCTCTACCGCGTGCCACTGCTGGCCCGCGCCGGTGTGTATCGCCGCGTGCTCGTGCCGGACCGACTCTTGATGACAGAGCTGGCGGTGTACGGCCAGTTCAAGCAGGTACCTGAGATCCTGTGGTTCCGCCGGTGGTACGGCCGCATTTTCAGCCTGGGACGTCAGCGCAAGAGTTTCTTTCCGCGTGGTCGGCCGCTCTACATGTATGCGCCGTGGTGGATCAGTCATGGCGTCAGCCTGTTCTGGACGTTTGGCGTGAACCAGCAAGGGCTGCCAGCGGTTACCCGCTCTGCCGGCATGGCCCTCGGGCTGAAGTACCTGGTTTTCAGCGGACTGTTTCATCTCTGGCAGCAGCTGCGCGCGCTTCGGATCGACCTGCTCGAGCGCGCCGAGCGCCTCAGGCCGTACGAACGCCGACTCAGGCTGATGGGCCGCGAGATTCATCGGCAGGGAGTTGTCGATTGGACTGGCAATCACCTCAAGCCGTACGTCGGAGCCAAGGCACGTAAGCGAGCGGCGTCCCGTGTGAAGAAGCGAGTCAAGCACGTGGCCGTCGAGGCCGTGCGTCGTCCGGGCCTTAGGGCACTCGAAATGCTGCGCGCCATGCCGCTTGTGCGTACGCGGGTTGTACCGTCGCTGCTCAGGCAGGAGCTCGATCAAGTGCCGGCGGCGCCCGTTGTCGCGTCGCTGACCAGGGAGCTCGAACGCCTGCGCAAGACGTCGGGGCCGATTCTCGTGGGGCCGTGGATTTCGGAAGTCGGTTTCGAAGTGCTCTACTGGGCGCCCTTTCTCAATTGGGCGATCAAGGCGGCAGGACTCGAATCGCGCCGTTTGATTGTCGTCTCCCGCGGTGGAGCCCGCCCCTGGTATCAACATCTCGGCGCGGAATACGTCGACGTCTTCGATCTTTTCACCGTTGAGGAATATCGAACCGGCAACGAGGAGCGCTGGTCCGCGCGCGGGCACCAGAAGCAATTCGACGTCACCGCAATGGAGCGGGAGATTCTCAGTCGCGCCCGGAAAAAGCTTGGCCTCGCCGAGGCCGCCGTGCTGCATCCATCGCTGATGTACAAGCTTCTTCGCTTCTATTGGTATGAGAAGGCCAGCGTTCGCCTGCTGACCGAGCATACCGACTACCGCCGCCTGACGATTGAAGGCGATGCCGAGGTGCTCAAAGATTTGCCGAAGGAATACGTGGCCGTGCGGTTCTATTTCCGCCCGTCGTTTCCTGACACGCCGGGGAACCGCCGCTTTGCGTCCGACACCGTGCGGACCATCAGTCGCGAATTACCGGTGGTGCTCTTGAACACGGGATTGAACCTCGATGACCACGAGGACCTCGACGTGTCGGGCGGCAAGGGTGTGTACCGGGTCGACCACCTGATGACGCCGCAGCAGAACCTTGAACTTCAAACGCGAATCATCGCGAATGCCCGAGCCTTCGTCGGGACGTATGGAGGACTGGCGTACGTGGCGCCGTTCTACGGGGTTCCATCAGTGGGGTTCTACTCGCAGGAGACCGACCTCATGTCCGCGCATCTCGATGTCGGGTGGCGTCTGGGGCGCGCGATGAACGCCCCGCTCGCCGCCCTGGACGCAAAGGACGTCGATCTGTTGCGGACGTTGTTTGGCGCGGCGGTACCCAACGCCGGATTGAGGGCCGTCAAAGCGGCCTCGGCCGGGCCGCGATAAACTCTCCTGGCCTCGTAGAGGCGGGTTTTTTGGACCCGCATTGGGAGCTGGTAGAGGCGGGTCTTCAGGCCCGCCTGACGACGCATGATCATTGGATACAAAGATCTGAAGCAGTTTCGGAAGAAGGTCGCCATGGTCGACGGCGCCTTCGACCCCTTGCATCACGGGCACATCGAGTATTTCAACCGCGCAAAAGAGGTGGGCGGGACGCTGCTGTGCAATATCGCCCCCGACTCCTACACCGCGGTGAAGCACCCGCCGCTGCTGGCCGCGCCGCAGCGCGCCGAGGTGCTCGATGCGCTCAAATCGATTGACTACACCCATGTGAGCCCGGTCGACACCGAGACCGTGCTGCGCGAACTGCAGCCCACTCATTACATCAAGGGCAAGGACTGGGAAGGGCGCCTTCCGCCGGAGCAGGTCCGCATCTGCGAGAAGGAAGGCATCCAGATCGTCTATCTCGATACGGTGCGCGACTCTTCGACGCAGTTGCTCAAGACGTTCCAGACCGGTCGCAATGGTAAGGCCGATCTCACGGCGTTCGAGAACCTGGTGTTCTCGCAGCAGCGTGTGGAGGCCACGCACTACGATCAGGAATACTGGACGGCCGAATGGCGGCAGGCAGGGAACGTCTACACCATCGAGAAACGCCGCGAAATCGAAGGCCGCCACCCGCTTGTCATCAAAGAGGTTTTCAACCCGACGCGCGTCCTCGACGTCGGCTGCGGGCCCGGTATCCTGATGTACCTGTTGCACGAGGTTGGTGTCACGGCCGACGGCGTGGACCCGGCGCCCGGCATGCGCGACATGGCCCCGCTGGAAGTGCGCGACCGCATCATGGTGGGCGGGGCCGACACGGCCGATATTCCGTCAGGGGCCTACGATCTGGTGCTCTGCCGGGAAGTATTCGAGCACATGACGGTGCTCGAGGTGAGAGAGGCGGTGCGCAACATCTGCCGCATGTCGTCACGGTTTGCGTATGCAACAACGCGGTTTCACCAGAACCCGCATACGCTGCTCGATGTCAGCACGAAGGACGAGCTCGACCCGTCGCACATCACGATGTTGAACAAGGATCTGCTTCGTCTGTTCTTCGTGCTCGAAGGATTCAAGCAGCGGAAAGATCTCGAGGATCGCATCGACTGGATGGGCAAGGGACGCGTATTGGTTTATGAAAGACACCGGGTGTGATTTCCACTTGGGATGTGATGGAAATCACACCCGGTGTCTTTAATGGGAGTTGAAATGAGGCAGCTCATCATCGCCAATCGAGTGATCAGCGACGACAGCGACGCGTATGTCATTGCCGAGATCGGGCACAACCACCAGGGCAGCCTGAAGACGGCCAAAGAGCTATTCCACGCGGCAGCCGAGTGCGGCGTCGCTGCGGCCAAGCTGCAGAAACGCGACAACCGCTCGCTCTACACGCGCGAGATGTTCGACAAGCCGTACGAAAACGAGAACAGCTTCGGCGCGACCTACGGCGAACATCGCGAGGCGCTCGAGTTCGGCACGACGGAGTACGAGGAGCTGCAGGCCGAGGCCGATCGGCTCGGCATCGCGTTTTTCTCGACGGCGTTCGACATAAAGAGCGCTGATTTCCTCGCCGAGATCGGGAGCCGGGCGTACAAGATCGCGTCGGGCGATTTGCGCAACACTCCGCTGCTCAAGCACGTCGCCAAACTGGGCAAGCCGATGATCGTCAGCACCGGTGGTGGCACGCTCGAAGACGTTCAACGGGCGTACGACACCATCATGCCCCTCAATCCGCGCTTGTGCCTGCTGCAATGCACGTGTGGCTACCCGGCAGAGTTTGCCGAGCTCGATCTCCGCGTCATCGCGACGTACCGCGAGAAGTTCCCCGACGTCGTAATCGGCTACTCCGGTCATGACAATGGCATCGCCATGCCGCTGGCCGCGTACATGCTCGGTGCGCGCGTCATCGAAAAGCATTTCACGCTCAATCGAGCGATGAGAGGAACCGATCACCGCTTCTCGCTCGAGCCGGTCGGCATGAAGAAGATGATTCGTGACCTGCAGCGTACCCGCATGGCGCTTGGCGACGGGCGCAAGAAGGTCTATGCCAGCGAAGCCGGTCCGGTGTTGAAGATGGGGAAGAAGCTGGTGGCTGCGCGCGATCTGCCGGAAGGTCACGTCCTCACGGCCGCCGACCTGGCGATCAAGAGCCCGGGTGATGGTCTGGCTCCGTACTATCTCGATCAACTGCTTGGTCAGGCGCTGGCTCGGGATGTTCGAGCGGACGAGACGTTGACACTCGAGGCGGTCAGGCCGGCGACGAGCACCAGCACTGGCCGCGCCACTGCGGGCGTGTGAGCGGTCGCTTCGGGCTCGAGGGCCGCGTGGCGGTTGTCACCGGCGTGCTTGGCAATCTTGGGCCGGTATGGGCTGAAGGGCTGCTCGAGGCTGGCGCCACGGTCGTCGGCCTCGATTTGCCACCGGCGACACCGAATGCCGCCTTCGGCCGGCTGCAGGCAAGTTACGGTGACGGCAGGCTCACGCTGATTGCTGCCAGCGTCACCGATCGCCAGGCGCTCGCGGCGGCCCGTGAGTGCGTCGTTTCGGACTTTGGCGTACCGCATGTGCTCGTCAACAACGCCGGCGTCGATCAGCCCCCGTCGTCATCAGGCGGTGGTTATCGCCTCGACGAGATCCCGTTCGACGTCAACCGCCGCATTTTCGAGGTCAACACGCTGGGCCTGTTTCAGGTCGCGCAGATTTTCGGCACCGATATGGTGAAGGCTCGCCGCGGATCGGTGATCAACATCGGATCGCTGTACGCGTCGGTGTCGCCCGATCCACGATTCTACGACCACATCGAGAGCGATCCTCCCTTCATCAAGCCGCCGGCGTATGGCGCGTCGAAAGCGGCGGTCGTCAATCTCACGAAGTACCTCGCAACCGCGTGGGGACCGCACGGCGTGCGCGTCAACACGCTGTCGCCCGGTGGCGTGCTCGGGGCGCAGGACGAGAACTTCAAGCGGAAGTTCTGCGATCGCGTACCGCTCGGCCGCATGGCCGTCTACCAGGATCTGATCGGTCCATTGCAATTCCTGGCGTCAGACGCATCCGCTTACGTCACCGGCACCGAATTGAGAATCGACGGCGGTTTCACCGCATGGTGAGTCTGAGTTAACTCCCAAATTCCAATTCCCAAGGCTTGGGAGTTGGGCGTTGGAAGTTGGGAGACAGCTACACAATGCGACTGCTCTTCGTTCTGAACCGGATGGCGCACGTTCGCCATTTCGACCGGGCCGTGAAGATACTGGCCGATCGCGGGCACGAGATCTGCCTCGCCTCCCAGGATGATGAGCTCGACGTGCCCGCGGTGCTGGCGAAACACCCGCGCATTACGTCGACTGCGGCGGCGCGCAACCGGGGCGACGACTGGACAGCAGCCGCGGCGATGCTGCGACGCACGCGCGACTACATCCGCTACCTGCATCCTCGCTACGCCTCAGCCGGCCTGTTGCGCCATCGCGCGTTCGAGAAGATGGTGGGAGCGGTCTCCGATCGCGCGGAGTCCATGGGCCCGGAATGGAGTGAGTTGCTGCTCCGTATGCCCAAGCCAGAACAGAAGCGTATCGACGCCCTCCTGGCCAAACTCGAGACCGCCATTCCATGCGACCCCGATATCGAGGCGTTCGTCGCCGCACAGCGCCCGGATGCGATCGTGCTGTCGCCGATGGTCGGCATCGGATTCACACAGGCCGATTTCGTGAAGAGCGCGCGAGCGCTCGGGATCCCTTCGGGGCTGCTCGTCTTCAGTTGGGACAATCTCAGTAACAAGGGACTGATTCACGAGATGCCCGACCGGGTGTTCGTCTGGAACGACATCCAGGCGCGTGAGGCCGTCAAGCTGCACAAGTGTCCAACCGACCGTCTCGTCGTGACTGGCGCGCCACGTTTCGACGAGTTCTTCGAGATGAAGCCGTCGACGACCCACGAGGACTTTTGCCGGATGGGCCGTCTCGATATGACGCGGCCGATCATCACGTATCTCTGTTCGTCGAAATTCGTGGCAGCCGCTGAGCAGACGTTCGTGGCTCAATGGATTTCCGAGTTGCGACGGAGTCCCGACCCGATGCTGTCTGGCAGCAACCTCATCATCCGCCCCCACCCGGCCGGCGGCAAAGGTTGGCACGGGCCAGACGCATTCGACCTGAGGTGGCCACGCATTGGTGAGAAAGCGACAGTGTCCAGGCCGTTTGCGGATGAGCGAACGATCGTGATGAATTCGCCGATGCAGAACGCCGACGCCATCCTCTTTGACACCGTGTATCACAGCGCCGGAGTCGTCGGGCTCAACACGAGCGCAGAAATCGAAGCCGCCATCGTCGGCCGGCCGGTGTTCACCATCGTCGACCGCAACGCTCGCGGACAAGAAGGCACACTTCACTTTCACTATCTCCTTCGCTCGCAGGGCGGACACGTCGAGCGGGCGGCCGATTTCGACGAGCATCGCGCTCAACTGTCGGCCGCACTGGCGGGTCGATACGATCGTTCGCAGATCACGGCGTTCGTCGAGCGGTTCGTTCGACCGCGAGGCTTGAACGTCGCAGTGGCCCCAATCGTTGCCGATGCCATCGAAGCACTCGCGGCGAACTCGCGTCAGGCAACCGGCCTTCATGCGTCTCCTATTCCAACTTCCTCGCACTAACGTCCTGCGGCACTTCGACAGCGTCGTGCTGGCGTTGGCCAACGACGGTCACGACATCACGATCGCGACGCCGGGACGATCCAACGACTGGCCGCTTCCCGAAGCAGTGCGGTCGCATCCGCGCGTGACCTGTCGAACGTGCCCGGAGGTCCGAGAGGACGAATGGAAAGACGCGGCGACTGACTTCAGGACGATCGTTGATTGTGGTCACTACCTGGAAAGCCCGTTCTTCGAGTCGGAGAAGCTCCGGGACCGCGCGTTCAGGACGCTTGCACAGACGCTGACTGGCGAGCGAAGCCGGCACCTATCCGCTCGCTGCCCAAGCTGTGGCACGAAGATCGTGGACGGCGACTTCGGCGGCCTGCGGCCGGCGCTGGGCGAGCAGGCATCGAGCCGGCTGAAGAAGCTGGCGGCGCTCATCGAGAAAGCAATTCCGAGCGATCCAGGGCGCGAACGATTCCTTCAGGACGAGCGGCCTGACGTCGTCCTCGTCAGCCCGCTCGTCCGCTTTGGCTCGGAACAGGCTGATTGGGTAAAAAGCGCTCGAGCGCTCGGGATCCCGGTCGGGTTTCCGGTCTTCAGTTGGGACAACCTGACGACCAAAGGAATTGTGCACGTGGATCCCGACTGCGTGTTCGTCTGGAACGCCGTGCAGAAGCGCGAGGCGACCGAGTACTACGGGATTCCCGCCGAAAGAGTGGTGATTACCGGTGCTCCGCGTTTCGATTTGTTCATCGCGCTCACGCCCTCGGTCGAACGCGACGAGTACTGCCGCAAATTCTCCTTCGATCGATCGGCGCCCATTGTCACGTATCTGTGTTCGTCCGAGTTCGTCGCCGGGCACGAGGTCGCGTTCGTCGAGAAGTGGATCGAGACGATCAGGCGCGACGATCGACTGGCTTCGTGCAACATCTTGATTCGGCCTCACCCTCGATCGGTGCGTCAATGGGCCGACGTGGACGTCGCCAGATTCAGTCGTGTTGCCGTCGCGATGTCGCGCATCCTCAACGCCGATCAGTCACTCTACGACGCTCTGCATCACAGCGCGGCCGTCGTTGGACTGAACACGAGCGCGCAAATCGAGGCGGGCATTCTCGGGAAGCCCGTGTTCACGCTGCTGGCGGAGGGATTCGAACACGGCCAACAGGGCACGCTGCACTTCCACTACCTGCTCAAAGAGCAGGGCGGCTTCGTCGAGATGGCTCGCGATCTCGACGAGCACATGGACCATCTGGCGGGTGCGCTACGGGGTGCCGTCGACGTCGACGGCATTCGTCAGGCCGTGGAACGGTTCATCCGGCCACACGGCTGGGACCAACCTGCTACGCCCATCCTCGCTGAGGCGATCTGCAACCTTGCGCCCGCACGGCCCTCAACCGTGCGGCGCTGGTTTTCCGCGAGGTAAATTCCGTGGCGTCGCTGAAGGCGGCCGCTGTTGGGATTGGGTTGGCCGCGGTGGCCGGCGTGCTGCAAGCGGTAATCGCAAGTTCACCGACCAACGATGATTTTCTTCACGTCGTGCTCGCACGGCAGATCCTCGCCGGTGACTGGCCGGTTCGAGATTTCTTTGATCTGGGAACGTGGCTGAGTTACGGAATCAGCGCGGCGGGTCAGTTGATCTTCGGTCACCGGCTTCTCGCGGAAGCAGTTGTCGTCGGCGTGATGCTCGCTGTGAGCACGTATCTCGTGTTCCGGCTGGTTCACGAGCTGACGGGCTCCACGATCGCGGCGGCGCTGTCGGCAGTTCTCTTGATCGTCGCCGGACCTCGCGGCTACTCGTACCCCAAGGTCATCGTGTACGCCGTCGCGGCCGCGCTGTGGTGGTGGTATGTCCGTGAGCCCAGCGTTCGAAAGATCCTCGCGTTCGGTGCATGGGTGGCGGCCGCGTTCTACTGGCGCGGAGATCACGGCGTGTACGTGGCCGGCATCCTGGTGCTGGCCGTGCTGGCAGCCCATGGCATCAGCAGGACCACTGTTGTACGCGTCTGTCAGGCCGGCGCCATCGCCCTCGTCCTCGTGACTCCCGTCTTCGCGATGATCGCTGCGACTGTCGGGTTTGGTTCGGTCATGCAGAGCACGCGTGCGGTCATGGACGCTCAGCACACGGACACGCATTCCTGGCCGCGATGGCCTATCGGGCGCTTCACCGATCTCGTCCGGCTGGATGGGGCGGAGGAGTTTGCGCCGCTTGTCAGCCTGCGCTGGACGGTAGACAGCACTCCAGAGTCGCGCCAGGCGATTTTCACGCGTCACCGCGTGGTGCCGGTTGCGAGCGATGGACCTCACGTGCAGGTAGCTCGATTGCTGGATTTTTCACCTCCCGCCATTCGAGCCCTGATCAATGAGCCGATCGTCGAGGACACGTCCGGGATCGATCGAGGTCAATCGGCGCTGCTGCCGGACACCTGGCCCACGTGGGAGCGACAGAGGTTCTCGCATTGGTGGCTGCGGTTCAGAATCCTGCCCGGCGTCGATGAACAGACGCGCGCGAGTAATGCGGCCGCGGCGTTGTTCTACGCGTTGCCGCTGCTCGTCTTGCTCACGGCCCTCTGGCTACCGAGCTATCTGGCGGAACCGGTCACCGGTTGGCGCCTGGCACTGTTTGCCCTTGTTGGCATCACGACGGCTCTCGGCCTGATGCGCTCACCGTACGACGTTCGCGCGGTCGACAACGTCGTCATTCCGGCGATCCTGTTTGGCTGTTGCGTGGCTGGGTTCTGGCGCGCCTCCGTCGCTTCAGGCCTTGTGAGACGATGGCTGATTCGCGGCGTCACGGTGGTGCTCGTGCTGCTGGTCGTCAAGAGTGTGGCGGTGGCGGGGCAGTTTGGCGACCGCGTCGGCTACCTGGCCGGCGATTGGAACTCCATGCAGCGGGCGCGTGGCGCGTGGACCGACGTGCAGGCGCGGCTGACGGCGCAGCCGCCCTTGAAGTACTGGGAGGAGCGCGACGCGCCGGTACAGATTCGACTGGCGCGCTACGCAGCCGAGTGTGTCCCGCGGTCGAGACGGTTGCTCGTTCTGTGGGCCGCGCCAGAGATCTACTACTATTCAGACCAACTCATGGCGTCTCGGCATCTGTTCTTCGATGCCGGATACGAAAAGCTGCCGGTCGAAGAGCATCTGGCGCTGGAAAAAATCCAACGGTTCTCGCCGCCTGTTGTATTTGCGACGGGTAGTCTCGAAGCGTTCACGCGTGAGATGTATCCGGGCGTG
Source organism: Vicinamibacterales bacterium (assembly GCA_035649635.1). Lineage (GTDB taxonomy): Bacteria > Acidobacteriota > Vicinamibacteria > Vicinamibacterales > UBA2999 > Gp6-AA40. The sequence continues at coordinate 31,150 of DASRJE010000140.1, read as the reverse complement.
GTCGATTACGTCGAACGCGCGTACGAGCCGGTGGACTCGATCGAAGAAGAGGGCGTCCGTTACATCATTCTCCTCAAGCGAAACGAATCCGTTCTGCGGCCATATGGGGAACACCATTGGCCGTGCTTTGAACCAGCCACGGCTCTGCGCTGAATACTTTGCGGCCTGGCTGGTTCAACAGTGTTTTCGTGGCGCGCTGCGCGCGCCGGACCGCTATGCGGTAGGAACAACTAGCATGAGATTCACAAACGGAGCCGCATAGCGGTCCAGCGAATGTCCATACTCGAACGTCTTAATCCGCTCCGAGTCATACGCGCGGCGGACTCTGTCTCCCGGCTTCAGGACCTCGGGGACAAACTGCGAGATGATCAGAAAGAGATGGCGCGGCAGTTGAGAGCCATCACGCGCCAGCTCGAACAACTCGACCAGACGTTGAAGCGCCAGGAAGATGTCCTCGCGTCTGTTCCGGCGCTGCACGCTGAGGTTCAGCAGTGCATCACCTCGTACAAGACGGATGCGCGCCATGCCGACCGAATGCCGGCGCTGCGCGCGTCGCTGAACGGAGGCAATCGCCTCGCCGCCCACGCCGCGGCGGCCGTCGCGCGCGCCCCGCTCGTGCTCGATCCGTTCCCTCATGTCCTGGTTGAGAACCTGCTGCCGGACGATGCCGCCGACGAACTGGTGGGGGCGCTGCCGTCAAGTGTGTTCTTCAAGAGAAACGCAAAAAGGCATCAGTTGCAGGTGCCGTTCGTCTTCGCGCCCGAATACAGCCGCGTCGTGTGGGGCATCTTTTTCGAGACAGTCGTCACAGAAACGTTGCTCCCGGCGCTGACTGAAAAGTTCCGCCCTGCATTAGATGACTTCGTGCGTACCCACTGGCCGCACCTGCGTTCGATGGCCGAGGGCGGCATCGAGCTTCGCGTCGCCAATTCACGGTTGATGCTGCGGAGGCCTGGATATGTCATCAAACCGCATCGCGATCCACGATGGGCCTTCCTGACGTGCCTCGTCTACCTGCCACGGCCGAAAGATACCGAGTCGTATGGAACGCAGATTTACCGGCTGCGAAACGAACCCGAAGTGACGCACAGCTCGCCGCTCTGGGTCGACCCCTCCGAGTGCGAGCTGGTCAAGGACGTTCCTGCCGACCGCAACACCGCGCTCGTGTTCCTCAATTCGACCGGCGCGCACGGCGCGTCAATTCCAAGCGACGCACCACCTGACACAGAGCGATACCTCTATCAGGTCCACTTCAGCGTCGAAGAAGACATGCGGCAGAAGCTAGTCGACAGCCTCGAAGGGCCGGAGCGGGCCTCCTGGGTTTCGGAACGTGGCACCGAGTACTAGCGAGGCTCCGCCTCCAACCGACGAGCATGTGGCTCCGCCTCGCTAGTACAGTGTCTGTTGCCCCGCCTCCGGCGGGGCGAGCCGGCTTGACCACGAAACCTTGACTCATGTGTCAGTAATCCAGCCGGTCAAGCCGGCTAGGAAGAATTTGTGATCCCACTCGTCGACCTGAAAGCACAGTACCGTGCGCTCAAGCCCGAGATCGATCGGGCGATGCAGCGCGTCCTCGACAACGCCCAGTTCATCCTCGGCCCGGCAGTGTCGTCCTTCGAGAAGGACTTCGCCGCCTTTTGCCATACAGCCGAAGCCATCGGCGTAAACAGCGGGACGAGCGCGCTGCACGTGTCGCTGCTTGCCGCCGGGATTGGTCCCGGTGACGAGGTCATCACGGTGCCGTTCACCTTCGTCGCCACCGCTGCTGCTATCGAGTACGCGGGGGCGAAGCCGGTGTTCGTCGACATCGAGCCAACGCACTTCACGATGGATCCGGCCAAGATCGAGAGGGCGATCACGCCTCGCACGAAGGCTATCGTTCCAGTCCATCTCTACGGACAGCCGGCAGACATGGACGCGATCTGCGAAGTGGCAAACAGGCACGGCCTCGTCGTCATCGAGGATGCCTGCCAGTCACACGGGTCGGACTACAAGGGCCGCCGTTGTGGTTCGATGGGATTGCTCGGTTGTTTCAGCTTTTACCCCGGCAAGAATCTCGGCGCGTATGGAGAGGGCGGCGCAATCGTCACGAACGATCCGGCGCTGGCGGGGAAGGCACGATTGCTGCGCGCGTGGGGCGAGGAGACCCGCTACGAGCACAAGTATCGAGGCTTCAACTATCGAATGGACGGCCTGCAGGGAGCAGTCCTGGGCGTCAAACTGAAACATCTCGAAACCTGGACCGAGGCGCGTCGAAGCAGGGCGGCGGAGTACACGCGCCGGCTCCGCGGAACAGCGGCCAACGTGCCGGCGGAACGACCTGGCTCTCGGCACGTCTACCACCAGTACGTCGTGCGCGTTCCCGAGCGCGACGCATGGCGCGCGGCCTTGACCGAAGCCGGAGTGCAGACGGGCGTTCACTATCCGATTCCTGTTCACCTGCACCCTGCATACTCTGACTTGGGATACTCGCGCGGTGATTTCCCGGTCTCGGAACGCGCCGCAACTGAAGTGCTCTCACTGCCGATGTTTCCCGAGTTGACCGACGAACAGGTCGAGTCGATTGCCAGCGTCTTCCGAGCCGGCGTCCTGACTAACCAGGGAGCGCTGCCCTGATACCGCGGCAGCATGACTGGTGAGTCAGCCAGCATCTTTTTGCCGCGCTTCGCGCGGCGACCCGTTGTGCGGATCAGCAACCGTGACGAATTCACCTCTCGGGCCGCACAACGGGCTGGTACCAGCCGCTAGACGCTACAATGGAGCGCTTCGAGGACTGATGATCGACTGCATTGCCGGCTACCACCTGAACCCGTGGACGTGCGGGATCGCGAAGTTCAACACCATTCTTGCCCGGCACTTGAGCCTGCCGGTCGTCGGTATCGGCTCAACGGAACTGAAGGGCTACAAGCGCCCACTGCTCTCACTCAAGCTGTCAGAGTTCACGCCAGAGGATGCTCAGGCGCTGTACGAGTGGGTGATGGCGCATGAAGGCCGATACGAGCTGTTCCTCCATGCCTTCGATGGCACCTCGATTGAGCACAAACTGATGGCATCGGCGGCCAAGGTCTACTGTGGCAATCGCGAGCTCTCCTACGATCTCACGCCTTCGCGCCCGGACATCGTCGAGCTGTTTTGCCCCGGCACCTTGCTCAACCCGCAGCGCTTCCAGCGAACCGAGGTGTCAGTGTTCACCTTTGGGATGGCCCACAAGATCCGCGTGCCGCTGTACAGGCGGCTGCGCGATCTGCTCGAGGCGACGGGGAAGAGCTACTCGGTCTACGTGTCGACGGCGCTGCACGAGAACACGAGCTTCGATGGGTCGTTCGTCGTCCGGTTCGAGGAACTGCAGGCGCTGTTCAACGGTCAGGTCTATTTCATGGGATACCTGTCCGACACGGCAGTGTTCAACCATCTCGTCGACTGCACGTTCCTCGCGGCGTTTTTCGAGAAGGGACTGCGCGCGAATAACACTACTGTCAACGCTGCTATGGAATGTGGCTGCGCAGTGATCACCAACCTCGACGAACACTCGCCGGCCGGGCTCGTTCACCTGAACAACGTCATCGACATCAACCAGTGCGAGAAACTCCCCGAGGCGGCAGAGGCCGAGCGCATTGGCCGCGCCGCTCGCGACATCGCGCACGCGGAATATGGGTGGGAGCAGCTCGTCACTCAATTGCGACCGGTTGTTCGCCTGTGACACGACCGCGGTCAACTCCCAACTTCACAACTCCCAACTTCCAAAAAGTTGGGCTTTGGGAAAACTACGCGTGCTGACAACGACATCACCTGGACCATCGCGCATAGATCTTTCCGAGATCCCGTCCGTCATCCCGAACCTGATTGGCGGCAAAGATGCGCTGCCCGCCGAAAGTGGCCTGTTCTCCAAGATTGACCCGGCGACGGGCAGCGAGATCTGCAAGGTGGCCAGATCGACGGCCGCCGACGTGCGTACTGCGGTCGACCGTGCTCGCCAGGCGCAGCCGGCGTGGGCCGCGACAACGGTTGTGAAGCGCGGTGAAATTCTCCGCCGCATCGCGATCCTGATGCAGGAGCATCGCGCGGCGATTGCCGATCTCGTATCCAGAGAGACAGGCAAGTCGCGCAAGGATGCCCTCGGCGAAACGGACGCCGCGATCGAGATGGGCTTCTTTGTCGCCGGCGAGGGCCGTCGCTTCTACGGTCAGACCACGACGAGTGCCGTGCCGAACAAGAGCGCCATGATCGTGCGGCAGCCGCTGGGAGTGGCCGGTCTCATCATCGCGGCCAACACGCCGATCGCCAACGTAGCCTGGAAAGCGTTTCCGGCGCTGCTGTGCGGCAACGCGGCCATCCTGAAGGCTGCCGAAGACACGCCGCTTTCGGCGTGGGCCTTTGGAGTGCTCGCGCATGAAGCCGGGGTGCCGGAAGGCGTCTACGCGACGGTGCACGGATTCGGCGAGGAAGCAGGTGCGCCGCTCGTCGAGCATCCCGACGTGGCGATTGTCAGCTTCACCGGCTCCTGTGAGGTTGGACGCTACATCGCCGAGGCGGCCGGCCGGCGTCTGGCGAAGACCTGTCTCGAACTCGGTGGCAAGAACCCGCTCATCGTCTGTGACGATGCCGACCTGGCGAACGCGGTGACGTGGACCTTGGGATCGGCGTTCAGCAACGCCGGACAGCGCTGCGCCGCCGGCAGCCGGATCATCGTCTTCGACGGCGTCTATGACCGCTTCAAGACGATGCTGACAGAGGCCGTCGCCCGCCTCAAGGTGGGAACGGCGGACACGGACGACTTCGGGCCCGTCATCAACGAAGAGCAGATGACCAACATGCTCGCGGCGGTAGAGCGAGCAAAGGCATCTGGCGCCACGGTGCTGACCGGTGGGCATCGACTCAGTGGAGCCTCATACGGTGGCGGCTTCTTCGTTGCGCCAACGCTCATCGAAGATGTCCGGCCGCAGGACGAGATTTCCCGAAATGAATTATTCGGGCCGATCACGTGTCTCTATCGCGTCTCCACGTTCGAGGAGGCGATCACGCTGGCCAATGACTCACCGTTCGGGCTGACTGCGTCCATTCACACGCAGAGCCTGAACCGTGCGATGACGTTCCTCTCGCGCATCCAGTCCGGCGTGGCCGTGGTCAATGGCGGCACCTACGGCAGCGAACCGCACCTGCCGTTCGGTGGGCTGCGTCAGTCCGGCAACGGATGGCGTGAGGCGGGCACTCAGGCGCTCGACGTGTATTCCGATGTGAAAACGATCTATATCAACCACAACCCCAACGCGGTCTGATGGTGTCCTGCGTCGCGTTCATTCCTGCTCGGAGTGGTTCGAAGAGAGTGACTGGGAAGAACGTCCGGTTGCTCGGCGGCCATCCGATGGTGGCGTACACGATTGCCGCGGCGCGTGAGAGCGGCGTCTTCGAGTCTGTGATCGTCTCCACGGATTCAGAAGACATCGCGGCTATCGCGCGGCAGTACGGCGCCGAGGTCCCGTTCCTGAGACCGGCAGCGTTCGCGGGCGATACGTCACCCGACATCGAGTGGCTCGAGCACATCATCTCGGAGCTTGGAAAACGAGGGCGGGTATGGGACTGCTTCAGCCTGCTTCGACCGACCAGCCCGTTTCGGAGGGCTGAGACGATACGCCGGGCCTGGACGCTCTTCACCTCGCAGGAAGGTGTCGATTCGCTGCGGGCAGTCGAGAAATGCGCGCAGCATCCCGGCAAGATGTGGATCGTGCGCGGCCAGCGGATGTTTCCCCTCCTGCCGTTCGGTCCGGAGACCCAGCCGTGGCACAGTACGCCGTATCAGGCGCTGCCGTTGGTCTACGTGCAGAATGCGTCGCTCGAAATCGCCTGGACGCGCGTCATCCGCGAGCGGCGTTCGATCGCGGGAGACGTGCTCGTGCCGTTTCTGACCGAAGGCTACGAGGGCTTCGACATCAACGACGCCTACGACTGGATGGTGGCCGAGCGGCTGCTCGCTGATGGATTGGTGCAGCTTCCTGAATTGACCGTAGCTACGCAATCGTAGCCGAAAGACCAGAACCATGGGCGATCTACAAACCGACCAGGGCGAATCCCTCGAGCTGCAATACGTGCCCGTCAGCGAGTTCGATCGCGTGCTGAAGGCGCGGGCGCCAGCGGCGTTACGTGCCGCGGCATTTGCGGCGCTGGCGAGGATCAACACTCTCTACATGATTACGGGCGCGTGGTCAGGGCACATCGGGACCAGTTTCAGCTCTCTCGAGATCATGAGCTGGCTCTTCCTGAACGAGATCCGCGATCTCGAGAAGGGCGACGACCGTTGCGACATCTTCTTCTCATCGAAGGGGCATGACGCGCCGGCACTCTACAACGTGCTCATTGGCCTCGGCCTTCTCGACGAAGATTTGCTCCACCAATTGCGTCGCCTGCGCGGGCTTCCCGGGCACCCACACATCCAGACTCCGTACATCCAGGCGAACACCGGCTCGCTCGGCATGGGAGTGTCGAAGGCGAAGGGGATGGTGCTCGCCAACCGGCTGGCCGGAATCGAGCGGCGTGTGTTCGTGCTCACCGGCGACGGAGAGTTGCAGGAAGGTCAGTTCTGGGAATCGCTTTCAACGGCTGCGACGCGTCAGCTCGGCGAGATCGTCGCCATCATCGACCGCAACAAGATCCAGTCTGACACCTGGGTGCAGGACGTCAGCCCTCTCGGTGATCTCGAGGCCAAGCTGCGCGCGTTTGGCTGGCATGTGACGAGCTGCGATGGCCACGATGTCGCGGCGATCGAGCGGACGTTCCGTGCGCTGGGCGCGGTGCCGAACCTTCCCAAGGCCATCATCGCCGACACCGTGAAGGGGAAGGGTGTGTCCTTCATGGAAGGCCCCGCCCTGAAGACGGGGGAGCTCTACGCGTATCACTCCGGCGCGCCGAAGGAAGAGGCGTATGTTGCCGGGGTGAAGGAACTACTCGCGACTGCCAACGCTCTGTTCACCGACCTGGGCCTCGGTTCGGTCCTCACCGAGACCACGACTCGTAATCCGAGGCGTGAGCCGCGCGAGACGCAGAATCTCATCGCCGCGTATGAGCAGGCCCTCTGGCGTCAAGGCGATCGCCACCCGAACCTCGTGGCATTGGACGCCGACTTGATCAAGGACTGCGGCCTCATCTCGTTCGCGAAGCGCTTCCCCGATCGATTCGTTGAATGCGGAATCGCGGAGCAGGACATGGTGTCGATGGCTGGAGGCATGGCGCGCCGCGGCGCGCTGCCCGTCGTCCACTCCTTTGCGTGTTTCCTCTCCGCGCGTCCCAACGAGCAGATCTACAACCAATGCTCAGAGGGCACCAAGGTCATCTACGTCGGGTCGCTTGCCGGGCTGATCCCGGGCGGTCCCGGCCATTCACATCAGTCCGTCAGGGACATCTCGGCACTGCGGGGCGTCGCGAACCTTTCGCTGCTCGAGCCGTGTCTCGAAGCCGAGGTGCAAGCGTTGCTCGATTACGCGGTCAACACCGCGCCTGACAGCATCTATCTGCGGCTCGTATCGGTAAAGTGGCCGGTGCCATTTGCATATCCTCATCACCACAAGGTCGAGCCCGGGCGAGGCTGGGTCGTTCGCGATGGAAGCGACGCGGTCGTGTTTGGCTACGGTCCCTGGCTGCTGGCCAACGCGTTCGAGGCCGCCGATGAAGTCGAGCAAAGCAGCGGTGCGAGCGTCCGCCTGGTCAACCTGCCTTGGCTCAATCGCGTGGACCTGCGATGGCTGCGCGAAGTGATTGGCAGCCGGCGCTACATCCTCACGCTCGACAATCATTATTTGAAGGGCGGTCAGGGTGAGATGCTTGCCACCGCGATCGCCGAGCTCGCGCTCGAACCGACGCCGCGAATCCTTCGTGTCGGCGTCATGTCGCTCCCTGAGTGCGGCACCAACGACGAAGTGCTCGCGCACCACAAGCTGGATGTGGCCAGCCTGGTGAAGAGCATGCGTTACGTCGTCCCACAGATCGCATGACCGTATTGTTCTGGGATATCGATGGCACCCTGCTGACCACTGGCAAGGCCGGCGTGCCGGCCTGGGAAGAAGCCGTCAAAGAAGTGATCGGGCGCGACTTCCAGCTTTCAAAATTTCGTATTGCTGGCTTGACCGACTACCAAATCGCGGTCCGCACGTTCGAGTTACTGAGTGTCGACGTCGATGATGACACCATTCGACGAATGGTCCGCCGCTATGAAGAACTGCTCCCCGCCGCACTTCCTCTCAAGAAGGGCCACGTGCTGCCGAACGTCCGCGAGATCCTGGAGCTGCTGGCCCAGCGGGATGATGTTCGTTCGTATCTGCTCACCGGCAACACACGCGGCGGCGCGAGAGCGAAGCTGACGCACTACGACTTGTTCCAGTACTTTCCCGACGGCGCCTTTGCCGAGGATACAAGCGATCGTTCTGTCATTGCCACGCGCGCGCTCGAACTGGCCCGACGTGCCGGCCCCGTCAACGACCAGGCGCTGTTCGTGGTCGGCGACACGCCGCACGACATCGAATGTGCCAACGCCATTGGAGCGCGAACCGTGGCCGTCGCGACCGGTGGCTACTCCCTTGACGAGCTCGAATCCCATCGTCCCTGGCGTGTGTTCTCGGAGCTGCCTTCCGCCGACGAATTCGTCAGATTGATCGATGAGGCCCGCGCTGGTCGCACGGAGGATCCCGTCCGGGCATGAAACGAGGCATTCGGCGCTTTCCGCGTCTCTGGCGAGCGTCGCGGCTCGCCCGCCGCTGGTATTACGCGCGCGCGGGGGCCTATCCAGACTGGCGCTCTCTCCTTTCGTCAGACGCGGAGCTGTGGCAGTCGGCGCGCGCGGGCGCCAATGGCGGCCCCCGAGTGCTGATGGCGACCTCTATCGGTTCGTACGCGCACGCGGCGACGCTCGAAACGGTCCTGTCGGCTGCCTTGACGTTTCGCGGCGCCGAAGTGCACGCGTTGTTGTGCGACGGCGCCATGACCGCGTGCGCGGAGTGCGATGCGTCGCTCTATCCCGACCTCGAGCAGTTTGCCAGGCACGGTCCCTCGCGCGATCTGTGCCGCAACTGCCTGTCACCCGCCGAACGTGTCTACGCGCAACTCGGTATCAAGGTTCACAAGTACAGCGAGTGGTTGACGGATGAAGACCGTGGCGAAGCAAGGCGCCTTGCAACGACGATACCGTTCGCCGACATCGAATCGTTCATGCTCGATGGACTGGTGATTGGCGAACACGCTCACGCCGGCGCGCTCCGATTCTTCGCGACCGGTTCGCTCGACGACGAGCCGATGGCCGAGCCGATTGTCCGGCGCTATCTCGAGTCGGCGGTGAGAGTCGCGTTCGCCGCTCGTCGTCTTCTGCGATCGATCCAGTTCACATCAGCCGTCTTTACGCATGGCATTTACGTTCCCTGGGGGATCGTCGGCGAAGTGGCCCGTCAGGAGGGCGTGCACGTATCGACGTGGAACGTGGCATACCGCAAGCGCCGCTTCATCTTCAGCCACGACAACACCTACCATCACACGCTGATGAACGAGCCGCGGGAGCACTGGGAGAATTTCGAGCTCTCCGAGCAGCAGGACCGTGATCTGATGCATTACCTCTCGAGCCGGCGCGATGGCCTCTTCGACTGGATCGTGTTTCATCGTCCCAAGAGCGACGATCCCAAAGAGCTTCCGTCTCTGCTGGGTCTCGATCCGGCGAAGCCCGTCATTGGTTTGCTGACGAACGTGTCGTGGGATGCACAGTTGCACTACCCCGCGAACGCGTTCGACAGCATGCTGGATTGGCTCGTGCAGACCTGCAGGTACTTCGAGGCTCGGCCGGATCTCCAACTGCTGATTCGAGTGCACCCGGCAGAGATCAGCGGGTTCCCTCCGTCGCGGCAGCCGGTGCTCGGCGAGTTGCGCAAGGCCATCCCTCAGCTCGCTGCCAATATCGTCGTCGTTCCGCCAGAGAGCGAGCTGAGCACGTACGCGCTGATGTCGCTCTGCAACAGCGTCATCATCTACGGAACCAAGACCGGCGTTGAACTGACGAGTCGAGGGATCCCCGTCATCGTGGCCGGGGAGGCATGGATCCGAAACAAGGGCCTGACGTGCGACGCCAGCTCACCTGAGGAGTACTTCCGGGTTCTCGACGGTTTGCCGTTTTCATCGCGCCTCGATGCAGACATGATGGCGCGCGCGCGCCGCTACGCCTACCATTTCTTCTTCAATCGCATGATTCCGCTGCCCTTCATCGAGCCGCACGCGGGAAATTCCATTTACCGGTTGAGGCTGAACAGCGTGCGCCATCTTCTTCCCGGGGAATCCCCGGGATTGGATACCATCTGCAACGGCATTTTGAAACGAACGCCGTTCGTGCTCGGCGAACCGGCAGCTCCGCGACGATCCGAGCTGGTGAATTCATAGTTGACGTGATTGCCTTTCTCAGCGGCCTCATTGCGACTCTGACCGCGGTTGCGGTCGGAGCCGGCGTGCGGCGTCTGGCGCCTTTGTACGGCGCCGTCGTACCGCCTCGTCCCGACCGCTGGCACAGCGCGCCCACGCCAACCATGGGCGGCATCGCCATCGCGGTCGCCACTGTCATTGGCTTCAGCGTTGGGTTCGCCGGACCGGTTCTCGAGTCGGACATCGTGGAATGGTCGGCGGTACTTATCGCCGCTCTCGCGATGTTCGTCGTCGGCCTCTTCGACGACCGGTTGCAGTTGTCTCCGGTCGCGAAGCTGGTGGCCTCGCTCGCCGTTGGCGCGTTCCTCGTGTTTGCGCTTGCGGGTGTCGAGCCCGATGGCGCCCTTCCAAGCAGCTACACGCTGATCGGCACCATTTGGTTTGCCGGACTGTGCCACTCCTTCAATCTTCTCGACAACATGGACGGCCTGGCTGCCGGGGTGGCGCTCATCGCCACCGCATTCATGGCGGCCTTGATTGGTCCCTCGCTCGGCGTCGGGCTGTTTATTCTGCTGATCGCGCTGGTCGGGGCATTGGCTGGTTTTCTGTATTGGAACCGTCCTCGCGCTCGCTTGTTCATGGGCGACTGCGGGAGTCTGTTCATCGGCGCAATCCTCGGGGGTGTTTCGCTCGTCCCGGTATTCCACGCGCGCATTGCCTTTGTCAGCCCGACCGTTCTGGCCGTCCTGATTCTGGTCGTGCCGCTCTTCGACACCGCGTTCGTCCTCGTGCTGCGCCGTCTCGCGGGACGCAGCGCGACGCGTGGCGGAACGGATCACGTCTCACACCGCCTGGTGTCACTCGGCTTCTCGGAGCGATCCGCCGTCCGGATTCTCTACGCCCTCGGCCTCATCGGGGGACTGACGGCGTGGCTTCTCCTGAGATGGAACACGGTCGAGCCGATGCTGATCGTGGCTGTCTTTGCCATCCTCGTGATCCTCACGGGCATTTATCTCGCTCGCGTCCCGGCCTACAACGCGGAAGATTTCAAGGCGCTGCAAAAGTCGTCGTTCGCGCCGTTTCTCAAGGACCTTGCGTTCAAGTGGCACGTCGGCGAGGTCCTGCTCGACCTGGTGCTCATCACCGTCTGCTACTACGCCGCTTTTCGCCTGCGCTTCGAAGGCGACGAGCTCCTCGCGTTCCTGCCGTATTTCACGGCTTCGCTCCCGGTGATCCTTGGCGTCAAACTCGCAGCGCTGTACACCTCTGGCCTGTATCGCCGGTCGTGGGAGACGTTCGGCTTTCGCGATCTCGCCGCCGTGGCGAGAGGCGTCGGTATGGGGTCACTGCTGACGGTGGCAGTGGCGTACTACCTCTATCGCGGCCAGGGCTCCTCGCGGGTCGTGCTCGTGCTCGATGGCTTGTTGCTGGCGCTTGCGATCTTCGCCACGCGCGCGTCGTTTCGAACCATGAACCTGGTTGCCTCGGCCCGCAATCGGCGTCATCGCCGCGTGCTCGTCTACGGTGCGGGCGGGTACGGCCGTCTGCTCGTGCGCGAGATGCGCGCCAACTCGTCGTGGAAGATGAACCCGGTGGGATTCATCGATGACGATCCGATGAAGGCGCATCGGTGGATTGTGGGCGTGCCTGTGCGCGGTTCGATCGACGCGCTCGAGCAGACGATGAGCCGGTATTCGGTCGACGAAGTGATCCTGAGCAGTCCGTCGATCAACGGCAGGGTCGAGCATCGAATCAAAGAGGTGTGCGCGCGTCTTCAGCGCCCGGTGCGGCGACTGGACATGAAGATCACGTGACGTGCGCAGGCTCCGAGTAGGAATCGACGGACGGGCATTCGCGTCCCCTGCCGCCGGCGTTCGCCGCTATGTCGCCGAGCTGGTGCCGGCGCTCCTGGCGACCGACGATGCGCACGCGCAGATCGAATTGGTCGCGCTGGGCGGCTCGGCGGATTCAGTGCCTGCAGGCGTGCGACGCGTTCCTGAGCCCTGGCATCCACCAACCAACCTGGGGTGGGCCACCGTTGGCCTCCCGCGCGCCGCTCGACGCGTTGCGGTCGATCTGATTCACGCCCCTGCCTACACGGCGCCGCTCCATGCCTCGGTGCCGACCGTCCTCACGATCCACGACGTCAGTTACGAGCGCCACCCAGAGTGGTACCCGTATCGCCGGGACTGGCTGCGACGGAGCTTCTACCGGCGCAGCGCGCGCGCTGCTGCCCACATCCTCACCGACTCGGAGTTTTCGCGCGGCGAGATCGCGGCGGCCTACGGCATTGCGCTCGATCGCATTACGGTAGCGCCGCTCGGCGCTTCGGAGATCTTCTGCGCGAGCGATCCACCGGCATCAATCCCGCTGCCGGAGGGAGTCGCCATGCCTTTCCTCTTGCACGTCGGCGATCTCCACGAACGACGCAACCTTTCAATCGTCGTGCACGCGCTCAGGGAGGCGCGCCGCCGGCTTGCGCCGACTCCTCTCTCACTCGTGCTCGCGGGCGTCGATCGCAGCATCGGCGATCGATTGACCGCGATGGTGGCGGACGCTGGCGCTGGCGATGCGGTCGTTCGACTGGGGGCGGTTTCCGAACCAGTCTTGCGCGCGCTTTATCATGGCGCCGCCGCCCTCGTGTATCCCTCGCGCTACGAGGGATTCGGATTGCCGCTCGTCGAGGCCATGGCCAGCGGTACGCCCGTGCTGGCGTCGCGCGCCGCGTCGATCCCCGAAGTCGTGGGCGAGTCTGGCATGCTCCTCGATCCGGACGACTGGAAGCTGTGGGCCGACGCCATTACCCAGGTGATGACTGATTCAGTGCTTCGCGCGCGACTCCGTGCGGATGGCCTGTCACGCGCGGCGATGTTCACCTGGGAGCGCACCGCTCGTATCACCCGCGATGTCTATCAGCGGGTCGCGGAAGGTCGCCGGATATGACACCGGGTGTGATTTCCGCGCGAGTTCCAGGGGAAATCACCCCCGGGGTCTTAGTCTCGGTGGTGATCGTGAACTGGAATGGTCGCCACTTCCTCGAGGCATGCCTGAATGCCGTGGCCGCCCAGGATGGCGTCGGCGCAGAAACGATACTCGTCGACAACGCGTCGACGGATGGTTCCGTGGCCTTCGTTCGCGAGCGGTTTCCGTGGGTGCGGGTCGTCGCGCTACCGGAAAATCGTGGGTTCGCCGGCGGCAACAATGCGGGGGTCCGCGAAGCGCGTGGTCGTTTCGTCGCTTTGCTGAACAACGATGCGGTGCCAGAGCCGGGGTGGCTTCAGGCGCTTGTCTCCGGCATCGACGAACAGGCAGGTCCCACGCTCGTTACCTCGCGAATCGTGTACATGCACGACCCGAATCTGATCGACAGCGCGGGCGACAGCATGCTCGCCTCGGGCGGCGCGTTCAAGCGATACCATGGCGCGCGCGTCGAGATGGCGGCCGAGTCGACCGAGGTCTTTGGTGTGTGCGGCGCCGCGTGCCTGATGCCCAAGCGGGTGTTCGACGAGCTCGATGGCTTCGACGAGGACTTCTTCGCATCGCACGAAGACGTAGATCTCTCGTATCGCGCGCGGCTGCTCGGATATCGATGCGGTTATGTGGCCAACGCCGTCGTTCGGCACCATGGGAGCGCCACGATCGGGCGAATCAGTACGTTCGCGGTCTTTCACGGTCAGCGCAATCTCGAATGGCTCTACATCAAGAACACGCCGATTTCGCTGCTGCTGACGACACTGCCGAGCCACGTGATTTACGTCGCGGCGGCGTCGGTCCACTTCGCGCGCAGGGGTGCCTTTGGCGCGTTCGCGCGAGCAAAGCTCGCTGCCTTGGCCGGGATGCCGCGAGCGCTGCGCAAACGTTGGCGCGTGCAGCGAACACGACGTGTCGATGTCGCCGCGCTTCGACCCATGCTAGAGACCCGTTGGCTTTCGACGAAGCTGCGTGAAAAGCACTTCGACGCGGAACTGGCCGGGGGCGGTCGATGATGCCGCAAGTGACCGCGATCCTGGTGAACTACAACGCGGGAGATGAGCTGGCGGTCGCGTTGCGATCCATTCAACGCGACTGCGCAAGGGTTCCATGGGAAGCCGTCGTTGTCGACAACGCCTCGAGCGATGACAGCGCGGCCGTCGTCGAGACGTTCCCGCAGGCCACGTTGATTCGCAACCCGGCAAATGTTGGATTCGGCCGGGCGGTCAATCAGGCGGCCGCCTTGGCCGCGGCACCCTTGCTGCTGCTGATCAATCCGGACTGTCGATTGATCTCAGGGGCACTATCCACGTTGCGATCCGTGCTCGACGCCGAGCCGTCCTGTGCCGTGGTGGGACCACGGATTCTCGATCCCGATGGCAAGGTGCAGGGAAGCGCACGCGGTGATCCGGACATGCTGACGGGGCTTTTCGGTCGTACGGGCGCGCTTCGCTCCCTGCTGCCATTTCTCGCCGTCGCGCGTCGTAACGTCGTAGTCGATGAAGCCGTTCGCACGGGTGCCTCGAGTGTCGTCGTCGACTGGTTATCCGGCGCGTGCATGCTCGTACGGCGAGACGCGTTCGTCGCGACTGGCGGTTTCGATGAGCGCTTTTTTCTGTATTGGGAAGACGCTGACCTGTGTAGAAGGCTCCGTAACCGCGGTTTCCACGTTCGCTACGTGCCTGGCGCGACGGCCGTGCACCATGTTGGTTGGTCCAGTCAGACCGCCAGGCGGTCGTCGATCAGGGCGTTTCACGCGAGCGCGTACTTGTATTACGCGACGCACGTGGCGCCCGGCGCCTTGAACCCGAGACGCCTTGTCGCACGGGCGCTGTTGGGCGTGCGGTGCTGGTGGCAACTGCGCGCCTCGAGTTAACGGAGGTTACGGAGGAACCGGATGGACACTCCGTGGTGAACCGTTTGCTCCGAAGTCTCCGATGCCTCGGACCGACATATGAGTAACGCGCTTCGATACGAGCCGCGCGTGCTGGTACGGCGTGTCGAGCGTCGGAATCCGACGATGTTGATGCTCCTCGCGCACGGCCTGGCCAGCATCGTGCTCGTGCCGTCGTACGCGTTGGCGGCAGCCGCCATTGGTACACCGGGGATGCGGTTTCACATCGAAGCCGTGGACACGGCGCTTCGCCTTGCAGCGCACGGTGGAAAGGGGCTGATAGCGCAGGCGGGACGGCTCGCCCTCTATCCCATGGACTCGACGCGTTACTTCGAGTTCGATTGGGCGTGGTCGAGACTGCGGCGACTCAGGCGAGTGCGGGCCTATCTGGACGTCTCCTCGCCTCGCTTCCTGCCGTTGACGTACGTGCGGCGCTTCGGTGTCGAGCGCGCCTGGTTCATCAATCCCGATCGAGCTGATCTCGACACCACGCGCCAGTGGGCGAACGCGCTGTCACTGTCCCGGCGCTGCCACTTCAGCGCGGAACCCATCGAGTCCGCGGCACTCGACGGTGAGCGCTTCGACGCGATCACCTCCATCTCCGTCTTCGAGCACATCGTCGACGAACGGCCCGCGCTCGAGAACGTCCGGCGCCTTCTGGCACCCGGAGGGTCGCTCTTGCTGACACTGCCTTGCACGGCGGCTGGCTACGACCAGTACCGCGACTATGACGAATACAACCTTGCCAGACCTGATTCGGAAGGGCACTTTTTCTTCCAGCGCTTCTACGACGTGTCATCGCTGCGCGAGCGCGTGTTGTCGATTCTGGGTGAGCCGAGCCAGATGACGGTGTACGGTGAAAGCGAGCCCGGATACTTCGGGCGGAACGCCCAGCAGAAGATGAAAGGCCTCCCCTACCCCTTCTGGCGAGAGGGATACATGATGGGCCGCCACTTTCAGATTTATTCTTCGATCGACGCCCTACCCGGCGAGGGAGTCATAGCGCTGGAGTTTAAGCGCGCCTAGTTACAGACTTTCTTCCACCAGATCCGCGACCTGATCCCCGATAGACAGACACGACGTCAGCCCTGGTGACTCGATACCCGCCACCTGAATCACGCGCGGGTTCACCTCGTCCCTCTCAATCATGAAGTCCGCGAACGCAACTTCAGGAGGGTGGAGCTTTGACCGAATACCGCTTCCTCCCAGCCTGAGATCCGCGAGCGTGATTTCCGGCAGCAACTCCCTGGCTGGCTCGAGGAAGCTCTCGACCGGGATCCGATCGTTTTCGTAGTCGTTCTTCCGGTCCTGATAAGTCGCCGTTGGCCCGAACGTCACGTTACCCCCGATCGTCTTGGTCACGTGCACGCCCAGTCCGTGCGTGTGGGGAAGCGGGTAGACCAGCCCGTTGACGAGGTCGCGCTTTGCCGGCACCAGTTCCGCGTACTCGCCCCGGCAGGGATAGATCGTGAACGACTTTCCTCCCAACATTGCCGACACGTCGTCTGCGTATAGCCCCGCGGCGTTGACGACGCAACGCGCGGTGATCGATTCGGCCGGCGTGCGCAAGGCGATACCGTCGGCAGCGGCGTCGGCGCCCACGAGAGGCGATCCCGGCAGAAGGAACGCGTCCTTCTCTCGACAGAGCCTGGCCAGCGTATGGACCAGCGCCTCGGCATCCAGCATGCCTGTGTTTGGCGAGAACAGGGCGACTCTCACCTTGACATGCGGTTCACGCTCTCGGATGAAGGCCTGCTCCACCAGTTCCATGCCCTCGACGCCGTTGTCGATCGCGCGCGCCATCAACGTTTCGAGCGCCTGAACCTCGTGTTCATCGTGGGCGACGATCAGCTTTCCGCTACGACGATGCGGGACATTGTGTCGGGCGCAGAACTCATACAGCATTCGCGCGCCACCGACGCAGTGCCGAGCCTTGAGACTCTCTTTCGGATAGTAGATGCCGGCATGAATCACCTGGCTGTTGCGAGTGCTCGTGCCGCGTCCCGGCCTCGTTTCGCGTTCCAGGATGCACACACTCCGCCCCTTGTTCGCGATGGCCAGCGCTGAAGCCAGGCCTATTACACCTGCACCGATAACGGCGACGTCGATTTGTTCCATTGGTTTGACAGTCGTTCAGAGGCGCGTCTCGCCAGGCTGGAGTACGATGAGGAGATGTCCGTGCAGCTCCCTCGCTCAAGTGTACCAGTCACGAGTCTCAATCCGATCACGCGGGTGCTGATCACGGGCACCCATGGGCAGCTTGGCGCAGCCATGGTTCAGGCATTTGCGGGCCTTACGGTCACAGCTCACACGCGGGCGACACTGGATGTCACCGATTCGGCTGCTGTGAATCGAGCCGTTGACGAGGCCTCACCACAGCTGATCGTGAACTGTGCGGCATTCAATGACGTGGATGGCGCCGAGGACCGGGCGGTCGAGGCGTTGGCCGTCAATGCCTTCGCCGTCCAGAATCTGGTGCGCGCGGCAGAAAACGTCGGCGCTCGATTGGTGCACTACAGCACTGACTTCGTCTTTGACGGATCGGCAAACGCTCCATACACCGAGGATGTCCGGCCATCTCCTCGCGGAACGTACGCGTGCACGAAACTGTTGGGGGAATGGTTTGCGTTCGAGGCGCCACACGCGTATGTGCTGCGCGTCGAGAGCCTGTTTGGTTCGCCGGCCAACTGGACCGGGCGCCGCGGCACGCTCGATGGCATGGTCGCCAACCTCGAACAAGGACGCGAGGTCCGCGCGTTCACAGATCGAATCGTCTCGCCAGGCTACGTGGTGGATATCGCGAGCGCCACCAGGCACCTGGCCGCGACCGATGCGCCGCCCGGACTTTACCATTGCGTCAATGATGGCCACGCCTCGTGGTACGACGTCGCCCGAGAGGTAGCAGCGATCGTTGGGAATCAGCGGCCGAATCTCGTTGCGGTGACGATGGATCACGTGAAATTGAGGGCACCGCGTCCGCGCTATTGTGCGCTGTCCGTCGCGAAGCTCGCGGGCACCGGCTTCACGATGCCAGCCTGGCAGGACGCGCTGCGACGATGGCTCACGACGCGCGGAGCGCTCACGACGTAGAATGAACAGCATTTACGCTACAGCTCGCTCAGGTGGCGGGCGCTGGCGGAGGGTCAGGTTCAGCAGATCACATGGCGAAGCGCGCGGTCATCACTGGAATCACGGGGCAGGACGGCTCGTATCTCGCGGAATTGCTTCTCGAGAAAGGGTACGAGGTCATTGGCGTTGTCCGCCGATCGAGCTCGCCGAACATGTGGCGGATCCAGCACGTGCTGGATCGCGTCTCGCTGCGCCCCGCTGACCTGCTCGACCAGTTGTCGCTGCTGCGGCTGATTCAGGACGTCAAGCCGCACGAGATCTACAACCTGGCCGCGATGTCATTCGTTCCGGCATCGTGGGATCAGCCGCTCCTGACCGGTGACTACAACTCGATGGGGGTGACGCGTCTTCTCGAGGCCATCCGTCATATCGACCCGTCGATCAAGCTGTATCAAGCCTCGTCCAGCGAGATGTACGGGCGGGTCCGCGAAGTGCCGCAAACCGAGCTGACGCCGTTCTATCCGAGGAGCCCGTACGGCGTTTCGAAGGTGTTCGGCCACTACATCACCGTGAACTACCGCGAGAGCTACAACATGTTCGCGGTGTCCGGCATTCTCTTCAATCATGAGTCGCCCCGGCGCGGGCTGGAGTTCGTGACCCGCAAAGTCAGCGACGGCGTCGCACGCATCAAGCTCGGATTGTCGGATCACCTGGCTCTCGGTAACCGTGACGCCTGCCGGGACTGGGGATTTGCCGGCGACTACGTGCGCGCGATGTGGATGATGCTGCAGCAGCCCCAGGCCGACGACTACGTCATCGCGACCGGTGTGACCCACTCGGTTCAGCAGCTCGTTGAAGCCGCATTTGCACACGCAGGTCTCGACTGGCAAAAGTATGTCCGGGTCGATCCGCAGTTTCTGCGGCCCGCCGAGGTCGATCATCTGATTGGCGACGCGTCCAAGGCGAAACGCGTCCTTGGCTGGGAGCCCACTGTCTCGTTCGAGAAATTGGTAGCGATGATGGTCGACGCGGATATCGCCATGTTGTCGGAATTCCCGAAGGCGGCCGCGGCGACATGGACCCCGCGTTGAGGGAGCGCTCGTACGTCATTGTTGATTTGACGATCTTCGATTGTTGATTACTTGTTGATTGGGGATTGTTGATTGTCGATTTGCCGTTTACTAGTCGCAATCAGCACTCAACCAATCAACAGTCGACAACGAATCAATAATCAAAGATTTCCCAATCAATAATCGACAGATTTCAGGTGAGGAGGCAGATGATGATGCGTCGGACGATCGGGGCGTCGCTACTGGCTTCTGCTGTTGTTGCCATCGGTCTTGCGCAAGGCACGTCAAAGCCGGCAGCGGCCTTGGCGGGAGCGATCGACGTTCACGTTCATAGTTATCCCGACGATCGACCGAGGTCGATTCACGCGATCGATGTGGTGAAACTTGCCAAGTCGCGCGGGATGCGCGCGGTCGTGCTCAAGAACCATTACGACTCGACTGCGGGTACCGCCTATCTCGTGCGACAGGTAGTGCCGGACATCGAAGTCTTTGGCGGCATCGCACTCAATACGACGGTTGGTGGGATCAATCCCGCCGCGGTCGATCATATGGCCCGTGTCAGTGGCGGGTGGGGACGTGTCGTCTGGATGCCGACGTTCGACGCGGAGAATCAGGTTCGCTCTTCGAAAGAGACGCGTCCGTTCGTGTCCGTGTCGAAGGGTGGCGAGCTTCTTCCCGATGTGAAGACCGTCATTGGGCTCATCGCCAAGCACAATCTCGTGCTGGCAACGGGTCATTCCACTCCGGCTGAAGTGCTCATGCTGCTGCGCGAAGGCCGTCAACAGGGCGTGCGGCAGATGATCGTCACGCATGCGATCCAGCCGCCGGTGTCGATGGATGTTCCTCAGATGAAGGAGGCGGCATCACTGGGCGCGTTCATTGAGTTCGTCGGCGGTTCGCCGGAAGGCCAGGGTGCGGCGGCGCGGATCGATGGCATTGCCGCGGCGATTCGACAGGTTGGCGTCGCGTCATCGATTCTGTCATCCGACCTGGGTCAGCAGGGAAATCCGTTGCCGCCCGACGGATTCGGCGCCTTCATCGAGGCGCTGCGCACGCGAGGCTTCAGCGATCGCGATCTCGACGTGATGGCGAAGCAAAACCCGGCGCGGTTGTTGGGACTTCAGTAACACAGCGGCTCAGGACGGACCTCGAACAAAGGCCCCAGAACCAAGGACGTGGCTACGTCCCGATCACGCCTTCGAGCGGGCTGCTCGCGGTGGCGTACATCTTTCGCGCGATTCGGCCCGACAGGAACGCGAGTCGGCCTGCGATGACGGCGTGCTTCATCGCTTCGGCCATTTGCACCGGCTGCTCGGCGCCGGCGATGGCCGTGTTCATGAGCACCCCATCGGCGCCCAGCTCCATGGCGAGCGCGGCGTCGGATGCCGTTCCTACGCCGGCATCGACAATCACGGGGACCTTCGAAAACTCGCGGATGATACGGATGTTGTTGGCGTTCTGAATGCCGAGCCCGGACCCGATCGGCGCACCCAGCGGCATCACCGCCGAGGCGCCCGCGTCCTCGAGCTTGCGGCACGCGACGGGATCGTCGTTGGTGTAGGGCAGCACCACGAAGCCTTCCTTGACGAGCACGCGCGTGGCTTCGATGAGCGCCTCGTTGTCGGGGAAGAGCGTCCGCTCGTCGCCAATCACTTCGAGCTTCACCCAGTTCGACAGGCCGGCCTCGCGTCCCAATCGCGCCGTGCGAATGGCGTCATCGGCGGTGTAGCAGCCCGCGGTGTTTGGAAGGATGAAGATGCGGTCGTCGATGTAGTCGAGCAGCGATTCCTTCGAGCGATCGGAGATGTTCACGCGTCGCACGGCGACGGTCACCATCTCGGCGCCAGAGGCGGTATGCGCTTGCGCCATGACGGCATGCGACGAGTACTTGCCCGTTCCCACGATCAGGCGGGATGTGAAGGTGCGTCCGGCGATGACGAACGGAGTGTCAGCCAACTTTCCAGCTCCCTTACGAACAACGATCCAACGGCGGATCTGAAGACCCGCCGCTACGTACAGCAAGGACCCGCCGCTAGCCACCGCCGACGAAATTCACGATCTCGACAGTGTCGCCCTCGCCAATCAGGACATCTGAAAACGTCTGGCGCTTGATGATGTTGAGGTTATGTTCCACGGCGACGCGTCGTGGATCGATGTCGAGCTGCACGAGCAACGCGGTAACCGATTTGGGACCGTCGAGCTCGAAGCGTTCGCCGTTGAGTGTGATCGTCACTGTAACCAGACTCGACTGGAAGGCGTCGAATAGGCGGAAAGCCGTGCGTTCTCAGCGTACTGCTCGGTATTCGAGCAAGTCAAGGCGGCGGGTCTAGACCCGCCGTAGTAAGCTCGGAGATTCGAGGTGATGTGCGATGCCTCAGCTTGGGCCTCCAACCACGTTGCTCGATCGCGCCGGCGCGCTCGAGCGATTTACAGCGAATAGACGCCGGACCCGCGCACTCTTCGACCTGCTGGACGAGTCGGCATATTACGAGCGTCCAATCTCGCTCCGCAATCCGGTCGTCTTTTACGAGGGACACATTCCCGCCTTCTCGGTCAACACGCTGATCAAGAAGGCGCTTGGCCGCCCTGGCGTCGACGATCACCTGGAGACGATCTTCGCGCGCGGGATCGATCCCGAAAGCGAGGCGATGTCGATCGCGCGCGGCAACCCCGCGTGGCCGTCGCGCGCCGAAGTCCGGCAGTATGTCGAGGCCGCCGATCGCCTGATCGAGCAGGCCATTGAACGCGCCGATCTCGAGCGGCCGGGCGATCCGTTGCTCGATCACGGGCGAGCGTTGTGGACCATCCTCGAACACGAGGAGATGCATCAGGAAACGCTCGGCTATATCTGGCATCAGGTGCCCTACTCGCAGAAGCGCAAACCGAGCGGCTATCACACGGTGCCGCTCTCTTCTCCGCACGCGGCCCCGTCCCTCCACGCGCGTATCCGCAGTGGCTTCGCCACACTGGGGACTGACCTTCGCGAAGACGTGTTCGCGTGGGATAACGAGTGCCCGCTGCATCGTGTTCACGTCAACGAGTTCAGCGTCGACGTCTACAACGTCACCAACGGACAGTTCATGGAATTCGTCCAGGCAGGTGGCTACCGGGCACCACAGTGGTGGCGGCCGGAGGACTGGGCGTGGATCGAGTCGGCTCAGGTATCTCACCCGTCCTTCTGGGAGCACGATAGCGACCGCTGGTTCTGGCGCGGGATGTTCGAGCGTGTTCCGCTGCCGGAGACGTGGCCGGTGTACGTCACCTGGGCAGAGGCGGCGGCCTACGCACGCTGGCGCAGGTTTCGTCTTCCAACCGAGGCGGAGTATCAACGCGCGGCGTTCGGTACGCCCGAAGGACGCGAGCGCAGCTTCCCATGGGGAGAGACCGTCGCCAGTCCAGTGCCAGGCAACTTCGATTTCACGCGCTGGGATCCCGAGCCGGTTGGTGCGCATCCAGAGGGCGCGAGCGCGTTTGGCGTGCACGATTTGATCGGCAACGGGTGGGAGTGGACATCGACACCGTTCGGGCCCTTCGATGGTTTCGAGCCTCTCCCGACATACCCGGAATACTCGGCGGACTTCTTCGACGGTGATCACTTCGTCATGAAGGGAGCATCACCGCTCACTGCACGGACGTTGGTGCGGCGTGGATTCCGTAACTGGTTCCGTCCGCGCTATCCCTACGTCTACGCCACGTTCCGTTGCGCTGGAGAGGTGTGATGCTGCTGTCGCTGGATGGTATTGGGCTCTCTGCTCGGACCGATTTCGTGTCGGACGTTGCGGACTATCTTCAACGTACACCGCGTCAACTTCCGTCGCGCTATTTCTACGATGCGTTGGGGTCGGCGCTGTTCGACGCGATATGCCGGCTGCCGTGGTACCAGGTGACGCGCGCCGAGACGGCGCTGCTCGCGCGTCATGCGCGCGCGATGCTCGAGCCGCTGCGGCGGCCGCTCAACATCACCGAGCTCGGTTGTGGAAACGGTGAGAAGCTCGCCGTCCTGCTCGAGAAAGGTGGCGAGCGGCTTCGACGCGTGCACCTGATCGACATCTCTGGCGCGGCGCTCATGAGCGCTCGCGCGCGGCTGGCCACGCTGCCGTCCATGCCGGTCACCGCTTTTCAAGGCACCTACGAACAAGGCCTGGCGCGGCTCGCCACCCATCGCAGCCATGGTAATTGGCTCGTGCTGTTCCTCGGCTCGAACATCGGCAACTTCGATCCGCCCGCGGCGCGAGACATGCTGCGCCGGATCCGCGGCTCGCTGACCGAGGGAGACGCCCTGCTGCTCGGGACCGATCTCGTCAAGTCTCCGCGCGTGCTGCAGCTTGCCTATGACGATCCCCTGCAGGTCACGGCAGCCTTCAACCGCAACCTGCTGCGACGAATCAACGACGAGCTCGGCGGCACATTCGACCTCGATGGCTTCGCGCATCGGGCGCTCTGGAATCCATCGGAGAGCCGCATCGAAATGCATCTCGTCAGCACCCGTCAGCAGTTGGTGCGTATCTCGGAGGCCGATCTCGAAATCGAGTTCAAGAAGAACGAGTGGATCTGGACGGAGAGCTCTTACAAGTACGATCCGGACCAGGTGCTGGCCCAGGGACGAGATGCCGGGTTCCAACTCGGTGAGCAGTGGATTGACGAGAATGCACGGTTCGCTCTGACGCTGTTCAAGGTCTGACAGGATGCTGAAGAACCTGTCAACGCCCAATCTCCAACTCCCAACTCCCAAAGCAGCCGGATTCCTTGAAAGTTGGAAATTGGAAGTTGGGAGTTGACAGGGGTGCGCCTCTCGCCAAAGCGATTTCGTCGGCTCTACTGGTACTGATTTCCCACACCGATAGTCCGAGCAGGTATCGGTGTCGTTCACATTCTTAAGACCCCTGCCGCGCGCCATCACGGCGCCGCTCGCGCTCCTCGTTCTCGTGGCCTGGGTTGCGACGATGGCGGCGCTGGTGGCGCGGTCGTACGGGCACCCGTCATCCGCCAACCTTGCGACTGATCTGGCGCGCTATGGATCCGCCGCCGTGTGGCGCGGGGTGTACTACCGCGGTGAGAAGATCGGTTTCACCGTCAGCCAGACCACACCGACCGATGATGGGTTCGAACTGCAGGAAGACGGCCGCCTGCAGATGCTGCTGCTCGGGCAGGACACCGCTGCTCGAATTCGCACGACCGCACGCGTCGACACATCGTTCACGCTGAGAAGCTTCGAGTTCTCGCTCGACCCGGGCACGGGCCCAATTGCGGTGAGGGGAACGGTTGATGGACCCTCGCAGACGACGGCGTGGCGCTTGAATCTGGCGATCACGTCAGGAGGCGTCACGCGAACGGAGTCGCGCGAGCTGCCCGAGGCGCCTGTGGTCTCGCAGAATCTGTCGCGGCTTCTCGCGAACAAACGTCTCGTGCCGGGCACGCATCACGAATGGACTGTGCTCGACCCGGCGACGCTGCAGAGCGCGAAGGTCCTGATTGACGTACGCGATCGAAGCGTGGTTCGCGCCAACGACACCATCCTCCCGGCATTTCGTGTGGATATGGCTTTTGGTGGGTTGCAGACGACGTCGTGGGTAACGGACACCGGCGAAGTCGTCAGGGAGGAGAGCCCGCTTGGGTTGATCACCGTGCGGGAACCAGCTGAACGCGCGCAGGGGCTTTCCGTCCCCGGGCGGATTCAGGCGGATCTACTAAAGGCTGCCGCTGTCGTCCCCATCACGGCGGAGCGCATCGATGAACCTCGTGATGTGCGTCGCCTCAAGCTTCGCCTCGAAGGCGCGGAGTTGTCGTCTGACATTGATGGTGTGGGGCAGAAGCGCGTTGGAAATGTGATCGAGCTCGTCGATGCACGGCTCTTGCTGCCAGGCGCCGCAGATTCCAACGCGAAGAGCTTTCTGGCCCCGGAGCCGCTCATCGAGAGCGACGATCCGCAGATTCGCGCGGAAGCCGAACGAGCGGTACGTGAAGCCGTGGGCGATCGCGATCGGGCGGAACGCCTGACCCGCCACGTCAGCGGGCTCCTCGACAAGAAACCGACGGTCAGCTTGCCATCCGCCCGCGACGTGCTGCGCACCAGGGTTGGCGACTGCAACGAACACACGGCGCTGTTTGTTGCCATGGCCCGCTCAATCGGCATCCCGGCGCGGATTGCCGTCGGCCTCGTGTTCATGCACGGCGCTTTCTATTACCACGCCTGGCCGGAGGTGTACCTCGCGGAAGCATCTGGTCTCGGCATGTGGCTGCCGGTCGATCCCACGCTCAACCAGTTCCCGGCCGACGCCACACATCTTCGACTCGTCCGCGGCGGCCTCGATCGACAGGCGGCGATTCTGCCGCTCATCGGTCGATTGAAGATGACGGTGCTGGCCCTCGAGCTCGCGCCCGGGACCGACCGCGTGATCGTCGGTCGCCAGGCGGAGATCGTAGCGCCGGCCGCCGACGCGCTCGCGATCGAGCTCCCTCGCGCCGCCACCAACGGTTGCCGATGCGAGCGATCGAAAGCCGCAGCACACAACCGGAGCCCTCAATGATTGCCGTTCAAGATCTTGTGAAGGAGTACGGTCGCTTCAGGGCCGTTGATGGCGTCACGCTCGCCGTGAAGCCCGGTGAGATTCATGGATTCCTCGGCCCCAACGGCGCCGGGAAGACCACGACGATGCGGATGATCGCCGGCCTGCTCAAACCGACGTCGGGCCGCATCCTTGTCGACAACCACGATCTCGAACGCGATCCGGAAGAGGCGAAGCGCGCTCTCGGCTTCATTCCCGATCGGCCGTTCATCTACGACAAGCTCACGGCCGGTGAGTTCCTGACGTTCCACGCGGGGTTGTACGGATTTGGTAATGGCAACGTCGCCGGCCGCGTGCACGAGATGCTCGATCTCTTCGAGCTGCGCCAGTGGGAGGACCAGTTGATCGAAAGCTTCTCCCACGGGATGAAGCAACGCCTGGTGATGAGTTCTGCTTTCCTCCATCGGCCCCAGGCGGTGGCCGTGGACGAACCGATGGTGGGATTGGATCCGCGCGGCGCGCGACTGATCAAAGACGTCTTCAGGCGCATGAGCGAGCGCGGTGTCGCGATTCTGATGAGCACGCACACTCTCGAGGTCGCCCAGGAGATGTGCCATCGCGTGAGCATTATTCAGAAGGGGCGCATCATCGCCCATGGCACGGTGGACGAAGTCAAGCAAATGGCGGGGGGCAGCGCCGACGAACACCTCACCTCGGTGTTTCTGAAGCTCACCGGTGGCAGCGCTCTCCAGGAAATCGACGAAGTGTAGCGGATGTCGACGCAACCGTTTCCCTTCCTGCTGCTGCCGCACGCATGGGCGTCGCGCAACCGTGTGCGCCGGCGTGAGAAGGGCGATCTGCTTCGCGGAATCGTCTTTGGCTCGATCGGCGTCGTCGTATCGGGTGTGTTGTTCTACGGCGCCTATTGGGTGACCACGCAGCTCGCAGCCTACGAAGAGTTCGGCGATTACCTGCTGCGGCTTGGCTTGTCGTGGTTGTTCCTGACCTTCCTCGCGTTCCTGGCGTTCAGCGGCGTGGTCACATCGCTGTCGACGTTCTTCCTGTCCGACGATCTCCGGCTCCTCATGGCGAGCCCAGTGGCGGCGCGGCGCTTCTTCCACGCGCGCTTCGCGCGCACCGTGGGGTCGGCGTCATGGATGGTCATCATCTTCATGGCGCCCGTGCTCATCGGCATTGGCGTGGGACGATGCGCGCCCTACGGGTTCTACGCCACCACGATTGCCACGGTACTTCCGTTCTCGGTCATTCCCGTTGCCCTCGGTTCGGCGTGCACGCTGTTTGTCGTCAACGTGTTTCCGGCCAGGCGCGCGCGCGATCTGCTCATGCTGATGGGGCTCGGGTTCGCGGCGGCCGTGGTGCTGCTCCTGCGGTTCATCCAGCCTGAGCGCCTCCTGCGGGTCGAATCGCTGCCGGACATCACAGACTTCTTCGCGACGCTGCAATCGCCCATCACGCCGATGCTGCCCTCGTTCTGGGCGGGGGAAACGCTCTTCGCGGCCGTGCAGGGCGGTTTCGACTGGCTGCATCAGGCCGCGCTGTGGACGACGGCCGGCGCATTGACCGTCTTGCTCGGCGCCGCCCACGCCCGCTGGCATTTTGCCGGCTATAGCCGATCGCAGGAAGCGCCAAAAACGAGGTTCGCGCGTTTCCGCACGCTGGATCTGGCGGCGTCAATGTTGCCGCTGTCGCCGGTTCGCCGTCAGCTCCTCGTGAAGGACGTAAAGATCTTCCTGCGCGACGTCAGTCAGTGGGTGCAGCTACTGCCACTGCTGGCGCTCGTGCTGCTGTATCTCTACAACTTCCGCGTGCTCGATCTCGATCGCATCCCGTACATGAGCGGCTTCGTCAAGAACGTCTACGCGTTCATCAATCTCGGGATGGCGGGCTTCGTGATGGCAACCGTCGCGGTGCGCTTCGTGTTTCCGGCGGTCTCGGCCGAAGGGTCCGCATTCTGGATCATCCGGACGTCGCCGATCTCGATGCACGACTTTCTCTGGTCGAAGTTCTGGACCGCCGTGTTGCCGGTGCTGCTCTTCACCGAGGCGCTGACCATCGCGGCGAATCAGTTGCTGGGCGTCGATCCGTTCCTGAAGCTGATGGCAGCGGCGACGATCTTCTTCCTGACATTTGCCCTCGTGGGCCTGGCGTGCGGCCTCGGCGCGCGGTATCCACGCTTCAACGCCGATGCCACTC
Source organism: Vicinamibacterales bacterium (assembly GCA_035649635.1). Taxonomy (GTDB): domain Bacteria; phylum Acidobacteriota; class Vicinamibacteria; order Vicinamibacterales; family UBA2999; genus Gp6-AA40. The sequence continues at coordinate 3,047 of DASRJE010000140.1, read as the reverse complement.
AGGCCGCTGGCTCTTACGGCGGCGTCATGTTCATGATTGCCGCCGTTGCCTTGATCATTGTCACCATCGTGCTGGTCGGTTGGCCATCGTCGATGTACCTGATGGCGCAGACCGCGCGCTTCCGGTATCGCCTGACGCCCGAGCGCTACGCGATGATTGTCACGAGCTTCAGCGCGGCGGGGACCGTCTGCATGGCAACGTGGTGGCTCGCCATGCGATCCGGAGTGAAGGCGCTCGATGAGATGAGGAAATAACTCGCAAAGCCGGTCGGTCGAAGCCGCTGTCTCGATAGTGCGCAATTTGTGCGAGCATCCGATCCGCTGACATAAGGCGAATACGTTATCTATCTGCCATTTTGCTGGCTGGTGAGCAGAGTCGCCTCAACTACTTGGTCGACACGAGGCGCTTCAACTCATTTAGCCAGTTCTGGACGACAACGATCTGCGGTGCGGCGTGACTGGCCTGGCTGGCGGCCTCCTTGATCATGAGGAAGCGTTTACCGTCCGAGGCCACGTCATAGTTCCGGCCGCTCACCGGGGCACCGGTTAAGTACGACCCCGCGAAAACCTTCGCTGGGCTGTCATGGCTCCAGGCCCCGTCGCGAGGGTGGACACGCACGGCCATGATGGCGCCGTCAGGCGCCACATAGAACAGCTCTTGCCCGTTCGGCGCCCAGAGCGGCCGCGTGCCGCCGGCCGTCGGCCGTCGAGATCTTCCATTGCCCCTTCATGTCGGGATACTGCTTTACGTAGATCTCGAATCGCATTGAGCTGTCCGATTCGTAGACCAACCAGTGACCGTTGGGTGACACGATGCCGTTGCGCTCATTCGCCGGTGTTTGAAGCAGTGTTCGGATGCGGCGCGTGTCGAGCTCCAGCATCATCAGATCGCGGCCTCCTGGGGAAAGGAGCACTCCCGAGCCGTCTGGCGTCACACCCGATGGAAGCCCGGCACTGCTGGCGAGCTCTTCGGTCGCCCCGGTGCCGTCGGCGAGCTGCCAGAACAGACGAGCACCCGGTTGGCCGAAGATCAGGCGACGCCCGTCCGGCGTCCACACGGGAAAGAAATATCCGGAAGGAGGGAATGTCACCTGGTTGAGTGTGCGGCGGGCGAGGTCCCACATCCAGATGTCGGAGTCAGCGCCCTGAGTCATGGCCAGAGCCACTCGCGTCCCGTCCGGTGAAATGCGAGGTTGTGTGTAGGGCCGCGCCTCCGCCGTCAGGGGCTCCTCGCGGGCCTGCCGATCAACCCACACCAGCGTCCTCGCGTTCGCGGATGTCGCGTCTGGCGCGTCCACGTACGCGAGCGTGCCGTCGGCAGCCACGACAAACTGGCCCCCTCCTGTCGGCGGCGTCACCAGATGCGGCAGCACCGTCACTGGCGTCCCGTGCGTTTTCAGGCCGACGACGTCGAACGGGACGGCTTTCAAGGTTCCGCCAGCCGTGTAGACAAGGTGGCCACTCGAAACGTAGTGCGCGTGGCTGCCGCCCCGCATCAGCACGGTGTACTTATCCGTCGTGAGGTCGAGCACCGCGACCTGCGCGGCTTCGATCCCGCCCGTGGTGGCGATCACTGTAAAGAGCACCGCGCGGCCACCCGGCAGCATCTCGGGCCAGGCGTGAGCCCGCTCGCCCGGACCGGTCAATGTGAGCACGGCGGCCACACCGCCGGGTGACACTCGCTGCAGTCCGGCGGTATAGCTGCCGATGACGACCGTGTCGTCTGGCGCCCATGTCGCTCCCTGATGGGCGATGGACTTTGCAAACGTCGTGATCGGCCCACCGGTGATGGCCACCTTCTTGATCGTGGCGCCCTCCTCGAATCCGACGTTTTGACCATCGGGTGCGACGAAGACGAAGTTCAGAGGAGCGGCGCCCGTCACGATGGCCGTCGCCTCCAGTTCATCGAGCGGGCGGACGAAGATTTGGCGCCCGCCATTGCCGACATAGACCACGCGCGAGCCGTCGGGCGTAATCGCAAGGCTCCGATTTATGCCCGGCGCAACTGCGGTCGCGCCGGACGATGCGATCGTCATGCGTGAGATACGCAACGGCGGTGCCCGCAGCGTGCTGCGAACGACCCACATCAACGCGGCGACGGCGATGAGGGCCACGACAGAGGCCACCATCGCTACCGACCAGGACAGGCGAGCAGTCCGTCGCTGTCGCGCGCCTGCCTCCGCCCTGTCCGCAGGCGCGCCGGCAGCCCCGCTGAGCACGTCTTCGATCTCGATTCGCGCATCGCCTATGTGTTGCAGGCGGCGTCTGAGATCTTTGTCGAGACACCGCGCCAGTAGCCGCCTGACGGACAACGGCATCGTGGCCGGCAATGCGTTCCAGTCGGGCTCGTGCTCGAGAACTGCCGCGATCGTGTCCGACGTCGTAGGGCGCGCGAACAACGTATGGCCGGCCAGCATTTCGTAGAGCACGCACCCGAACGCCCAGATGTCGGCACGCTTGTCAACGGGCTTGCCGCGTGCCTGCTCCGGAGACATGTAGGCCGCCGTGCCGAGGATCATGCCCACGCCGGTCATCATCGCGGGCGAGGTGATGGTGGGTGATATCGAGTTGTTCGCCGCCATTGCGCCTGCGGGCTCCATCGCCTTGGCGAGCCCGAAGTCGAGCACCTTCACCGTACCGTCAGGCCGCACCTTGATGTTCGCGGGCTTCAAATCACGATGGATGATGCCCTGTTCGTGAGCGGCCTCGAGCGCCTCGGCGATCTGCCTCGCGATGGGGAGCGCATCATCGTTCGGGATTGGCCCTTCCGCGATTCGGTCCCCGAGCGTCCGTCCTTCGACCAGTTCCATGACAAGTGCCTGGATTCCGTCTGCCTGCTCCAGGCCATAGACATGGGCGATGTTGGGATGATTGAGCGAGGCGAGGACTTGTGCCTCTCGCCGGAATCGCGCGAGGCGGTCAGGGTCTGACGCAAATGCATCCGGCAGCACCTTCAGGGCGTCGTCCCGGTTAAGCGCCGTGTGGTGCGCTCGCCAGACCTTGCCCATGCCGCCCTCGCCAATGAGGGCAGTGATCTCATACGGGCCG
>DASRJE010000139.1:0-8319 GCA_035649635.1 Vicinamibacterales bacterium | reverse complement strand
GCGCCTCCCGCGACGTAGGCGCGCAGTCGCGACGACGCGTGCGGCTTCGGCAATTGCCACGTGACGTTTCCCATGACCGTCGTCACATTTCCCGCGATGATCAGGTCCTCCGGGCCGTCGAAAAAGCCAGGTAGGACGCTCAGTTCGAACTCGAAACCAATCGCGTGCGGCTGCCACCCTGCCGCCGCGCCCAACACGAGCTTCGAGTCGCCAGAAGTCTGCTCCAGATCGACAAAGCCATGGCTCGGACTCACCGCGGCCCCGACGAACGGCCGCACGATCCAATCGGCCGTCGCTTCCGACGGCACCATCGTGAGCAGCGCGCAGATCCAGACCGCAACGAAACGGGGCGTCATCGAACCGCCTGGATGAACGCACGCGCAAACGGTGAGACGGCAACGTCTCCAGACGCCAACGGAAATCGACTGCTCAACCCGTCGCTATTCGCCAGCAGAATCAACGTCACACCGCGATCCGGCAGCTTGAGTATCAGCGACGAGAACGTCGGCCACTGTCCGTAATGCCACACGGCGCGGCCAGCGACCGTCGATTGTTCGAACCACCCAAGCGCGTAAGGCGCTTCGCGACCGGAAGCGAGCCGGAATGGAGTCCAGGCGATCAGCTGTGTTGACGAGGACACCAACACGTGCGCATCGATCGCGGCGTCATACCGGGCGAGATCCCGGACCGTCGACACGAGACCGGCCGCCGCGTTGATTCCCTTCGGCGGGTACTCACTCAACGTCGGACGGCCGTCGTGGAAGACGTAGGGTTTCGCGATTCGCGCCAACACGGCCCGATAACGCGTCAGCGTCGCCACATCGAATGCCGCGGATGCCGCATCGGTCGGCGACTCGAGATCGTGGCCAGGCACTGAATCGGACATGCCGATCCGATCGAGGACTTGTCTGGCCACTGCGACCCGATAGGCGCCGCCTGTGCACGCTTCGACGACGGGCGTCAGCGCCACGAATCGATCGCCGTCATAGCGGTATGTGGAACCCGCGGGCGTGTCCGACGCCATCGCCAGGACCTGCCGGACCGTGGCGTTTGCATCGGGCACAGCCGTCGTGTAGGTCCGGATCGGCGCGTCGAGATTCAACCGACCCTCCTCGACGCACTGCATCAGAAGTGTCGAGGTCGCGGTCTTTGTGATGGACGCGATCGGATATGGCGTATGCGGCGCCGCCGCAACTCTCGCCTCCATATCGGCAAAGCCAAGTCCACCTTCCCAGATAATGCGTCCGTTAGACGTGATCGCCGCGGAGAGCCCGGGGATGCCCGCTTGAATGCGCAGGGGCTCCAGGTATCGAGTGAAAAGCGTGAGGCGTTGCTCGCGATCGCCGGTCAGTTGCGCGCTGGGATCCGCGCACACCACGAGGACGATGACACTGATGACGGCGCCTTGCCACACATGACGCATATGTCGTTCGTCAGGACCATCAGAGAACCGCCCCCCAGCTGCGATCGACGCGGCGGATGCGATGTTGAGATTACCACCCCGTTATCCGCGGCGCAAAACGTTCGCGATGGCGGGGAAGGCACGCCCAGGTGAAGCTGAACGTGCACTGAACGCCCGGTTCAGGGTCGGTTCATCGACGCCAGCGCACACTGCGCGGGTGAAGGAGCAGAACATGAAGCACTTGTTATTCGCGGTCGTCGTCATCGCCACGCCTGCCGTTGCCGCGCTCGACGCAAAGGAGACATCGATTGCGGGCACCTGGACGTTCTCCGTCGAACACATCGGCCTGAAGCTCGTCCTCGAGCAGAAGAAGGACGCGGTCACAGGAACGCTCGACTGGCCGCACGGCGATCCGATCAAGCTGACCGGTACCCTCACGGGCGATACGCTGACGTTTGTCGGGGACTCGGCTGGCGAGAACTTCACCGTCCATGTCCACTCGACCGGCTCGCGCAAGGCGGACGGCACGCTGGCGGGCTCGTTGAAGGCGCACTTCGACGAATTCAACGACGCACACGAAGTCGTACGAGTCAGGAATCAGGAGATTCCGTGGACGGCCAGGCGAGGCCTCCACGACGTTGTGCATTTCCCGCGATAGACGATCGGGGACCTGAGCATCGAGCAACTGTTTCACGCGAAGGCTGTCTCGCCGAAGGGAGCATCTGCAGGCGTGATCGGTGGCTCGCGCGCAGGTTTGCCGCGCGCGGCGTAGTCAACGGATGACGATCGCTGCTCCCAGCGACCAGAAGTTGCCGGTGACGTCGGCGACCGGGCCGTTGACCGTCTGCAGGTCGCCGAGCGCGCCGACGTGCTGCATCGCGAAGAGTTGCAGGCCGAGGCGGCTATTCGTCTTGAACTCCCAGCCGCCGCCGATGACTACGGCGAGCGCTTTCGAATCATCCGGATGCGGTCCGAGCGTTTGTACCCAATTGCGGACGAACGCCATGCCCGCGCCGCCCTTCACGAAGAAACCCGTCGACTCCCACGGCCGAAACTGCGCGATGGCGTCAATGGCCGTCGCCCGGATCCGGCCGCTCTCGTTTCGCCACTGCATCCAGAACAGGTCGGCCCCGACGTCCACTCGCGGATTGATTCGATAGCCGGCATTGCCGACGAGGGCGCCGCCATGCCTGAAGGGAAAGTCCTGCGCGCAATCCTGGCAGTGGCCGCGGAGGGTACCGGACGCCCCGCCCGCCACGATCCAGAGCCGCGACGGCGGCGCCGGTTGAAGGCCCTGCGCCAGCGCCGACACCGGGATGAACCAGGCGAGCGCGAGGCAAATCCGGAAGCACTTCATCGGTTTCCCCACGTGAAGTACGCCCGCACCTGCGGATAGTGATACGTCTTGATGGTGCCCTCGGCATCCTGGTAGTAGCTGCGGCGGTGGAAGTACTCCGCCGACGCGCCGAGGCCAAGCGGGCCGCGCAGCGGAAGGAGCAGGTCCACGCGCGTGTGCTGCAGGAAGTGGTTCGCGCGCACGCCGTCGAGCGAATAGATCTGGCGCCCGACGTAAAAGAAGAGAAGGACTTCGCGGCCATCGCGCGTCAGGCGCGCGAGCGTGCCGAAATCCGACCCGGGACCGTAGTCGTAATAACGCGGCCCTTCGGAGACGCCCTGACCGGCGCTCGATGTCTCCTCCTCGGGCCTCTCGGTGACGCCGAGCGGCAGCGAGTCGACGGCGCCGAGCACCGTCAACCCGCCCCATCCCAGAATCCAGAAGTTCGTCCGCGGCGACAGCGCGCGCGAGGTGCCGATTGCAGCGTCAATCGCCTGCGAGCCGGTCGAATAGGCGTCGTTGTTCTGATAGTTGTAGGTCTGGATCACGGAGAACTGAAGCCCGCTCTTGCCGAGCGGCTGCCCGAACAACCGCCCTCGCACCCGTGCTTCGCTGAACGCGCTGCCGCCGCCGAAGCGCATGCGCAGCCAGAACGCGTCGTACGGTGTGCGGCTCCGTCCGACATTGGCGTCGCCATAATAGGCGTCCACCTCGACGAACGGATCACCCGCCTCGGTGAAGGCGCTCGACTGCGACCCGCGCCACAGGACCCCCGCCGACGCGACACCGCTGAGGGACGAGGGAACGAGGTCCGATGGCTTGTCGGTGACACGCGACGAGTCGCCGCTCACGAAGCGGTTGAGGCCGGTGATCGGATCGAGCGCCGTGGCGCCGATTTCGCTCCAGAGACGCCGCTTGCCGGTCGCGTTCGTATTCCGAATCAGCCACCCGGCGCGATGGAACATCTCGCCAAGAGTGACGCCGCCGAGGGTCGTGTTGATGAAGTCGTTCAGTGAGGCGTGGTTGGTCTCGCCGAAGAACTCCCAGGTGGCGCTGCCGAAGGCGGTGACCGCGGCCGACTCGTAGAAGCTGAGGCCGTTGGCTCGCCCGGCGTTGAAATAGTTGGTCCCCTGATACGGATGGCCGATCTGATTGACCGTGAAGTCATCCAGATCCCACACCCACCCCTGCTGCATGTTCGCCCACCACGTCTTTGGCGTGATGCGGCCAGTGACCTGGCCGCGCGCCAGGTTCGCCAGCCCGTAGATCACGTTGATGCCGGTGGTCTGGAGGAGCGACGTGCCGATGCGCCGCGGCGGACACCCCTCGCAGGCGCGCGGTGCCTCCTTGGTGTTCACGGAGCCGGTGCTCTGCTCCCGGTCGAACGTGACCGGCATACTGACGAACGGCATGACTGGGTCGGGGAGTTGCTGGACGAGATCCGGCTTCTCTTGCACGGACGGGTCGGGCGCCTGTGCGTCCGCAGTGCGCGCCGTGGCCAGACACGCGACAAACACGACGACCGCGCATACGTAACGCACAACGAGCAAGAGCAGAACAAATGCCGTGCCCGGGCGGTACCCCGCGGAATACCGCGCAAAACGGATGAGCCCGCGCGACCTGCCTCCGAAATCCCGGAGGCTCTGACTATTCGCTGGACGCTAGCCGCCGTGATGAGGGAGTTGCGAATTGCGTCCTGAAGTCGTTTCGCGTTCGACACGCCGCCGCGGTCAGCGAGCGAGCGGAATCTTCGAGGTGATGTAGGCCTGATGCGCCAGTGACAGCCGGCGGTCGATCTGCATCACGCGAACAGCGAGCTTGGTGCCCAACACCTTCTGGAACTCGTTGAGCCACTGCTGGCGCAGGGCGGTCATCTTCGCGTCACGGGCGAAGTGGGCGTTGATCAGCTTCAGCGCCGCCGCGTCGTCCGCCTTTTCGAAATTCTCGATGAACCACTGAACGCTCTTCAGCTGGTCGTCCATGATGACGTTTTGCTCTTTCTGATACTTCTCGAAAATGGGCCAGAAAGCCGCGGCCTGCGCGCTGGTCAGCGTCACATTCTTCGCCACGATTTCCGCGCGGCTGTTCTGCAAATCCCCGCGGATCTCGCGCAGCACTTCGTCGATCGACGTGGCCGATGCACTCGGCTGAACCTGCTGGGCGTGGGTCCAGGCAATCGCAGACACGCAAACGACACAAGCGCCAAAGACGACGGCAAGTTTGTTACGCACGGCCCCCTCCAAAGAGTCCGCAGCCGAGCAAGTTTCGTGCCCCGTGACGCGTTGTTCGCGATCGCCGGTCAGTTGCGCGCTGGGATCCTCGCCCACAACGAAATCGAGCGGGACGTATCTGCAAGCGAAGAGGGAAAGTCGTTTTGGCAACGATCGTAGAATTTCAGGCACTCACCGATGCCATCACGTGATCCGGCAGACTGGTTCAATGACCTCAGCGTCCACGTCGATGATCGGGAGCTGCTTGCCGAGGCGGAGGCGCTTGAATCGAACGTGCTTCAACCGGGATCGCGCGTCGGTCGCGCCGCCTGGATCTCCTTCGTGTCCATCGTCGCGGGGGCCTTCGGTGGCTTCACGTTCAGCGACGAGGTCCGGTCGTCGTGGGTGGTGTTTGTCGGCTACCTGATTGGCGGCGCACTGTTGCTCCGTGTGCTCAATCCGCTCAGTACGCGACTCGTCGGCCCGACTGTCGCGTCGCAGGCCCTCTTCTCCTTCTTCTGGTCATTTCTTCTGGCGATGGTCGTCGTGCTGGGGAGCCGGATCGACACGATGTGGCTCTTCTACACAGTTATCGTTGGCGGAGGCCTGTTTATCGGATTGATGTACGGCTCCGTCAGCCCCACGTCCGCCTTCATCGCAAAAGAGGACGCATGGCTGCTGGCGGCGCTCCCGCTTGGCGCGATCAGCACGTGGTCGGCGAGCGGAGTTCAGCGAGCGTTCGATGCCAGCAGCAATCCTCCCTGGTCAGAGGCCTTCACTGGCTCGATGGCGGCGTCGGTGTTCATGGTACCGATCTCGATACTGACGGCGATGATCTCGACCCGGTCGAACGGCCTCGCGAAGATGGCGACGCTGTATCTCCACAACGAGAACTTCACCGCGAAGGCTATCGACTACCTCGACGAGGCCATTGCCCTCTCTCCGCGATCCGCCGATCTCTACAACTTGCGCGGCATCGCGCACTCGAAGGCGGGCAATGGCGAGCGTGCTGACGCTGACTTTCGGAAGGTCACCGAGCTCATGCCTCGCGCCGCGGAAGCGCACATGAACCGCGGTGTCGATTTCATGAGACAGGGGAACCTCGATCGCGCGATCGAAGCGCTGACATACGCGACGACCGTCAATCCGAAGCTCGCGACTGCCCTCAGTAATCTCGGCACCGCCTATCAGAAGAAAGGCGATCTCGATGCCGCGATCGCGAGTTATACCCGCGCCATCAGGGTGAGAGCGAAGTACCCCATCGCTTTCTCCAATCGCTCCTACTCCTACCACCTGAAAGGCGAGCACGATCTCGCCATTGCCGATGCCACTCACGCCTTGAAGCTCGACCCACGGCTGCCGATGGCGCACGCCAATCTCGGACACGCGCTGAACGGCAAGGGCCACGCGGCGATGGCCGCGCGCAGTTATCGACGGGCACTCGCGATGGACGCCGATCACGAAGTCGCCGAGGAGGTGCTCAAAGCGCTGGAGAAACTCGGCGTCCGCGCCGAGGATGAAGACGAGGATGAAGACGACTGATGAGGCTCCTGCTCGTCATCATCGAGGGGCAGCTGTATCTCGCCGGAATCGTCGCGATCTTCGTCGCCGAACTCGCGTTTCTGTTGTGGGGTCTCTGGTCACGCAGGCCGATCGTCGGCCTCATCGCCGTCTTTGTCACCCTGCCGCTGATCCGGACGACAGTCAGTGCGATCCGGGCCTGCTTCTTCAGGATTCGCGCGCCGGAAGGCCTGCCGCTCGCGCGATCTGAGGGCGGTCCGCTTCACGAGCTCGTTGAGGAGATCCGGCGCGCGATCGACGCGCCACCGGTCGACGGCATCACGATCACTGGCGAATTTGGTGCCAGGGCCGCGATCGACACGCCGGCGTGGCGGCTCCGCCGGCGCCGGACATTGGTGCTCGGGTTCCCCGTGCTGACGACGTTGTCGCTGTCAGAATTGCGCGCCGTGATCGCGCACGAGCTCGCGCACTTTTCGGGCGCCTATGACGGCTTTGCCGCATGGGTCTACCGGACACGGGCGGGCTGGCTCGCGCTTCGGACGACGCTCGACCAAAGGCGGGCAACTCCCGTCTACGTGTACTGGCTCCTAGGCTGGTATGTGCCGCGGCTGAACGCGGCCGCGGCGCCAGTCTCCCGTCGCCACGAGCTCGTGGCTGATCGTCTCGCTGCGAAGGTGGCCGGCAGTCGCGCGGCAGCTGATGCGCTCGTCGTCTTCGAGTCCGGAGCGCGGTTCGCGGATGACACGCATTGGCCGGCAATTCAGATCAGCCACGAGACGGCGGCTGAGCCTCCCCGTCCGTACTCTGAGATGCTGACGTGGAACGCGCGGCAGACGTCGACTGATCTGCTGGAGTCGCTCGTTGGCAACGATACCGAGCCCGGCGACACTCATCCTTCGTTTCGCGAGCGTCTTGAGCGATTCGGCGAGCCGGTGCGGATACCTCCACCGATCGCGAGCTCGGCCGGGCACGAACTGCTCGGTCCGGAGCTCGAGACACTGGCCCGCCGGCTCGATGAAGGATGGATCGCGCGACACGGCGACTCCTGGCGCCGGCATCGCGCGGAGTATCTCGAGCGGACAACCACACTCGATCGGCTGGCAGCCATCGAGATGCCTACCCCTGACGAACTGTTCGAACGTGCCGAGCTCGTCGAGACCCTCCAGGGTTCAGACCACGCGCTGCCGATCTATCAGTCCGCGTCGGAACAGGGCCACGCCGCGGCGAGCCTGTCGGCCGGTCGCCTGCTTCTCGATCGAATGGACGCCGCCGGCATTGCGCTCGTCGAAGGCGCGATGGATCGCGACGAGCGCCTGGTGCCAGAGGCCTGCCGGATTCTTGCGGTCTACTACACCGAAACCAACCAGGAACTGGCCGCGCGAAAGTGCGAGTGGCGAGCCAAGCGACACACCACCCGCGCGCACCTCGCCAAGCAAACGCCCTCTCCTTCATGAGAGACAGGCACGATCACCGTGCCGGCAACGTGCGCGACACCTTACTTGGCTGATACCGGCTCACCACGTCGTGCCGCCTCGATGGTGGCGATGTCGATCTTCTTCATCGGCATCATCGCCTGGAACGCACGTTGTGCCTCAGCACCTCCGGCCGCCATCGCGTCGGTCAGCACGCGCGGCGTGATCTGCCAGGAGAGTCCCCAGCGGTCCTTGCACCAACCACACTGGCTTTCCTGGCCGCCGTTGCTGACGATCGCGTTCCAGTAGCGGTCCGTCTCGTGCTGAGTGTCGGTCGCGACCTGAAATGAAAAGGCCTCGCTGTGCTTGAACTCGGGGCCGCCGTTCAGACCGAGACACGGTATGCCCAGAACGGTGAACTCCACCGTCAAGACGTCG
>DASRJE010000138.1:0-110084 GCA_035649635.1 Vicinamibacterales bacterium | reverse complement strand
CTTCGACGCGCGTGCGCCGATAACCATCTTCAAGAGCATCGGGCGATACCTGCTCCCTCGTGGGCCTGTGACCTCCCGCGATAAGGACGCCCGACTGCTCGCCTTCCTGCGGTCTTACGCTCTTAATCTCGACTCACTTCGGCACGACCTGCGAGCTGCGATACCACTCGACGGTCGTCTTCAGCCCCTGATCGAACGGCACGATCGGCGCGTAGCCAAGCAGACGCCGGGCCTTGCCGATGTCGGCCAGTGAATCCTTGACGTCCCCGGCACGCGGCGGCCCGTAGGCAGGGTCGATTCGCGCGCCGACCAGGTCTCGTACGGCTTTGAACAGCTCGTTGAGAGACACGCAGGCGCCGGTGGCGACGTTGATCACTTCGCCGTTCACGTCCCTGGCGTGCGTCGCGCGCAGCACGCCGTCAACCACGTTGGCGACGTAGGTGAAATCACGCTTCTGCTCGCCATCGCCGAAGATCGTCGGCTGGCGCCCCTCGCAGAGCGCGCTGATGAACAGCGAAATCACGCCCGAGTAGGGGGACGAAGGGTCCTGGCGCGGTCCGAACACGTTGAAGTAGCGGATCGTGACCGTCTCGAGGCCGTAAAGCGAAGTGAACAGCTGACAGTATTTCTCGACGACGAGCTTCTGCAGCGCATATGGCGATACCGGCGCCGTCGCCATCGTCTCCACCTTGGGCATCGCCTCCGAGTTGCCGTAGGCAGACGAGGATCCGGCGTAAACGACCCGGCGGACGCGGGCGTCGCGGGCGGCGACGAGCAGGTTGAGCGAGGCGTCGACATTGGCCCGATTGGACCCGATCGGGTCCTCCACCGATCGCGGCACCGACGGGATCGCCGCCTGGTGCAGCACGTAGTCCACACCCTCCACGCTGCGCCGCGCGACATCGAGATCGGCCAGATCGCCGTGGATGAATTCCAGCCGCGGCAACAGGGCGATGTTCGTGCGCTTACCGGTGATCAGGCTGTCGACGACGCGGACGCGTTCGCCACGGCGGACCAGTTCTTCACACAGATGCGAACCGATGAAGCCCGCACCTCCGGTCACCAGGTAAAGAGCCATACGTGGTCGCTCCTCTTGGGCCGCCTGAAGGCGGTCCCTACCAACGCATCACTGAGGGAAGCCAGTGCGCGGCAGGCCGGGCAACAGCTTCAGCGCGTTCTGGTAATACAGCTTGCGCAGGACGGGATCGGGGAGGGCCAGCCCATACAGCTTCCAGAACGCGTGATAGTCGCGGTAGTAGTCGAAGTATTCGTCCGGCGTCTCGAGCGTGCGCCAGAAGTACGGGAACTCGTCGGGCTGGTAATTGTCCTTCCCGAACAGGATCCGATCCTGGTACTTGATCATGAAGTCGCGCGCGGTGCGCGGCTGCCGGCCCAGGTCGTAGAGGACGGCGCCGATCTCGGCGTGGACGTTCGGCATCTCATCGAACATCTTGCCGAGCCGGGCGAGGTTGTTGCCGTGCCAGCCCAGGTGCGCGGCGATGAACGTCGTTTTCTTGTGTTTCCGGAACAGGTTGTCGCGCTCGGTCATCAGCGTCTCGAAGCGCGGATACTTCGGGTCCTGGTAGCGGCGGTTCCGATAGAGCGCGAGCTCGAGCCATCGCTCGTTGTTGTAGTCGATGGGCTCCCAGAACTCCTGCGGATCGGCGGTGTGGATGAAGATCGGGACGTTCAGGCGCGCCGCCGTCTCCCAAATCGGATCGAGCTCGGGATCGTCTATCTTCAGACGGCTGCCATCGCTCTTCATGATGGAGATCCCGAACCCCTTCATGATCTCGCCGACGCCAAGCGCGCCGGCTTTGACGTCGGCCTCGAGCTGCCGCGCCGCGCGCTGGCCGAACCCCGGCGCAATCGGCCCGTCGGGCCAGTCGATGTCTGTGAACTGAATCATCCGATCTTTGAACTGGCTCGTCTTGAGCGCGTTGATGCTGCGGACCAGCGTCTGCCCGTTCACGCCGCTGGAGTTGACGAGCAGCTGCAGGTTGAGCGGATCCATCGACTTGACGAGCGTCGCCATCTGGGCTTCGGAGATGGGCGCGGGCTGGTGACTGTGGATGTCGATGACGGGAAACTTGGCGCGCGGCGTCGGATGCTGCGGCACGACCAGCGTCGAATGCGGCTTGTATTCCCGGATATTCGGAATCGGGAACTCCGGTTGACGGTCCGCTCCCGGTCGCTGCTGCAGGGCCCCCTGGCTCTGCGTTCCCTGAGGGGCCTGCGCGACACCGATCGCCACCGCAATCGCGCCGAGCACGGCGGCCACGACAAGCACCCGTCGGATGGTCATGCAGGCATTGTATGACGGCTCGACGCCGCAGGGTCTGGGCTGAATCCTGGAACCTGTGGCCTGATTCCTGCTGAATCCTGAGTCCTGAATCCTGATTCCTGATTCCTGTTGTGAAGCGTCGCAGCCAGCCGGTAAGCCGAATTCTGTCCGCCGTCGCTCCGGCGCGCCTCGCGGCGCACCGGAGCTATGGCGAGACGACCATTCCTCTAGCCCGGCGATCGCTCGCCGGCTCCAGCGACCTACCCGGTGGCTGCGGTCGGGCCGACCGCTTGGCTTGCGCCACTGCCACCCTATTTGGTCTTGCTCCGTGCGGGGTTTTGCCTGCCACCGACGTTACCGCCGGCGCGGTGCGCTCTTACCGCACCTTTTCACCCTTACCCTCCGAAGCACCGTAGGTGCGAAGGAGGGCGGTATGTTTTCTGTGCCACTTTCCGTCAGGTTGCCCTGCCCGGGCGTTACCCGGCGCACTGCCCTTCGGAGTTCGGACTTTCCTCTCGCCTCCGCCCTTCGGGCTACGGCGAGCAAGCCCGCCACAGCCCGGGTGCGAAGGCCAGCGATCGTCTGGCCGACTGCGACAATCGATTATCCCGTACCGATGCTACTGCTTCGAGATCCTCCGGACGGTTCCGGCCGGGCCCACCAGGTAGAGGTTCCCGTCAGGGCCGGTTTGGATGTCGGTGACGATGCCGAAGTTGGTACCGAACAGGATCTCTTCCCCTTCGGTCATGAAATCATCGTTGGCCAGGTTGTCAGCCACCGTGTCCTTCAGCCGGTCGTCATTAAAAACAAGCCGTTCGCGCCCGCCATTCAAGCGGAAACGATACAAATGGCCGGCATTTGCCGCGCGAGCCACGGCGGAACCGACGATCAAGTCGCCGTCGTACTGTTCGCCGAGGTTCGTGCCGGTGATGAAACCCAGGGCCGCTGGTGGCACAACCCGTTTCCAGCTGAACTCCGGATCTTGGGGATGCGACGCCGGCACGTCGAACAGGCGCTTTCTCGCATCCCTTGGCGTTTCCGAAATCCTCGTCGCCGGATAACGGAGTTGTTGCAGACCGTTCGGGCCATTGGCACCAGTCCCTGCGGCGATTTCAAGCGCCCTGAACTCGGCAACGCGGCTGAGGGGGCCCATGAACTGGATCCACCCGCCATTGAACCCGCGGGGCACGTGGTTCACTTCGTCAAAGGAAAGACCACCGTTCTCCGTCGTCCACAGGTCGCCCTTCTTCGGATCGAACGTCATACCGAAGCTGTTGCGCACACCGTACGCGAACACCTTCTGTAGATTGCGCCCGACTTCCTCTCCGAGCGCACCACCGATCTTGCGGCCGATTTGCTCGCCACTCTCATGGAATGGGTTGTCTTCCGGCGTGCTGCCGTCGTCGTTCAGGCGCAGGATGACCCCTGTCAGATGGGCATCGTCAGGTTCAGGTCCACCAAAGTCATCGTCGGGTACCGGCCCTTCGAGGTTGTTCTGATTCCAACCGCGCCGCCCGTTGTCACCGATGATGATGCATAGCTTGCCATCGGGGCCGAACCGCAGCACGCCACCGTTGTGGTTGCCACGGAACACTTCCAGTGATGGATTCGCGACGTTGTTGTGGTCGTTCTGAAACGCCCGCAGCTTGATGATGTTCAGATCGAAGCTCAGCGTGCTTCCGTTCCACACGAACCGGTCCACTCGATTTCCGAGCAGCGGCACCTGCGTCGCCACGTTCGAGTCAGCACCAGTCGTGCTCTCAGTGTTGTAGAGATAGACCCACGGCACCGCTGGAAATTCCGGGTGCAGCGCCATGCCGAGCAGCCCCCGCTCACTATTCGAGTTCACGGCCAAATCGAGAACCACGCCCGCGACAACACCGTTGGTTACGCGTTTGACCTGACCGCTCGCCTTCTCTGTAACCAGGAAGTCGTTGGGCCCGATAAAGGCCATGGAGATCGGCTGTGATAGTCCACTGACTACCGTCGACACAGTAAGCGCTGGATCGATGAGCGACTGTGCTCGCGCTATTGCAGGAAAACCGATTGTCGCCACCACCGCCAGCAGGAGAGTGCGTGCCGCAACATGCGCCTGCCCTTTTTTCATTATGGTCGCCTCCTTCGTATAGCGTCCTAAGCCTGTTTGCGAGGGAAAACCAGGGACTGCAACACGGACTGAAGTTCGGTCAAGCGGGAAGCAAGACAAGCGACCTCAGCTGGCGGGGCGACGCGGCGCTGAAAAGTGGCCGGAGATTACCCGTCTACTTCCTGCTTGATTCCGTACTGCTCGAGCTTCTTGTATAGGTTGCTTCGGGGCGTGTCAATGAGTTCAGCGGTACGTGAGATGTTCCAATTGTTCTCGCGCAGCTTCTGGACGAGGTACGCGCGCTCGGCTGCATCTTTGAACTCACGCAGTGTTCCGGGGCCGGCGTTGGTCTCAGCGGCTTTCGCCGGGCCGTCGGTCTCGGCGATCGTCACGCGAGAAGATTCACCGCTACGAATTTCCGCCGGCAGATCGTCGGCGCGGACTAACTCCGACGGTGTCATGATGAGCAGACGCTCAACCGTGTTCCGCAGCTCGCGGATGTTGCCCCGCCATCGATAACGCTGCAGCGCATCCATCGCCGAGGGGTCGAATCGTTTCGGCTTGAGGTTGTGCTCTTCGGCCGTCCGCTTCGCGAAGTGCTGGACGAGCCGCGGAATGTCCTCGCGGCGCTCGCGCAACGGGGGAACGACAATGGGAATGACATTGAGCCGGAAGAACAGATCTTCACGGAACTCGCCACGTGAGATCGCTTCTTCGAGATTCTTGTTGGTCGCGGCAATGACGCGGACGTCGACCTTGATCGTCCTGGCCGATCCGAGTCGCTCGACTTCCTGCTCCTGCAACACGCGCAGGACCTTGGCCTGCGTCTTCTGGCTCATGTCGCCGACTTCGTCGAGGAAGATCGTGCCGCGATCCGCCTGTTCGAACTTACCGACCTGCTTCTCGGTGGCGCCGGTGAACGATCCTTTCTCGTGGCCGAACAGCTCCGACTCGATCAGTTCTTCAGGGATAGCGGCGCAGTTCACCTGGACGAAGCGCTGGCTGGCGCGCGGGCTGTTCCGATGAATTGTCCGGGCGACCAGCTCCTTGCCCACGCCGCTTTCACCCAGCAGGAGAACGGTGGCATTGGTCGGTGCGGCACGCGTGACGGCCTCGAGAACGTTACGGAGCGCGGGACTTTGGCCGACGAGCTCGTACTTCGATTCCATCGCGACCTTGAGGTCGCGGTTCTCGGTCGAGAGCTCCGACTGCCTGAGCACGTTTCGCAGCGTGACGATCACGCGCTCGCTGCTGAGCGGCTTGTCGAGAAAATCAATGGCGCCCGAGCGGATCGCTTCTACGGCGGTGGCGGTGTTGCCATGGCCCGAAATCATCACCACCGGCAACCCCTCGTCGATGGCCCGGAGCTTACGCAACACCTCCATGCCATCCATTCCCGGCATCTTGATGTCGAGCAACACGATGTCCGGCCGCTCGCGGCGGACGATCTCGAGCGCTTCGTTCCCGCTTGCGGCGCCGACAAACTGGTAGTCCTCGTACTCGAGGATCATCCGCAATGAATCGCGGATCGCCGCTTCATCGTCGATAACCAGCACTCTCGATTTCATAGACACGAGGTTCCGGGTTCCGGGTTCCCGGTTTCCACCTCCGCCAAGGTCGCGTCGCGAAGCGACGCGACAAGCCAGCGCTGATTTGTGCCGTCCGCATGCGGACCGGTGAGATCTCGCCGAATCGCTTCGCGCGTAGGCGAGCCGGGCTCGTGTTCCGGGTTCAGGATCGATGTTCTTGGTTGCAGGGTTCCGGGTTGTCGGTTCGGGCGCGCCGGGAACATGGAACGACTTGGCTCAGTCGATTTTAACCGTGCGCAATTCGCGCCTGGGCCCCTCGGGCTTGTACAAGTAGAGCGCGAGGACTTCGCCCGGGCGCGCGTTGGCAGTCAGACGCCGGAAATCATCGATCGAATGGACCGGTTGTCGATTGATCTCCAGCAGGATGTTGCCGCGCTCGATGTCCGCATCGTACGCCGGCCCCATTGGATCCACGCGCGAGACGATCACGCCCTGCATGTCCTTCGGCAGGTTGAACCGTGCTGCCATCTCGACGTCGATCTCGC
Source organism: Vicinamibacterales bacterium (assembly GCA_035649635.1). Lineage (GTDB taxonomy): Bacteria > Acidobacteriota > Vicinamibacteria > Vicinamibacterales > UBA2999 > Gp6-AA40. The sequence goes on along the minus strand of DASRJE010000138.1, from coordinate 103,640 downwards.
GAACGAGCATGCCGAGCACCGATCCAGTGCGGTTCGCCGGCCGCGATCCATCATTGGTCTCGTCGGGCTCCGGATCGCGAACGGGACGCTCGGCCAGCTTGACCGGCACGTTGAGCGCACGGCCGTCGCGAACGATCTGCAGCATGGCAGACGTTCCGGGCTGGCGAGCGGCCACGAGTTGAATCAGTTCGTCATTGCGCACGACCTGCTTGCCGTCGAGTGCGACGATGAGATCGTAAGGACGGAGACCGGCGCGCGCGCCTGGCGATCCGACGGTGACGTCCTGCACGAGTGCGCCGCTCGAGGAGCTGAGGCCGAGAGAACGCTGTAGATCGGGATCGACGTCTCTCAGCGCCACACCGATATAGCCGCGTGACACCCGTCCCATGTCACGCAACTGCGGCAGGATGAGACTCGCCTGATTGATCGGCACCGCAAACCCGATGTTCGACGCTCGCGAACTGATCGCAGCGTTGATGCCGATCACCTCGCCCCTGGAGTTGATCAGCGGTCCACCGCTGTTGCCGAAATTGATGGCGGCGTCGGTCTGAATGTAGCGATCGAGAGAGGAGTCGAACAGCTTGCGACCGATGAAGCTCACGACACCCACGGTCACGGTGTGCTCATAAGCGAGCGGATTGCCAATGGCGAGCACCCACTCCCCCACCCGCAACGTGTCGGAATCGCCAAGCACGGCATGAGGCAGCGGCCGCGGTGAAGAGACCTTGATCAGCGCGATGTCGGTATCTGGATCGGATCCGATTCGTTCAGCCCTCAGACTTCGCCCATCGGCCAATCGAACGGCGATGCGGTCAGCGCCCTCGATGACGTGGTGGTTGGTCAGGATGTAACCGTCGGGATCGATGATGAACCCGGTTCCAGCTCCGCGGCGCGGTCCTTGCCGCTCGCGTTCAGGCGAGCGGCCAAAAAGATCTGGGCTATCCGGCAGCGGCATCCCGGCACGCGGACGTGTCCTGGCTCCCTCGCGGGCCGTCGCGTCGATGTTCACGACCGCCGGATTCAACTGCTCCGCAACGTCGGCAAAGGATGCGACCGCTGGCCCGGACGTGGCCAGCGTCGGACGCAGCCCGGCACCGTTCGGCTTGGTCGCTGATTGCGCGGGCGCCGGCGTCAGGGAGCCGGCGACGATCAGGCCAATCAGGAACGCAACGGTGGCAACCAGGCACACCGTCACGAACAGAAACCGTCGCACCATTCGGATCATTATATCGGGCTATGGGCCGCAAGCTACGGCCTTCGGGCGGGTTCACGCTTCTGGGTTCCGCTCGAGAAGCTCCTTGAATCCGGCTTCGTCGAGCATCGTGACTCCGAGCGTCTTTGCTTTGTCCGCCTTGCTTCCCGCTTCTTCTCCCACAATCACAGCCGTGGTCTTCTTGCTGACCGAGCCAGCGACCTTCGCCCCCCGACGCTCGAGTGCGGCGGTCGCCTCCTCGCGGGTCAGTGAAGCCAGTGTCCCCGTTATGACGTAGGTACGGCCGGTGAGTGGCCCCGGCCCGGCGGCATGAAACCGTTCGGATTCGGGCACTTCCATCCGAACGCCGGCGGCACGGAGACGCGCGACGAGTTCCCGGTTGCGCGGCTCGTCGAGCCAGCTCCGGGCCGACGCGGCCAGGACGGGACCGATTTCGCTGGTCGCCTGAAGCGCCTCCAGGGATGCCGCCTCGAGCGATTCCATCGATCCGAACGCACGCGCCAGCACCTGCGCGCCGCGTTCCCCAATGTGTCGAATCCCGAGGGCGTAGATAACTCTCCAGAACTCGTTGTCCTTGCTCCGGCTGATCTGCTCGATCACTTTTGCCGCGTTCTTCGCGCCGAATCGCCGCTCGATTGCTTTGCCCTCGCGCTCGGATGCACTGGTCAATGCCGCGAGCTGGTCGGCAGTGAGGTGGTAGACATCGGCATAGTCCCGCACCAGGCCGTTTGCGATGAGTTGCTCGACGAGCGACTCCCCCAATCCCTCGATGTTCATGGCGCCGCGCGAGGCAAAGTGCTCGAGGCCGCGTTGAAGCTTGGCCGGGCACGAGACGTTCTCGCACCGCCATACGGCCTCCTCCTCTTCGCGATGCAACTGGCTCCCGCATCGCGGGCACGTCGACGGCATCACCCACGGCACCGACTCCACAGGACGCCTCGTAAGTACCGGGCCAACCACACGCGGAATGACGTCTCCGGCCTTCTCGACAATCACCCAGTCACGTTCCCGGATGTCTTTGCGCGCGATGTCGTCGGCGTTGTGCAACGTTGCCATCGAGACCGTCGTTCCGCCGACGAACACCGGGTCGAGCACCGCGAACGGCGTGACGGCGCCCGTCCGGCCGACGTTTACGTCAATCTGTTTCAGCAGCGTGGTCTTCTGTTCCGCGGGAAACTTGAATGCGACCGCCCATCGCGGGAACTTGCTCGTCGTCCCCAGCCGGCGGCGCTTATCCATTGCATCCACTTTGATGACAACGCCGTCGGTGTCGAAGCCGAGACTTCGGCGTTTGTCACCCCACTCGCGACAGAACTCGATCAACGCGTCTATGCCGGCGCAGCGCCGCCAATGCGGCTCAACCGGCAATCCCCATCGTCCGAGCTGCTCGAGAGTCGAAGCGTGTGAAATCAGGCGGGTCGGACCGCCTTCTACCCCAGTCAGTAGCGGCGGGTCTTTAGACCCGGCGAGATCGCCCTGACTCGACAAACCCGCGACGAGCTGATACGTGAACGCGCGCAAGCCCCGCCTGGACACCAGGCTCGGATCGAGGTTGCGAAGCGCGCCGGCCGCGGCGTTTCGCGGATTCGCGAAGAGCACATCGCCTGCGTTGGCGCGCTCTTCGTTCATCTTTTCGAAAGCGGCACGCGGCAGGTAGACCTCTCCGCGAATTTCGATGCGGCCGGGCACGGGTTCGTTCAGCTGGAGAGGGATGACACGAATCGTCCTTACGTTGGTGGTAACGTCCTCGCCTCTTACGCCGTTGCCGCGGGTGGCGCCGCGGGCGAACTTGCCGTCGACGTACGTCAGGGCGATGCTGACGCCATCGATCTTCAGCTCGGCGACGTAATCGACAACGCCAGGTGGGACGCCCGCCTCGGACAGGCCGCGGCGCACGCGATCGTCGAACGCGCGCAGCTCGCCTTCGTCATACGCATTGTCGAGACTCAGCATCGGTTCGGCGTGCGCGACTTCCTGAAACCCCTCCGCCACGCGTCCACTGACACGCTGCGTCGGTGAATCGACACTCACGAGGTCTGGATGATCGGCCTCGAGCTGTTGCAACTGCTTCATCAGCTCATCGAATTCAGCGTCGCTGATCTCGGGCTGGTTGGCGATGTAATAACGCTCTTCGTGATAGCGGATCTGCCGACGGAGCTCGGCGATGCGGGAGGCGGGGTCCAACAGCTCAGCGATCTCGGGAAACCACGTAATCAGGGAGGAACATCAACGCGTCACGCGCGTCGGACGAGGGGAAGCTGTACAACGTCTTCTTCGCGCGTTCGACGTAGTCTGACGCCACGCGGCTGGCGTACTCGATCGAACGAGTCTGCGTCAGGAGCGCTCGAATCTCGTGCCATTCGTCGAGGCTGACTTCTCGCGCTTCGACCACCTTGCGCAATAATGCCGCCGCGCGCGGGCCGCCACGGTCGCGCATGTGAATGACCGGCAGCGTGAGTTTGCCCTCCCGCAGATCTCCACCGACTGGCTTGCCCAGGGCGACCTCTTCTCCGGTGAAGTCGAGCAGATCGTCGACGATCTGGAAGGCCATGCCGATGTTGAGCCCGTATTGCCACAGCGCCTCCTGTTGATCGCGTGTGATCGGGCCCAGCATGCCGCCGATGCGGGCGCATCCGGCAAAGAGGTACGCCGTCTTGCTCTGAACGATGTCGAAGTGCTCCGCCTCGGTCAGGTCGCCGTCGCCGTTCTTCGTCAGTTGATAGATCTCGCCCTCGACGATGCGCAGCGTCACGTCGCAGAGCAGGCGAATGATCGCAAGATCGTCCTGCGTGAGCGCCAGCGACATCGATTTCAAGTACAGGAAGTCGCCGAACAGAACGGTGACGTGATTACCCCAGCGCGTGTGCACGGCTTCGCGCCCGCGCCGCAGTTGTGACTCGTCGATGATGTCGTCGTGCACCAAGGTCGCGGTGTGAATGAACTCGAGGACCGAGGCGTAGAGCACTGCCCGCTCGCCCGTGTAACCGGCCATGCGAGCGGCCATCAACAGCACCGCTGGCCGGATCCGTTTCCCGCCCCCATTCCGAATGTAGTCGCCGATTGTCGGGATCAACGCGACCTGCGACTGAACGTGCCTGGCGAATTCACGTTCGACTTCACGGAGGTCGTCGCGAATTGGCTCGAACAACTGCGCGAGGGCGGCGGCTGAGGGTTTCTGCGCGGCGGGATTCAAGTTGTCAGATCAGAGCATATCGACGCGTGAAGTGTCAACGAGGTGGACGGCCTAATTCGTGTTCTGGCTTGGAGTTACGGGACGAACAGACGCGCGAAGTTGGCACCCGTCAGCTCGGTGATCGACTCGACGCTCACGCCCCGAAGCTCGGCGATCACCTCGGCGATGCGCGCCACGTACGCCGGCTCGTTGCGCTTTCCGCGATGCGGAACCGGCGCAAGAAATGGGCTGTCAGTCTCGATCAGCAGGCGGTCGAGCGGCACGATGCGGGCGACTTCTTTGAGCTCGAGGGCCCGCGGGAATGTGACGATGCCGGCGAGGGAAAGATGAAACCCGATGTCCAACGCCCGCCGCGCCATGTCGCGGTCGCCGGTAAAACAGTGAAAGACTCCTCCAATATTCTGTGCACGTTCCTCGTCGAGAATCCTGAAGGTATCGTCCTCAGCCTCGCGTGTGTGAATGACGATTGGGCGGCTCAGCCGGTGCGCCAGTCTGACCTGCTCGCGGAACACCTGCTGCTGGACCTCGCGCGGCGCGAAGTCGTAGTGGTAATCGAGGCCGATCTCACCGACGGCCCGAGCGAGCGGCTGCACACCGATCGCCTGCTCTACGCAGCGTGCGGCTTCGGCGGGATCGGATGAGAACGCCCCGGCCGCATGAGGGTGTACACCGATCGAGAACCGCACGTCATCCCATCGCGATCTGACCTCTTCCGCCTGACGCAGTTCTGGTTCATCGTCTGCTGCGAGGATGACGAACGCGCGACCGACACCCGCCGCGCGAGCGCGTTCGATGACCTGGTCGAGATCGGACGCGAATTCCGGTCCGGCGATATGGCAATGGCTGTCTATCAGCACAGGTTTGGCCTAAGGGCACGGTCGAATTGCAAGTCGGTCGAATTGCACTCGTAGGAAGGATAACGTGCCGAGGAATGGGCCTGCATGTCCTACCATGTGGGCCACGATGCCGCGGCCCGCTCGAACCGTCTTTTTCGCTCGACTCCTGGCGATCGGCGGATCCGCCGCGCTGACGCTAACGATGGCGAACGCTCAGCAGCCTGCAAAGCTTGCGGTGGCACATCGCGGCGCGTCGGCGTACGCGCCGGAGCACACGCTCGCCTCCTATCGTCTGGCTCTCGACCAGGGCGCGGACTACGTGGAGCAGGATCTCGCGGTAACGAAAGACGGGGTCCTCATTTGCCTGCATGACGAGTCGCTCGAGCGCACGACGAACGTCGAGGAGGTGTTTCCGGATCGCGCCGTGGTGGATCCGGCAACCGGACTGAAACAGTGGCTGGCCGCCGACTTCACCGTCGCGGATCAAACGACTGGACGCAGGAAGCTGGTTTGACCCGCGCTTCGCCGAAGAACGCGTTCCGACATGGGAAGAGGCCGTTGCGGCGCTGGGTACGTCGGCGCGGTTATATCCCGAGCTCAAGACACCCGAGTTGTACCTCTCGCGCGGGATCGATCAAACGGCGCTCTTCATCGAGTCGGTCGAGCGTCTCGGGCTGCCCGGGGCCGGCGGCGGGACGCTGATCGTGCAATCGTTCGATGATCGGCCTCTACGTGAAATCGCGAAAAGACTTTCACCTATCCCGCGGACGTTTCTGATCGAAGCCCGAGACGGAGCGCGCTGGCTCACCGAGGAGGGGCTGCGAGAGATCGCGCGTTTCGCGACTGGCATCGGGCCGGCGAAGCGCTTACTCGACGGCCGGCCGGACGTCGTCCAGATGGCCCATTCCGCGGGCCTGACCGTCACGCCATATACCTTCACGACGCGAGCGCCGGTCGACGCCCGGTTCGGAACCGTCACGAACGAGATGCGCTACTTCCTGTTCGACCTTGGCGTAGACGCGGTCTTCACCGACAACCCCGACCAGTTCCCGCGATAGTAAGACACCGGGTGTCATTTTCGACACCGTCCCCCGAAAATCACACCCGGTGTCCTGTCTACCGCACCCGCGACCCGGGCGGCAGCGACGGATCGACGGCCACGAGATTCGGTAATCCACCCTCGGGACTGGCCGCCAGCACCATGCCGTTCGATTCGATTCCCATCAGCTTTGCCGGCTTGAGATTGGCGACGATGACGATCGTACGGCCGACCAGTTGATCGGGCGGATAGGCCTCGGCAATGCCGGCAACGATCGTTCGATGCTCGCTACCCACGTCCACCTTCAGTTTCACGAGCTTCTTCGACTTGGGCACGGCCTCAGCCTCGAGCACCTTGGCCACTCGCAGTTCGACCTTCATGAAGTCGTCGATCGAAATGCGTGCGTCGTCCTGCGGTGCAGGACGTGGCGCGGCTGCCGGCGCGGCCGGCGGTGCGGCGGCGCCGCTCTGAGCTTTCTCTTCCACCACAATCTCCTTGGACTTTGGGCGCGCAGGCGCGCCGTCGTCGCTGCGCGGCCACAACGCCGCGCCTTTGATGATCTCGCGCTCGCCATCGGATCGCCATTGCGTGTCGCGATCCAGGCGCAGCTCCGAGACAGGCGTTCGCTCACCGACGCGCTTGAGAATCTCGGCACTGGAACCCGGGATCACTGGCGCCAGCAGAACCGCGGCGACACGAATCGCCTCGATTACGTCGAACAGAACGCCGCTGAGGCGATCGGCCTTCGCAGGATCCTTCGCCAGCGCCCACGGCGCCGTCTCGGCAATGTACTCGTTGGCAGCATCGATGATACCGAACGCCGCTGCCACCGCTTCGTGGAGCGCGTACGACTCCATGGACGTGCGGTATTGACGCACTGCCTGCTCCGCAACCTGCGACAGACGCCCACTGCTGCCCGCGCCTTGCACACGCGAGCCGCGATACTTCTCGGTCATCGCAGACGCGCGGCTGACCAGGTTGCCCAGGTTGTTGGCAAGGTCCACGTTGTAGCGCTCCTCGTAGCGCTCCCAGGTGAAGTCGCCGTCGGAGCCGTATGAGATCTCCTTCGTCAGGTAAAGGCGCAGCGGGTCCGGCCCGAACCTGCGCGCAACCTCCACCGGGTCGACGCTGGTGCCCAGCGACTTGCTCATGCGCTGACCACCGTAGTTCACCCATCCATGCCCGAACACCTGCCGCGGAAGCGGCAACCCCGCGCTCATCAGCATGGCTGGCCAGAACACCGTGTGGAATCGGGTGATGTCCTTTCCCACGATGTGGAGATCGGCCGGCCACCATTTCGCGAACTTTGTTTCGTCGGTGGCGTAGCCCGCGGCGGCCGCGTAGTTGATGAGCGCATCGAACCAGACGTAGACCACGTTGTCGGGTGCGAACGGCAGCGGGATGCCCCAGAGCTGACCCGCGCGGCTGACGGAGATGTCCTCGAGCCCGGCCTCGAGTAGCCGCAACATCTCGTTGCGGCGAACGTCGGGCTCAAGGAACTCCGGATGCTCCTCGAAGTGCCGGAGAATGTCGTCGCGATACCGGGACAGCCGGAAAAAGAAGTTCTTCTCTGTGATCCACTCAGGCGTCAGCGTCGGATGGAGCGGACACTTCCCGTCCACGAGATCCTTTTCCTGCTTGAACGCCTCGCAGGAAACGCAATACCAGCCCTCGTACACGCCCTCGTAGATGTCGCCAGCGTCGAAGCTTGCCTGCGCGAGGCGGCTGACGGCGGCACGGTGGCGCGGCTCGGTCGTGCGAATGAAGTCGTCGAAGGAGATATCCAGCTCCTTCCAGACGGCGCGGAATTCCTGCTCCATCAGGTCGCAGTACGCCAGCGGATCGAGCCCCTGCTCCACGGCCTTCTTGTAGACGTTCTGCGAGTGCTCGTCATTGCCCATCATGAAGTACGTCTCCAAACCACAGAGACGCTTGTAACGGGCGATGACATCCGCCGTGATCTTTTCGTAGGCCGTGCCCAGATGGGGGCGGCTGTTCACGTAGTCGATTGCTGTGGTGAGGAAGAAGCGCACGATTCAACGAGAGAAATAGGCTAATGAGGCCAGGGCCTGGATTTCCTTCACCGGGCGGCCGTGCTCGGACGCCAGGCGCACACAGTCCTCGAATTCGGGTGACACATTGAGTACTTCGTTACCCCGGCGCGCCACCTTGACGCGAACGGAGCCAAGAGCCGTTTCGACGGTGACGATCTCGCGATCGAGACACTCGCGCGCCATCTCGCGATAGCGCACACCGATCGTGGTCGTTTCCCGGAAGATCGTCGCGGTGAGCCGGTCGCGCTGGCTCGGGCTGCCGATCACCGTCAGCAGCGTCCCCGGCCGATTCTTCTTCATCTGGATCGACGTGTAAAACACGTCGAGCGCCCCGTCCGCCAATAGCCGATCCATGAGCACGCCAAAAATCTGCGGGTTCATGTCGTCGATTTCGGCTTCGATCACAACCACTGACTGATTCGGCGCGGCCGCGTCTAGTTCACCGACCAGCACGCGCAGGACGTTCGGCGCGTGCGGAAAATCACGTGTCCCCGCGCCGTATCCAATCCGGTTGACGCGCATCGCAGGAATCGGCCCGAATTCGCATGCGTAGCCGGCGATCAACAACGCCCCCGTGGGCGTCACGAGCTCGACCTGCTCCGTTCCCGAATATACCGGTATTCCCTTCAACAGGCGGATCGTTGCCGGCGCCGGCACCGGATAGCGTCCGTGAGCCGAGTGCACAGTCCCACCGCCGACGTTGAGGGGAGACGACTGGATCCGGTCCACTCCAAGCTGCTCGAGCGCGAACACCGTTCCCGCAATATCGATGATCGAATCGAGCGCTCCGACCTCGTGAAGATGCACGCGCTCCAGCGACATTCCATGAATCGCGGCTTCGGCTTCGCCCAAGACCGTAAACAAGTGCTTGGTGCGATCCTTTGCTGCTCCATTCAGCGCAGAACCGTCAATCAGATGAAAGATCTCCTCCAAAGTGCGGTGCTGTTCTTCTGACGCGTGTCGGTGCAATTCTTTTGACGCGTCTCGGTGCGATCCAGATCCCGGTTGGTGCGCTGCTGACTCTTCTGAGTTCGATCTTTCTGACGCGGGTCGGTGCCATGCTGATTCGTGTTGGTGCGAGGCGTGCGCATGCTCGTGCTCGTGATGATGACTGCCGTCTGACGGCCCTGTTTCTCCGCGGACGTTGAACTTGGTCGCGCGGATGCCGCCGCGGACTACGGGTTCGGTCCAGACGGTGTCCGCGGAAATCGCGAGGCTTCCCAGCGCGGCGCGGACGTCCTCCAGCTTGACGCCAGCGTCGATGAGAGCACCGAGGATCATGTCGCCGGAGGCACCCGAAAAGCAGTCGAAATAGAGAACGGTCAAGATCTTCAATCTTATAGCAGTCGTTCGCCGGTCGCCGTCACTGCCGCCTCGGTATCACCCCGACTTCGAGCAGTGAGCAGTAGCGCCGTTCTCCGAGGATGATGTGGTCGACGACATCAATGCCCATCACCACGCCGGCGCTCACCATGCGATCGGTCAGGAGCAGATCGTCCTCGCTGGGCGTCGGGTCCCCTGACGGGTGGTTGTGGAAGAGCACGATGGCTGCGGCGGCAGCGGCAGCGGCTTCACGAAACACCTCGCGCGGATGCACCACCGCGGAGTCGACCGTTCCGGTCGCAACGATTCGGATCTGAAGCAAGCGGCTCTTGCTGTCGAGCATCACGATCCCAAACTGCTCGACCGCCCCGGCGCCGTACTGCGGCAGCAGGTAAGCCGCCAATTGCGCGGGGGATCGGAGGTTGGGGCGTTCGACGCCGCCGCGCGCGAGCGTTCGGCGTCCGAGCTCGATTGCGGCGAGCACTTGCGCGGCGCGTGCTCGACCGACGCCGGCAACACGGCGCAGATCGCCGACGGTCACGCGCGTCAGCCCGTGCATTCCACCCGCCCGGTCGATCAGGTCGTTGGCCAAATCCAGCGCGTTGCGCCCTCGCGATCCGCTTCCCAGTACAAGCGCCAGCAACTCGTTGTCGCCGAGTCCGGCTGGTCCAAGACGCTCCAGCTTCTCGCGCGGGCGGTCATGTGGCGCGACGGTTTTCATCGAGACCCAACTCCACGCCAATCCGTCAGCTATACTCAAAGCGTGTGAACAGATTGCGTCAACGCCCAACCTCCAACGCTCAACTCCCAACAACACCGTGGAAATTGGATCTTGGGACTTGGAAGGTGACAGATTTCTTCACAAGCTCTCAAATCCGCATGCGTCTCTCCACCGGTATCGCCCGTGGCGCGCTGCTCGTGGCCGTCCTCGCAACGATCTCGTGTGCGGAGCCTCCGCACAAAGAGATGGACCAAGCGCAGGGTGCCATCGATGCTGCGCGCGCCGCTGGCGCCGAACAGTACGCGGCCACCGAATATACGGCCGCCACCCAGGCGCTCAAACAAGCCAATGACGCCGTCACGGAGCGCGACTACCGGCTCGCGCTCAACTACGCACTCGAGAGCCGCGAGCAGGCACAGAATGCCGCACGGACGGCAGCCGATACCCGCGCGAAGCTCCGAGGCGACGTCGAACGATCGATTGCCGAAGCCAAGGCCCTCATCGCCCAGGCTCACGCACGCTTGGAAGGTCCGGCCTCAGCGCAGATCCCCCGCAACGCCCGCCGCAACGCACAACAACGAGTGAAACAGCTGGAAGGAGACCTGCAAAAAGCGGACGCGGCGCTTCAAGCCGAGAGGTACATGGAAGCGGACCGCCTATTGACGGGGGTGAAGCAGCAGATTCAGTCGATCATCACGACGCTCTCGCGCGGCTCATCGTCGCAATCTCCGCGACGCCAAACGTAGCGGTAGTACGAAAAAGCGCTGTACGTTCCCTGTTCCGGGAACGTGGAACCGGGAACGAGGAACGACTCGATCACAGCCTTCTCGTCCAATGGCCATCCAGGATGACTTCTGCCCAACCGGTCAGGTGCACGCCATCCTCGAGCCAGTCGACGCGTTGCGTGCCGCCGGGTGCAATGACATCCACCGATCGCAACGCGCCGCCATGAGCGGCCGCTGCGACTGCTGACGCGGAAGACCCAGTCCCGGAAGACGTCGTGGGGCCGACGCCTCTCTCCCAGATCAGGATCCGCACGCGATCAGGCGCCTCGACCTCGGCGAATTCGACGTTCGTGCCGGCTGGAAACATCGGATGTGTGGCGAGTGCCGGTCCAAGCCGATTGAATAGATCGGCGTCCGGCAGCGGACCGAGGACGATGCACTGTGGATTGCCGACCTCGAGCAGCGAAGCCGTGACAGATTCGCCGCGCAGCTCTACCCTGGCCTGGCGCAGGTTTGTCGGCTGTCCCATGCCAGCTCGAAATGTGTATCGCTCATCGTCGCGGGCCAGCAGGTGCAGAGGCTTGGTACCCGCATCGGTATCGACCCTGACCGTGCTGCCCACTTGAAGATCCTGCTCTCGAGCGACGAGAGCCGCCAGGCAGCGTAGGCCGTTTCCCGAGAGTTCCGACCAGCTGCCATCCGCGTTGAGGAGCTTCATCGATGCGCCATGATCGCGAAGTGTGTACAGCAGCAAGCCATCGGCGCCGATGCCGTGATGACGATGGCAGATGGCGCGAGCCAGCGAGGGGAGGTCCCCGCCGGCGTCAGCAGCCGGAACGCATACGAAATCGTTGCCGTAGGCGTGCGCCTTGACGACGTGTAACCCGGTCATCAGGGAATCTGAAACGCGTTGAAGACCCAGGTGAAGCCCGCGGTGAAACCGAAGGTTGGATCTCTCGGCGTCACGCCGAACAACACCGCCGCGTCGCCGCGCCAGGTGCCGAGCGTGTAGCGGGCGCCGAGTCGGACAATGCCTCGCGATTCAGTGCCTGGCGGAGGACCGCCTTCGCGCGTACTGATCCGGCCGTTCACTTCGGCGACCACCTCGGCAGCCTGCGTCAGCGCACGTGCGAGCGAAAACCCGTAGGTCAGCACATCGTTCTGCTGATCTCCTCGAGTTGGATCGCCAAGGATCCCGAGTCCGACGTTGCCAACGACGCGGGCGGATCGCACAGTCTTCGCGACAAGAACGGATGCAAAGAAATCGGTGGTATCAAGGCCGATTCCGCTCTCGTTCGAGGCATTCGGGAGCTTGGTGGCAAATCGCAAACCAAACGAAGGACGCGAATCGGTCTCGCTGACGATTCGTACCTTGGTCGCGATGACCAGGTCCTCGACGCTCGACGTCGAGTCGCCGGTCGCAGTCACCATATCTGACAACGGCGCGGGTTCTCGTGATGTGATGTTGAGGTGGTTATACAACCCGCCGTCGATCTGGATCTCGGCAATCGAGCTGAGGCCGATGCTGACGCCGATCAGGGGGAAGCGCAGGAGGTGTCCTTCCAGGCCTGATGCGGGGTACTCAACGCTCCGCCCGTAGTCGAGCCCGGCTTCGAGGAGCAACCGGCCGGCGCCGATGGTTTCAGGATCTTCTGTGACGAGAGGACGCTGCTGCGCAGACGCCGTGACAGGCTGCAGCAGGAGTACAGATGCAGCGATAACCAGCCAAAGCCTTTGCCTTGGATATCCGAGCCACAGGGGACTTGGCTGCTTATGCAGCATCTTTCGCCGCGCGCCGCGCGGCTAGACCGTTATGCGGATCCGCAACGAGCACAAAATTACCGGTTCGGGACCGCATAGCGGTCGAGAGTCGATGTCTCATCAGAATTGTCGCTTGCTGTCGACGAGCACCGTCACCGGCCCGTCGTTGACCAACTCGACCTGCATCATCGCCTGAAACTCACCAGTGGCGACCACGAGGCCGGACGAGCGCAATTCTCTCACGACACTCTCGTAGGTCGCGCGTGCCACATCGGGCGGAGCCGCTTCATCGAACGCGGGACGTCGTCCCTTGCGGATGTCCCCATACAACGTGAACTGCGACACGACGAGGACTTCCCCGCCAACATCGACGACCGATCGATCCATCGGCTTGCCGGCCTCGCTCTCGAACACACGCACGTCGCGAATCTTGCCGGCGATGTAGCGCCAATCCGGCTCGGTGTCGTCGCGGCCAACACCGAGGAACACGAGCAGGCCGCGCGAGATCTCCCCGATCACGCGATCGCCGACGCGAACACGTGCAGAGGTCACGCGCTGGATGACGGCTCTCATGGTCGGCCGAATTGGGATCAACTCCCAAACTCCAACTCCCAACTCCCAACGCACCTTGAAATTTGGGAATTGGATGTTGGCAGTTGGAAAGTGACGGACGACATCTCTAGTGTTGAATCTGGATCAGATTTGCGGCTGCCTCGTCCTCGAGTCGCAGCGCCGCGCTGTCGCGCAATTCACCGCTCGGATTGAGCCGCGTATCCAGTAGATGGCGCGGCATCACGTTGCCGAGCGCCTTGAGCATCGATTGCTTGACGCCGGAATGCTCGCGCTCGAGATCGAGAATCAGCCGCTTGACCCGCTGGCGCTGAAGACTGAGATCGCCGCAGGCCGGGCAGCAGCAGCCGATGATCGGGAGGCCGACCTCTTTGCAATACAGCCGCGCCTCGTCTTCACCAACATAGACGAGCGGCCGGATGACCACATGTTCTCCGTTGTCCGACACGAGCCGCGCCGGCATGGCCTTGAGCGCACCGGCGAAGAAGAGGTTGAGGAGCAGCGTTTCGACGAAGTCGTCCAGATGATGTCCCAGCGCAATCTTCGTCGCACCCACTTCGGTCGCGATGCGGTACAGCACGCCACGACGGAGCCTGGCACACAACGAACACGGCGTGGCATTGGCCTCGAGGAGATCGTCCATCACCTCGCCAATCGAGGTGTGCTCGATGCGGTATTCCCAGCCGCGCTCCTCGCAGGCCCTGGCGATTACGCCGTGCTTGAAGTCCTTGTATCCAGAGTCGACGTTGACCGCCACCAAGGAGAACCGGATCGGCGCCCGTTGTCGTAGGTTGTCGAGCGTCTGCATCAACGCCCAACTGTCCTTGCCGCCGGATAAACCCACCATAATCCGATCGCCATCCTCGATCAGATTGAAGTCGGTAATGGCTTTGGTGGTCTTCTTGGCGACGCGGGCTTCGAGCGGGCTGCGGTACGACATCGACTACTAGTCTACAGGGAGCCGGGACTCGGGGCTCGGGATCCGGGACTCGGGATCCGGAAATGGATCTTCGTGGTCTTCGTAGTACTACCGGCTGCCAACGACAGGCTGGCGCGTTCTCAGCCAGAGCAGGACACCGCCGGCGACAAGGAGCGCGGCCAGGACGATCGCGACCGTACGGCCCTGTGTGCGCATCAGTTCGAGAGCGGCATCGCCGTAGTAGATCGCCAGGACGCCGAGAGCGAGATATCGCAGTCCTCGCGCAATCGCGATAGCGAGAACAAACTGGACAGGTCGAACGTTCGCGAGACCTGCCGCCAGCACGAACAACTTGAACGGCGCCGGCGGCGGCAGAAGCGCCGGCACCATCAGCGCCAGCAAGCCATGCCGCTTGTAGAGCGAGAGGCTCCGCTCGACATGACCCGGCCTCAGCCGCTTCCGCACGAATGCTTCACCGCCCTTGTTGGCAAGGTAGTAGATGACGTAACAACCCGCCACGGACCCCGCGGTTGCCATGAACGCGAAATACAGCATCCACGCCTTGTGCTCGGTGACCATGAGCACGACGAGGATATCGTTGATCTGTGGCAGCGAGACGAACGAGGAGTCGAGAAAGGCGACGGTGAAGAGACCCGGTCCTCCGAGAGACAGGGCAAAGGAGTAGATCCAGCTGATGAACGATCGCACGACTCGGGATCCGGGGCTGGAAAATTATAGTCTCTGCATCGCGTCGCTCCGACAAACTACCGAATACGAATCCCCCGGTCCCGGATCCCGAATCCCGAGATCAGAATCGCATGCCGACCGTGAAGTTGTACGTCCAGCCGCCGAGGTCGATCTTGGAGCCGGCGAAGTCTCTCGAGAGATCGCCCTCCGCGTGCTGATACCGGATCTCGCCACCCGTACTGAATCGCGGGCCCGCGAAGCGAACTCCTCCAACGAAGATCGCTCCCGTCGAGCTCCCCGAATCCTCGAAGGTGTCTTCGAAGATCTCACGGCCGGCACCAAAGTCGACGAACTCTCCGGTCTCGCGGTAACGCCAGTTGATGATGCCAAGGCCGCCACCAAAGTACGGCTGCACCGGCGTCGATTGCCCGAACGGCAGGACGCGAACCGTGAACGCGATCGGCACTATACGCAACTCGAGATCCTGATCGATCTCGGTGCCATCGCTATCGATGAAATCCCGGTACACGCTGGGTACGGTTTGTCCCGTGTAGCTGAAGCCAGCACCCGCTTCAAAAAACCTGCCCAGGCCTACGAGCCACTCTCCGCCCAGCGATGCGCCTCCGAATTCGTCGAGATCAAATGCAAGAAATGAGTGATTGACGTTGAGGACATCGTCAGGATCGCGAGATTCCCAGCCGAGTGGATTGAAGTAGCCAAGTGTGAAGTTCAGGGTCTGTTGTGCATGCGCCGGCCGCGCACAGGTGATGATGGCCGCGAACATCAGCACGGCGCTGATCACAGTTCTCTGCAGCATGGCATCTCTCCGAGCTGCTCAAAACATCGAGCTAGGGCAGCCGAACTGCAGGTGTGATGCCACCTACAAACTTTACATTTGACCTTTGACTTTTGACTTTTGACCCTGCTGCTCCTCGATCACTCGTAGCATGGCCTCGTGGATGCGTCCGTTAGAAGCGACAAGGTGTGCTGCAGCGGGGTCGAATCGAGTACCGTCCATTCCTGTGATCCGGCCGCCCGCTTCCTCGACGATGAGTGCGCCGGCGGAGACATCCCAGGACCTGAGGCTCTGTTCCCAGAACCCATCGAAGCGGCCCGCCGCGACATAACAGAGATCGAGTGCTGCTGAGCCCAGCCGGCGTACTGCTCTTGCCTGACCCAGGAACGCGCTGAACATCGCGATCAGAGGCTGGAGCTTCTGATGCACGTCGTAAGGAAAGCCAGTTACGAGCAGTGCGTCCAGCAACGTGCCTGTCTCCGACACCTGCAGTCGTGTGCCGTTGAGAAAAGCACCCACACCACGCTCGCCAGTGAAAAGTTCCCTTCGCGTCGGGTCGTAGATCGCACCAGCCGCCGCGTGACCGTCGATTTCGAGCGCAAGCGATGCACAGAACACTGGCAACCCGTGCGCGTAGTTCGTCGTTCCATCCAGCGGGTCAAAGACCCAGCGGTAACGTGACGAGGCCTTCTGCGTCGGTCCGCTGCTCAGTTCTTCAGCGAGGATGTCGTGATCCGGAAATCGTTCGCCGAGTACGGCGCGACACATCCGCTCGCACTCGAGATCGACCTCCGTCACGAGATCGATGGTCCCTTTCTTGTTGACGCTGAATCCGGACTCGCGGCGCGACATCTGGATCTCGCCAGACCGCAGCACGATCTCCACGGCGGTGGCGAGGAAGACCGGGTCGGGCGTGCTCACGTGCCTAATGCCGCAAAGACGATCAACTTCCCTAGAGTTGCGGCGACTGAGAATCAGAGTCAGTGTGATTGGTGGCGCCGACGCGCTTCACCATCACCACTTCCATCCCGCCTTCCGGCGCGCGCTGCAGTCTCATTTCGTCCATGAACGTCCGAATGATGAAAATTCCGCGGCCGCTGGCCTTCAGGACGTTCTCGGGTGCCAGCGGGTCGGGGATGTTCGCGGGATCGAACCCGGGCCCCTCGTCACGCACGCGGATGGCGATGCCAGCCGGAGTGGAGTTGCTCAGCGGCGTGAACTCGACGTACACGTGCTTGCGTTCGTCGTCACGGTTGCCATGCTTGATGGCGTTGATCACCGACTCACGAACCGCGACGCCGACCCAGTGCAGGGCGTCGTCATCGAGTCCAGCCAGCCGTCCGAGGTGATCGCTTGCCACCTGCACGAAGTCGAGCATTTCGTAGGTGCTGTGAAAGTCTAGACTGACTGTTTTCCGCTGGGTCATGCGCCTCGCCAAGAGAAATTATAGCGGCCTACAGCCTAAACTAGCCAAGCACTCCACCGTTCGACCACTCACGCGGAGCCTTGGTCGTGGGACACGCGGCTAGACCGTTATGCGGATTCACAACGAGTCCAGGGCACATTGTGGGCTGCATAAGGATCTAAACTATTCAGATGCCCTCGGCGCAAACTGTCACAGTACTTCCCACATCGCGAGTACGGGGACGGGTCCGGCCACCCGGTGACAAGTCTGTTTCGCACCGCTACGCCCTGCTTTCCGCACTAGCCGATGGCACTTCGTCGATTCATGGCTATTCCAGTGGCGGCGACTGTCGATCGACGCTCGACTGCCTGCGCGCCCTGGGCGTATCCATCGAGGAAATCGCGCGAACCCCCGAGGGATTGAGCCTGCGAATCACCGGTCGCGGCCTGGGTGGACTTTGCCAGCCATCGTCGCTTCTGGACGCTGGCAATTCGGGAAGCACGATGCGAATGCTCGCCGGCGTCCTGGCCGCCCACCCCTTTTCAGCGACGATGACGGGCGATGACTCCCTTTCTCGCCGCCCGATGCGGCGAGTCATCGCGCCGCTCGAGCGAATGGGGGCACGCATCTCCTCGACCGAGGGCAGACCGCCGCTCACAATCGAAGGCCTTGCCTCGCCCGTCCCCATTGACTTCCAGCCGGAAGTGCCGAGCGCGCAGGTGAAGAGTGCCGTCCTGCTCGCCGGCCTGCATTCCGAGGGGGTGACGCGGGTGCGCGAATCGACGGCCACGCGTGATCATACGGAGCGGGCGCTTGCCGCGTTCGGTGTGGAGGCGCTCCAGAATGCTCAGGGCATCAGCATCCGGGGTGGTCAACGCCTGACGGCCCAACAGCTTGCGGTTCCCGGTGATATATCCTCTGCCGCGTTCTGGATGGTGGCGGCCGCGTCGCTTTCGGGTTCGGAGATCGTTATAGACGGCGTAGGACTCAACCCGAGCAGGACAGGAATCATCGAAATCCTGAGGCGGATGGGCGCGAAGGTCTCGATTGAGGGAAAGGATCAGGGTCCGGGCGAACCGGTCGGGACGATTACAGTTCGGTATGGCGGCGTGGCAGCGACCGAGATCGCACCGGGGGAAGTACCCGGTGTCATCGACGAGTTGCCAGTTTTGGGGGCGCTCGCGACGCACGGCGGCGAATTGCACGTCACCGGCGCCGGGGAGTTGAGGGTCAAGGAGAGCGACCGGATTTCGGCCCTTGCCGATGGCTTCCGGCGCATGGGTGGTGACATCGAGGAGTTTCCCGATGGCTTTCACATCTCCGGGCGCGAGCGCCTGAAAGGTGGCGAAGTCGATGCGCGTCACGATCATCGGCTGGCCATGGCCTTTGCCATCGCCGCCCTCGGCGCTTCGGGACCAACCGTCATCCACGATGCCGGAGCAGCTGCCGTGTCCTATCCGGAATTCTTCTCCGTCCTCGAATCACTGCGCGCGTGAAGGCCGACAAGCTGTATCTTGTCGGCTTCATGGGAGCAGGCAAGACGACGGTCGCCCGGGCGCTCGGCCGACGCACCGGCTGGCGGGTCGAGGACATCGACCAGCGCATCGAGGCGAGGGAGCATCGGAGCGTGGCGTCGATCTTCTCGCAGCAGGGCGAGCCATACTTCAGGCAACTCGAGCGAATGGCGCTCGGCGAGCTCCTGCCGCTGCGACACGTGGTCGTAGCCACGGGTGGAGGGACGTTCGTCGAGGCCGACAATCGGGCGCTGATGCTGGCCGATGGCGCGGTGGCGTGGCTGGACCTGCCGCTGACCCAGGTGATCGAGCGCGTTCCGGCCGACGGACGACGGCCGCTTGCCTCGGATCGCGCGCAGATGGAGATCCTGTACGCGAGACGGCAGCTCGCCTACGCGCACGCGCACGTACGAATCGATGCCACGCGCCCGGTGGCCGAAGTCGTCGGACGATTGCTCGAATGGGTGGACTTCTAACCTCGGCTTCGCGTCGGCGATCGGGTCGGGCTTCGCTGGACGCACTGAGTTTATGAAATACCTCGTCATCAGCGACATACACGCCAATCTCGAGGCGCTCGAAGCCGCGCTCGCCAAGGCCGGTCCGCATGATGCCGTCCTCGTGCTGGGCGATCTGGTCGGCTACGGCGCCGATCCAAACGCCGTGATCGATCGCGTCCGGCAGCTGCCATCCGCAACGATCATTCGGGGAAACCACGATAAGGTTGGCGCGGGCATCGAGAACGTCGAGGCGTTCAATCATCTCGCCAAGCACGCGATCACCTGGACCGCGGCCGCGCTCACGCCTAACAACCGGGCATGGCTTGCCGCCTTGCCCGCCGGCCCCGTCAACATCGACTCATGGGTGGAGATTTGTCACGGATCGCCGTTTGACGAGGACGTCTACATCTTCGACGACCTGGACGCGCGTCGTGCGCTGCTCGTCGCAGAGCGCACGCTCTGCC
Organism: Vicinamibacterales bacterium; assembly: GCA_035649635.1. Lineage (GTDB taxonomy): Bacteria > Acidobacteriota > Vicinamibacteria > Vicinamibacterales > UBA2999 > Gp6-AA40. Next base: position 83,923 of record DASRJE010000138.1, on the reverse strand, counting down.
TCTTTGGACACACTCACGTGCCGGCGGTGTACAAGTTCGACACCGACTACCATCCTGTTGCTCCGCCACGCGGTGAAACGTTTCGGCTGCTGTTGGATGACGCGGCGAAGTATTTGGTCAACTGCGGAGCGGTCGGGCAACCGCGCGACGGCGATCCGCGCGCCGCGTTCGGCATGCTCGACACGAGCAGCCGGACGCTCACGGTGATGCGCGTCCCCTACGACGTGACGTCCGCGCAAGCGAAGATCATTGCGGCGGGGCTGCCCGAGGTCCTTGCTCAGAGATTAGCGATCGGACGGTAACGAAGTCTACTGACCCCGTTTTTGCTCCTGCCTCCGCAGCTTTGCGGCATACGCATCCGCTGCCGCTCGCGACCCGAGAATCCACCCGATCACGATCCCGATGAGCAACACGCCCGGAATGTAGATGAAGTGGGCGGCGGTTGGCATCAGCCCCTGCCAGATCGCTTCATGTCGCTATCGAGGCGATCCACTTCGCGCTGAATGACGGTCATTCGACGCGACATGATGAACATATAGCCGAACAGCGTCAGCAGAACGAACACGTACGCAGCAACGAGCAACGGTGCGGCTGGTAATTGTTCCTGCGGCGGCAGCTGATCAATCGGAGTGAATTGCTCTTGCTGCTTGGGCTGCCCTTGCGCCGACAGAGTCACGGCCTGATCCGCCACTGACTGGCCGAAGCCGGACACTGCAAGCAGAGTCACGGCAACCACGCGAAGCATTGTTCTCGTCACGCTTGTTCGTCCAGTGAAAGGTAGATCGCATCGAGGCGAGCCTGCTGCTCGGCCACGCGCACGCGCAGCTTCATCAGCAGGAACATCAGGAAGTAGAACGCCGCGAGACAAAACAGGAGCGGAAACCCCATCGAGAACGGGAGCTTCGGCACGACCGTTGTCGCGGGATGAATCGTCCGCCAGTAGTTGACCGAGACATAGATGAACGGCACGTTCGCCATGCCGAAGAGCGCCAGTCCCGCCGCGAGTTTTTCGGAGCCCGGGCCTCCGTACTGCCGCAGGATGAGATACGCCCACGCAATCATCCAGCCGACGAGGCTCGAGGTAATGCGAGCGTCCCACACCCACCACGTACCCCACGCCTTCCTCGCCCACAGGGGTCCGGTGACGAGCGTCACCAACCCGAAGAGCACGGCCATCTCCGCCGCGGCCAGGGCCGTGCGATCGTGGCGGGGATTACCGGTCGCCAGAAACCGCGCGCTCGCGATGCCGCAGACGACGCTCGCTGTCAGGAAGACCCATGCCGATGGCATGTGGTAGTAGAACACCTTCTGCACGAGTCCCATGGTCGACTCGTACGGCGCTTGGGCGATGACCAGCGGCGAGATCGCGAACATCACGCCACACACGAGAACCGCGGGGCTAAACCACTTAGGCATAAACAACTCACTAGTCTGTCATAACGGGCTCAAACGTCCACAGCGCGAGCGTAATGAACACCACGTCAAAGGCCACGAGCAGCGAGAACCAGAAGCGGACGACGGCGACTTCGAAATCCGGCTGCGCGATTGCCATCGTCCCGCGCACCCCGGCAATGATGACCGGCACCGTAATCGGATACAGCAGGACCGGAAGGAGCACGTCCCGGCTGCGCGCCCGCACGAGCATCGCGGCAAAGAGCGTCCCGACCGCTGCGAATCCCAATGTCCCCATCGCAACCACTGAGACGAGCCAGAACGGGTGCGCCAACAGCTCGGCCTGAAACAGCAGGGCGACCAGCGGTACCAGCACGCCCTCGGTGAGCAGCAGCAGCAGGACGATGCCCGTCAGCTTTCCCAGGTAGACCGCGGGCCGCGGCGCAGGTACCAGCATCAGCGCCCGCAGTGTTTCTGACTGACGCTCCCGCTCGAAGGTTCGCCCAAGCGCCAGGTTGCCGGCGAACATGATCGTCATCCACAGCACCCCGGCTCCGACGCCTTCCGCGGCCCTTCCCTCTTGCACCAACGAGAACGCAAAGACCAGCACACACGAGATCGCGAAGAACAACGTCGTGTACGCGAGCTCCCGGCTCCGCACTTCGACGGTGAGATCCTTTCGGACGATGAGCCAGATGGCGCGCAGCATCACCTCGTCCCGCGACTCATCGCCCGATGACGGTCCGGTAGGTGGATCGCAATCCGCCGGGCGCGCTCAGCGTTTCGACATTGCGCCCATCGCGGAGAAAGAGCGCGGTATCGAGCAGTCCTTCCGCCAGATCGAGATCGTGAGTGGCGAGAATCACGATCGCGCCGCCGTGACGCAGTGCCTTCAATCGCCCGAGCAGCGCCTCGGTCGAGGCGTCGTCCAGGCCCGTGAACGGTTCGTCGAGCAGAGCGAGGCGAGGATCGTGAATCAGCGCGCGCTCGAGCGCGACACGCTGGCGCATCCCGCGTGAGAAACTGGCGACCGGATCGTCGCGTCGAGTGTCGAGCTGCGCGCGTTCCAGCGCCGCTCGCGCGCAAGCGTCGCTGTCGGCAATGCCATAGAGTCCCGCGAAAAACGCGAGGTTCTCACGCGCAGTTAGCTCTGGGTACAGAAACAGATCGTGTCCGAGCACTCCAATGCGTGAGCGAAGAGCCGGGCCGGCCGTCGCATCGAGAGAGCCATAGCGGATTGCGCCTGACGAGGGTCTCAACACCGTCGCCAGCATGGCGAGCAGCGTGGACTTCCCGGCCCCGTTGGGCCCGAGCAGGCCGACGATCATTCCGCGTGCCGCCCGGAAGGTCACACGCGAGACGGCGCGCCGGCGGCCGAAGTGGCGGGACACGTCCTCGACGGAGACCTCGTCGAAGTCGACGCTTCCGCCGACCATCTCGCGGCGCGAAGCCCTCGTCACGCAGCGATGCCCTCGCCGCCTCCTTGCGGTCCGGGATGCGCTTCGTCGAGCTCGCCGTAGATCTGTTCGAGCTCGCCAAGGATGCGAGTACGGCGCTTGGCTTGCGCCTCGCCGTCAACCGTTCCGGCGCGACGCTTGGATTCGAGCTGCGCCAACTGACCGAGCAAGGTGTCGCGACGGGCGACCAGCGCCTGGCGGGTCTCGTCCTTCTTGGTTCGCCCGCTGACAGCCAGCCAGGCGCCAAAGGCGAGGAGCCCGGCAGCGATGGCGAGCGTGACGTAGCGCGGAGTGGTGTTATGGAAAGGCAGACCCGACAACGTCAGCGTCAGCGTGCCGCCAGCCGGAAGCGCCGGCCCATTTCCGAGAACGAAGAGATCGCCGTTCTCCGTGCGAACGTCACTGGTCTGCGTCAATTGCGGCGACGCGACCCGGAGGTCGCCCACCTTCTGCACTCCGACGATGACCTGCTGAAATGCCACGGGCCACGTCTGTGTCATGGTGAGATCGCCACCGCTGTACGGCATCCGGAACGCCGCCTGCACGGTGGTCGTCCCCGAAGCAAAGGGACCCGCGACCGTGATTTTCGTTTCGGTGACAGTGGCCGTTTTGGACGATCCCTCGAGAGCGGTTGCCCCGGTCGCACCGCGCGGAAGATCGATCACGAGTGGCCCACCAGTGTCGACTCGCGTCCGCGCGCTGTTGACGATCTCGAGGATGTAGTAGACATCCAGCGCATCGTTGTTGAACTGCATCAGGACGCGTGAGTTGCCGCCCAGGACGACGATGCCTTTGGTTGGAGGCTGGGCTGCCGCAGCCGCTTCCTCTTGTTTCTTGCGTTCGGCGGCCTTCGCAATGCCTGCAACCAGAATGACGCGAAGCCCTCCTGACGTGGGAACAGCGAACGGTTGCGAGACGAGTGTCTCACCGTCCACTGTGACTTCCGCGATCGCGTTGGCTCCATCTTTCGGCAGATCGGTGAACTCGGCGCGCCCTTGCGCGTCAGTGGTCGCAGTACGAGTGGTGCCACCAACGGTCACGCTCACCTGCTGCCCTGGCACGTTGTTGCCGATGGCTTCGCGCACGACGCGAACGGTCACCGTGCCGTTGGCAAGTTCCTGGGCCGGAATCGCGCGACCATGAATCAGCGACGGGTCGGGCATGTCCTGCGCGCGTACACCGCTGGACAACAAGCCGGCGAGTACAGCGCAAACTCCCAACGTCCGGAGGCTCATGGTCGCGCCTCCAGCGAGTGTCCGCAATGTTTACAGAACCGAGCGTCTGGATCGTTGGACGTGTTGCACGACGCGCACGTCGTGGCGGGTCTGGAAAGCAAGACCCGCCCTACATCATCAGGAGACTGTCGCTCTGCAGCGTAGGCCGGGTCCTGCTTTGTGGACCCGGCGATGACGCCAACGTCACCAATCCTCTTCGCGATCTCCCGCTCGATCTCGTTGCGGTATCCGGCGCCGGCGTCGAGCTGGCGCATCAACCTCGCCGCGCGCGCGCGCAGCCGCCCGCTCATCTCCACGAAATCCTTCTCCGACACCTTCCCCATCGCTCGATCGAACTCGAGCTCCTTGATCGATCGCAGCAGCAGTGTCTTCTCGCGTTCGAGCGCGGCGCGCGTCCGGCCGCCCACGATGCGCGCGCCGTCACTGGGGGTTTTCTGTGTCAGCGGGAGGAACGTTCGCAGCGCCGCAATGCCAACACCGGCGGCGGCGAAGATCGTGATGCTGATCATGATCACGGCGGCAGGCGATTCGCCACGCGCCATGAACACTGCGATGGTCGCCCCGATCAGGCCGGCAAGCGTGAAGAGCTGCCAGGGTTCGAACGAGGGCTGCGACTCAGTCGAGGTCTCTGAGCTCATCGTCGAGGCGGGCGTCGAGCGCAGGGTCGAGGGTGTCCACACCGCCGGCAGCGCCCACCGACGGCTGCGTCGACCAGCGTCGCGCGGTGGCGACAAGTAGCAGCAGCCCGAGACCAGCGAGCCCGTACGGCAGCACCCAGGACAGGGAATTGAACCTGCCCTGCGGTATCGCCAGCACCGCGGTGCCGTATTCCTTCACGAACGCCGTAAGAATGTCGTCCTGCCCTTTGCCTTCGTTGAGGAACTTCTGCAACTGCGCGGTCTGCGCATCGTAGCCATGGCAGGCGGGCCGCATCGGGCAGTTGTTCAGCGGACTCCGAACGCACCCCACCGAGCCGCACATGCAGATGACCTTGCCCTCGATATCACGCTGCATCACGGTCTTGTTCGTGCGGCCTGGTGCGCCATCCTGCGCCTGCACCGCGGCTGGCAACGTGATCGCCAGCAGCAGGAGTGAGGCTGTCGCCGTCTTCGCGGCGTCGGGGACGCGGCCAACGGCGAACGCAAAGGCGGTTTCAGGCAACAGCGCGATCAAGGTACCGAATGCCAGCAGACCGAACCCGAGCCACACCCAGTTGACCAGAGGATTCACCGTGATCTCGACGTTCGCCGATTGCTGGCTGGCATCGAACTGCGGCATCACGATGTACAGGTCCTCCGCGAACGTACGTCGAATCGCGACCTCGGTCGTGGGTTGGTCCTCGTGTTTCCGGAAAAACCACCGCGCCGGGTACATCTTGGTGAGCTCGACACCATCGCGGAGCACCGTCATGTCCGCCGTGATCATCTGCTTCCGACCGTCGTCGGTGACGCTGAGCGAGTTGTGCCGGATCACGTACGAGCCGATCCGGGCCTCCTGGCCGGGTGTCAGCAACGCCGACTCCTCCAGCTTGAATCCGCTGCCGGCAAAGCCAAGGAACAGCAGGACGATCGCGACGTGGATGATGTAACCGCCGTAGCGGCGCTTGTTACGCCCGACCAACCCGATCAGGGCGGTCAGCAGATCGGTCCCTGTGGTGTGCTGACGGACGCGAGCACCCCGCCAGAATTCCTGGGTGATTGTCCCGATCACGAATCCGCTGAAAGCGAAACACAACCCCGAGCTCCAGATCCGAACCCCGAGGGCCACGGTCGTTCCTCCGACTAGCAGGCCGCACAGAATCGGAAACACGAACTGGTCGCGCAGATTGATGAGCGTCGACTTGCGCCAGGCCAGCAACGGGCCGATGCCGGTGAGAACGAGCATCGCCAGTCCGATTGGGATCATCCACTGGTTGAAGAACGGCGGCCCGACGGTGATGCGCTCGCCCGTCACAGCCTCGCTGAGCGTCGGGAACATCGTGGCAAACAGCACGAAGCCGGCGCAGAAGAGCAGAATCCAGTTGTTGAACAGGAACGCGGCTTCACGCGACAGCCAGGAGTCCAGCTCGTTGCGGGCGCGCAGCAGCGGCATCCGGTAGATCACGAAGCCGAAGCTGAATATCAGCATCGACACCATGAAAATGGTGAACATCCGCGAGAGGACCGGGTCCTGACCGAATGAATGCACCGACTGCACGATGCCCGACCGCGTCATGAAGGTGCCGAAGAGCGTCAGGAAGAACGTCAGGATCACCAGCGAGACGTTCCACATGCGCAGCATTCCGCGACGTTCCTGGACCATGACCGAATGCAGGAACGCGGTAGCCGTGAACCACGGGAGCAGGCCCGCGTTCTCGACTGGATCCCACATCCAGTAGCCGCCCCAGCCCAGTTCCTCGTACGCCCAGATCATGCCAAGGCCGAGGCCGATCGACAGGAACAGCCAGGCGACCATCGTCCAGCGGCGCACCGCGCGCAGCCACGAGTCGTCCAGGTAACCGGTGATCAGCGCGGCCATGCCGAAGGCATACGGGATCGTCAGGCCGACGAAACCGAGGTACATCGTCGGCGGGTGAATCACCATGTAGAAGTTCTGGAGCAGAGGGTTCAGTCCGGCTCCGTCCGTCGGGTTTTCGGTCAGGTACGTCTCAAACGGGTTGTTGTGGACGATCATCAGGAGCAGGAAGAACATCTCCACCGTGGAGATGATCGCCACGATGTAGGGAATCAGCTCGCGATGGCGCTCCCGATTGATATAGATGGCGGCGCTGCCGAACAGCGACAGCAGGAACACCCAGAACATGATCGAGCCGTCGAGCCCGCCCCAATACGAGGTGAGTTTGTAGAACAGCGGCTGCGCTGAATCGGAATAACGCTGGACGTATCTGATCGAGTAGTCACCGGTGAGGAAGGCGTAGACGATCACCGAGGAGGCGGCCGTCATAATCGCGGCCAGCAGATAGAACGCGCCGATGCCGCTTTCGATCAACGGCCGCGAGCGGCGGCGCGCGCCGGCCACTGACATGGCGGTGGCGTACGCACCTACGACGAACGCGGCGAGCAGGAGGTAGTAACCCAGAGAGGACATAGACCTACTTGACGGCCGGACCGGGAGCTTCCTCGTACTTGGAAGGACACTTCGCGGTCATGTCGTTGGCCATGAAGCCCTCCTTCGTCAACACTCCCGTGAGCACGACCTCTGATTCGTCCTTGAACGTGTCCGGCACGATTCCCGTGTAATACGCCGTAAGGGTCTTCCCATTTCGCTGGATGTCGAATCGATATTCGAGCTTATCCCGTTTCTTGCCGATCGAGCCGGGAACGACATAACCGTGAACCTGGAGTTTCTTGCCCGTCCAGTCGCTCTGGCTGCCGACGACCTCATCTACGTATTTGTAGTACTGCATGCTCTCGCCGAGCGTCGTGTACAGCAGGATCCCGAAGACGGTGGCGAGCACGAGGGACGTGACGCCGATCTTTGCGGCTTTGTGGCTCATAGATAAGGACTTTCGAATAGGGAATCACCCGTCAGGATAGCAGTATTCCCGCCTGGGTGCACATCGCGTAAACGAGTCCCACCGGCAGCCCTACCACGTTCGAGTAAGACCCTTCGATCCGGCTCACGTAGCGGGAGGCGAGCCCCTGAATCGCATAGGCACCCGCTTTGTCGGATGGCTCCCCGGTCCCGACGTACCAATCGATCTCCGCCTTACTGAGCAGGACGAACTCAACCGCGGTGACCTCTACAGCCGTATACGACAAAGACCCCGGGGGTGATTTCCATCCCCCGCCGCGGAAATCACCCCCGGGGTCATTTGCGATCAGCGCGACTGCCGTCATGACCTCATGCGTCCGCCCCGACAGTAAGCGAAGCATCCGTTTCGCATCGTCGGCATCAACGGGCTTGCCCAGGATTTGACCGTCGATGACCACGACGGTATCAGCCGCCAGGACCGGGCGTCCCGGAATTGACGAAGCCACGGCCACCGCCTTCTCGATAGCCAGTCGGGAGGCGTAGGTCCGTGCGTCTTCCCCGGACCGAACCGCTTCGTCGATGTGGGCAGGCCGAGTCTCGAACGGGATGCCGGCCGCAGTGAGGAGTTCAGCGCGCCGGGGCGACGCCGACGCCAAAACGAGGACGCTCGCAGCCAATCGACGCGATTCTGTCACGAAGGAGGGGCCCTGCAGAGGTAAGCTTGCCGCTGGCAGCGTTGCTTCATGGAATCGCTCGGGCAGAAAGTCGTCGATCGGCTTACAAATACGCGCAAGGGGGAACGAACCGTTGCGCTGCTGATGTTCGCCTATTCGTTTCTGGCGATGACGGCGTACAACATCGTCAAGCCGGTTTTCAAGTCGAAGTTCATCGACCAGCTCGGGTCCGACAACCTGCCGTACGTGCTGATGGCCTCGTCGATCCTGATCGGCGTCCAGATGCACTTGTACAGCAGCGCGATTCGGCGACTTCCCCGTCGATTCGTGATTCCGATCGCGCAGTCGGTTCTCGTCGTGGTGTTGGTGATCTTCTGGGCCCTGCTCCGTTCCGGGGCCGTGTGGGTCACCGTCGCTCTCTATTTCTTCGGACAGATTCTTGGCGTTCTTCTCATCAGCCAGTTCTGGACGCTCGCCAACGAGGTCTACGACGCCAGGCAGGCGAAGCGGCTCTTTGGCCTGATCGGCGGCGGCGCCTGCCTTGGCGGCGCGCTCGGTGCGTCGATCACCGCGATCACGATCGAAGAGTTCGGCGCCAACAACCTTCTCCTCGTCAGCGCCGGCATCCTGGTTTTGTGTGCGGGCATGGTGCTGGAGATCGTCCGGTTGCCGCACGCCGGACATCAGTTGGAGGCGATGGACGAACGAGGTGTTGGCGGCCGCGAAGCGTTGCGGCTGCTGGCGCAATCGAAGCACCTGCGCGGCCTGGCCGCCGTCGTCGGCTTTGCTGCTGTTGGAGCAGCAATGGTCGATCAGCAACTGAGCATGGCGGCCGACGCCAGCGGTATCGACGCTAACGCGATCGCTGTCCTGCTGGCACAGGTCACCATCTTCCTGTCGGTTGCCGGGTTCGTCGTCGGAGTCTTGCTCACGAGCCGCATACACCGCTCGTTCGGTATCGCTGCGGCGCTGCTTCTGCTGCCAATTGGTCTTGGCGCCAGCGCGACCCTGATCCTGATTACGGGTCAGCTCTGGGCAGTGGCAACCGCGCGAGTCCTCGATACCACTCTTCGGTACTCGGTCGACAAGTCGACGCGCGAAGTTCTGTTCTTGCCGCTGCCGGCTGATTTGCGCTTTCGCGCAAAGCCATTCATCGACGTCACGATGGATCGCTTCGCGAAAGCGGCGGCAGCCGTCTTGATTCTGGTCCTCATTCATCCCCGAGGACTCGGCCTCGATTGGCATCAATTGAGTTATGCGAGCCTGTTCGTCACCGCCGGCTGGGTGGCGATGGCGTTGATTGCGTGGCGCGAGTACCTGCGAGCTTTTCGCGCCAGCATCATCTCGCGCGACATTGCTCCCGCAACCATCCGCACCGACGTCGCGGACGCTGCGACAATCGAAGCGCTCGTCGAGGAGCTGTCGAGCCCGGACGAACGAGCCGTGCTTTACGCCATCGATCTGCTCGATGCGCTCGACAAGCGGAATCTCGTGACCCCTCTGCTCCTGCAGCATGAGTCACCTCGCGTGCGGGCGAAGGTCTTGCGAGTGATTGCCACGTTCGGTTCACCAATCGCGAGCCGGTGGATCCCGACCATCCAGCGAATGGTCCAGGACGAAGACGTCGACGTTCGGGCCGCGGCGCTTCACGCGCTCGCCGGCTTCTCTCACGAAGACACCGCGGTGCTCTTGCGACGTCACCTTGACGATGCCGAGCCGCGGGTGGTCGTGACAGCGGCAATTGCCCTGGCCAATAGCGGCCGGCCGGCAGACATCGACGCGGCCGAACTGGCATTGTTGCGGCTCGTCAGCGATACTCGCGACGCCGCCGCCCCGGCCCGCGAAGAAGCGGCGACGGCGCTCGGTCGCATCGAACATCCACGCTTCCGGCCGCTGCTCGTGCCGCTGCTCAGCGACGCGGACATCAACGTGGTGCGTAAAGCCATCAAGAGCGCTCGCGCTCTCGGCGCCTCGGACGGGCTCTTCGTTCCAGCGCTCCTGTCACGGCTCGGTCATCGCGCGCTGAAGGCACAGGCACGGGAAGCGCTGGTTGGGTACGGGGAAGAAATCGTTCCGCTCCTGGCGTACTCGCTGGCCGACACTCGCGAACAACTCTGGATTCGACGCCACATCCCGGTGACCCTCGCCTTGATTGGCACGGCCGGCTCGATGGAAGCGCTGATCACGGCGCTCGACGACGCTGACGGCTTCCTGCGTTACAAGGCGATCATGGCGATCGAGAAGTTGCGTCGAGAGAATCCAGCGGTGTCGTGCCCTCGTCAGACCGTGGAGAAAGTCGTCATCAGGGAAACATCCCGCTATTACAACGGCCTGACGCTCCAAAACAACCTGATGCGCCACTCGCTCGACGCGGCGGAATCGCTGCTCGGTCGTGCGCTCGAAGACAAACTGCGCCGCTCGCTCGATCGAATCTACCGGTTGCTCGGGCTGCTCTATCACATCGAGGATGTCGCGGCGGCGCGCTTCACGATCGAACAAGGCGAGCGGCGGCGGCGAGCAGCGGCCGTCGAATATCTCGACAACCTTCTCGGTGGTGTCGTCCGCCGGCGCGTAATGCCGATCCTCGACGACACGCCGCTGACTGAGAAAGTGCAATATGCGAACGCGGTGCTCAGGAGCCGGCCGCGAGACATAGAAGACACGCTCGCCCAGCTCATTTACGACGACGACCCGGTCATCGCCGCGTCCGCGATCCACTTCGCCACCGAGCGGCAATTCGCCTCGCTCAAATCCGACTTCGATTACGTCACCACGCATCGGCAGGATGCGTTCGTACGCGAAGCGGCGCAGTGGGCCAGCCGCGAAGGGGGGCAGTCGGGCGATGGGCTTCCGGTAGTCGCGCTGGTTGATCGCATCAGGGTCACCCCCGTGTTCGCCGCGCTCTCGATCGACGAACTCTTCCGCGTCGCCGAAGTCGGCCAGGAGATTCGTCACCAGGCCGGACGCGAAATCTCGCGCGCGGGTCAGCAGGCGAGCGAAGTGTTCTTCCTGCTCGAAGGTGCGCTGGAAGCGACAGGTGAACGTGGACCGGGAAAAGAGTTGACCGCCCCTGCAGTAATCAACGTCGAAGAGGTGCTCCAGGGTATCCCGCTCAAGAACACGATCCGAGCCATCGAACACAGCATCGGCTTTCGTGTTCCCACGCCTGTTTTCCTGACGATGGTGTCGGACAACATCCTGATGGCTCAGAGTCTCTTCCGGCTCCTTCTCGGTCAGTCGCCGTACCGATTGCGTGCCGCGATGGCGGCGCCTTATCAACTCACCGCGCTCAAAGCCGGTTCAAGCGGCAGCGAGCGGCTGTTCCGCCAGGATCCGCTGCTTGCGGGCGCGACCGCGGCGCAGCTCCTGGCCCTGCGGGCTTCTGCCTCCGAAGTGACGTTGACGCCCGGGACAGTCGTATTCGACATCGACGGGCCTCCCGCGACTTACCAGATTCTCGACGGCGAACTGCGTCTGGAATCGCCCGATCAGTCCCCGGTTCTGGCCTCGGCAGGCGTAACCTTCGGCGTTGCCGATACTCTGGCAGGCACACCTTCAGGGTGGAAGGGAGTCGTGACTGCAGGAGGACGGGCCCTGCGCCTCGATCGCGACGATCTGTTCGGTGTGATGGCCGACCACGTTGACCTAATGCAGAACCTGTTCACTGAGGTGCTGCGGCTCCGCGACCAGGAATCGCCGGCAGCGGTTCAGCATCCGTTTTTCGCGTAGAATCCAGCTCGTTCCGCATTCGCAGAAAGGGGACGTTCCTTGGATCGACTCTCGCGCGCGCCACTCATCGTCATCGGGATCAGTCTCACTGCTGTCTCACTGGGGTTCGCTGGTCAGGGCGCCAAGGTCACGGCCGGCCAGTTGACGCCAGACGAAATGGAGACCTTCCTGCTGAAGGCCAGAATCCTCGACACCAGCGACGCGGGAGGCGGCGTCACCGGTTCACGGCGTGTGAAGATGTCGGACGGGAAAATCACCCACGACGCGCACGTGCAGACCGTGGACATCGCCAAGCCGGTGTTCGAGGCTGGTCAGCACACCGAGGTCAATTTCAAAGACACCTACCGCTACAACATCGCTGGCTATCGGCTGGCCCGGCTCCTCGAGCTCAACACGGTGCCGATGTCAGTCGAACGCGACGTGAACGGGAAGACGGCCGCCGTGACGTGGTGGGTCGACGATGTCCAGATGGACGAGAAGGGACGGCTCCAGAAAAAGACGGTAGGGCCCAACCCGCTGCGTACATCCCATCAAATCCAGATCATGCGGATCTGGGACGAACTCATTCAAAATCGCGACCGGAATCAGGGAAACATTCTCTGGACCAACGACTGGACGATGTGGCTGATCGATCACACGCGGGCGTTTCGACTTGGCAAGGATTTGATGAAGCCGAGCGATTTGACCCGCTGCGACCGAGGTCTGCTGACTCGCCTGAAGGGACTCACCTCGGAATCGATCGAGAAAGCCGTTGGCGACTCGCTCATGAAGGGGGAGCGCGAGGCTGTTCTCGCGCGCCGCGACCGCATCGTCAAGGTCATCGAGGAGCGAGCCGCGAAGCTTGGTGAGGCCGTAGTGTTTTTCGACTTCTGAAGCCCGAAGAGTACGAAGGGCACGAAGAAGGTGTCGTAGAGGCGCTACACCGGCGTGAGATATTCGATCAACGTGATGCGGGGGTTGTGGCAGCCTGCAATGCGGGCGCGGCCAGCGGCTCGCGTCGATCGAGATAGATCGCCGTCAGCATGTTGCCGTGCCACTCGAGTGCGGACGGTACGCCTCCTTTATAAAATTCTCCGCCAACCATTCCTGTGTCGATCAGAATGACTCGCCCGTCGAGACGGGCGACGATCCGCCCGGGCAACACCGTCGAGTGCCCGATGACGATCGCCCTCGCCTTCATCTGTTCCAGGATGGTTGGAAGAATGGGTGTCAGTTCCTCCTCCGGCTGAAGAGCCAATCCTCGGTACCAGAGCGGTCCCGTCTCGCTGGCCGACATGAGCGATGCCGCCTGTTCCGGCGGCGGCAGCGCCGCGAGCTCTTTCGAAACTGCCGCGTTGATCCCCTCGCATCCGAGCGGCGCCGTCTCGGGGCTGATGCCTCCGTGCATGAAAAGCACCCCGTTGATGCGCGCGACCGCGGGACGCTCTTTCACCCAGCGCGCGTATTCTCCCTGCGGACCGAACGCCTGACGTAATTCGATCATTCCAAGAGGGACTTCCTTGAGGAACTGCTCCCGGTAGGCCGCCGGATCGTGCTCGCGTCCCTCGGCCTTGGCCCGTTGCGCTGCCTGTTCGTTCAGCGCCGTCAGGACCTGCTCGCGAAGCTGGGCTGAATCGCCGGTCCGGAAGGCGTCGATCTCTCCCGCGCTTACGTATCGCCAGTCGGAAATGAGGCGCATCAACTCGTGGTTACCGAGGAGAGACACGACTCGTCCACCTGCGCGCTGCGCGTCCCGTTCCAGGCGGCGTAGCAGGTCGATGGCCTTTCGTGAGTCCGGACCCCGATCGAGGATGTCGCCGGTCTGGACGAGCACGGTCTTCTTACCGCTCCATCGGCTGCGGTTGTCGATCACCTGCGCGGCGCGCAGAATCGCCACGAAGCTATCGAACGCTCCGTGCACGTCGCCGACGGCCACGACGCGCTCGGTTGTCTGGATGTTGCACGGAGAATCGGTGGGCTTTCCGCCTTGCGCGAGCAGCCGCCGATCCGGGCCGGCCAGCGCCGTAGCAACAAGCGCCAATGCCAGGCCGAAGACAATCCGCTTCGACATTACAACTGGCATTGGAGCACTGAATGGAGTCAGATCTCAACTCAGAAGTTGGGCGTTGGGAGTTGACAGCGTAAGATCCCTGAGTGATTCCTTTACGCCAGGTCATGCCCGACGCCGTGGCCGCCATCGTTCGAAAGGCGCCGCTGACTCCGGAAAAGGTTGCGTTCGCGTGGCGCAGCGTCGTCGGACCCGCGATCGACCACGCGACGTCTGTGAACTGGAGCGATGGTGTGTTGCGCGTGAAGGCGAAGGATGTTGCCTGGCAGCGCGAGGTCGAGCGCTCGGCCGCGCTCATTCGATCTCGGCTCGATCACCTGCTGGGCGAGCGCGTGGTTCGTTATATCGACGTGAAAAGCGTCTGAAGCAGCGACGGCAACGACCACACAAACAACACGGCCGCCGCGGCGAGTCCGGCCGCAATTTGAATGGGCTCCATCACGTCGAGCGGAGCCTGAGCCTTGCGCTCAGCATCCCACCGCCGCAGCATCTGCGCTTTCACCCAGAGCACACTGGCATCAGGTACCTGCGACATCTTCGCAGGCGGCGCATTCGCCAATCGATTGATGTACTCGGCGACGACTCCATCGTCTTCGGCGTCGCGGTCGAACCATTCCACCATCACGCCCTCGCTGTCAGTCCTTTCGTCACCAGCAGTTTCCGCAACTTGCTACGAGCGCGGGAGAGCAGGACCTTCACGCTCCCGCGAGCGATGCCCAGCGCGCTGGCGATCTCCTGATGATTGTGCTCCTCCACGTACGCCAGCCACAAGAGCGCACGATCGCGCGGCTTGAGCTCGTTGAACTCCTGGCTCACGGTGTCGTCCGGGGCATCGCCGGGATCGATCTGCGGTTCACCGCGAAGCCGATTGAGCCACGATGCCTCTCGCTCGGCACGTCGCCACCGGTCCGTCATCAGGTTCCCGGCGATCCTGAAGACATAACGACGCAGCTCCTCGTCGTTCAGTCCCTCGACGTCGGCACGCAACAGGCGGCAGAACGCGTCCTGCACGATGTCGTCGGCATCACTGGCGAGACGAATCACGCGGTAGACGTACGCCCAGAGCGGGCGCGCCGTCCGCTCGTAGAACCTCGCGAACTCGACCTCGGTCAGTGCAGCACCTATACCGAGCGAGCAATCTCATTCGGGGCCGGAGGGTGCGACTGCCCGTTGATGAGCCCCATCTTGCGCGACAGCTTGAGCGATACGTAACCGGAGATCAGTAATCCGATTCCGACAGCGGCGGATACCGTTCCGACGAAGCCGACGCTCTCGTACGTGTCGGTCTCCACCCGCACATCGCTCAAATACAAGAAGATTCCGATTCCGAGGCAGAGCATGACAATGCCCGACTGGAAGGCACGCAAGACACGCTGGTGCGCAAAGCCGCCGTCGGTGCCAACAGTTCCCAGCAGTTTCTGCCCGCCTTCGGTGTTCAGGAACTGGCTGAACTCGGTCATCGTGCCCATGCGCTCGAGCAGCTTCGTCTGGAACTCGGACGTGGATCTGAGCTGTTGGCGACGCGTAAACGCGTTGGCGACTGCGTAGAAAACGTAAGCAATCATCAGGAATAGCGACGGAACGATGATGACCTCTGAGCCCATTCTGCCCTCCTGCGACGTCTCAGGCCGCTGACGATACAACAGCGTCCCCTGCCCGGCGGTTAACACTGCCCGTAAAATTGAGGGGTGGGCGTTGTCATTGTTTCCGCCGCTCGAACCGCAACCGGCAAGTTCCTCGGATCGCTGAAGCCCTTCACTGCCCCACAACTCGGCGCCATCGTGATTCGCGAGGCCGTTGCCCGCGCAGGCATCGACCCGGGCATCGTCGAGGAATGCATCATGGGCAACGTCGTCTCGGCGGGGCTCGGTCAGGCGCCGGCACGTCAGGCCGCATTGAGAGGCGGACTCGGAAATGACGTCGCGGCGCTGACGATCAATAAGGTGTGCGGGTCGGGGCTGAAGGCAGTCATGCTCGCGGCTCAAGGCATCACAACTGGCGATGCCGACGTTGTCGTGGCTGGCGGCATGGAGTCCATGAGCAACTGCCCTTACCTGCTCGCGGGAGCACGCGAAGGACTGCGGCTTGGTCACGGTCAGGCTGTCGATTCACTGATCAACGACGGGTTGTGGTGCACCTTCGAGGACTGGCACATGGGAAATGCCGGCGAGGTGGTGGCCGTGGACTTCGGCATTACACGCGAAGCGCAGGACACCTTCGCGCTCAACAGTCATCGCAAGGCGGCCGACGCCACAGCCGCTGGCCGTTTCCGCTCGGAAATCGTGCCCGTCAGCATCCCGGCAAAGAAAGGTGATCTCGTCATCTTCGACCGCGACGAATCGATTCGTCCTGAAACCTCGATGGAAGCATTGGCCGCGCTGCGTCCTGCGTTCAAGGCCGATGGCACGGTGACCGCGGGAAACGCGCCACCCGTAAACGATGGTGCCGCCGCTCTCGTGGTGATGTCGGAGCGGCGTGCGCGCGAGTTGAACGCTCGCCCGATGGCACGCATCGTTGGCCAGGCCGCCAGCGGACTCGCACCCAAGTACGTGCTCATGACCCCCGTCGAGGCTATCCGTCGACTCGCGAAGAAAATCGGCTGGTCGCTCGCGGACGTCGATCTGTTCGAGATCAATGAGGCCTTCTCGGTGCAGCTCGTGGCGATCCTTGGTGAACTGGGCATCGATGCCAATCGCGTGAACGTCAACGGTGGCGCCGTTGCGCTCGGACATCCGATCGGCGCAAGCGGCGCACGTATCCTGACGACCCTGCTCTATGCCCTCGAGAATCGCGGCCTCCGGTGCGGCATCGCCGCGCTCTGTCTTGGTGGTGGGAACGGTGTGGCAATGGCAGTGGAGCGGGTCTGAATAACTCCAACATTCGGCCTGTCAAGGCGCTGCAAATTCCGCCGAATCCGGGCGGAGAGGCGAAAGTCAGAGGTGTCTGTAACTGATTGAAATTGTTGGGCTGAGGCCGGCGTGACTACACGGATTTTCGCTTGACTTTCGCGCGGCACACTCCTAGGATCAACCCCGGCCGTGACCTTCCCTGTCACACCACCAAGCCACTCTACTCATACACGGCCAACGGCGCGCCCGCGCGCTACGCCAAGGAGATCGCATGCCGCTCGACGACCTGAAAGAACGCACCAAAGCCATCGACATCGCCGTTGGACAGATTGAAAAGCAATTCGGTAAGGGCTCGATCATGCGCCTGGGCCAGCGCAACGCGATTGCGCCCATCGAGTTCATTTCCACTGGCTCTATCAGCATTGACTACGCGCTCGGAGTAGGCGGCCTCCCCCGCGGCCGCGTGATCGAAATCTTCGGGCCGGAGTCGTCCGGTAAAACGACACTGGCGCTGCAGGTGATCGCCGAGGCCCAGAAAACCGGCGGCATGGCCGCCTTCGTCGACGCTGAGCATGCGCTCGACGCGCAATACGCCCAGAAGCTCGGCGTGGACCTGGAGAATCTTCTGGTCTCGCAGCCCGACCACGGCGAGCAGGCCCTCGAAATCGTCGAGGTACTCATCCGATCGAACAGCGTCGACGTAGTCGTGGTCGACTCGGTTGCCGCCCTGGTTCCGAAGGCGGAGATCGAAGGTGAGATGGGCGAAGCGCAGATGGGCCTTCAGGCCCGCCTCATGTCACAGGCTCTCCGCAAGCTGACGGGCGTCGTGTCGAAATCGAAGACGACGCTCATTTTCATCAACCAGCTACGCGAGAAAATCGGCGTCATGTTCGGCAATCCGGAAACGACGACAGGCGGCCGTGCCCTGAAGTTCTACGCATCGGTTCGCATCGATATTCGTCGCATTGCCAGTATCAAGGACGGCGATCAGGTCGTGGGCGGGCGCACACGCGTGAAGGTCGTGAAGAACAAGGTGGCGCCTCCATTTCGCGAAGCGGAATTCGACGTCATGTACGGCGAAGGCATTTCGCGCGAAGGCGATCTCCTCGACCTGGCCGTCGAGAAACGCATCGTCGAAAAAAGCGGCGCGTGGTTCGCGTATAACGGCGATCGCCTGGGACAGGGACGCGAGAACGCGAAACAGTTCCTGAAGGACAACCCCGAGATCCGCCAGATGATCGAAGATCGCGTGCGCCGTGACCTCGGTATGGTTCGCGAGGCTGAAGTCACAGCCGTCTAAGCAATGTTCCAGGTTCCTTGTTCCCGGTTCGTGTTCGGCGTTCTCAGTTCACGACGAACTGTGAATTCTGAACACGAACTTGGAACTCGGAACCGGGAACTCGGAACGGTGCTACTTGGGGGCCACCTCAATTGACGTGGCGATGCGATCAGCACCTTTGGTTGTGAAGTTGATCACGACCTGTCGCCCGGACGCGGATGCGAGACCCGCAACCCCGCCTTGCGCGCCAGTTACTTTCGTCTGGTCGGTGTACATGAATGTCTCGCCTGACGCGAGCGTCAACGTCATCTTCGCTGCATCGACGGATTTCAGCTCTCCTTTAGCCGAGTCGGATTTCTGTGCCTGACCGGCCGGTTTCTCTCCGGGCGCCTGGCCTGCCGGAGCCTGCGCGTACGCTGACAGGCTGATGGCCACGACGAACGCAAGTGAGCTGAGCATCGTGACAATTCCACGGGTCGTCTTACGCATGATTGGACCTCCGTCCGCCTGTCGTCGGCGAAGAACATGCCAATCGTTTGTATCGCAATTAAGTGAGGTCGACGAAGCTCAGGCAGACTGCCGCCGCGTAAGTCTTGCACGGAGCGAATCGCTGAGTGGGTAAATCTGCTATCGAGTTGCGTCGGGGGCCAGCCCGGCAGCAGAGGCCGGTGCAGGCTCAGCACCAAGGAAACGGACGAGGTCGCCTTTGGTCCCGCCGCGCTGCCATACCTTGGCGTAAACGCGTTCGAGGCTCGCGCGGCTCACTGCTCGCATCGCGATCTGGTTCGCGAGCTCTTCAGTCTGCAGAAATGGATGATGAGTAAAGATCCATACGTGGCCGAGCTCGTGTGCAATCGCCGCCTCGATCTCGTCATCGCTCAATGTCTCGAGAAAGCTGGCGTCGATCGTCAACGAAAATGCCTGCTTTGAATCCTCCGGCGCCTCGACCGACATCATCAGAGCGTTGCTGGGCACAATGGAAACGACGACTGCTGGTGCGATCAGTAACTTGGACTTCAGCTCATCGACGACCGACTGTAGCTTCCGTTCGATTGCCGCCGGTGCGTTCTCGCGTTCAGCGCCAAACACACCAGGGGTGAACGATGAGGAGAGAAACCCCAGCAGCACGAGTAATGCTGAGTTTCGCAGAATGCTACAGCCAGAGCGCATAGGGATCAGTTCCCCCTCTTTTCGTAGACGTCCCGTCCGAAATCACCAAATGCCCTGGAGGAGCGCGTTGGCGGGAAGGAGCTATGTCTAACCTGACTATCGGCACAGCCAAGGTAACACAAGAGAGGCCGATTTGTGTCTGGAATCAGAACTCAGCTGATAAAAAATTGCACGTAAAATTTTTACTACACACAAACTCAGCTTGACCGTTTGATTAAAAAATGGGCACCGGCAGGACCGTCGGAATGGTCGAAATTGCACTAAAAAAGACGTGTTTCAGGCCGCGCCTCGCCGACGTCGTCGTTTGCCAACCGGAAGATTTCGGTCATATTGGCATGAAAGCGTTCTTGATCGCGTGTTGCGCGATTTTCCGGCCCTGCGCAATCCCCTCTGTCTTGTCGAACGACCAATGGATACGAAGATAGGCCTACGAAAACGACGCGCAGTGCCTGGTCGCAGTGGTCTGACCGTGCCGTCCCGTCCCTTCGCGTGAATGCAATCGTGTCAGTGCCGTAGAACCGACGCAGCATCTCGAACAGCGCGCCACCAAGGCCGGCATGGCCAGACGGATAGGTCGAAAATGGCGGAATGAAGTCGGGGCCCGTCAAGTTGTTCGACGGGGCGCCAAGAGGGACAAACGTTGGATCCCCAACAGTCGCCTCATTGCCATCGCCTTGCCCTGACGGCCCGGTGCCGTTGTCTGATTCGCGGGAGCGCGAGGCAAAAGCATCGCCAAGCGATCGCGTTGAGCGAGGTGACGCTACGACTTGGAAAACGGCTCAAAGGGTGGAGCCGCGATTGCCACTTCACGAGGCAAACGATTGCAGACGGCGAAACAGCATCAGGCGCTTGTGAGCTCGTCCTGCACTCTCTTGGCAAACGTTTCGAGTGAGAACGGCTTGGAGAGGAGTGACGTGCCCCAGCCCGGCTCGCGACCGAACGCATCGTCGGCGTAGCCGGAGACGTAGAGGACCTTCAGGCCCGGATGTCGACGTGAGAGGTGCTCGTACAATTCGCGGCCGCTCATACCTGGCATGACCACATCAGTAACGAGCATGTCGACCGGCCCTGAGTGATCGGCGAGCAGTCGAATGGCGTCTCCTCCGCTTGGCGCATCGAGAACCGTGTACCCCTTCTGTTGCAGCACTGACCGCATCACCGTTCGCACGTCGTCCTCATCATCGACGAGGACGATTGTTGGCGCCGCCTTCACATCGGCATCGATTGTCGAGCTCGCAGTCTCGCGCGATCCGCAGACCGCCGACGCGCGGGTGAGCGCGATCGTGACAGTTGTTCCCTTCCCCAACTCGCTGTCAATGCCGATCGTGCCGCCCAGCTGATGAACGATCCCGTAGACGACAGGCAGGCCGAGCCCGGCACTGAGACCTCCGGACTTCGTCGTGAAGAATGGCTCGAAAAGATGATCCCTGGTATGCGCATCCATGCCGCGGCCGGTGTCGCGCACGGTCAGCCATACGCACTCGCCGGGATCCGAATCGGAGTGATTGCGTGCACGAACATCCTCAGCGATGGACGTGGAGGTCTCGATCACGATGGATCCGGCGTCGGTTATCGCCTCTGCGGCGTTGCCAGCAACGTGCAGAAGCACCTGCTCCATCTGGGCGCAATCCCCATCGATGTGCGGAAGGTCCGGTTCGAGGTTCAGTGTCAGCGTCGCGTTCGATCCAACGACATGCCGAAGCGCCGGTTCGAGCTTCTTCACGACGGCATTCAGGTCGAGGGCGGTGCGCTCGATCGGCTGTTGACGGCCAACGGCGAGGAGCTGCCGTGTCACGGTGGCGCCACGCGCCGCCGCTCGCATGATCGCATCGAGACGCGCCCGCGTGCGCGCGTCCGCTGACTGATCGGCGATCAGCATCTCGGTGCTGCCGATGATGACGGTGAGCAGGTTGTTGAAGGCGTGCGCCACGCGGCCTGCGAGCCTGCTCGTCGCTTCGAGTGTCTGCGCCTGGCTGCGTCGGACCGCGGCTTCCGCGGCAGCGCGTTCGGTCACGTCGATGGCGTGACCCAGCACGAATGGCCGCACTCCCGGTTCAACGTACAGCACATTCCGGTACAACCAGATTCGCTCGGTGCCGTCCTTGCGAACGACGCGCATCACACCGCTGTCGTGGGCGTTCTCGCGAATGCGCGAGAGGTAGTGATCGAATCGATGTCGCGTCGCCGGGGCCAGAAACTCGCGGAGATTTCGACCAATGCCGTCGCGCGGCTCGTATCCGAGCGAGTTGGCCGCGGCTGGATTCACGGAGAGCACGATCCCTTCGAGATCGTGAGTGCAGATCAACCCCAGGCTGTTTTCGACAAGATGTCGATAGCGCTTTTCACTCCAATCGAGTGAATCGTCCGCAGCCGATTCCGTCGTACTGCGCGCGATGCGCTGCTCGATGGCGGCCAGATCGTTGAGGAATTCACCCCTGAGATCCGGGAGATGAGGCATGCGGTCTTCTGACATGGCGACGGACGGAAACGCGATGGCGCACGCGTGCGCGGTTCGATGCTACAGCAACAGCTTGAAGGCCGCAGTAAGGGAAATCCCCAAGAACGCTATGGAAAACGCGAGTGTTTGAGACGACTGCTTGGTTGCTCACAGAATGGCAGCGCTGAGAGCACATCCATATCCGTGAACATATCCGTGAAAATACCGGAGCCGAAGCGACACGGAAGGTACGCTTTCGCGACTGCCGTTGCTACGACAGGACAAGGTGATCGCTTTTGTAGCGGATGAGCACGACATTGCCCGGCGTCACGCACGCGCATGACCACTTCATCACCCAATACACCGATCCCAATCGCCGGCCTGCAGAGCCGCGTCCGTCAGAGCTGGCCGATGCGTTTGAAGTAGCGCAGAGACTTTCACTATACCGATCGGTCAGCGATTCCCTCGGAGGTAAGGCGTGGGGCCGCCCACGGTTAATCAGAGGCGCCGGCAGCGAGACGTCGACCTGCTCACGGCCTGCGCGGATGCGATCGAACTGGAAGTGAGCGACTAAGGTCGCAGCCGTAGTACTCGGTTTCCGTTAGACAGTGACCGGCTTTGCGGTGACTCGGGATTGTCCTTCCGATGCGACCAGATCCGTCCGCAGTCGTCGCAGCGGTAGTACTCGACGATGGAGTTAGCGCTGGAGTCCGGCAACAATCGCGCCGGTGTGCGGCAAACGGGGCATAGACGGTGCGGCTGAAAAGTCACTTGAAGTGCCGCATGATTCGATTGAGAAGCCTGACGATACATCGGCACACAACGCGGGACTGTTCAAAAAGAGACAACGTTTGACAGCGGCGGCCGGCTGAGCTCGGTGGTGACGGCGGTGAGGCGATCGAGATGCCATCGGCATCTGAGTCGCTGGCGGACATGCCGGTGATTGGAGGCGTGCAGTAATGAGCGACGAGCCGTACACGCCGTTTGGCGGCCGACAATCGGGACCGGCGAAGCCGATTCCTCGTCGACCGCGTGTGGCGTGTCCGTCACCCCCGCAGCGGCAGGATTTTGAGTTGTGGCCGGTATCTACACCCGCTCCCGATGCCGCCTTGGCGCGTGCAGCCGAGTGGAAGCAGATGGTGCTCGAGAAAGGGTATGAGGAACTGGGCGGGTTGTTAGGACGATTGGCCGCCAAGCAACTGGGCGAGGGCCTGATAGAGGCGCAAATACTGTTACATGATTCGCTGCGTTCTGCATGAAATCGGCGTAAGCTCGCGCGAACGACTTCTTCCCCGCTGCCGCTTCCATCTCTACTATCTGCTTGCTTAGCGGTTCGCGGGCGTCGTCGTCCAGATCAGAGCTACGAAGAGCCTCCTGCATCGCAGCAAAGAGTTGTTTAACATCCGTATTGACGATGTTCGTTGATTCTTGCAGACGCAGCGTCTCGACCGCGTGAGTCCCCATCGGGCTCTTTAATGCCGCATACCATCTGGTTGAGCGACTCTTTGATCAGCCCTTGCGACCAGCTCACTGCTTCGGGTGCCACGATCTGCATCGATCGCAGGAGCCGCACGACTGATTCGATTGCCTTCTCAGTAAACTCATGGATGCATGACACCGCCGTAGACCTTCGCCTCTCAAGCATTCTCGCTTCGCGACCTTCAGTGGAGAATCCTTCGGCGCTGTTTTGAAGCCGTCTTCTGCGATTGCGGATGGCCTCTGTTCTCGCTTGCTAGACAAGACGTCCAATCAGGGTTGTGAAATCCTCGGGCAAGCTGTCGGGCGGGATTTCAACGCTCATCTTTCGCACTCACGGGCCTGTGACCCTAGTGTGACCCTGATAGGAACCCTCCCGACCTTGGTCGCAGAGAACATAGATTTTGTTAGGTAATTTGGTGGCCAGGGCCGGAATCGAACCAGCGACACCGTGATTTTCAGTCACGTGCTCTACCAACTGAGCTACCTGGCCTCGTGACACGCGTTTTTGAGCACGTACGAACCTCCACTATAACATGCTGCATTGACCCGTCGGCGGCCGCGTCGTACTCTGATGAGAGTACGTTTTGACGACTCTTCACCGACAGCCACTCCCGAGAGAATTTCACTCATGCGAATCTTTCCATTGATCGTCGCCCTCGTCGTGTGCGGATGCTCCAAGTCGTCCACAGAGGCGGCCGCGGCGACGACTGCGGGAGCCGCGCCGGCCGCTGCCCAGGCAGCCCCGGCAGCACCGAAGCCGATTCCGGCACAGATTCCCGATGTGCTCGCGCACGTCAATGGCGAAGACGTCACCAAAGCGGACTTCGATCGCGCGGTGCAGGCTCTCGAAGCTCGTGCCGGCGGTCCGATTCCGCCCGAGCAACGCGACCAGGTTCTTCGCGGTGTGCTGGATCAACTCATTGGTTACAGGGTGCTCATCCAGGAAACGCGTGCCCGCAACGTGACGGTTCCCGACGCAGATGTCGACGCACGCATTGGACAGATTCAGAAGCAGTTCCCTTCAGAGACGGAGTTCACACAGATGCTCGCCCAGCGAAAGCTGACACTCGAGCAGGTGAAATCCGACGCGCGGCAGGACATGGCGATCGCGAAGTTGATCGAGGGAGAGATCGCGGCGAAGGTTGCCGTGAAGCCCGAACAGGTAACCGACTTCTATGCCAAGAACCCCGACCAGTTCAAACAGGGCGAGAGCGTCCGCGCCAGCCACATTTTGATCACCGTGCCCAAGGGCGCCGACGCGGCAACAAAAGCGCAGGCCAAGGCCAAAGCGGAGCAGGTCCTCAAAGACGTGAAGGGCGGCGGCGACTTCGCGGCGCTGGCAAAGCAGCATTCTGCTGATCCGGGCAGTGCGGCCAATGGTGGCGATCTCGGGTTCTTCCAGCAGGGCCAGATGGTGGGTCCATTCAATGACGCCGCGTTCAGCCTCGCACCCGGTGCCATCAGCGATCTGGTCGAGACCGATTTCGGATTTCACATCATCAAGGTGGTCGAGAAGAAGGAAGGCCGGACGATTCCGCTCGAAGAGGTCAGACCGCAGGTCGAGCAGTATCTCGAGCGCGTAAACCGGCAGCAGGAAACCGAGTCGTTCGTCAACGGACTCAAGGCGAAGGGAAAAATCGAGGTCCTGATTTGAAGTAGACGTGAACGAGAAATCTTCAGACACCGTACGCCTCGACGTGTGGCTCGACGTCGCGTGTCTGTTCAAAACGCGATCCGAGGCCAAACGGGCGTGTGAGGGCGGCAAGGTCGAAGTCAATGGCGACGGCGCCAAGCCGCATCGATCGCTCCGCGAGGGCGACCGCGTTCGCATCAGCCGTGGCCTCGGACGCTACCAGGACATCATCGTACGCATCGCGATCGATCAGCACGTCAGGAAGGCTGAAGCGCGCGCGCTCTACGATGATGTCACGCCGCAGCCAACCCCTGAAGAGATCGAAGCCCGCCGCATCGAGCGTATCTACCGTGCGGTCGCCCAGGCGGCCGGCACTCCCGACCGCCGACGACGCCGCGAGATCCGCCGCTTCAAAGAAGGTGGTTAGAAAGCCCCGATCCTCGAGCCCAAAGCCAAGTTACGATCGCTTCCGTGCCCCGCAACCAGGAAGTCATCCGTCAATGGAAGCTGCTTCACGCACTAGAGTCGTCGCGCCATGGTGCCTCCATCGATGCCCTTTCGAAGGAGCTCGAGGTCACGACCCGCACGATCCGAAGAGATCTCGCGGCGCTTCAGGAAGCCGGTTTCGCGCTCTACGACGAGCGCGACGACAACGGCCATGTCAAGTGGCGTCTTGACGGCCAGGTCCTGAAGGGCATCGATGCCGGTTTCACGCTTTCCGAGCTCTGTGCGCTGTACTTGAGCCGGAACCTTCTGGAAGCCGTCGCCGGTACGCCCTTTCAACGTGATCTGACCAACGCCTTCGAGCGGCTTGCGAAGATGTTGTCGCCACGGATGCGGCTGTTTCTCGACCGTCTGCCCAGCGTGCTCGTGGCCAAGCCCGGCCCACGCGCGGGCGCGAGCTCGCCCGCCTTCGTGGCGCAGCTACTCGAGGCCACGCTGCACTACCGCGTGACCACCATGCGCTACCACTCGGTATCGAGCGGACGGAGCAAGGACTACCTCGTCCATCCCTACCGCCTGGCGTTCGTGCAGGGAGGCATCTACCTGCTGGCCTATGTCCCCGAGTACAAAGCGGTTCGCACGTTTGCCGTCGATCGGATCGCATCGGTTTCACTCGAAAAACAGACGTTCACGGTCACCCACGCGGTTGGTGACGATGTGTTCGCGAATTCACTCGGTGTAAACACCGGACCGGCCGAGCGAGTAGAGATTGAATTCGATGCGCGCGTGGCTCCTTACGTTCGAGCACGGGTCTGGCACCCGTCGCAACAGGTCGAGGACGCTCGCGACGGGGGTGTCGCGGTGACGCTCAACGTGTGCCACGATTGGGGGCTGCGAAGCTGGATCCTCAGTTGGGGCCCATTCGCGCGCGTGGTTTCGCCTGCACGACTAGCCAAGGAGATTCACGCCGATTTGGAGGCGGCGGGCGCACGGTATGTGGCGTCGTCTCCGTGACCCGCGACTGCGGACGCCTATGACATCACCACTTCGCTTTGCCCTCGCGGCGCTGGCCCTGCTGCTGTTTCTTGGTGGGCCGTCGCTTCTGCGCTTCTACACCGACTGGCTGTGGTTCGGCGAAGTCGGTTACCAGACCGTCTTCCTCACCATCTTCCGGAGTCAGGGGACGCTCTTCTCGCTTACCTTCATCGTCGCGACCGCGTGGCTCGTCCTGAATCTGAACGTGGCGCTGTCCGCCATCGGCAATGTGCGCCCCGTCTTCACCACCCGTGAGGGCATTCAGGTCACATTGCCCGGAGGACAGCAGCTTCGGACCCTGGCGCGCGGTGCTGCCGTGCTCCTGGCAGCGCTCATCGGCCTCTTCTTTTCGGGACGATGGGAGGAATGGCTTACCTGGCGATACGGGGTGCCGTTTGGGGTTCAGGACCCGATCCTTGGCCGCGACGTGGCCTTTTACGTCTACTCGCTGCCTTTTCTGCGGCTGGTTCAACGCGGCTCGCAGACGTTGGTCGTGCTGGCGGCCTTGAGTTCGGCCGCCATCTACCTCGTATCAGGTCATCTGACGTCCGGCTTCCCGTCACGGCTCTCGGTGTCACCCTCCGCGCGCCGGCATTTGATTCTTCTCGCCGGCACGTTCTTCCTTCTGCTGGCCTGGGGTGCCTGGCTTCAACGCACGGAACACCTCATCGAGTCATCAGGGCTCATTCACGGCGCCAGCTACGCCGACGTGTACGGCCGGATGCCGGCAGCATTGCTGCTGATGGCCGTCGCCGTCATCGGCGCCGCGCTTGCCGCGTGGCAAGCGTTCGATTCTCGCAACTGGCCAATTCCTCTCGCCATCGGCCTCTATCTCCTCGTGTCGATTGGCGGCGAGGTCTACAGTTCCGTTCTCCAACGCTTCATCGTCACTCCCAACGAGCAGGTTCGCGAGACTCCGTTCATCGAGCACAACATCGCGGCAACGAGACGAGCGTTCGGACTCGAGACGGTCGAGGAGCGACCGCTGTCTGGTGATGCGCTCCTGACGCGCGCGGACATTACCAACAACGCCGCCACCCTCGAGAATGTCAGGCTCTGGGATCACCAGCCGCTGCTGGAGACCTTCGGGCAGATCCAGGAGATCCGCACCTACTACGATTTCGTGTCGGTCGACAACGACCGCTATCGCATCAACGGCGCGCTCCGCCAAGTGATGCTGTCGGCGCGGGAACTGAACTCGGCCAGCCTGCCGAATCGAACGTGGGTGAATGAGCGTCTGACGTTCACGCATGGCTACGGGCTGACGCTTGGACCAGTGAACCAGGTCACCACCGAGGGGTTGCCCGTGCTGTTCGTACGCGATCTTCCTCCGCAATCGACGGTTGACTTGAAGGTCGATGAACCGAGCATCTACTTTGGCGAGCTCACCAACGATTACGTCATCGTGCGTACCAGGACCCGGGAATTCCATTACCCCAGGGGTGACGAGAACGAGTTCACGCAGTACGCGGGAACCGGTGGCGTCTCGCTCGGGTCTTTCTGGCGTAAGCTGCTGTTCGCCCTTCGTTTCGGGTCGTATCAAATCATCCTCACCGACGACATCGGACCGGAGAGCAAGATTCTTTTCAACCGGAACATCCGCGAGCGCATCACGAGGCTGGCGCCATTCCTTCGGTTCCTCGATCTGGACCCGTATCTGGTCGTCGCTGATGGACGCCTCTTCTGGCTGTACGATGCGTACACCGCCAGTACCTTCTACCCGTATTCGACTCCTGCGGGCCAGGTGAACTACATCCGCAATTCCGTCAAGTTCGTCATCGACGCTTACAACGGCACGACGACGGCGTACCTGGCGGACCCGGACGATCCAATCGCTGCGACGTATGCCCGCATCTTCCCTGACACGTTCAAACCGCTCGACGAGATGCCTGCAAGCATCCGCTCTCACGTGCGCTACCCGGAGGACATCTTCGCGGTGCAGGCGCAGGTGTTCGCGACGTACCACATGACGCAACCCGCGGTCTTCTACAACCGCGAGGATCAGTGGGAGGTCCCGAGCGTGGACGACGGCAGCGAGAACCGGGCGATGCAGCCGTACTACACCATCATGCGACTGCCCGGCGAATCGGAGGCCGAGTTCATTCAGATGCTGCCCTTCACACCGCGGCGGCGTGACAACCTCGCTGCGTGGCTCGTGGCGCGCAGCGATGGTGAGCACTACGGCAAGATGTTTGTCTTCGAGTTTCCGAAGCAGAAGCTCGTGTTCGGTCCGCGTCAGGTGGTGGCGCGTATTTCCCAGGATCAGGTCATTTCGCCTCAGATCACGCTCTGGAATCAGCAGGGTTCACAGGTGATCTGGGGCACGCTGATGGTGATCCCGATCGAAGAGTCGCTCATTTACGTCCGCCCGCTGTACCTGCGCGCATCGGGCGGCCGGATACCTGAGCTGACGCGCGTGATCGTCGCTTACGAGAACCGCATCGTGATGCAGGAGACGCTCGAGGCGGGGCTCGCGGAGCTCTTTGGTGGGAAACCGGCTTCTCCTAGTACTTCGACGTCCACCGCTGCCCCGGCTCCCGGTCCTCCCGCCGCGGACGGGACGCGCCCAGCGGCGACGGGTCCGGACCTCAGTGCGTTGGCGGCCCAGGCCCAGGCGCATTACGAGCGCGCAGTGACGGCGCAACGAAGCGGCGACTGGGCCACGTACGGTGAGGAGCTGCGACAACTTGGACAGGTACTCGACAAGATGCGCGCTCGCTGATACTCCCAAGGCGATCGGTGCGCCGACAACGGAGTTGGGCGGAGACACCGGATCGACACGGAGCAACGGAGAACCGGAGGACGAACGCGCAGCAGGGAGTTTGTTGAGTGCGGTTCAAGCTGACGATCGAATATGCCGGCACGCGCTACAGCGGTTGGCAGGTGCAGAAGAACGCCCGAACCGTGCAGGGAGAACTGGAACGGGCGATCGCTGAGGTGACCGGGACGCGCGAGTTCGAATTGTACGGGTCGGGGCGCACCGATGCCGGAGTCCATGCGCTCGCTCAGGTGGCGCATCTCGATCTCACGACGTCCGTGCCTCCGGACACGCTCATGCGCCGAATCAACGACCAGCTCCCCTCGGACATCAACATCCTGGGCATTCAAAAAGTCCGGCACACGTTCCATGCCCGCCACAGCGCACGATCACGGACGTACCTCTATCAGGTCGCGCGTCGACGCACGGCGTTCGCGAAGCCGTTCGTCTGGTGGGTCAAGGATGATCTTGACGTCTCTCGAATGCGGACCCTGGCGGAACGGCTCGTGGGCTTTCATGACTTTCGATCGTTTTCCGACGACGACCCGCGGCAGAAGTCGACGACCGTCCGCCTGAACTCCCTCGAGATCCACGAGTTCGGGGACCTGATTCTTTTCCGCGTCGAGGGTTCGCACTTCATCTGGAAGATGGTGCGTCGGCTGGTTGGCGTGCTCGTCGAAGTCGGCCGCGGTGGACTGTCGCCGGACGAGGCAATCGGAATGCTGTCGAGCGATTCGGAATTGCCCGCGCGGCTAACGGCACCAGCCTCGGGACTCTTCCTCGAACATGTCGGCTATGATGGTGATCCAACTCCCAGGCGAAGGATCAGCCCAAATAGACTCCCGACCCCCTTTTCTAAGGCCGGTTGCTGGCAGGCGGAGTGATGCCGCTGAGCCGCAGATAGACGACCAGCTGGCCGTAGATATCCTGGCTGTGCGACATCGAGAAGTTGATGACACGCAGGCGGCTCGCTGTCGGTCCCATGAACGGCAGTGACGCCACGCGCTCGGCGAGCTGTTGGTCGTTGAACTCCTTGATGACCGCAGCGCCGTAATCGTTCACCTGACGAAGCGCGGCGACGATGTCGGCCTTCGAGGCCGCTTGCACATTGACCATCGGGGCGGGTGTCTTCCCGCCCAGCGTGCTGAGCAGCTTCACGTCAATGCCGGCCACATGCATCAAGCGCTGGCCGAAACTCTCCTGCGGTGGCGTGGGCTTGAATCCGTATTTGTCTTCAGGCATCGCTTCGGCCTCGCCGATCAGCAACGCATAGCTTCTTCCCCAGTCACCGAGTACGTCGCACTGCACGGTGGTACATGCCGGTGCCGCACCTCTGCCCCGCCCCTGCGCCTGTGCCGTTGCTGCGGCACTGAAAACCGCAATCGCGCCCATGGTCACTACGAGTGCACGTTTCATGAAACCTCCTGCGAACGCTGTCCTATAACGTTTCCTTCAACAGCTCCAGCAGACGACGCCAGTGGAGCTCCGCTGCTTCCTGGTCGAACACGATGTGGCCGGTCACCGCAAACCCGTGCTTGGCCTTCTCGTAAATCTCGATCTTATGCAGTACGTGTGCGTCGGTCAGCGCCTGCTCCAGGCGGACCTGCTGCTCGGGTGGAAAACTCGCGTCGATCTCTGCCGCGCCAACGTAGACACGGGCGCGCATCCGGGGAGCCAGGCGATGGGGGCTGTCCGGCTTGTCGGTCGCGAGCGAGCCGCCATGGAACGAGGCCGCCACGACGACCCGGTCGGGAAACGTGCCAGCGGCGCTGAGCGCGTAGCCGCCGCCCATGCAATAGCCCAACGCGCCCAGGCCCGTTCGCTTGACTGACCGGCGTCGATCGAGCTCCGCGATCACCACGCTGGTATCGCTCATCACCATCGCGTGATTGATTGACGCGATCATGCCCTTGAAGCGCTCGCGCTCGGGTCCTTCCGTGGCGACGACGTTGGGTGCGAATGGCGCGAACGGCGTACGGTAGTAGAGATTCGGAAGGGCAACGACATAGCCATTCGACGCTAGCCGTTGAGCCATGCCGGCCAACTCCGGCCTGACGCCAAAGGCATCCATAAAGAGCACCACCGCCGGCCATGGACCACCGCCACTCTCGGGTGTGAAGACATGCAGGTCCAGGACACCGTCCTCGGTGTTCAGATCGATCCGATCGACACTCATCTCGCAACCTCTCAGCCGTTCAGGGCGGAAGCATTCTCACACACGACACACACGAAGGCCACGAAGAGTGCGCAGCACACGAAGAGCAACAGTCTTCGTGATCTTCGTTCTTCTTCTCGTCTTCGTCTTTACGCGGTGGCAGGCAGGGCGAAAGCGTGCGGGCCGATTTGCTGGAACTCGTCGAAACAGGGAACGTGCCTCGGCTCACTGCGGAGCTCTCGAAGCAATTGACGAATGGGCACGTGCGTGCCGTTCATCAAGACGGCGCGAACCGTCGGGCGCAGCGTGCGGATGCTCTCCAGCAAGCTGACACCCGAATCGTCATCGATGCTGGCGTTGATCATCACCAGGTCGAGATACTCGAGGCGGCAGTGGCGGATGGCACCGTTGGCATCCACTGCCGTACGGATATCGATGCCATCCTCGTCGGCGATGTCTGTCATCGCCGTAGGGTGGCCGGCATCGAGATCGACAACGAGCAAACGAACTGGCGTATCCACCACTGCGTGGCATAGCAAGGAATCGTCCAAGACGACGGCTGCGCAGATCTGCACTGGACACAGTTTTGCTCACGCGCGGCCTACGCAGCACCGGTCGCTCGTCTCCCTCGAGCGCCTGCTGCGTGGAGACTGGAGTCAGTATGTCGACCGCTCGCCTGCTAGCCAGCATCCGCCGCGAGTTCCAGGAACACCCCGGTATCGCCGTCACGCTCTCACAGGCACAACGCCGCTGGTCCCTCGATAAAACCCACTGTACGGAGGTGTTCGACGCACTGCTCGAAGAAGGGTTCCTGCGGCGGATCGGCGACGTGTATTTGTGGCGTGATGCGCCCACGCCGCAATTCCGAATCAGCCGCTGAAGGCGAGCGTCTCACTCATCCACTCGTCGTGTCGGCGTGCGTGCGAGCGCGATCGGCGGCGCCAAGCCGCTGACCGCGCCGGCCAGCGGTTTGCCCACACCTGCCGCGGTCTTCCTTACAGATTCGGTGACCAAGATTCAATATTGGTCGACCCGAATTCGCACGATTTGAACCTCGCACGTCATCCTTGTTCTGAGCCGCCGTCTCTGGCACAGTAGAGTTCAGCCCCCTGTATGGAGCGTCATATGAAGGCCCGACAACACTGGCTCGCTGCCATCGGACTCCTTCTGCTGGCTGCGCCGGCGTTTGCTCAGCAGCCGTCTCCCGCGGGGCGCATCAAGGTGGTCTCTGGATCCGCCTTCATCGTCCGATCGGGGGGGACGATCCCAGCCGAAGTCGGTCAAACGGTGTTCGAATCGGATGGCCTCCGGACAGGTGACGACGGTCGCATCGGCATCACGCTCGATGACGATACCCGGGTGTCGCTTGGTCCCAGCAGCGAGGTTCGTCTGAACTCGTTTCGGTATGCCCCGGCGCAGGGCTCGGTTGGTCTTGCAATGAGCTTCCTCAGAGGCATCGCGGTGTACGTCTCCGGTCAGATCGCGAAGCTCGCACCGGATTCCATCCGTCTCGAAACGCCTTCGGCCATCGTGGGCGTCCGAGGAACGTCACTAGCGCTCCACGTCGTATCCGAATGATCTACGCGCGCCGAGTCTACGTACTGGTAGGGGTTGCCGTGGGCCTGCAAATGGCCTGCGGCCCCCTCCGGTCGCGGACTCCGCAGCCAAAGGGAC
The DNA here is from genome assembly GCA_035649635.1 of Vicinamibacterales bacterium. Taxonomy (GTDB): domain Bacteria; phylum Acidobacteriota; class Vicinamibacteria; order Vicinamibacterales; family UBA2999; genus Gp6-AA40. The sequence continues at coordinate 51,002 of DASRJE010000138.1, read as the reverse complement.
AAGCCACCGTCGTTCTACTGCCAGAGTCCGACGGCAGTGTCGGACGCGCCACGGTTTCCAATCCGAACGGTAACGTCGAGCTCGTCACGCCGCGGGCGTCGACGCGCGTCGTACCGGGACTGGCGCCAGAAGTCGTAAAAGAGATGAGCGAAGCGGACGTGATGCGTCTTTTCGGCGATGCCATCGGCGCACAACCGCCAGCCCCGGCTCATTTCACGCTGTATTTCGAATTCGATTCCGACGAACTGACCGCTGAGAGTCGCGTGCTCGTCGGCGAGGTTCAGCAATCCGTCAAGGGATATCCCGCACCGCAGGTCGCCGTCGTCGGACACACGGACACGACGGGAGATGCCACTGCTAACATCGGACTCGGACTCAGGCGGGCAGAGGTCGTTCGCATGCGCCTCATCGAGGCGGGCGTGGATCGTTCGTCGATCGTCGTCACTTCACATGGCGAGGCAACGCCCCTCATCCCAACTGCCGACAACGTCAACGAGCCGAAGAATCGCCGAGTCGATATCACGGTGCGATGAGCCCACGTTATCGCAGGATCCTGCTGCTCTGCGGCCTCCTTCCCACACTGGTTGCGGCCGTACTGTCGCTGACCAGGCCCGCCCCTCTCGTCAAACTCGAATATTCGGCTTACGACACCCTCGTGCGCTGGACGCCCACGCGTCTGCCCAGCGGGAAGATCGTCATCGTTGACGTCGACGAGAAAAGCCTGGCCAGTGTGGGCCAATGGCCGTGGCGCCGCGACATCATCAGTCAATTGATCGACAGCCTGCGTGAGCGCGGCGCCGCGACGGTTGCGCTCGACATCATGTTCCCCGAAAGCGATCGCTATGAGGGAGCCGGTCGATCTCCAGACGCGGTCCTGTCCGATAGCCTTCGGCGCGGCCGGGTGATTCTGGGATACGGGCTGCTGTTCGATCAGACGCAAGAAAAACTCAAGCCGTGTGTGCAGCATGCGCTCGGTCTCCCAATCATCCGCAGCCCGGGGGTACAGGCTGATGATCCGTTCTTTCAGGCAACGAGCGCGGTCTGCAACATCTCGATGTTGACAGCCGCCGCCCAGGCGTCCGGGTTCTTGAACGCCGCGCCGGATCCTGACGGCATCCTTCGTCGCGCCCCGCTGCTCATGCAGTACGCCGATCGGGTCTACCCGGCGTTGGCGCTTGCCGCCGTGCGCGCGCTGACAGACGCGAACAACCTCGTGCTGCGGATCGCGAACGTCAACACCGCGTCGCTGGGTCTCGACGGGCAGGACGTCCCACTCGACGGTAAGAGCAATCTGCTTCTTCGGTACCGCGGCGCGAAACGCACGTTCCCCTATATATCGGCAGTGGACGTGCTCAACGGCGAGGTCGATCCCTCTGAATTCAAGGATCGAATCGTGTTCGTTGGGACCACCGCGCTGGGCACACGCGAAGTCGTCGCCACGCCGCTCGACACGTTATTCGTGGGAGTCGAAGTGCAGGCCACCGTGGCTGACAACCTCGTTCAACGGGATTTCATGTATCGGCCCGAGCATGGGGTCACTCTCGAAACCCAAGCCGTGATCGGCCTCGGCACGCTCACCGCGCTCATCGTTGCCCGGTTCGGTCTCGTGTGGGGCGCGATCGCCGCTGTCTCGTTCCTGATAGCGACCTGGACCGGGTCGCGATCGCTGCTGGCGACCGACGGCGCGTACTTCTCGCCGCTCTACCCCTCCCTGAGTCTCCTGGCCAGCCTCGCCGCGATGACGGTGGCCGGTTTTGGCGTTGAGCGTCGCCGTGCCGAACGCGCTGGCGTCGAGACCGCCAAGTCACATCGCCTCATGGTGCAGACACTGTTGTCGTTGACGGGCATCCGTGATTTGGAGACGGGACGTCACTCGAAGCGTACGCAGAAGTACACACAAGTCATTGCCGAGGAGTTGGCGAAGCATCCCAACTATCGAGACTACCTCACGCCTGAACGGGTGGAATTACTGGCGAGCCTCGCGCCTCTCCATGACATCGGCAAGGTGGGTGTACCGGACCGCGTGCTCAATAAACCAGGACATCTCACGCCGGAGGAACTCGCCGAGATGCGTCGCCATCCGCGATACGGCCGCGACGTGATCGAAAACGCCGAGCGCGCCGCTGGCGTTCGCGACGATGTCGCGCTGGCGATCGCGAAGGATATCGTCTACACCCACCATGAGTGGTGGGATGGTTCAGGATATCCGGAAGGACTGCGCGGCAATGCCATTCCGATTCCGGGCAGAGTGATGGCCGTCGTCGACGTCTATGACGCGATCATTACTCGCAAGCTTTATCAGACGCCGATGTCTAATGAAGAGGCTGTCGCGCACATCGTGAAATCCAAGGGCTCGCATTTTGACCCCGTCGTGGTCGACGCGTTTGTGAACGTGGCGCCCACGCTTCATGTTCTGTCGCAAGAGCCAGAAGGGTAACCACGAATTTAGAACCACGAACACACAGAACCAGCAACCCGAACCGCGAAACACGACCGAGGAACCTGGAACGAGGAACCTGGAACCGTATAGACTCGACGCATGTCTAGTCTGATTCTGCGGATCGGCGCAGCCACGCTCGCGGCGGCGCTCCTCGTGTCGCCGTTGCTTGCTCAGCGCGAGACGTCATCGGAGCCGGTCGTTCCACAAGTGCTCCGCGAGTATCAGCCAGTCACGGCCGAACGGCTGCTCGCGCCCGAAGAGCGGAACTGGCTGATGATTCGCCGGACATACGATGGGTGGGGCTTCAGTCCACTCACCGAAATCACCCGGGACAACGTCGACAAGCTTCAACAAGTCTGGATGGTGCCGACGGATGAGCCCAAAGTGCACGAGGCGGCGCCCGTCGTCAACAACGGCGTGATGTTCGTCTCGACGCCCAACAATCAGGTGATGGCTCTCAACGCCGTGACTGGCGAAATGTTGTGGAGATATCGACGTCCACGGCCCAAGGACGTGTTCGTGCTGCACGACACCAATCGCGGTGTCGCGCTCTACAACGACACGGTGTTCTATGCCGCGGCCGAGGCGGTACTGGTGGCGCTGGACGCGCGCACAGGAAAAGAGATCTGGACCAGGACCGTGGCCGACAACACGTCCGCGTACTACATCACACTCGCGCCGCTCGTAGCAGGGGGCAAGGTGATGGTTGGCGCATCAGGGGGTGAGTTCGGCGTTCGCGGATTCGTCGCCGCGTTTGATCTGGATACCGGCAAGGAGTCATGGCGCACTTACACCGTGCCCGCGCCGGGCGAACCGGGCAGCGAGACGTGGCCGAAGGGAGATCAATGGAAGACCGGTGGCGCGCCGGTGTGGGTGACCGGTAACTACGATCCCGAGACGAACCTGGCGTACTGGGGAACGGGCAACGGCGGGCCATGGATGGGCGATCAACGGCCTGGCGATAACCTCTATGTTGCGTCATCGATTGCGATCGATGTTGCAACCGGACAGATCAAGGGGCACTTCCAGTACAACCCGAACGAATCGTGGGACTGGGACGAAGTTTCTCCGCCCATCCTCGTCGACTACCAGCGCAACGGACGAACGATCAAGGGACTCGTCAACGTGGCGCGAGATGGATACCTCTGGTTCCTCGAGCGCGGCACCGGACCAATCCGCTTCGTCGAAGGTAAACCCTTCGTAACGCAAACGGTCTTTCGAAGCCTTGACCCGGTGACCGGACGACCTGACGTCGACCCTGCTCGAAAACCAGGAACTGGAAAGCAGGCAGACTTCTGTCCTGGTCCGCACGGTGGAAAGAACTGGCCGCCGATCGCCTTCAGCCCGCAGACCCGCATGATCTACATCCCGGCGAACAACGGGTTGTGCGGCATCCTGACGGGCGTGCCGATCAAGTACCAGAAGGGACGATCGTTTGCTGGTTCACAGTCCGGTGGTCAGTTCACCGCACCGGGTGTGGATCACATCGGTGAAGTTCAAGCGTGGAACGTTGATACTGGCGAGAAGGTCTGGACATATCCCTACCCCACCAGTCCGACCTGGGGTTCGATGCTCGCAACGGCCGGCGGACTGGTGTTCACCGGTGGCACGAACGATCGGAAGATCCACGCCTTCGATGCGACCACTGGAAAGCTCCTGTGGGAATTCGTGACGGTATCGGGCATCGTCGCGCCGCCTTCCACATTTTCTGTCGACGGGAAGCAGTATCTGGCCGTTCACAGCGGGTGGGGCGGCGACCCACGCGGCATGAACAACGGACTGAACCGCCTCTTCCCCGGCCAGTACCCTGAAGTGCCAGAGGGCGGCGCCGTGTACGTGTTCGCATTGCCTTGACACGCATCGCCTCACTTCCTGGCTTTCTCGTACTGAAAGACCTGATCGAGCGGCACATTGAAGACGGCCGCGATCTGAAATGCGACCTCGAGGGATGGCGAGTACTTGCCCAGTTCGATGGCGTTGACGGTCTGGCGCGTGACGCCGATGCGATCGGCGAGCTCCTGTTGCGTCATCTCAGCCTGGTTGAAACGCAGCTCACGAATCTTGTTGCGAATCGCGCACCTGCCCATCTCAGAAGCCCCGGCGGTAGAAGACGATCTGACTGCCGAATTTGACGAGCTCGGCTACCACAATCGAGAAGAGCACGAACTGCGACAGCGTCCACACGTTCACCGGGAAATGCAGTGTGAAAATCGAGATGAGCGCGCCTCCGAACAGGACGTAGAAGGCCACACGCGTCGCCCGCAGGTCGATGAGATTGTCGCGCTCGTCGCTCGGTGCCTCTGCGTCGCGTGGTGACTGGATAGCAACCGCGATGTGCAGGACGATCTCGAGCACGACAAAGAGCAGGATGAGCGCAAACTGCGTCCCGCCATGGACGTGTGTCTGGCCCGCGAACGATCGGCCGACCAGCCAGAAGTACGGGCCGAACACCAGCACAATCAACATCAGCGAAATCCAGGCGCTCTTCTCTCGAAACGACATCTCCATGTCTCAGTCTCCCGCTCCAACGGCGTGTCAAAGATTCTTGACATATGATGCCTGCGTCTTTCATGATGTCAAGCATCTTTGACATAGCTCATTCAGCGATGGTGGATATGCGACGTGTTGCGATCTGGATTGAGAGCCTGGGGGAGGACATCCGTCGAGGCTTGCGCGGGCTGGGCGGCAGCCCCGGGCTCGTCGCCGTCAGTGCCGCGTCCCTCGGACTCGGCATCGGCGTAAACGCCTTGCTCTACATGGGCGTGAGCACCATCTACTTCCACCAGCCAACGATCGCGCGCGCCGATCGTGTCGTAGGCGTCGAACCGGGTAACGCGAATCAGTTCTCGTACCCGAACTACCTCGACCTGCAGGGCGTCAACACTTTCGATGGCGTCGTTGGATTCAGGACGTCATCCCTGAATCTGGGCTCCAGCGATCGCGTGACACCGGTCGGCATTCTCAATGTGACCGCGAACTTCTTCGAAGTCCTCGGCATCACGGTCATGCAGGGGCGCACCTTCTCTGCCGCCGAAGCCGCCGCAGAGCGCGAGCCGCGTCTCGTCGTCGTGACCTTCGCGTTCTGGCAAGGGCGTCTGCAGGCGGACCCGAACGTCGTTGGTCGCACGCTGACACTCAATGGCGAGCCGTTCATGATCGCCGGCGTTTTGCCCGAGAGGTTCAAGGCAATCACGGGCTGGATGGCACCGCAACTCTACGTTCCCGTAAGCCGCCTGACGATGCCGACGCTCAACGAACGAGGCAGTCCGAGCCTCACGGTCCTGGCCAGGTTGTCGCCTGACGCAACCCCACTGCAGGCACAGGCTGCCGTGACCGCGCTCGCAGCATCGCTCGAACGCGCCTACCCTGCGGCGAACGAGCGCATGGCGCAGCCGGCCAGCGTCTTTCCTGCCGCGGAACTGCAGTTCCGCGGCACGCCCGTCGGTTTCCGGGCAGCGGCCACAATGGCGCTCATGGCTGCAGGGTTGGTACTCATGATCGCGTGCATCAACGTGATGGGCCTGTTGATGGTGCGCGCGGCGCAGAGGAGCCAGGAGATCGCGATTCGCATCGCGCTGGGAGCGGGACGAAGGCGCATGGTTCAGGCGATGCTCGTCGAAGCGCTCCTGGTCGTGCTCGCGGGCGCAGCGGTGGGCCTCCCACTCGCTTTCCTGCTCAATCGGATCCCGTTCGTCAACCAGATGGCACTGATGCAGGATGCGATGGCGATCGATGGCCGGCTCATTCCTTTTGCTCTGGCGATCATCGTCGGTGCGACTGTGGTGTGCGGCCTTGTCCCTGCTTTGCGATCGACGCGTATCGACGGCACCGCAGGAGTTCGTTCCAGCACGGATGCCGTAACGCCACGACTTGGCTTACGCCAGGGCTTGGTCGTCGTCCAGTTGGCGATCTCGCTCGTCCTGGTCGTCGCGACGCTGCTCTGCGTTAGAAGTCAAGAGCACATCACGCAGGTAGACGTCGGGTTCGATCTCGAACACGGGATCGTCGCTCGGTTTGGACTTGATTCGGTTCGATATCCAGATCAGGAGCGGCCGCGCTTCGCGGATCGCATCGTAGCGCGCATCGAGCAGATTCCTGGCGTGTCGTCTGCCTCAGCCGCCACTCTCGTCCCGCTAGGCGGTGATTCGTTGATCCGCAGCTTCCACCCTGCCGGCCGCACCGACATCCCCGGGACACGGCCCTCCACCTTCAGTGTCGGTCCGCGATATTTCCAGGCGCTCGGAGTGCCGTTCGTGCAAGGGCGGGACTTCGACAGAACCCACGTCGCCGGCGGACCTGTCGTTGCGATCGTCAACGAGACGTATGCCCGAACCTACTTCCGAAACACGCAGGCGCTGGGACAGCGGGTTCAGACCGCCAATGAACCGGACGCGACGATCATCGGTGTCGTGCGAGATCACCGCATCGACACGATCGGTGAAGCGCCGAAATCGGTGGTGTTCTATCCGTACGCGCAACGGCCCGGCCGTCTCATCGTGCATGCGAAGACGACGGTGGATTCGGAAGCACTCATCTCTGCGATCGCGAGAGCGATTGACGATGTTGATCCGAGTGCGCCGGTGAGCGTAGACACGCGCCGTCAGTCGACAAGCCTCGAGATGACGATGCGTGGCGTCGCAACCACCATGGTCGGCGGCATCGGCCTCGTCGGGCTGCTCCTGGCGATGGTCGGACTCTACGGGGTGATGACGTATATCGCGGCGTCTCGGACGGCGGAGGTCGGTGTACGAATGGCGCTTGGCGCATCGGCGAACCGTATTCGCGTCGAGATGCTGCAACGTGGCGGCTCGGTCGTTGCGATCGGCGTGGGTGGTGGCGCCGCAGCGTCTGCCCTTGTCATGCCCGCTCTCGGCACGTTCCTCGCCGGCATCAGCCCATTCGACCCGGCGGCGTTCGGCCTCGCCGCCGCGATCCTTGCCATCGCTGGGCTCCTCGCATCGTACGTGCCGGCGTTCCGGGCATCGCGAATCGACCCGATTCGCGCGCTCAGGAACTCGTAGAGTCAGCTCGATCCAAGCTCCTTCATCAGCGCATCGAGCTGCTGGTACTGGAGGCAGCCGCCGGTGGGTGGACTCTCGGGGCATCCGGTCGATCGCCAGCCGTAGTCGTCTTCGAGGATTTTCGCGAGCTCCGGCTTCGTCTTCCCCTCCTTGATCAGACCAATGAGTCGCGTGCGCATCGTTTCGAGGTCGGCTCTGAACTTCACGACGTCCGCGCGAGTCGACACCGGCCCGTGCCCCGGTATCACCGTGTCGAAATCGAGCTTCAACATCCCGTCCATCGTCTTCGACCAGTCGAGGAAACTGCCGCCCTGGACGTAGTCGACATAGATCGGAACACCGGGTGGCCGCTGGCGGGCGGGAGCGTTTCCGCGGCCGCCCGCCCGGGTGGCCAGAAACAAATCGCCGGTGTGGATCACCTTCAGCTCGGGGAAATAGATGACGGCGTCGCCACTCGTGTGCCCGCGACCGAAATAATGCGCTTGCACTTCCTTGCCACCAAGGTTGACGGCGAGTTCCTGTGAGAACGTAATGCGCGGCAGGCCGATGGGCGTCCCCGGCGTGTCCTCGTAATATGGGCGCTTGAGATCGGCCAGGTTGACGCGCACGTTCTTGTGCGCGATTACCTCGGCAATCGGCAGCATCTTCAGATCGCCGCCGGCATGATCGTCGTGTTGATGTGTGTTGATGACGTAGCGCAGCGGTTGGTTGGTTATCGCCTTAATCTGCGCCAGGATGTCGGCGTGATTCCGGTCGAACATGTCGTCGACCAGCACGACTCCCTCAGAGGTCGTATACAGGGCGACGTTGCCACCCTCACCCGAGACCATGTACAGGTCCCCTTTAACCCGTTCTGTCCGAAGGGGTCCGGGGGGCTTGGCCGTCTGGGTGTAAACGGCCCATGATGCCTGCAGGACGAACGCCGCCGCACACAGCGCGAGCACGACAACCCGTTTCATGACCTGAAATCTACACGATCCAGATCTTTTGTGACGCCCTGCACGCGGTTGTCGATTTCGCGCACCTCCGAGCGACTAGTGAATGTAAGGCCGAAATCGACACCTTTTGGGAGGACTGAGATGAAGTATCTGTGCCTGATTTACGATGAGGAAGCGAAGATGGCCACCATGTCGGAGGCCGACGCAAACGCCTTCATGGGCGAGTACTTTGCCTTCACCAACGACATCAAGAAGAGCGGCCACTATGTCGGCGGAGAGGCGCTCAAGCCGGTCAACACGGCGACGACCGTCCGCATGCGGAACGGCAAGATGTCAACGACGGACGGCCCCTTTGCCGAGACGAAGGAACAACTGGGCGGTTACTACCTGATCGAAGCCCGGGACCTGAACGATGCGCTGCAGGTCGCCTCGCGGATTCCTTCCGCGCGCAGCGGGTCCGTTGAGGTACGGCCGATCGAGGTATTCAGCTGAGCGAGATTCCAGTCACCAGCCAGATTGAGGCGTTCTACCGGTCAGACTCGCGCCGGGTCCTGGCCACGCTCATTCGGCTCGTCGGTGACTTCGACCTGGCCGAGGAGGCCCTCCACGAGGCCTTCGCGGCCGCGGTCGAGAAATGGCCGCGCGACGGGTTGCCTGGTAACCCGTTCGCGTGGCTCGTCTCCACCGGTCGCTTCAAGGCCATCGACGTCCTCCGCCGACGAGCGCGTTTCCACGCCTCGGTCACGGAGCTCGCGAAGCAGCTGGAGACCTCGGTCGATCCGGTCCCCATCGACGAGGAGCCTCTCGAAGACGATCGTCTGCGACTGATCTTCACGTGCTGTCATCCGGCGCTTCCCCCAGATGCCCAGATCGCACTGACGCTTCGTGAGGTATGCGGCCTCACGACCGAGGAAATCGCGCATGCCTATCTCACTGCGCCGCGCACCGTGGCCCAGCGCATCGTCCGCGCGAAGGCGAAGATTCGCGATGCTGGCATCCCCTATCAGGTGCCTGCACGAGATGAATTGCCACGACGACTCGACGCCGTGCTGCACGTCGTCTATCTCGTCTTCAACGAAGGCTACTCGGCGTCTTCCGGCAGCTCGCTGACGCGCCACGACCTTTCGGCCGAGGCGATCCGGCTGGGACGTCTGCTCGCGGAACTGATCCCCGAGGCTGAGGCCGTTGGTCTCCTCGCGCTGATGCTGTTGCAGGAGTCCCGGCGCGCCGCTCGTACGTCCGAGGATAACGAGCTCGTGCTGCTGGCGGATCAGGATCGATCGCGCTGGGATCGCGCGCTGATCAACGAAGGTCTTGCCCTCACCGAGCGTGCGCTTTCCTCTCGACGCTTCGGGCCCTACTCGCTGCAGGCCGCGATTGCCGCTGTGCACGCTGAAGCCGCAACCGCGGACGCCACCGACTGGCCGCAGATTGTCGGACTTTACGACGTGCTCGTAAGGGCCGACCCTTCACCGGTGGTGGAACTGAATCGCGCCGCGGCAGTGGCGATGCGCGACGGCCCCGCGGCAGGCCTCGCGCTCATCGACGCCATTCTCGCGCGTGGCGATCTGACTGACTATCAATTCGCCCACTCCGCACGCGGCGAATTGCTGCGAAGGTTAGGAAAGACGGAAGAAGCCAGGGCAGCCTACGAGCGCGCCCTTGCCTTCACGCGTCAGGAGACGGAACGCCGCTTCATCCGGAGACGAATATCGGGCTTCGCCTGAAACAATGAACCCGATCACCGCCGTGAGCGCAACAGACCGATTACAGTAGCCGCCGCGCGTTTGGCACGATCCCAGCCGCTCGGACCGGAAGGCGGCATCGGTCGAGGCGGGACGACAAACTCGGGACGCATAGACGATTGGCCCGAGAGCTTCGCCTCCATCTCGCCAGCAGACACGTACCGTCTCTCCGGATCGGGATCGATGGCGCGCTCGACAATCGTGATGAACGACTCGCTCAGGTCCGGACGCTCGTCACGCAAGCGTCGTCGCTTCCCGCGTGCATGCGCGTCGAGCAACTCTTTCGGGGAGGAGCCCTCGATCGGGAACCGCCCGGTGACCAGGTAAAACAGCAGCACGCCCGCCGCATAGATGTCGCTGCGGACGGTCGCGTCGCCGCCGTGGAGGACTTCTGGCGCCAGATACAGCGGCGTCCCTTGCGCGCGCTTCCCGAGCGACGGATCGTAGACGAACTGGCCGGCGCCGAAGTCCATCAGGATGATCCGGCCGCCGTCATGAGCGCGCATCACGTTCTGCGCCTTGACGTCGCGATGGATGATGTTCGCCCGGTGGACGGCCGCAAGCGCGCGGCAGACCTCTTGCCCCACGCTCGTCGCTTCGCCGGCGCTCAACCTTCCCCTGGCCACCTTCGCGGCCAGTGTCTCGCCGTCGACGAAGTCCATCCAGAACCCGACACGCCCGTTGTGCCGATCGGCGCCATGAACAGTGACGACGTTGGTGTGCCGGACGCGCGCCAGTTTGCGCGCCTCGTGGAGAAGGTCGGAGGGCTGGACACGGGTTTCCGCCTCCCGTTTGAGCAGCTTCAGCGCGACGGGATGATCCAGCCAGGTGTCGTGTGCCTGATACACCTCACCGTAGGAACCCTCGCCGATCTTGCGGACCAGGAGGAGCGGTCCCCACGCCGCCCCTTCGTCGGGCGCTGGCACCGCGGCCACAACCGGGGGTGGCGGCTGAGGCGGTTTCCATCCGCGCCCTTGCACGGTCGCCGGGTCGGTGACCACTCCGTCAGGAGTGGGAATGTCGTCGACTTGCGATCGATGGACCTCGGAGACGTCGGCAATCAGCCGAAGCTGGCGGATGAGGGCTCGCGATTCTTCGTCAGAGGCTGCCCGTTCGAGCGCGTCCCAATCGATCGACTCACCGTCGGCGACCGACTCGAACAGTTTGTCTAAATCGTCTGACTCTCCTGCCATGCCTCGCGGCTCCCGTCACGCATGGCCGGTCCGCGACGGCGCGCGCCGCGCTGTCGTCGAACGGCACCGGAGGCAGGTCGATACCCGTGCTCCGGTCACAGCCTGGGCTGTCTGCGTGTTGGCGAGGCTTACAATACTACGCGCCGATGTTTAGCGGGGTCTACTTGTCCGGTGGATCGACCTTCGTCGACATGGCTTTGAGCAGATTCTTGAGGGCGCGCACCACTGCCATTCGAGCTGCGTCGGCGCTCGGCTTTCCGAGGGCAATGGCGATCTCGTCGTAGCTTTGCTGTAGCTCGACGCGGGCGATGATCGCCTCGCGGTCGACCTCACGCAACGTTTTGAGCGCCGCCTCGTAGCGTTCGAGCGATTCCTGTCCGATTGCGCGTTCCAGCGGCGAGGGTCCTTCATCGGGCTGGTCGTCGGGCAACTCGGCCGGTGCCGGCCGCACCTTGACCTTGCGAATCTCGTCTCGAATGTGATTGTGGACGGCTTGCCGCAGATACGCCTGCAGCGCGCCGGGATGCCTGGCCTCGAAAGATTTGAGGTGTGGGAGGGCCCTCAGCACAGCGTTCTGAACCAGATCCTGCGTTTCGGCCAGACTGCGAGCCCACGGCGGCAGCCGTCCGCGTGCCCAGCGCTGGAGTGGCGGTATCGACCGCTCGACCAGTTGGCTGACCGCGTCTTCGTCTCCCCGCTTGAACCGCTCGAGCAGGTCGAGCGTGCTCAGCATCCCGGCCGGCCGATCAGGCAATCGCATCTCCTGCATAGTCGTACTGCACATGGTATCCCCCACCTGTCGGAGCCAACAAGCTGGCCCTGGTGCTAACGACTGCCCTGACGGCCCCTGGCTGAAGTCCCTCCACATGTCAGTAAACGGGGCGGACGGCAGAACCGAACTCAGCCGTGGGCAGGCGAGTTTTTGACGGCCGACAGGGCCCGGCCAAAGAGCGCGCCGATGGTCCCGAGCACCGTGCCGAACATCGCCAGGACAGGAATGAGCATCGAAGGGATGTTCCCGAAGAATTGCAGGTCGCGTGGCGAATTTCCCAACGGGTCCTGAGGGCCGAGTGGGAGTGTGTTCCCAAGGGCGACAAACGTGACATAGGCGAGCGACCCGACGACGCTGGCCGCGAGCGCGGCGATGGTCCCCATTCCGACGCGCGCAGTCCGCCATGCGGCACGCAGCCCTCCACCGATCATGATGAGGGCTACGGCCGCGGCCGGTACCCAACGCCGTGGGTAGTTGAACTCCGAGTAGTCATCGCGCGCCCGGGCCAGAAAGCGGTCGACGGGATCGACGGGATCGAACACCTCGACGAGGAGACGGACCACGAGAACCAGTGCCATGAGAATCCCGCAGACCAGCACAATCCGCCAGAGGCGCTGGATGTCGGCTCGCGACCACTTCGAGATCGCGGCAGAGACGCCGAGGATCGCAGATAGCACGACGAACACGCCGAGGCCTGCAGGCGGCCCGAAACTGCTTCGAATGAGCGCACCGAGAAGCGCCATGAATGCGAACCCACCGGCAACCAGCCAGAACATCGACTTGTCAGCAAGTCTGTCGAACATCGCATCCTCCCTCGGCCCGCCACGCACTGCGCGAATCAATCCATCGACTCTCACAAAGCCCACGACCTGGCGGACGTACCACGTCCGCGCGCCGAAACGACTGCGCGCGGGAACAATCACCTCGCGATATTCCTCGAGCAAATCACCAGTGATGGTGTCCCGGTTGCGCGGCGCGACGAGTACGCGCAACACGGCCTCGGCCCACGCCGGCGGATACACCTCCTCGCGCGATGTGCGCAGCGTCACGACGTGTTCCTCAGCGGCCACCGCAGTCCGGCATACAGCCGCTCGGAAGCCGCCTTCGCGTCGTTGAGCGCGCGCACACCTTCCGCCGCGATCGCATAGCAGCGACGTGGGCGGCCGGCGCGTACGGCGTTCCCTGCTTCCAGCTTCGACGAGATGAGGCCTTTCTGCTCGAGCCGGTCCAGCGTGGCATACACCGCGCCTGCCGAAACCTCACGCCCCAGTCGATGCCGGACCTCGGTGAGAATGCCGCGCCCGTATGCTTCCTTACCAAGGTCGGTCACCGGCCGAATGAGCGACAGGAGCACGGCTTGTTCGAACGCACCGAGTACTTCCGCCATTTGTCTACATTGTAGACAAATACGTCGTTCTGTCAATGGGCGCGCCGCTTGCACGTTTTCGTCGATGCATGGATGTAAACGCCGTGGTTGGCGGCCTGCTTCGTGACCTGGCCTTTGCTCAGACATCGCAGCCGAAGATGTTCGGCTATAAGCGAGCCGCAGCGATCATCCTGTCACTCGAGCAGAGCCTCACCTCGCTGCGTCGACAGGATGGGTCTTGGCCAAAGATTCCTGGCATCGGCCCTGGTTCGCTGCGCGTCATCACCGAAGTTCTCGATACCGGCGCATCTCCAACGGTGGAAAGTGCCGTCGCCGCAAGCGCCAGGCGCGAGGATATTCACAGGCGACGTCTTCTCCGCGGGCACTTTCTCAGTCGAGCCGAAGTGGTCCGCATCCTCAGCATGTCACACTCGAGCAGCCCGACTCCTCAGGACTATCGCGGCGACCTGCAAATGCACTCAGAGTGGAGTGACGGCACGCCCACGCTCGGCGACATCGTCGAGGCATGCCTCCAGCGGGGATACGCCTATTCCGCGGTCACCGACCATTCGTACGGCCTCGCGATCGCTGGCGGCATGACGATGGCACAGGTGGCCGAGCAGCATGAGGCCATAGCCACGCTCAATGCGGCATATGGCCTTCGATTCAGATTGATTCGAGGTATCGAGGCCAATATCAGCAGCGACGGAGCTCTGGATTTGTCTGCGGAAGAGGCGAAACAATTCGAGCTGGTGCTCGCCGCGCCGCACTCAAAGCTTCGCAAGGCGGACGATCAGACCGCGCGGCTCACAACCGCCATCGAGAATCGCGATGTCCACATCCTCGCGCACCCTCGTGGGCGCATCGCCGGATCTCGCGCAGGGATCATCGCTGACTGGGACAGGGTCTTCACGCGCGCCGCTCACGAGGGTGTCGCCATCGAGATCGACGGAGACCCGGCGCGGCAGGATCTCGATTACACGCTGGCCGCACGCGCGCTCGCGGCCGGGTGCATCTTCGCTCTCGATAGCGACGCGCATACGACATCGCAACTGCGCTACGCTGAAACGGCGTTGGCTCACGCGCGACTTGCCGCCATTCCCTGCGAGCGTATCGTGAACTGTTGGCCTGTCGATCGGCTATTGGCGTGGCTGAGCCATCGATCGTCCGAGGCATCTCACTGACGTTACCGGCATGCCCCGCAGATCAATTGCCGCGCTCTCGGAGATGGCACCGGAGTTGCTCCTCTCTCTGACAACTCCGGCGGATTCTGCAATCTGCAAAATCCCAAGTGCCCCACCGTTATGGTCGGAAGGCTCTCGAGTCTTCCGACCTGCCTATTACTAACGAAAATCGACACAAAATGTGCGGATTGCGACTATTTTGACCTTTCTTGTCTCTCGCCCGGGCTCGGCAGTCGCGCGATGCTGCTCAGCAGGTAGCGACCAGCGGTGTCACATTGCCAATTGAGTTTTGCAACTTGTGCGAACGGCGGGTCTAAGACCCGCCGTTACTGGAAACTTTCGAAGCGCTTAAAAGCCCATGCATCAGCGGCGACGCGGACGTTTGGCGACCGCCGACGCAGATCCGCCGCGCCCCCCGCGCGTAGGCATGTCGACGTCTTCTTCCTCTTCTTCTTCCTCCTCACCCGGATGAGCGGCGTCGGCCGCTTCCTGGTTGACGCCTCCTTCGGCGATGGACGTCAGCTTCTGGTCCGCGGCCTTCTCTTCGTCGAGCGTTTCCTGCAGCAGTCTCTCTGCTTCCGAGTGCCCCATGCCGCGCGCCCACGCGACCAGCGTGCCGTACGCCGCCATTTCGTAGTGCTCGGCGCGCTGACCGGCGGCGATCAGGCAGGCATCCATGGTTGCTTCATCGAAGTCCTCGTCCATGATGGCCTTGCCTTCGTCGATGATGCCGGCGATGCCGTCGCAATGCTTGCCACGTGCTTTCTCGTCGAGGCTTGCAAACACTTGCTCGAGACGGTCCACGTGTCCACGCGTCTCCTCGAGGTGGGCTTCGAACGCCGCTCTCAATTCCGGGGACGTCGAGGCTTTCGCCATCTTGGGCAGTGCCTTGGTCAACTGTTTCTCCGCATCGTAGGTGTCACGCAGCTCATCGAGGAACGCATCGTGTAGTGTGCCGGTCTCAGCCATGGTCGGTCTCCTTCGTAAGTCACTGTGCCCTAGCCCGTTGTGCGGGCTCGAACGGGAATTTGGTATCGATGCGACGACCGCACAACGGGCTGGCGCGCGGAGCGCGCCAAAAGACGCTGCCGAACTCGTCGGAGGGCTTCGCCGAGATATCACGGGTGGAGCCCTTGACGAGTTCGCTCACCCGGCTTCATCACCACCTTGATACAGGCGTCCTCTTTCTCGCGAAATATGCGATACATCTCGGGTGCGTCGTCGAGCGTGACGCGATGGGTGATGATGAAAGACGGATCAATCTCGCCGCGCTCGATCCGTTCGAGCAGTAACGGCATGTACTTGTGCATGTGGGTCTGCCCCATCTTGAGCGTCAGCCCCTTCGCGAACGCTGCGCCCAGTGGGAACTTGTCGAGCCAGCCGCCGTAGACACCGGGAATCGAAACCGTGCCGCCCTTGCGACACGCGCTAATCGCCTGACGCAGTGCGTGCGGCCGATCAGTCGCCAAGTACATCGAGGCCTTGGCCCGGTCGTACCACGCATCCAGTGTGGTCCCGTGTGATTCGAGACCGACCGCGTCGATGCATGCGTCCGGTCCCTGGCCACCGGTGAGTTCCCGGAGCGTGTCGGCGACGTCGATGTCTTCATAGTTGAGAACCTCGGCTTGACCCTTCGATGCTGCCAATGCGAGACGCTCTGGAAAGCGGTCGATGGCGATGATTCGTTCCGCGCCGAGCAGACGCGCGCTTTGAATGGCGAACTGGCCCACTGGCCCGCAGCCCCAGACGGCGATGGTGTGACCTGGTTTGATGTCGCAGCTCTCCGCCGCCATGTAGCCGGTCGGCAGGATGTCAGAGAGGAAGAGTACCTGTTCGTCGGATAGCGTGTTGGGCACCTTCAGGGGACCAACATCAGCAAACGGGACGCGCACGAACTCCGCCTGTCCGCCGGCATATCCACCGTACATGTGCGAGTAGCCGAAGAGTCCCGACGCCGAATATCCGTACAGCTTTTCAGCGATCCAGGCATTCGGGTTCGAGTTGTCGCAGAGCGACCACAACTGCTCTTTGCAGAAGAAGCAGCGGCCGCATGCGATCGTGAAAGGCACCACCACGCGGTCGCCGACCTTCAGGCGATGGTTATCTCGACCGACTTCGACGACCTCGCCCATGAACTCATGGCCGAGAACGTCTCCCTTTTTCATCGTCGGGATATAGCCGCCGTAGATATGCAGGTCGGAACCGCAGATGGCGGTCGCGGTGATTTTGACGATGGCGTCGCGGGGGTTCAGGATTTCGGGGTCAGGAACGCTTTCAACCCGAACATCTTCTTTTCCATAGTAACGGACAGCTTTCATCGTGGGTCCTTCAGGTCAGCGGGACCGTGGCTCGTGGAATCTCACCAGCCTCGAGCAGTTGCTTCAGATGGCGGAGATCCTCTCGGATCATGCTCGCGGGGTTGCTGCCGAACAGAGCCGCGACCAGCGCACCGGCGCGACGACCGGGCGGTTCGTACTGAAGATGTACGGATACCTGCGTGCTGCGTCCGCCGCGAACCGTTGAGAAGTTGACCGAGCCCGCAGTCACGATGTCAGAGCCCGGCAGTGAGCGCCAGCCGAGCACCTTGTCTTCGACTTCGTTGATGATCTCGGCGTCCCATTCAACCGTGATGTGCGCGGGGCCTTTCGCTTCCCAATGCGATCGTCCGTTGCCCAGATCGGTGACGCGCTGCAGATGACTCATGAAGCGGGGCAGATTTTCCAGGTTGCGCCAGAACCGGTAGACCTCGGCTACTGGCTTCTCGAGACGGATCGCCTCGCGAACGTGTAGGCCGCGACTCTGCGCCAGGGCCACGCGGGTGTCGTCACTCGTTGTCGAGCCGTTGAAACGGGGCCAGGATCCGGACACACCTCGAAATGCCAGTGGTGTCGCGGCCAGCGCCAGGAACAAGCCCGGCAACGAGCGCCGGCTGAACCCATAGGCAATCAGCGCAGTGGCCGAGGCGAGACTCACCCACTGCTCGACTTCGTCGTAGCTGAAGGTGTCTTCCTGCGTTTCGAGCGATAGCATTGTGTCTTCCATGCGCACTCCAAGCCGTGATGGCGTTGCGCAATGGTGAGAAGCAGGTCACGTACCACGGCGTACGCGATCAATCGCGATTGCCGCAGTTGCTCGAGTGGAGAGACGCGCGCTCAGGCGCGGGTAAAAAGGAAAACGTAAGGGAGGGAGCGATTGTAGGTGAAGCCGAAGCTCCCCTTCAGGCTGCGTTCGAGCATGCCCGTGGCTCGTCCGCGCGAGCCGTGCCCAGGACGAACAGTGTGATGACGGCAATCGCGAGAGTTGTCGACCCGCCAGTGCGTCTGATCGTAGCTTTCATGTTCTCGCCCTCCGGTTTGAATCGCTTACGACCGAGGCGACACTTGGCGACCCACTTGTCGTGCGTTGTGTGGCTCGGCTGGGCAGCGCTTCCGGCCGTGCCCTATCGTGCCAGGAACCCGTGCGTGATGCCCCCGACCGAGTACGTGCCGACGATGTCACCCTGAGGGTTGATACCCGATGCGGCGGTGGAGGAGGCACCAGGGACGTCAATGCTTATGAAGCTGCCCGCCCTGTCGAGCAGAAACCCGTGAGTAATGCCCCCAACCAAGTACATGCCAACGATGTCACCCCGAGGGTTGATATCAATGGGCTGTGTCGAGGAGGCGCCGGGGAAGTCAATCGTCGTGAGGTTGCCATGCTTGTCGAGCAGGAAGCCATGAGTGGTCCCGCCAGCCGCGTACTGGCCAACGATGTCGCCGCGAGGGTTGATCCCGAAGAGCCCCGTGGAGGAGGCGCCAGGCACCTCAATCGTCGTGAGGCTGCCGTGCTTGTCAAGCAAGAACCCATGAAGCGTGCCCCCAGCCGAGTACTGGCCAACGATGTCACCCTGAGGATTGATCCCGAAGGGCTGGGTGGAGGTAGCGCCAGGGACATCAATGGTGGTGAAGCTGCCCTCGACGAACAGGAAGCCATGAGTGACTCCCCCGGCCACGTAGAAGCCGACGATGTCACCCTGAGGGTTGATGGCGCGGGGCCGAGTAGCTACGGCTCCAGGGACTACGAAGTCGGTAACGATGCCCTGGTGGATCAGGAAGCCATTAGGAAAGGCAGCCCCGACACCGTAGAAGCCGACGATGTCACCTTCAGAGTTGATATCACGTGGCAGGGTGGCCGAAGCCCCAGGGACGTCAATAGTGGTGAAGTCAATCACCTGGGCACTGGCGGGCGCAAGTAGCGTCAACACCATCACGAGCGCGTAGCAGGTCGCAATTCCGATCCTTCGCATGGCTGAATCTCCTTCGAAACGGTGAACCCAGGTCCTCCGACGCGCATGCGGTCAGCCCGTGGCAGAGCACGAGGCGCACAGTGCCGTGCCCCACGACAGGGGCCAGGCCGGTGCGACGACGGGCAGATTCCACGTCCTCGTGGCAACACGCACGTCAAGGTTGCGGCCTACTCGAGCGGCTCGAACGGGATGCGCACGAAGCTGGCGGTGCCGGTGCGATCCACCAACACGACACCCTGCGGATCGAGAAATTGCAACCGCGCCCTGACGCTGGCTTCATCTCTGTCGTCACTGAGCGTCGCCTCCCCGCGAAGTCTGCCGAATTGAACCAACTGGCCGGTGCTGGCGTCGTACCAGATGTCCCAAACCGTATAGCCAAACTTCCGCCCGCCCAGGTGGCGCCAGACGCCGTGTAACGAGGTGTGCGCCGGACGACTGGGGGCAGTGCTGACTTCCCCTTGCACGGAGTAGATCACGGTTCCGTCGGCGCTGAAAGTGATCAGGCCCTTGGAGCCGCTGGCGAGTGTGACAAACCAGGAGCCCACGATGCCCCACGGCTGCCCCTGTCTGCCGTCCTCGTCGCTCCCTGCGTGCTGCAGCTCCTGACTCTGACCAGGTTTCGCGATGGATTGCGCCTGCTGAGCGAGCGCGTCGGTGCGGAGATTTCGAAACGTGAACGACCCGAGCGAGCCCTCTCCGGCGAAGAGCTCTTCGTCGGTGATGCTATTGGGCGCCACGGCGATCGTTGGCAGGATACTTCCCGAGAACCGCATCCGGACAGGCCGCTCCTCTGCAGAGGCGACGGCGACACCGAGGGTGAGCATCAGCGCCAGGCTTGCGACGTGCTTCATACGTTCCTCCTGTGAAATGGCACGACTTGGACCGCCCGTGTTGCCGAGAAGGCGCGAACGGTAGCAGATCGGCCTTTCGTGAGCTGTTCAATTACGCACACGTGATACTCATCTTCGAGCGTGGCGACGCGCCGGGATCGTGGCGATCTCGGCGAGGCGGGTGCTGTCCAACGGCGACGAGTCGCGGTGTTCGAAACACCGCGAGTTCGGGGCCTTCTGTTGGGAGTCACCCGCACCGGTTCGCCGACGAGGCGACGAGGATCGCCGACCCCGGCCGTCACGAGACAGTGCGTCATCGAGCCGTCGCCGTCCGCGGCGGTCGGCCGTTCCCGACCTGCTACAAGATCGCCTCGATCTTGCGGGCTGCCTCGGTTATGTCCGTAACGAGCTCGAGGAGGGCGTGCGTGGCGTCACTCGAACAACTGGCATCGGCGGCTCCTCTGAGGCGAGTCTGCTGGAGCTTCCCGCCATCAGCTCGCACGCCTTCAGCTTGTCATACATCACGATCGTCGGACCGAACGGTGTGTGCTTGATCGCCTTCACGGCGTCCGCGATCTCTCCCGGCCATTGATCGACCGGAATCAACTTGCCGTCTCTAAACAGCTTGCGAATGTCCGCCCGAGCATGCCGGGTGATGCCTTCGAGCGCCTCGTCCGCGTCACCATTCGCTTCCGCCCGCGAATAACTTTGCCCTGCGCTGACATGCCGCAGGGGAGCCTAACCCACGGAGAATGAACGAGCAATGATGTTTCTGGCGACGCACGTGTGCCAGTCGACCCTTTTCCTCCCTCGTCGGCGCTCATGCCACTAGGCGCCAGTGGTGCGGCGCACCTGGCCGTCCACGGGATCGTGCCGCTCTGCATCACGGGCCTGGCATCAGCAGACGATGAGGCGCATGTGTGCCTCCCCGATCACTTCCGGATCACGATTTGACCCACAAAGCTGCTTATAGCTGGATAAAGCTAATAACAGTTAGTGAGAGCAACGACTCGGCTTTCTCAGGAAATCGTGAGGTGGGTGGTCGGGGCGACTGGATTCGAACCAGCGACCTCTCGGTCCCGAACCGAGCGCTCTACCAGGCTGAGCCACGCCCCGACGGAAAGGCTAGTGTAGCATGCGGAACAGCGACCTCACGAGCCTTGAGCTCGGAGTGGCAGGGAGACTACTTTATTGCCATGCCGATTTACGAGTACGAGTGCCGCGGCTGCGGCCATGAGTTCGAACAGCTCATACGCACGGGCGACACGCCCGAGTGCCCCACTTGTCATGGACACGATCTGGAGCGTCTGCTCTCGCACAGCTCGGTCAGTACAGAGCATACGCGTCAGAACTCGTTCAACAAGGCGAGAGCACGAGCCAAGCTCGTGCAGCGCGATAAGGACGTCGCACAGGCCGAGTACGAGAAGAAACACCACGAGGAAGGCCACTGAAGATCACGTCGGCTGAAGCGTCAAACCCTCCACGTACGCGAGCGCATCGTACGCCGTCATGTCCGGCTGCAGCGGCGTGATGGAAATGTAACCATCACGAACAGCCTGATAGTCAGAGCGGTCATGCGGCTCCCACTCGTTCTCACCTTCTTCGATCCAGTAGTACTCACGGTGCCGCGGATCCGTCCGCTCGCTCACCACCGTCACGTGATTGCGCTTCGCTTGCACGGTGACTCGAAAGCCCTTCGTCGGTCCCATGGGAACGTTGATGTTGAGCAACGTGAATTTCGGCAATCCTCGTTCGAGCACCGCCTGGGCGACGGTCGCCGCCGCGCTCGCAGACGGCCCGAACTCGCAGTCGTCTTTGATGCGTTGAGTCGAGATCGCGATGCTGGGGATCTCCAGCAAGGCGCCTTCGAGCGCGCCCGAGACCGTCCCTGAGTAGGTCACGTCGTCGCCCAGATTCCAGCCCTTATTGATCCCGGAGACGATGAGATCGGGCTTGCCTTTGAGAACGTGCGTGATCGCCAGGTTCACGCAGTCTGTAGGAGTCCCGTCTACGGCAAAGATGTTCGGTGCGATGAGGTCGATACGCAACGGCCGCCGCAGCGTGAGCGCATGGCCAATGGCGCTTGCCTCCTGAATCGGCGCAACCACGGTAATGTCCCCGAGTGGTCGCAACGCATCAGCCAGAGTCTTGATTCCCTCGGAATGGACACCATCGTCATTGGTCACCAGAATGAGCGGCATGTGCACTTGATCTTAGCAAGTGCAAAGTCCAAAGTGTACCTATGACCCTGCAGGACGTGCTCGCTGCGCGAACGGCAGATGCGGCGCCCGAACTGGTCGAGCACCTGGACCGGGCACGTCTGCGTTGTCATGCCTGCGGGCATCAATGCCCGATCCCCGAGGGCGCCACCGGCGTGTGTAAGGTCCGATTCAATGAGGGCGGGCGTCTTCGAGTGCCATTCGGATACGTCGGCGGCGTGCAGTGCGATCCGATCGAAAAGAAGCCGTTCTTCCACGCATACCCAGGTGCGCTCGCCTACAGCATCGGCATGCTCGGTTGCGACCTGCACTGTAGTTATTGTCAGAACTGGGTCACGTCGCAGGCGTTGCGCGACCCAGTCGCCGGATCGCACCCACGAGACGTCACCGCAGACGCGCTTGCCGACGAAGCGGTCGACCTGGGAGCGCAGGTCGTGGTCTCTACGTACAACGAACCACTCATCACGGTCGAATGGGCGGTCGAAGTCTTCAAGCAGGCCCGTCGTCGAGGGTTGATGACGGCATTCGTGTCGAATG
The DNA here is from genome assembly GCA_035649635.1 of Vicinamibacterales bacterium. GTDB lineage: Bacteria > Acidobacteriota > Vicinamibacteria > Vicinamibacterales > UBA2999 > Gp6-AA40. Next base: position 28,472 of record DASRJE010000138.1, on the reverse strand, counting down.
GAAACGGGACCGAGCGGGTGCTCGAGTACCTGCGCCCCCACATCGATCTTTACAAGGTCGATCTCAAGAGCTTCAACGATCGGCGCTATCGCGAGCTCGGTGGGAGATTGCAGCCGATCCTCGACACGATCGCATGGCTGCATCGCGCCGGCGTGTGGCTCGAGATCGTGACGCTCCTGATCCCGGGGTTCAACGACAGCGAGGAGGAGTTACGGCATCTGACGGCGTTTCTCGCGGGAGTGTCAGCGGATATTCCCTGGCACGTCACAGCGTTTCATCCCGACTACCGGATGACCGACGTTGGATCGACCACGTCAGCCATGTTGCAGCGTGCGTCGCGGATCGCTCGTGAAGCGGGCCTGCGATACATTTACGCAGGCAACCTGCCGGGGCGCGTGGGAGACCTCGAAAACACCTATTGCCCTCACTGTCGAGACCTGCTGGTGGGCCGGCATGGCTACCTGATACAGAAGTACAACCTGACGCCCGACGGCAGCTGCCCGTCCTGTGGAGCGCAGGTGCCAGGCCGATGGGGTCGGACCTTCGGCGGCCAGCGCGCGTCGATGCCCTTCTTGCCGCACGATCGCCGGCGTTTATCCGTGATCTGAAGGTAGGGCGGTCTTGTTCTACAGACCCGGCGTCTGGCCTGTCATAATGAATCCAGTGATCCTCGACAGACACCAGCGGCCGCTCCGGAACCTGCGTTTATCCGTCACCGACCGGTGCAATCTGCGCTGCAGCTATTGCATGCCCGAGACGGATTACGTGTGGCTGCCGCGCGAGGACATCCTGCACTTCGAGGAGATTGAAACGCTGGTCGATGTCTTCACATCGCTCGGTGTCGACAAGGTCAGGCTCACGGGCGGCGAACCGCTGCTGCGGCGCGATTTGCCAGAGCTGATCGAGCGCCTGGCTGTCCGCCCGGCAATCCGCGATCTGGCGATGACGACCAACGGCGTACTGCTCGCCTCGCAAGCGGGCGCGCTTCGTGACGCGGGGCTCCACCGTCTCACCGTCAGCCTGGACACGCTCAGACCCGAGCGCTTCCAGCACCTCACCCGATTCGACGAGCTCGACCGCGTGCTCAATGGCATCGCCACGGCCGCTCCGCTCTTTCCAGGACTCAAGCTCGACACCGTGGTCATCCGCGGGGTAAACGACGATGAATTGGTGGACCTGCTGGAGTTCGGCCGAAGGCACGGCGCCGAAGTGCGTTTCATCGAGTACATGGACGTCGGCGGCGCAACTCACTGGTCGATGCCTCGAGTCGTGTCGCGTCGCGAGATGCTCGATGTGCTGACGGCGCAGTATGGCGCCATCACCCCCGTTATCGAGGAGTCTTCAGCACCGGCCGACCGATACACGCTGCCGGACGGGACGACCTTCGGCATCATCTCGTCGACGACCGAGCCGTTCTGTGAGAGCTGCGATCGCAGCCGGCTTACGGCGGATGGTCTCTGGTACCTCTGCCTCTACGCAGCGCATGGGACTGACCTGCGTCGTCCGCTGCGCACCGGCGCGAGCAGCGAACACCTGGCGCAACTGATCAGAGCGACCTGGGAAGTCCGCAGCGACCGCGGCGCAGAGGAACGACTCGCGTCGCGCGATCGATCGCCGCTCATTCCGTTGGATCGGTTGCGGCGCGATCCTCACCTCGAGATGCACACCCGCGGCGGATAGATCAGTCCTCAGGGTAAAATCCAGACATGCCTTATCCAGAACAGTTCATTGCTCCAATGCGGGCGGAGCTTACCGATGCTGGTGTGCGGGAGCTTCGGTCGCCGTCTGATGTCGACCAGGCGCTCGCCGCGCCGGGAACGGTGATGATCGTCGTGAATTCTGTCTGCGGATGTGCGGCCGGGAAAGCGCGGCCGGGCATCGTGATGGCGCTCGAGCACGCGCGGCGACCAGACGTCGTGGCAACGGTCTTCGCGGGTGCTGACATCGAGGCGACCGAGCGCGCCCGTCGGGCCTTCCTTCCTTACCCGCCGTCCTCACCTTCGGTGGCTCTCTTGCGGGACGGCAAGCTCGTCTACATGCTAGAGCGACGGCAGATCGAGACGCGTGACGCTCGCTCGATTGCCGACATGCTCAGACAAGCGTTCGAAGAGCACTGTTGATCGGTCTTCGGTCCAGGTCTCAGCCAAGGCCCTTCGACTGAAACTCGCGCAGGCACTGGCTCAGCGCGATGAGCTCTCGATCCAGCCGGTCGACTAACGCGCGTGTGCCGTCGAGTTGACCGTTTCGTCCCAGGGTCTCCAGCTCGAAGGCAGTCGCCGTCGGTCCTCCATCGATGAAGTTGGAGATCGATCCTTTCAGCGAATGAGCGGCGCGGCGTACTTCGTCCACCGACCCTGCGGTCACGGCGTCACGCAACCGTTGCAGCATATCCGGGTACTCGGCGAGAAAGATTCCGGCGAGCTGCACCGCGAGCTCGCGATCGCCGTCCAGGCGCACGAGCATGCGCTCGGGCGTCCATTTCATGACTACCTTTGAATTAACTATCGCCCCAAATCTGGCGAAGGCGGGCATCGCGCCCGCAAGTCCAGCGATAGAACCGGTACTGCACGGAGTGGGTGTTGTGGTAGTCCTGGTGATAGGTCTCCGCCGGATAGAATGCGGTCGCCCCGGTGACCTTCACCACAATCGATTGCTTGAAGCGCTTCTGCACACGCTGACGCGACGCCTCAGCCGCGGTGCGCTGTGCATCGGAGTGCACGAAGATCTCGGGCCGATATTGATCGCCCACATCGCAGAACTGACGGTGAGCCACGAACGGATCGACGTTGCGCCAGAAGTGATCCAGCAACTGGTCGTAGGTCACGACCGAAGGATCGAAGACGATCTCGACCGCTTCGACATGTCCTGTTCCGCCGCGTGAGACCTGCTCGTAGGTCGGATTAGGGGGACGACCACCGGTGTACCCGGAGGTCGTCGAAATCACGCCGCGGACCGCGTCGAAGTCGGCCTCGACGCACCAGAAACATCCGCCGGCGAACGTGGCCTTCTGAAGCCCGTTCTGTGCAGCCGCAGTCGTCGGCGCCGCCTGGCTGCCCGCGTGCAACCGGTCGAATCCGCCACGAAGCCATACGTAACCGGCGGCCAGCACGACCGCCGCGATCAGGATGACACGCTGCGTTCGCATAAGCACTCCTGCACGGTCGGACGTGGCCTGTTCAAATGACTCCCGACTCCATCACGAAATCGAGCGCCAGGCCGTTGATGCAGTATCGGAGGCCGGTGGGCGCAGGTCCATCGCCGAACACGTGCCCGAGATGACTTCCGCATCGTGAACAATGCACTTCGGTTCGCACCATCAACCAACTGCGATCGATCCTCGTGCCCACCGCATCGTCGAGGGGGCGCCAGAAACTCGGCCAGCCCGATCCACTCTCGAACTTGGTCTCCGACGAAAACAGTCTCTGACCACAGGCTGCGCAGACGAAAGCTCCAGTACGCTTCTCTGCGTTGAGCGGGCTGGAGAACGCCCGTTCCGTGCTGTGACCGCGAAGGATCCTGTAGCGATTAGATGGCAACGCCGCTCGCCACTCGGCGTCGCTTTTCTGCATGGGAAACACCTCGCCCTCGGCAGACGTCGCGTCTCTACTTGTCAGCCAGAGTGACACCGGTCCGAGGACTCCAGCCGCCGCCAGCACAACCACTGCCTGCCGCCTCGACACGCTCATGCACGGGCCCTCATCTTCTTGGACCACATGCCACACGGCATGGATTCACACAGGTTAACGCAATTCGGGTCCGTGAGCGCGCAGCCACTGGCGCGCGTCGCGATACCTGGGGCAGGCCGCTGCGACCAGGCGCCAGTAGGCCGCGGAGTGATCGAGCCGCTTGAGGTGCATCAGCTCATGAATGATGACGTAATCGCGAACCCACTGTGGCATGGCGACGAGCCGCCAATTGAGGCACACGTGCCCGTCACGCCCGCACGAACCCCACCGCGTCCGCTGATTGCGGATGCTGACGCGCGTGACCGACAGACCGTGTGTGTCAGCGAGCTCCCGCAACCGCTTCGGGAGCTCCGCCTGCGCCTGCGCGCGAAGTCGCCGTCGGTCGTCGGCGGAAAAGCGGCTGCGCGACAACACCGCCCGCTGCCGCAGGACCCATTCGACGTGGCGCTGCGCGAAGGCATCGGCCTCCCGGCGCGATCCTCCGCGCGGAATCGTGACGCGGACACGGCCATCGTATTCGACGCGGAGCAGGTATCGGCGCGCGCGACGATGACGCACGAAGTAGATTGGTGCAATCGCGCCGGCGGTTGGAGGCGCGAGGGCATCGTCGACCACCGGCGCCCGCGCTCCGGCCTCGCCGAACGGAAGCCCCAGTTGCACGACGACAGGATACCCGATTCGCCCCGGGCCCTTGACAACCCCTCCGGTGCTGATGTTATTTCTATAACACTAGTGCGAGGTACATAACATGCCCGAGAACCTGCATGCGGTGCTGACCAGACGGGAGCGCCAGATCATGGACGTCCTCTTCAGGCGCGGCCGGGCCACCGCTGCTGAAGTCATGGAGGACCTTCCCGGGTCGCCCAGCTACTCGACCGTCCGCACCCAGCTGCGCGTGCTGGAAGAGAAGGGACATGTCCGGCACGAGGAAGAAGGCGTGCGCTACGTCTACACCGCCGCGGTGCGGCGTCATGCCGCCCGCAAGTCGGCACTCAAGCACCTCGTGGACACCTTTTTCGACGGGTCGGCGGAGAAAGCGGTCGCAGCGCTGCTCGGCGGTGAAGCCACGCGCGTCTCCGGCGAGGAACTCGATCGCATCGCGGATCTGATTGCCAAGGCCAGGATCGCCGAGTTCGCACAGAAGGCCCGAAAGGACGGCGCGCGATGATGTTCCTGCTCAGCGTCACCATCAAGATCGCCCTTCTCATTCTCGTCGCGCTCGGCGCCTCGGCTGTGCTGCGCCGACGATCGGCTGCGTTGAGGCATTGGGTGCTCACCACTGCGCTCTTCGGGTGTCTCTGCATCCCTGCGTTGGAACTGCTCATGCCGGCGTGGTCGATTCCCGTGCCGGTCACCTGGTCCGCGTCACCTGCCAGTTCGACGCTGCGCCTGGTCAGCGAACCAGGCGCCTCGCCAGTCACTCGCTCGACGGGCACTGACCGCGCGAACGTTTCTCGACTGAGCAGGCTTCCCTCCCTCGCCATCATCATGGCGTCGGCGTGGGTCGCCGGTGTCGTCGTTGGCGTTGCGATTCTGATGGCGGGGCTATGGCGGCTTCGAACGCTCTCGGCTGAATCGGAGCCGGTATCCGCGGGTCCGTGGCGCGATCTCGCTGATGACGTCACCCGACGGTATGGGCTTCGCCGACACGTTCGGCTGCTTTCCTCGCGGCATTCAACGATGCTCGCGACGTGGGGCGTGCTCAATCCGACGATCTTGCTTCCCGCCGCAGCGCAGGGGTGGACCCACGATCGCATCCATGCGGTCCTCCATCACGAGTTGGCGCACGTGCGACGCGGCGATTGGGTCGTTGCGTTGACAGCAAACCTGTTGCGCGCCGTCTACTGGTTCAACCCGATGCTCTGGATTGCGTACCACCGATTGCGTCACGAAGGTGAGCGCGCCTGCGACGACCTCGTCCTCGCGTCCGGTATCAGTGGTTCGGAGTACGCGGCGCATCTGCTCGGCGTGGCGCGCGAGTTCGCGCAGCGCCGTTCCTGGTCACCGGCTATCGCCATTGCCCATCACTCGACGCTCGAAGGGAGGGTCCGAACCATGCTCGCCGCGCGTGTCAATCGTGAACCACTGTCTGCCGTCATGCGTGCGACTACTGTCGCTGTGCTGTCTGCCGTCACCGTGTCGATCGGGGTCGCCACCGTGTCGGGAAATACTCAGGTCGCGAACACCACGATTGCGACAGGTGCGAACACGCCGATTACGTCCGCGCCGGACGTTCGCGCGGTCCCGCAGGGTACGGTGCCCATTCTCTCGCCCCGACCGGAAACACGGCCCGTTGCCTCTCCATCGGCACATTCGTCGGCGCCGGCTGCTCAGGGCCAGCCATCAGGAGGCACGATCGAAGGCGTCCTTTACGACCAGTACGGCGGCCTGTTGCCAGGCGCATCGGTCAGGCTGACACAAGTGGACAACGGCAGCTCGCAAAATGCTCTCACCGATCGGAGCGGCTCGTTCGCGTTCCGTAGTCTGGCGGCCGGCGACTACGAGCTCGTCACCGAACTCCCCGGGTTCACGGCGGTCAGGAACGTGATTCGTGCGGAGCCGGGCTCAACTGTGCGCCGCCACATCATGCTGCCCATGGGGACCGTTCAGGAGACGATCCACGTCACCTGCTCCAGCACAGATCTCAATACGTCGAGACCAACGGCTCCGCCGGGAACGACGACGCCGGGGCCGACACAGCGTCGGGGCCAGGTTCGAATCGAGCCAAAGATGCAGAGCACGTTCACCGGCGGCATCGGCGGGCAAATCAAGGCACCGACGAAAACGCTGCATGTCAACCCCGTCTGCCCAACCGGGGTGACGGCGCAGGCGACGGTCGTCAAGCTGACGGGACGCATTGGGATCGACGGTCAGTTCAGCGATCTTCACAGCACCAGCACCGACGCGCCGGCGGCATTCGTCGCCTCGGCGATGGACGCGGCGCGCCAGTGGGAATTCACTCCCACGCTCCTAAACAACACACCTATCGAGGCCAACATCAGCGTCACGGTCAGCTACAGCTGGAATTAGAAAGGACGCTGAAACAAATCAACTCCCAATTCCCACCTTCCAATTCCCAATAACAGGTTGGGAGTTGGAGTTTGGCCTTCGACTTTCGCTCAGGCCACCCCGAGCATGGTCGAGGGGTGGGAGTTGGGAGTTTCTCTTGTTTAGCGGAAGTTCGATACGAGATACGCGTCCGTTTGCGCTGATCCGCGTGCGACGATCAGGCTCTTGCCATCAGGTGTGCGACGTCCACGGACGATGTCGAGTGTCGCCAGGTCGGTGACGCGCACCGGCGGTTCACCAGAGAGTGGCTGCACCCAGACGTTCGTTCGTTCGACCGTCGAGAACAGGATCCCATTACCGTCCGCCGTCCACTCCATCAGGCCGTTGGCGGTAGCGGGGGCGATGGTGCCCAGCTCGCGCGGCGGCGCCCTTCCGTCCAGAGGCATGGTCACCAGCGTCAGCCGATTCGCCCTGGGCGCGACGTTGATCCCCGCCAGGTACTTGCCATCCGGTGAAACCGCCGGGCGGTCGATGCCGGCGGCAATCAGCGTCGGAGCACCACCATCGATCGAGATGCGCCACGTCGCCACCGCCGATCCAGCTTCACCAACGGAGGCACAGACCACGAATCGCCCGTCGGGCGTGATGGACAACCAGGATGGACGCGGCAGGTGCGCGAGCAGGCGCGCATCAGTTCCATCCACGTTCATGCGCCAGATGCCCGTTTGACCATCGCGGTTGGAGACAAAGGCCACCGTGGATCCATCGGGCGTCACGGCGGGCCACAAGTTGGTCCCGTCCTTTGTGAGGATCTGGCGGTTTCCTCCCGAGCTGCCCAGCAACGTGAGCTGCGTATTTCCGCGCTCACCCGAGCTGACGATCGTGCGACCGTCCGGCAGCGGCGCTACGCCAAGCAACCCGTCGTATCGCTCCGACGCAATCCGCTGTGGGCTGCCGCCTTGAATCGGGATCCGCCACAGCGTGTATGCCGCGTCGAGTCCCACGGAGACAAACGCCATCCCGTCCGACCGCACCGACGCGTTTCGGTACTCGAGCAGATCGGGGGTCACGCGATGCGGCTCGCCGCGCGGGTAGGGTTGCAACCAGACTTTGCGTGGGTACTCGCGAAACTCATCGGCCTGATCGGCAACGAAGAGAATGCCCGAGCCGTCCGGTAGCCACGCGGTAAATGTCGCATCGCGAAAACGGCGTGAGAACTCCTGCCGCGCCCCCGATTGCGCATCGATCGTCACGAGGACGGCGTCTCCCGTGCTTCCGTTGTGGACGACCGCCGCGATTCGCCGGCCATCCGGAGACCACGACGGGGCCGCGAAAAACGCGGGAACGAAGAACTCTGGCGCCTTGACGGTGGCTAATGGGCGCAGACTGTTACCGTCGATATCTGTTGTGACAAGAGAGGTCTGACCCGGCTCCGGGAACCCAGCCCGATAGAACGCCATTCGCTTCCCGTCGCGCGAGAAGCTGACGGTGCTGTCGATCCCGTCGAGGACGGGCGTCGACGGTCCGCCCTGCACGCTGACAGCGAACAGGCGGCCGGCCGGACTTTGGGCGCTCTTGGTCGCATACAGCAGACCAGAGCCATCGGCGGTAAATGCGATCCCCCAGTAGCCGACGACGGCTGCGGGCACGAGTTCGACCGTCTGTCCCTGATCGATGCGGCGCAGTCGCAGGCCTTGCATGCCGCCCGCTGACTCGACCCACGCCAGGTAGCGGCCGTCCGGAGAGATCGCTGCGTCGATGGCCGTGCCCGTCGTCGTGAGACGCTCGATCGAAACACGTCCGGAGGTGCCTGTCGCCGTGGGGCGGCGTCCCGCTTGCCACCACCCTGCCGTTCCGATCGCGAGGAGTGCGCCGACACCGGCGATGAGGAGGTATCGGCGATCGGTACGTTCTGGGACTTCGACGACCGCCGTATCGTCCAACTTGCGACGGACCTCGCGCAGATCGGCGGCGACCTCGTGCATGGATCCGTACCGTTGCGCGGGGTCCTTTGCCAGGCACCTGCGAACAATGCGCTCGAGACCATCGGGCACACCGGGTACGTGCGTCGCAAGCGGCTCGGGCTCGTGCTCGACGATCTGCTTCAGCGTCGCGAACGCATTTGGACCGAGGAACGCCCGCTTCCCGGTGATTGACTCGTAAAGGACGCAGCCAAACGAGAAGATATCGGTGTGATAGTCGGTCGGCTGGCCCTGTACCTGCTCGGGCGACATGTAGCCGAGCGTGCCGAGGAGACGGCCGCCGTCGGTCGCCGTCGGGTCATGACTTCCCTGAGCGGCATCGTGGTGTGCGGCTTTAGCCTGACCCTGCATGAGGTCGGCGCGAAGCTTCGCGATACCGAAATCCAGCACCTTCGCGTAGCCCCCCTCGGCAATCATCAGGTTTTCCGGCTTGAGGTCTCGATGCGTCACGCCGGCGGCATGCGCCGCGTCGAGCGCGTCGGCAACCTGGGCAAGAAAATCAATTGTGCGCTCGAGGCCCAGGGGATTTCCCTCGAGACAGGCACGAAGCGTCTGCCCCGACACCAGCTCCATCGCTATGTAGAGCACCGGAGGACCCACCGGCGCCCCATTACGCTTCGGCGAGCTCTCCCCGATGTCGTAGATGGCGATGAGATGCGGGTGATTCAGTGCGGACGCGGCTCGCGCCTCCAGCACGAATCGCTCGAGACGATCCGAATCGCGCGTGACGCCCTGGCGAAGGATCTTGAGCGCGAGATCGCGGCCGAGCACGGCGTCTTTGGCGAGATAGACCTCGCCCATGCCGCCGCGCGCGATCAGGCGGGTAATGTCGAAGCGCCGGATCGTCGTGTTCGACAGGTCCTCTTCGGTCATCAAGGATCGAGCTATCTTACCGGACCATACGCCATCCCCGATTACCAGACCATGCGTCATCCCGAATCGTCGTTATTATGTGAACATGATTAAGGCCACCTGCCTGATTGGACTACCGCTCGTTGTCCTGACGTTGTCGCTTACGGCTCAGGCGCAGGAAGGACCGAACTCCGAGGAGTCCAGCCGCGTTCGTGAGGCGATTGCCGTCCTCAACGAGGTGATGGCGACCTCCGACACATCCATTCCCAAATCGATTACGACGAAGGCCGAAGGCATCGCCATCTTTCCTGGCACGTTGAAGGCAGGTTTCATCTTTGGTGGCATGCGGGGACGGGGCATCCTCAGCGCGCGCACAGAAGGTGGCTGGTCGGCACCGACGTTCATGACGCTGACTGGCGGAAGCGTTGGCCTGCAGATTGGCGGCCAGGCCGCGGACCTCGTGCTCGTGATCATGAACAGGCGTGGGCTCGAGCAGTTCGTGCGAAACCAGTTCAAGTTCGGCGCTGACGCCGCGGTGGCAGCGGGGCCCGTCGGCCGCGACGCCCAGGCCAACACCGATCTGCAACTGCGAGCGGAGATCCTCAGTTACTCACGATCGCGGGGACTCTTTGCCGGCGTGACCATCAACGGAAGTACTGTGCGCGCCGACATCGATGCCAATCAGCGCTTCTACGGCAAGCGGCTGGACGGCGCGCAGCTCGTGCTCAACAACGCGAGCGTCGAGGCGCCAACGCCGGTCCCCGAATGGATTCAGACGCTCAGCCGGCACATCACGCGCTGAGCCCTCAGCCGGCACATCACGCGGTGATGCGGACTTGGCGGGTCTGACGACCCGCCGCTACTTCTTCAGGCGATCGTCCAGGCGATCCGCGAGGGTCCTGAGCACCTTGATCCTCGCAAAGTTCTTGTCGTTGCCCTCGACCAGCGTCCACGGGGCAATCTTCGTGCTGGTGCGGGCGACCATGTCATTGACGGCCACGGTGTAGTCATCCCATCGCTTCCGATTCCGCCAGTCCTCGTCTGTGATCTTCCATTGCTTGTAGCTGGTCCGGCTCCGATCGCGAAATCGCTTGAGCTGCTCCGCTTTGCTGATATGAATCCAGAACTTCAGGAGCAGGATGCCGTCGGTCACCAGTTGCTCTTCGAAATGGTCGATCTCACCGTACCCTCGCATGTACTCCGCTTCTGTCGCGAAGCCTTCGACTCGTTCCACCAGTACGCGGCCGTACCAGCTTCGATCGAAGATCGTCAGGCGTCCTGCTCGTGAGAGGTGTCGCCAGAATCGCCACAGATAGTGATGGGCACGTTCCTCGTCGTTCGGCGCCGCGATGGGAATGACCTGGTAATCGCGGGCATCAAGACTCCCGGTCACGCGACGGATGGCGCCCCCTTTTCCGGCGGCATCCCACCCTTCGAACACCAGGATCGTCGACACGCCGCGCTTGCCCGCTCGACGCTGAAGCATATTCAATCGCGCCTGCAGCCGGGCCAGCTCATGCTCGAACTCCTCGTCACTGATCGTTTGCGTGAGGTCGAGGTTGTCGAGCACGTTGAACTCGCGGTCGACGCGTTGAACGGCGCTCAGCGGGCCATCGGCCCGCGGCGCGCGACTTGCTGCACGCGGACGCCGCGTGGCATCCGCGCTGCGCTCGAGACCGCGACGGATCGCATCGCGAAGCTCGGTGGCGACGACGACCGTGCGGTAGCGTTCGTCGTCGCCTTCGACGATGTGCCATGGCGCCGCGTTGGTGCTGGTGCGACGAATGGCGCGGTCGGCAGCGCTGACGAACTTGTCGAACATGCCCCAGTGCGTCCATTGCTCTTTCGTGACGCGCCACCGCTGTAAGGGATCCTTCTCGAACTCCTTGAGTCGCTTCTTCTGAGCGTTCTTGCTCAAGTGCATCCAGAATTTCACGACGACTGCGCCATCGTCGGTCAACGTACGCTCGAATGCGGCAATCTGGTCGAGCAGGGAATCGAACTCTACGGTGCTGACGCGCCCGGCGACACGATGGCGGATCGGGGATGAGTACCAGGCACTCAGAAACATGGCGAGGCGCCCGCGGGCAGGCAGATCACGCCAGTATCGCCAGAGCCGCGGCCGCTCGCGTTCCTCACCAGAGGGATCCGTGTAGCCGCGCGTGACGATCCAGCGAGGGTCCATCCACTCGTTCAGGAGGTTCACCGTCTCGCCTTTTCCCGCAGTATCGACACCCGCAAACAGAACAATCACCGGGAACGACGCCTGCCGGAGTTCCTGCTGCACGGCGAGCAACTCCGACCGCAACTGCGGGACCTGCGCTTTGTACTCACTCTTCGGGAGCTTTCGCCCGACTTCGGCGGCCTCGAACATAGCGGGCCCAGTGTACTGAATCCGCTCATGGCACTACGATGTAGGCGTCATGACCGACATCATTCGGGTCGCGCCGGACGCCCCCGATCCCGCCGCCATCGCCCGCGCGGCGGAATGCCTGCGCAATGGCGGCCTGGTCGCGTTTCCGACCGAGACTGTATACGGGCTGGGGGTGAATGCCCTCGACCGTGCGGCGGTAAAGCGGTTGTTCGCGGCCAAGCAGCGTCCGGCGACCGACCCACTGATCGTGCACGTGGGATCGTTCGAGTCGATTGCGCCGCTCGTCTCACGCGTTCCGAAGAGTGCCCGGAGCCTCGCACGGCACTTCTGGCCGGGACCGTTGACGCTGATCTTCCCCCGCTCTGCCCAAGTACCTGACGAGGTGACCGCGGGTCTCCCGAGCGTGGCGGTTCGCGTGCCGGCACACCCGGTCGCGCGGGCATTGATCGACGCGGCCGCCGTGCCTGTCGCAGCGCCAAGCGCTAACCTCTTCTCTCGCCCAAGCCCAACGCAGGCTTCTCACGTCATCGAGGATCTCGACGGCCGGATCGATCTCGTTCTCGATGGCGGCTCGACCACCATCGGCGTCGAGTCGACGGTGGTCGACCTCACCGGCGACGCGCCGACGGTGCTCCGGCCGGGCGCAGTGACAATCGAGATGCTGCGCAAGGTCGTTCGACGGGTGCGCATGTATCCGGCACTCGGGACTCGGGATCCGGGATCCGGGAATGCGCCGACGCCTTCTCCCGGCATGTTGGAGAAGCACTACTCGCCTCGTGCCGTGTTGACACTGTACGAAGGCGAGATCGGTTCAGTGCTTCCGTCACTGATCGACGCCGCTGGTATCGCGCTGGCGGAAGGGAAATCCGTCGGCGTGATCGCGGCGGAAGAAGATCGTTCTGTGTTCGACTCACTCGGATCGCATGCGGGACTGATCCTTCGCGCCATCGGTTCCGAGGAGGCACCCGATGTCGTGGCGTCGAAGCTCTACACCACGCTGCGCGAGCTCGACGCCGCCGGTGCCGACGTCATTCTCGTGCGCGGTTTCTCAGATCACGGGCTGTGGGCGGCCGTGCAGGATCGCCTCCGCCGCGCATCCGCAGGTAGAATCATTCGCTCTTCCTGACTGGGATCCACCCATCTTCGAAGCGTGCACGCGCGAGCAGAGTCAGCACGAGCCCGTAGCTTCGCACGCCTTCCTCGACGCGATTCGCCTTGAGGTACTCGTCGTAAACACGCCATCCAGCATCGCGCACCACGGGTATTTGTCCCTGGCGCACCCGCTCTGCCACGGCGGTGATGTCCTGACGCGGGCCGTCCTGCAGAGCCGAAGCCAAGTGCTGTCGATCGGCGGCGCTGACCTCGGAGTTGATTTGCCAGTACAAGAAGAGCCAACCGCTGTAGGCGGTAGGTGCGGCGGCGCGAACGCAGGTAAGGAACCCAACGAAGCTGGCTTCTGATTCGTCGGCATACCCCGCCAGGTGTGCCCATTCGTGAGCCGCGACGAATGGCTTTTCGAACGGCAGCAAGTCAGGATTCGCGAGCGCCTCGAGACCGAAGGGATTCATCATGCCATCGACAGAGGCCCATCGGAAGTACGGTCCGATGATCGACGACTTCAATCGTCCTGGAACTGCAGGACGCGCGTCCGAGAGTCGCGCCAGAACCGACTCGAACGCATTCGTCATCGGGCGGTCGCGCCACGGTGACGTTCGCCATCCCTCGGCGTGCGCCGATTGGTGCAGGGTGTTCAGTTGCTGGACGGCCACACGACCGAGTTCGAGGATGCCTTGTGTGGAGGCCGGCTCACGGTTGAGGACCAGCCGCTCGCTCATCGCCACTCGCCGGTAATTCAACCCCCAGATCGCGAGGAATACGAGATAGATCACGGCGCTCGCCGACACCAGCCGCGCGCAGATGAGGAGAATTGGTTTCCAGGTCTTCTTGCGGCGCGACCGACGAACACTGCGAACCACGATCACAAGGACTGCACAGAGCGCCGCCGCCACCACGACGTCCAACACGGCAAACGGGAAGAGATTGGAAACTGGTGTCAGGAGGCGTTGGATAACCGGATAAATGCTGGTGGAGTACCAGCGCTCGACCAGATGAGCATCAATTGGCGCCAATCCCGCCGCTACGGCCAGCACAATCACGAAGACCCGGAACAACGCCGACATCCCGCTCATTATCAGGGGGGGGCGTGCTGATTTGTGAAGGGGCCTGACCCCGTTACAATGCTGCACATGCGCCGGACCCTGGGTATCGTGGCCGCGCTGCTGTTCGCTCCCGCGGCGAATGGGCAGGTACTGTCCCCGAGCGACGCCGACAACGGACGCATTGCCGGTGCCGTCGCTACCATCGACGCCGAGCTCGTCGCCGACGCCACCGTTACCCTGGGGCGAGTGAACGATCAGGGTGTCGCTGTTCGGAGGCGGACGGTAAGAACAGACGCCAGCGGCGCGTTCAGCTTCACCGGACTTCCGGAAGGTCGCTATCGAGTCTTCGCGTCCAAACCGGGGTACACCAGCAGACAGCTCCCCGGACCCGACGAAGTCACCATGTCGTTCAGCGAAGGGGCGCTCGTCGATCTCGCGGTAGACGCGCAAGCGCTCGACGTTCAGGTGACACTTCACCGTAGTGCAAGCATCGCAGGCCGCGTCATTCGTCCCGACGGCAGCGCGGCTCCCAACGTCCAGGTACAGCTGGCTCTTCCAGGCTCCGGACGCGGACGGCAGGTCCTCTTCGAAGCGAAGGCCACCAGTCAGCTCGACGGGCGATATGAGATCCGCGATCTCCCACCCGGCGAGTACCTCGTCGGTGCCTTGAATCTGTCGATGCCGACCAGGCAGCCCGTCGATGCCGCGGAGACCACTCAAGAAGAGCGCAACAGGGCGGTCGCGGCAGCGCGCACCGCGAACTGGTCGTGGTATCCCGGGGTTCCAGACCAGGAACCAGGGAGCGCCGTCACGCTGCTCGAAGGCGTCAATGCTGAAGGGATCGACATCCTGCTCACGGCGCCGCAGCGTTTCAGCGTGTCAGGTGTCGTGTTCTGGCCCGTTGGCGTTGCGCCCCAGGGCATCACAATCGACTACGGCGATCCAGAAGGCCAGAGATCTGGCATCTGGATCGTGTCCGATCCCGGAGGGTCGTTCGCGCTTTCCGGTCTCGCACTCGGCGCGTTGACGCTCCTGGCGCGAGCCGAATCCGAGCAGGGACCGCTGATCGGAATCGCAACCACCGAGGTCATGGCGGAAGCATTCGAGGACGTGCGGATCGTCATCGATCGACCAAGCCTTGTCGCAGGTCGCATTGTGTACGAGGAGAATGTGCCGCAGTCCTCGCGTGCGACATCGATTGTGGCCGAACAGAAGCTGCTCAGGGTGTCCGCTCTTTATCCGGTGCCGGAATCTCCTGTTGATTCGAGCGGACGCTTCGAGCTGACCGGCCCCATCGGAGAGTTCGAGTTTGCGCTCGACGGCCTTGCACCAGGTCTAACGATCAAGCGCGTTACGCGCAACGGCCGGCCACTGCCGATGAATCGAATCGGCGTTGCCGCAGCTGAAGTGGTCCGCGACATCGAAATCGTCGTCGGTCAGTAGCCGGAACCGTAGAGCGTGGGCTGTCAGTAGCCGTGAACGTAGAGCGCGGGCTTCAGCCCGCGCGTAGACTGAGACTCATCGCGTCCGCTTCCGCAGGGTGGCAATCGCCTTCTCAGCGTCTGCTCGTCGCGATTCTGCGCGCGCGATGGCGCGCTCGTGCCGCGCGATTTCACGCGCCTTGGTCTCCGGTGTTCCGGAGCCATCGTTGATCACTCCAATCGCCCGACGACGGACCGTAATCGACAGGTCGAAACACTGTCGCGCCTGTTCCAGGGCGGCAATGCCCTCAGGAGTCTTTCTCAGGTCGGATCGGACACCACCGAGCATGAGGGCTGCCTCGCACTGCCCCGCGTCCATGACGATGGCCTCTTCGAATTCCTTTTCAGCGGTCGTCGGTCTTGTGAGGCGCCATTCGATCATGCCGGAGAGGACGAAGACGGCCGCGTTCACCATGAGCGTGCGGGCACGATCGGCCTCGACGCGCGCCGCGTTGGCATTGTCCATGTAGTAGTAGTTCCACCCTCGCCAGTAGTACGCCTGACCGAGAAACCATCGGCCGCCGTCGATGAGCCGAGTGGCAGTATCGATGGCTTCCTGATGGCGTTCGAGGTAGGACAAGGAGACCGTCCTGCCAATGAGGGCATCCGGATGCGTGGGCACGAGAGCAATCGCCGTGTCGTACGCAGCGAGAGCCTGCGGCCAGTCTTCCCATGCCTGAAGCAGATTACCGACGTTGGTCGCAATGGCCGGCGACTGCGGGAAGGCGGCTGCAGCCGAGCGAAAAAGACGCAGCGCCTCCTCCTGGTTTTGACCCTTACGATTCTCGAGCGCGTACTTTCCCAGCACGTAGTCTGCGTCGACGAAGTCCGGGTCGCCCACGCGCACACCAGACAGCTGTGTCACGAATCGGCTATCGCAAATACCAGCACGGTACTCGAGCACAGGAACCGGACGATCCACGATTTCCTTGACCAGCTCCTCTCGACTCTCGCGAAACACATCGATCGAGCACACGAGCGCGATGTCGAGATATCGCTTGAACACCTCTGACCCCGGTCCGGACGTCAGCGACTGCCGCCAGGCTGGCGCCCGCGTGCGGTCGCGATTTCGGGCGCGGGTCTCGCTGAGCAGATCGTCGCGATTCCCGCTCAATGGATCCGGGGGAATCGCCGCCACCATCTCCATGTACTCGAGTCTCGCGGCGTCGCCATCGGCCAGCGTCTGCGCCTCGCTGAGCCATGCGGCTGCGGGAAGTCCCAACTCGAGCGATCGCAAGGCAAGGATGGCGGCCGTCTCGAACGCCAGCTGGGAAACCGCATGCTCGCGGGCCAGTGCATGAGCCTTCTCGAGGCAGGTGTAGCAACCCCGTTCGATGAGTCGAGTGATTTCCGGGAGCGGATTGGGTGGAACAGGTGTCGTCGCGGATGGCGCCGGCCGCGATGTCGCGCAGCCCGCCAGGACAATCAAGAGGATTGAGAGAGCGGCACGCCTCACTTTGTGGTTGGACGATCGAACTTACAGAAAGGCTCTCCCTTTTCCTTCAATCGTGCTTCGAGCCGCTCGGTGCAGTCGCACGTGGAACATGCCCAGTACTCGGTTCCGTTTTCGTGGCGGCAACGGCTGCGGGCGTGTGCGTCCTTGATCGACAGCAGGTCGAAATAAGACTCCCAATAAGGCCGCTCTTCCTCGAGCGGCGTGGCGCAGAAGCAGGTCTCCACCCACTTGACCGACCCATCGGGCAATTGGCGCGCTTGTGACATGTCGTAAACGTACTCGTCTCCGGCGACTGAACCCGCCCCCAGGCTCCCCTCCTGGATGGCTCGATCGAGCGCCGGCCGCCGGCCCGGCTTCACACGCGCAGTAACGAGATAGCGCATGAATTGATGTTAACCTTTCGCGCATGCGGAGGACGGCTGTTTTCCTGGGTGCCATGCTGGCGGCCTCAACAGCGCTCGCGCAACAGCCCGACCGCTGGGAGAGGTTTGTGGCGGCCTATGACGAGGCCGACAAGGTTTCGCCGCCGCTGAAGCATCAAATCGTGTTCGTCGGCAGTTCAACCATTCGCCGATGGGATGTCGCCTCGTATTTCCCTGACCTCAAGATCATCAACCGGGGAATCGACGGCACCGAGTTGTCTGACGCCTTGAAGTACATCGATCGTCTCGTTCTGCGATATGAGCCACGGTTGGTCGTCGTCTACGCGGGTGACAACGACATCGGCGGTGGAAAGCTTTCAGAACAGGTCAGTGTGGACTTCGAGCGATTCGTGCGTGCTGTCCAGACCCGGCTGCCCGAGACCCGCATCCTCTACATCGGCATCAAGCCAAGTCCACTTCGCTGGCTGCAGGTGGACCGGATGCGGCTGGCGAATCAAGTCATCAGGACGATTTGCGAGCGCGACGATCGGCTCGCGTTTCTCGATTTCGACAATCTGATGCTCGGGTGGGATGAAAAACCACGACGCGAGCTGTACGTCGAGGACGGCCTCCACCTGTGGCCACAGGGATATCAACTGTGGACCGCGGTGCTCAGACCGTACCTGGTGCAATAACGCGCTCATGACGCTGGCTCGCACGCTCGCGATCGTCACGACGCTCTCGCTTGTCCCTGCGTTCGTTGTCGCGCAACAGGCGCAAACCCCTGCTCCATCAGGTCGCGGCCGGATTGGCGGTGCCGGTATCGGCGCATATCCCGAGCGCAAGGAAGATCAAGCAGCCGTGGAACGCGGACGCGTCACGTTCAGCACGAACTGTGCGTTCTGCCACGGCGCCGACACACGGGGCGGCGACGGGGGACCAAGCTTGCTGCGCTCCCAGCTCGTGCTCGACGATCAGAGAGGTGAGCTGATTGGACCCGTCATCCGCGCGGGTCGACCTGATCGCGGGATGCCCGCATTTGCGCTCGCGGCCGAGCAGATCGTCGATCTCGCGGCGTTCATGCATAGCTTCAAAGTTGCCGGCTACGACGCCTCACGCGATCGGCCGGCATCGATCATGGTCGGCGACACCGCCACCGGCGAGAAATACTTCACCGAGACGTGCGGCTCGTGTCATTCGGCGACCGGAGATCTGCAGGGGCTCGCGACTCGAATCTCGGATCCCCGGATGCTGCAACAGAGCTGGCTCATGCCCGGGAGCGTGGTCAGTCGCGGCGCTCCCCCACCGGCCCGCCCGCGACCCCCGACAGCCACCGTAACGCTGCCCTCTGGAGAAAAGATCCAGGGGCAACTCGAACGGGTGGATGACTTCGTCGTGGCGCTCAAGACCGCCGACGGCGGACGTCGCTCGTTTCGGATCGCGAACGGCGTTCAGGTCAGCATCGCGGATCCGCTGCAGGCTCATCGCGATCTGCTTCGGAAGTACAAGGATGCGGACATTCACAACGTCACCGCCTATTTGAGCACGTTCAAATGAAGCCCCTTTCACTGGCGTTCGCTCTGATAGTGACTGCGTCCCTTTCGGCGCAGCAGATCGGTCTGGACCCGGCAGAGATCCTGAAGCCGCTATCCGATTCCTGGCCCACATATTCCGGCGACTACTCGGCGCGGCGATATAGCGCGTTGAAGCAGATCAATCAGTCGAACGTGAAAAACCTTGGCCTGGCGTGGACGACGGCGTTCACGGCCGGCCCTGGCACGGCGACGGTTGTCCCGCCGTTTGGACCCGCACCGCCTGCCATCATCGAAGGCGGCGTCGGTGAGAGCGAGTTCGTCGGCGCCACCACCATCAAGGGCGCCACACTCGCCGTCAACGGCGTCCTCTATGTGACGGCACCCGACAATGTCTGGGCGCTGGATGCGCAGGACGGTCACCTGCTGTGGCGATTCTTCTGGCGCACGCGCGGCGGCACGCACATCGGCAACCGCGGCGCGGCCATGTGGCGCAACTACCTGTTCTTCGTCACGCCAGACGACTTCCTCATCTCGCTCGACGCGCGCACAGGGAAAGAGCGCTGGCACAAAGAAATCGCCAACTTCAACCAGCAGTACTTCCTGACGTCCGCACCCGTCGTCGTCGACAACCACGTGATCGTCGGGACGGGCAACGATCTCGATTCACCCGGGTATCTCCAATCCTTCGACCCCGAAACCGGTGATATGCAGTGGACCTTTTACAGCGTCCCGATGAAGCCGGGTGATCCTGGACTGGAGACCTGGAAAGACCTGGACGCGGCGAGGAATGGCGGCGGACACCCATGGCTGCCAGGCGCCTATGACCCCGAGACGCGCCTCTATATCTTCGGCACCGGTAACCCCACGCCTGCCTACACGTCGGCGCCGCGCGGGCCCGGTGACAATCTCTTCACGTGCTCGATCGTTGCCGTGCACGTGGACACCGGGAAGATGGCCTGGTACTTCCAGACATCTCCGCACGACACCCACGACTGGGATTCGGCGCAGACACCAGTGCTCGTGGACGGTGAGATCAACGGGCGCCGGCGCAAGCTCGTCCTCACCGCGAGCCGTAACGGCTATTACTTCACGCTGGATCGGACGACGGGTGAACGGCTGGTCACGAGTCAGTTCTCGGAAACAGCGAACTGGGCGAGCGGCTTGAACGCCAAGGGACAGCCCGTTCGGATACCCGAGAAGGATCATCATGTGGGCGGTGCGCTGGTGTCGTCGAACAACAGCGGCGCAACCAACTGGCCACCGCAGGCGTTCAGTCCGGACACGGGCCTGCTGTATGTGCCGCTGGCCGAGAACTACGCGATGTACTACCTGACCGAGCTCGATCCGCGTGGAGCGATGGGCCTCGGCGGCAAGGATGAAATCACGGTCGGTGGCGTGGGCAACTACATCGTGGCGATCGACTACAGGACGGGCAAAGCAGCGTGGAAACACCGATTCAAGGCGGCAACCGACGGTCCGCGCAGTCCGGGTTTGCTGACCACGGCTGGCCGACTGCTTTTCGCGGGCGATGTGTCTGGAAACTTCGTCGCATTCGATGCCGCGAACGGCCACCCACTGTGGCACGCAAGGATCGGCAACGTCACGAACGCTCCACAGACGTATCTGGTCGATGGCCGCCAGCACGTGCTCGTCGCCGCCGGAGATCGACTGTATTCGTTCGCTCTGTATTAAAGGCAGTCCGGCTAAGGCCGGACACTACGTACGACGAGGGACTCGCGAATCGACCACGAGGGCACTTCGATGATGACTCGACGAGAGTTCGGGGCGCTGACCCTTTCCTCAGCGGCGTGGCCCGTGCTTGCTGCGGCGCAGACTGTCGCGGGCGTGCGGCTCGGTGTGCAGACATATTCCTTCCGCGAGTTGATGCGTCCAGCCGGTAGTGATCTGGCCGGTCCAGTCATCGCCGCGATGAAAGAGTGCGGGCTCACCGAGTGCGAACTGTGGGCGCCACAGATCGAGCCGGTGTCGACCACGGGGCGCGGACGCGCCGCGCCCGAGCAGGCGCAGCAAGCGCGCGAAACACTACGAAAGTGGCGGCTGGAGACGCCGCTCGATCACTTCCGCTCGATTGGCAGAACGTTCAAAGCCTCCGGCATAACGGTGTACGCGTTCAACTACAGCCCGAACGCCAGCTTCTCCGACGACGAAATCGATCGCGGCTTCGAAATGGCTACGGCGCTTGGCGCAGAGATCATCACTGCGTCGGCGACGCTCGAGGCTGCCCGCCGTATGGTGCCATTCGCGGCGAAGCACCGCATGACCGTCGCCATGCACAATCACTCGAATGTCAGCGATCCCAACGAGTTCGCGACGGTGGAGAGCCTCGCGACGGCGCTGAACTTGTCGCCGCAGTTCAGGATCAACCTCGATATCGGGCACTTCACTGCGGCCAACAACGATGCCCTGGCCTACATCCGGGAGCATCACGACCGCATCACCAACCTGCACATCAAGGATCGTAAGAAGAACCAGGGCGACAACGTCGCATGGGGCACCGGCGATACGCCGATCCGGGAGGTGCTGCAGCTACTGAAGAAAGAACGCTGGCCGATTCGCGCCTACATCGAGTACGAGCACAAAGGAGAGGCCGGCGCGGTCGAAGAAGTCAAGAAGTGCTTCGCGTTCGCCAGGAACGCGCTCGCCTGATCGGAGGGTTGTCGCGTGTCGCTCAGTGTCCGGATCAAGCTCTCGCTGTTGATGTTCCTCCAGTACTTCGTCTGGGGGGCCTGGTCCGTGACGATGGGCACATGGCTCGGTCAGACGCTCGGCTTCTCTGGTGAACAGATCGGGCTCGCGGCGGGCACAACGGCACTGGCGGCGATGATCTCGCCGTTCTTCGTCGGGATGATCGCGGATCGTTTCCTCGCAACCGAGAAAATCCTTGCGGCACTGCATCTCATCGGCGGCCTGATCCTGTTCTTCGGATCGACGATGAGCGCGTTTGGGCCGTTCTACGCGGTGCTGCTGGGTTACGCGCTGTGCTACATGCCGACATTGGCATTGAGCAACTCGCTGTCGTTTCACCAGATGCGCGATCCCGCGCGCGAGTTTCCATCCATTCGAGTGCTCGGCACGATCGGTTGGATCGTGGCCGGGCTGCTCGTAGGTACGCTCGGCCTCGAGGCGACGGCGATGCCGATGCGTCTTGCCGCCGGCGCCTCGGTGCTCCTTGGGCTGTTTTGTTTCGCCCTACCACACACTCCACCGACTCGAAGCCGGCGCGCGTCGATGGCAGGCGTGCTCGGCCTCGACGCCTTGAGCCTGCTTCGCGAGCGCTCGTTCGCCATCTTCGTGCTCGGCTCCTTCCTGATCTGCATTCCACTCCAGTTCTATTACGCGTTCGCCAACCCATTTCTGAACGAGATCCAGGTCGTGAATGCCGCAGGAAAGATGACGCTCGGCCAGATGTCCGAGATCGGCTTCATGCTCGTGATGCCGCTGTTCTTCCGCAAACTCGGCGTCAAGAACATGCTGCTCGTGGGGATGGCGGCGTGGACGGCGCGCTACCTGTTGTTCGCGTACGGCGATAACGGTCCGCTCGTCTGGATGCTCTACGCCGGCATCCTGCTCCACGGCATCTGCTACGACTTCTTCTTCGTCACCGGGCAGATCTACGTCGATCAGAAAGCCCCGCCGGATGTGCGCGCCGCTGCGCAGGGGCTGATCGCGTTCGTCACGCTGGGTCTCGGGATGTTCATCGGATCCTGGGTCTCCGGCCGCATCGTCGATGCGTTTGCCCTGCCTGGTGGTGGCCATGCCTGGGAGCGCATCTGGATTGTGCCGGCAGCCAGCGCTGGCGCCGTGCTCGTCCTGTTCGCGTTGTTCTTCCGGGCAGACGAGAGAGAGTCGGAGGCTGGCGTACGTATGGCGGCGCGTACGTAGCGCGGGATCGCACGCGGGGGCTAAAGTCCCCGCTCTACGTATGACTGGAACTAAAACTCTCGCCAGCGCGCGAATGCCGCCGAGATCGCGATCAGTCCCATCGCGTCCGCGCGCAGCGTTCTCCTCCCCATCGTGACGAGCCGGCAGACGACGGCGGCCGCCTCGATCTCCTCCGGCGTCCATCCTCCTTCAGGGCCAACAACGATCGTCACCGCATTCGGCGGCTCGACGTCGAGTTCCGAGAAGGGAACAGTCTTCCCCGCACCAGGTTCGACCAGCATGATCGAGGGGCCGGCCAGCCACTTCTGGAGCAGCAGATCGATCAGCGCTTCGAACGTGACCGGCTCGAGGATGGCTGGAACAACGGCCCGCCCGCACTGTTTGGCGGAGGAAATCGCGATCCGCTCCCACCGATCGTGCCGTCGGCTTTTCTCGATGACGGCTGCCGTCGTCTCCGTCCGCGCGGTGAGCACGGGCCGGACCGCCTTCGCGCCTATCATGACCGCATCGCGGATCACATCGTCCATCTTGTCGCCCTTCAACACCGCCTGGGCGAGGGTGATCTGGAGAAGCGCTTCGGGTGCCGGGTCGCGGGGCCGCCCCAGCCTCACCTGGACGGCCTCCTTCGAGGCGGCTTCGACGATGGACTCGAACTCCTCGCCGCTGCCGTTGAACACATGGATGGCGGCGCCAGTGCCGAGTCTCAGCACGCGGGTCAGATGTTCGGCTTCCTCCTGGGGCAGCGTAATCAGCTCGCCGGTGGACTGCGCCTCCGGCGCGAAGAAACGAGCGGGCACGCGGGTGATTATAAGGCTCAGCCGTGCGTCTCGATAGAGCGCACGCTTCACGTGCGCGGACGCTTTCTCTTGACAATCTAGATGAGAGAGGTAAGCTTCTGCTCTAGATTGCCTAGATGAGAGCGTTCAATGGCATCCGAGAAACAGAGTGGCCTGGTCCAGGGCACGCTCGACATGCTGATCCTGAAGACGCTGGCGCTGGAGCCGATGCACGGCTATGGCATCGGCGTTCGCCTGGATCAGATCAGTAAGGGCGTGTTCCAGGTGAATGCGGGGTCGCTCTTCCCCGCTTTCCGGCGCCTCGAGCGCGACGGCCTGATCAAGGCCGAGTGGCGCGCTACCGAGAACAATCGTCGCGCAAAGTACTACGCCCTCACGCCGCAGGGTCGTGCCCGCCTGGCCCGTGCCGCAAAAGACTGGGAAACGCAAACGGCGGCCATCTCGCGAATCATGCGTGCGTCGCTCGGTGAGATCTGATGCGTCGCCTGCTGGCGGGACTGCGCGCCCTGGTTGGCCGGCACGGGCTCGATCGGGATCTGGACGACGAGTTGCGTGGTTATCTCGATTCTCTCGTCGATAAACACATCCGGGATGGAATGCCGCCCGAAAAGGCGCTCCGAGTGGCACGGACCACTATCGGCAGCCTCGAAGCGGTCAAAGACGCCGTTCGTGACGTGGGATGGGAGTCGCAACGTGAAAGCATCTGGCAAGACGTCCGGCACTCGTTTAGAGGCTTAAGGCGATCACCAGGGTTCGCCGCCGTCGCCATCCTCACGCTTGCGGCTCGGCACCGGCGCAAACACCGCGATCAATGAGGAGCTCCTGGAGGAAATCGCGCGTCTTCCCGGCGTGCGCGTCGCCAGTCTCTCGTCGGTCACGCCGGTCTCCGGGAGCGCCATCACTCGCGGCGTCAGGATCGGCGGACAAGAGGCCGGCGAAGAGACCTATGCCAACAACGTCAGTCCGCGGTTCTTCGAAGTCCTCGACACGCCCATCATTCGTGGTCGCGAGTTCACCGTTCGCGACACCGTTTCATCGCCCCGTGTCGCCGTGGTCAACGAGGCATTCTTCCGCCGGCACTTTCGCGATCGGGATCCGATCGGCGTACAACTCTCGATCGGCAACAACCCGCGACCATGGGAAATCGTCGGTGTCGCCGCTGATGTCGTGTATGAATCGATGCGAGACACGTCCAGACCGACGGTCTATACGCCATACCTGCAAATGCCAGCGGGCCCTGTGAGTTTTGAAGCGGCCATCGTGGGTTCGCAGGCGGCGGCCGCTACCGCATTGCACGACATCGTGCGATCAATGCTGCCCGGAGTTCGTGTCAGCGTGCGGACGCTCACATCACAGGTGGAACGCAGCTTGATCACCGAGCGACTGTTGGCAACTCTCGCCGGGGCCTTCGGTGCGCTCGCGCTCTTGCTGGCCGTCGTCGGCGTCTATGGCCTGCTCACTTATTCGGTGACCCTGCGAACCGGCGAAATCGGGATCCGCATGGCTCTCGGTGCACAACGCGCCCAGGTGCTCAGGCTCGTACTGGGCGAGATCCTTGCCTTTACAGCGGTGGGGATGGTGATCGGTTTGTGCGCTGCCGCGATCGGCGCGCGCGCGCTCGAGACGATGCTGTTCGGTCTCAGTGCGCTCGATCCGGTGACCTTCGTCGCCGTTGCCGTGATTTTTGTCGCCGCGGCGATGATTGCTGCGCTCCCGCCAGCCCGGCGCGCGATCTCGATCGATCCCATGATCGGTCTTCGCTGCGAGTAAGCGCACGACCCGCACCGGCAAATAGCAAGATCGCAGCGACAAGCATCAGCAAGATGGCACCGACAGGCATCGGCGGGATCGCACCCTGCTATACTCCCGTCACCCCCGATGTTCTTCCGCGGTCAAACCATCGGAAAGTACCGCATCCTGTCTTCACTGGGCAGCGGCGGCTTCGGCGTCGTTTACCTCGCCGAAGACACCTGGATCGACAAGAAAGTCGCGCTGAAGGTTCCGCACAAGCAGAACCTTGATTCGGTCGAGATGCTCAAGGAGCCACGTCTCCTTGCGTCGATGAGTCATCCGAACATCGTCACCGTCCTCACGGCAGAGAAACAGGACGATGTGTTTTTCATCGTGATGGAGTACGTGCCGGGCGAAACGCTCGAGCACATCATCGTGCAGGAGGGCATCCTGGACCTGACGCGGGCGCTCGACTTCAGTTGCCAGATCTGCAACGCCGTCGATCACGCACACCGCGCCGGCATCCTGCATCGCGACCTTCGGCCCGGCAACATGCTCGTATCCGAGAGCGGCATGTTGAAAGTGACCGACTTCGGCACGTCGCGCTACCTGGAGATCGCGGCGCACGGGACGACGGTGATCGGCAGCCCGCCGTACATGGCACCTGAACAGTTCCACGGCAAGGCCGTGTTCGCCAGCGATATCTATTCGGTCGGGGTCACGATGTATCAGATGCTCACGGGCACGATGCCGTACGACACGCCAGCGCCGGCGGATATCGCCCGCCTGGCGCGTGGTGAACTGCTTTCGTCCCCTCGCATCAGGAACCCGAAGATTCCGAAAGCCATCAACGACATCATCTTGCACGCGATGGCGCCCGACCCGATCGAGCGCTATCAGCGCGCCTCGGAGTTGCTCAACGATTTGCTCGCGGCGCGCGAACCGGCACCACGTCGAGCCTCCAGGCGTGGGGGCACCGCGACGGCTGACGCGACTGTGGCGGAGATTCAATCACGGCTCAAGGCACGCGAAACGCCGCCGGCGCGCTTCTGCTGGCACTGCCGTAAGCCTCTTCATGCGCGTGCGGATCGCTGTCCGTTCTGCAACGAGAGTCAGTAGCGCGGGAACGGCAGTGCACAGGAGTCTTCGATGACTGAACACACTGACGCGGGCGACTGTTCGCCGAAGAATGGCTGCACGAGGCGCGACGTGCTCATACGAGCGGCCGGCACACTGACCGCGGCAGCGATGTCATCGAGGATTGCGGCCGCCGCCGGGCGCCCTCAAGTCTCGCTTCCCTCGCAGACGATGGCGGATCTCCCCGTCAGCGAGGTGATGACGCGTCTCAGCACCTACATGAGCGAGGCACGCGAACGCGCACTCCCGGATGAGGTCGTCGAGCGGGCGAAGCGGCACGTGCTCGATACGCTCGCGGCGATGGTCTCGGGCAGCGAACTGGAGCCGGGACGCGCCGCCATCCGGTTTGCGCGCGCCTATGGCGGCAAACCTGTCGCTACCATCGTGGGTGACACGCTGGTCTGCGGACCCATCGAGGCCGCACTGGTCAATGGGACCATGGGCCACGCCGACGAGACGGACGATACCTTGGCGCCGGGTCCGTGGCATCCGGGTTGCGCCGTCGTTCCTGCCGCGCTCGCCCTCGGCGAACAGTTCAAGACCAGCGGGATCCATTTTCTGCGCGCCGTCGTGCTCGGCTACGACATCGGCACGCGCGTGCTGGCAGCGATTCAGTCTGGCATCCCGAACAGCCACAAGCTCTCGTACGGCATCGGAGCGGTGTTCGGATCGGCGGCGGCCGGCGGAGCCATCGCCGGATTCACACCGGAGCAGATGCGATGGACCCTGTCCTACGCGGCGCAGCAGAGCTCGGGAATCGAGTCGTTCCCGCGCGATCCTGATCACATCGAGAAGGGGTTCATCTTCGGCGGAATGGGCGCGCGAAGCGGCGTGACCGCCGTGCTGCTGGTGCATGCCGGCTGGAACGCCGTCCACGACATCATGTCCGGCCCGGACAATTTCATCGTGGCCAACGCGCCCAAGGGCGATGTCGATCGCCTGGTGGACGGGCTCGGCATGCGCTACGAGATCACGCGCGCGAACATCAAGCGCTGGACCGTGGGCCAGCCGATTCACGCCCCGCTCGACGCGCTCGAGGCGCTCCTCGCCAAGCAGCGCATCGACCCCGAGACGATCAAGGAGATCGCCGTTCGCTATCAGCCTGGTTCGATTACCGACAACAGCGGGCCGTCAGATATCAACGTGCAGCACGCGTTGTCGGTGATGCTGATTGACAGAACGCTGACGTTTCGATCGATTCACGACAAGGAGCGCATGAAGGATCCGGCGGTGGTCCGGCTCAAAGCCAAGGTCCGCCTGGTGCCAGGGCCACCAGGGGGGCGTGGAGCGGCGGGGGCGGCGAGTGTGCCGCTCATCCAGATCACGATGGCGGATGGCTCCCAACTGACGCAAGACACCGTTGGACCTGTGCTCGGCACCGCCGCCAATCCGATGTCACGTGAGCAACTCATCGCGAAGAGCCGCGACTTGGTGGTGCCGGTGCTCGGCGAGTCGCAAACGACGCGTCTCATCGAAACCGTGATGTCGTTGGAAAAGTCGTCGAACATCGGTGACCTGCGACGCCTGCTGCAACGAGGGAACCGAAATGGATCCCCAAGGCTCTCGGAATACCCGTTTGTGAAATGAGCGCTGCAGTTCCGCGTTCCTCGTTCCACGTTCGTGTTCATGGTTCAGGTTCCGAGTTCGTGGATCGGGTTCGTGGTTCTGGCCCGAACGCGGCATAATCGAGGCGCTCAATCCGGGCGCGAAGCCTAGAATAGCGAACCTGGAACCGGGAACGTGAACCGCGAACACGAACCCGGAACCTGGAACGTGGAAGCTGGAACATCAGTATGCAAGTGCTGTTGCTGTCAATGCCGGATAGCTTCGAGCATACGCCGACGCTCGCCGTCCGTATGCCGAATGGCGGCCTCGCCTCGCTCGCTGGCAACGTCGACCCGCATCATCAGGTCGCCATCGCCGACCTCGTGCTCGCGCAATCGTCGGTTCAATCCACCGTCGTTCGACTGATCGAGCAGTTGCAGCCACGGCTGGTGGGCCTGTCGGT
>DASRJE010000137.1:0-4186 GCA_035649635.1 Vicinamibacterales bacterium | reverse complement strand
GTCGCAGTCTCTCGATTCCTCGAGTTCAGCCGCGCCGAGTGGGCGCGCCTCCGTGCCGCGACCCCGCTGCCCCTGACCGAGCCGCAGTTAAGAGGCCTGGTCAGCCTCAACGAGAGGACCTCGCTTGACGAGGTTGCCGACATCTACCTGCCCTTATCGCGACTCCTTAATCTCTACGTTGCCGCCAAGAAAAAGCTCCACAGCGCGACCGCGACATTTCTCGGGTCGGAGAGTCCAAACATTCCGTTCGTCATCGGCGTAGCCGGCAGCGTTGCGGTCGGGAAGAGCACCGCCTCACGGTTACTCAAGGCGCTGCTCTCGCGATGGCCGAGCCATCCGCAAGTGGATCTGGTCACGACAGACGGATTCCTGCTGCCGCTCGCGACGCTGGAGGCCAGAGGGCTCACGCATCGCAAGGGCTTTCCGGAGAGTTACGACGTGCGACGCCTGGTGCACTTCATGGCGGAGCTCAAATCAGGAGTCCCCGAGGTGCAGGCGCCAGTCTATTCACACCTGCGGTACGACGTCGTGCCGGGTGAATACCAAGTCGTTCGCCGCCCCGACGTCGTCATCGTCGAAGGACTCAACGTGCTGCAGACAGGCAGTGGTCGAGCCGGGCGACCGATGCCGATGTTCGTGTCGGACTTCTTCGATTTCTCGGTCTACGTCGACGCAGCGGAGAACGATATCGAGCAATGGTATATCGAGCGTTTCCAGACGCTGCGGGAAACCGTCTTCACGAATGCTTCCTCATACTTCCATCGCTACGCCGCGCTGAGCCCGGCCGAGTCCGTGGAAACGGCGCGACGGCTGTGGACGTCGATCAACCTGGTAAACCTGCGAGAGAACGTCCTGCCGACACGCGAACGTGCGCATCTCATCCTGGAGAAAGGGCGCGATCACGCCGTGCGGCGCGTACGTCTGCGGAAACTGTGACTACGAGGCCGTCGGCAGTGATGCTGCCGCCGATTCGCTGGCGAGCAGCGGCGCCATGTCACTGGCGGTGAGCGGCCGCGAGAAGAGATAGCCCTGCGCGTGCGGACAATCGAGTTTCTGAAGCTGCTCGACGTGCGTGACGGTTTCCACGCCCTCTGCGATCAGTCCCATCCCGAGCTCGCGCGCGAGCTTCACGATCGCGCCACCAACGCCGTCGTTGCCGGGCGTGCCCATACGAGCGACGAACGACTTGTCCAGTTTCAACGCGTCAACGGGATAGCGCTGCAGATAGCTCAGTGACGCATAGCCGGTTCCAAAGTTGTCCAGGTGCAGCGCCACCTGGAGTCCCCGCAATCGATTGAATTGATGTCCCACGACATCTGAATGATCGATGAGCACGCTTTCGGGGATTTCCAGACGCAGAGTTCCGGGAAGCAGTCCGCTCTCACGAATGGCTTCTTCGACCTTGTCGATGAACTCGGGTCGCGAGAACAGCTTCGACGAGATGTTCACCGATAGGTCCAGTGGCCGCCCGAACATCTGTTGCCACGCCGCAACTTGGTGACAGGCCTGACCGAGAACCTGATACGTCAGCGGGACGATCAGCCCGGTTTCCTCCGCGACGGCAATGAACTCTGACGGCGCCATCATGCGCCCGTCGGTGCGCTCCCAGCGGACGAGGGCTTCCAATCCGCAAATGCGCGATGACGGCAGCTGGACGATCGGTTGATAGAACACGGTGAGGTGGTTGCGTTCGATCGCGCGACGAAGCTCGGTTTCGAACGTGAGCTGCTTCAACGCGGCCGTGTGCATGTCGGGATCGAACAGCTCGTAACGGCCTCGACCCGCCGCCTTCGCCCGATACATGGCGATATCGGCGTCGCGAAGCAGCGCATCGACCGACCGGGACTGGGCGTTCCCAACGACGATGCCGATACTGGCGGCACCGCGGGTCCGCTGCCCGTTGACCAGGAACGGCTCGGCCAGCGCACCCTGAAGTCTTTCTGCAATCGCGCACACGTCTTCCGCCGTCTCGAGGTGATGCGCGAGCACACCGAACTCGTCGCCGCCAAGCCGTGCGAGTACGTCGCCTGGGCGGAGGTGCGAGTGCAGGCGCTTGGCGATGGCATTGAGGAAGCGATCGCCGGCGACATGCCCGTGTGTGTCGTTGATCAACTTGAACCCATCGAGGTCGATGAACAACACGGCGTATCCGGGTGTTCCGACGCGCGTGGTCTGGGAGATGGCACGCTGAACGAGCTCACGGAACAGCGTGCGGTTGGGCAGATCGGTCAGCGGATCGTGCTGAGCGGCCTGTGCCAGCGAGTCGCGAATGCGACGCTGCTCGCTGATGTCCGTCTGCGACCCGGCGAGGCGGATCGCGCGGCCGGACTCGTCGCGCACGGCAATCCCGCGGCAGTGGACCCACCGGACGTTCCCATCGACGTGGCGCACCCGGTACTCGATCTCGAAATGCGATCGTTCCCCGGTAAGATGCGCCTCGAGCGCCTCTTGCAGCTTGGGGCGATCTTCTTCGTCGGCAAGGTTGACCCATTCCCCGATCGTGCACACGCTGTCGCTCGGGGACACACCGATCATCAGCTTCCAACGTTCAGAGCAATACAGCGTGTCGGCCCGCACGTCCCAGTCCCACAGGCCGTCGTTCGAGCCGGCGGCTGCGAGGGCATAGCGCTCTTCCGACTGGCGGGCGGCCTCGAGCGCGGCCAGCGTGTCGCCATGCAGCCGGAGCACTTCTTCCTTGTGGCGCTCCTCGGACTCCAGTCGATCGACGTACATCCGGTAGGAGCGGAACGTCAGGTAGACCGGCGCACCTGCGAGGGGCAACAGCCACCACTGCTGTGTCTGCCAGAGGAAGGCGCTGGCAACCGCGGCACCGGCGCCCACGTAGTAGCTCGGCGCCGTCCAAAGGAAGTTCGACTGCCACACCGACCACACGGACTTCCGGTTGGCAAGTGCGATCGCCGTCGCGACGATCGACGTGTTCACCAGGTAGTACACGAGGGCGCTGGCAACCAGCGGCTTTGCAATTTCGCGTATACGCAGATCCAGCGAACCGGGCTGCCCACCCATGTACTGGAAGGCGAGCCCGGCTGC
Source organism: Vicinamibacterales bacterium (assembly GCA_035649635.1). Classification (GTDB taxonomy): domain Bacteria; phylum Acidobacteriota; class Vicinamibacteria; order Vicinamibacterales; family UBA2999; genus Gp6-AA40. The sequence continues at coordinate 1,135 of DASRJE010000137.1, read as the reverse complement.
TTTCACGGTGAGGACGAGGGCTGCCGCGTTGAAGACCGTTCGGAAGACCGGGTTGCGTCGACGGTCATGGCCGAACGCGGACTGGAGCCACGCGCTGACACCCGCCACCAGCATCGTCAGGTCCGTGCCGATGAGCAGCAGGGCAGCGAAGTCCACGCTGTACGACACCGACAGGTTCGACGAGCTCGCGCCGAGCGGAACTTTCAGCCGGAGACTCGATGCGATCGCCGAGGCTGCGAGGAGAGTTCCGAACAGAACGGGATTCGGTACTTGTCGCGGCCCCCACAGCGTCAGGACGGTCGCGCCAGCGGCGATGATCACCGACACGAAGAGCGTCGCGCCAAGCGGCTGTGAATCTGCGGCGTCGCGAGACGCGGGCGCAGTCTTCTCCGCATGGCGATTGACGTCAACGTGACGCGGGATGGTCTCGCCTACCACGTCGTTCCCTCAGTCCCGCCCCATCTTGCGCAGACACTGCGCAACGTGGAACGGTCCATCCTGTCCAAGCGGCCGGACGACGAATTTCGACATCGCCCGATATGCAGCAACCGGGAAGCCAAGTGCACCTCGCTTTGCTACCAACCGCCGAGATGCGCTTGCGTGCACGTATCGGCCTACAGGTGCGAGAGCACCACTACCCAAAAACGTGATCTTCGGGTCTGAGAATGTCAGAGGTTCTCAGTTGAATCAGAAGGCTCCCTTTCGGGTGCCTTCTTTGTGAAGGACGATAGGCATTAGGGAGACTCCAGATCCACGGAATGTCAGTCAGTTTGACACTTTCCGGCTACGGAATACTACGGGCTGGGTTTTAGTAGAGGCGTCCTTCGCACGCCGTTAAAAAAACCGTGCAACGGGATTTCGGGTGTCTGCCTACCGCCGACTCTCCACTTCATGTATCCATCCGGCGAGCTTACGAAAGGCTTTGCCGCGATGTGCAACGGCGAGCTTGGCTTCTTCGGCGACTTCGGCGAGCGTCGCGCCGTACGGTGGGTAGTAGAAGATTGGATCGTATCCGAATCCATGATCTCCCGCCGGTGCCGCAGCGATCAGCCCTTCAACGGTCGCCGTCGTTTCGAACGCGATTGTGTTGCCGTCGACCACGCATAAGGCACACACGAATCGAGCCGTCCGTGGC
>DASRJE010000136.1:0-86034 GCA_035649635.1 Vicinamibacterales bacterium | reverse complement strand
CTGCCCGCGCCCGCACCGGCCTGCCGCAATGGCAATCGAAAAACTGGATAGACCAGGCCAGGGCCGAACTCTGGAATCCATTTCGTCTCGGGCCGCTTGTCGATGCGTGCCAGCTCGCCCTTCTGAACCAGGAAGACACGGTTCGGGCTCTCGGCAAACACGTCCATCGTTGTCGACCACGTGAACTTCTCGTGATTCGGCAGGCTGTCCGACATCTGCCTGGGCCAGTTGCGAACCGCGTCGTAGGGACCGAAGATGTCCTGGCCGCCTTTCTGTCCCGGGATCGCGGCGAATCCGGTGCCTGGTGGTGGTTGCTGCCCCTGAACACGATCGAGCCAGTTTCCTGACACGACGATCGTCAAGAGTCCAAAACACATCGCTGCAACCAGTCGCGTTGGTGCCGTCATCATGGCCTCCGAGTTGGTCAATGGGCCAGACCATACGCGCGTCGGCTATCAGCGTCAACTTCAACTTCGTGTAGCCTTGTGCTGCCGGAGGGACGCATGCCGACTCGCACCGGAAGACGACTGGCACTGACGCTCGCCCTGATCCTTGCCTGCGGCATCTGGGACGCCTTTGCGCAACAAAACATCGATTTTGCAAAGCTCGAACTGCAGACCGTCAAGGTCGCCGATGGTTTGTACGTGCTCATGGGCGGGCCCGCGCAAGGCAATATTGCCGTGTCAGTCGGCAGCGACGGCGTTTTTCTCGTCGACACGATGTACGGCCAGATGCATCAGAAGATCGTCGACGCGGTGAAAGCCCTCAGCCCGCAGCCCATTCGCTACGTCGTGAACACGCACCTGCACGGCGACCACACGGCGGGGAATGCCGCGATGGCGAAACTCGGTGCGGTGATCATCTCTCACGAAAACATGCGAAGGCGCATGGCGGACACGCAGAACGCTCCCGGAACGCTCCCGGTTCTGACGTACTCCGACAGCCTGACGTTGCACTTCAACGGTGAAGAGATTCAGATTTATCACCCGGCGCCGGCACACACCGACGGTGACTCGATCATCTACTTCCGCAACGCAAACGTGGTGCACGTGGGCGACATCCCGGCCTCGCTGCGCTATCCGAATATCGGCGTGAACGACGGAGGAACCGTCGATGGCATGATGGCTGCCGCACGTCAGCTCATGAAGGTGGTCAAGCCCGACACGAAGATCATTCCGGGCCATCTCGGACCGATCGTCGGGTTCAAAGAGATCGAGCAGCAGTTGACGATGTTTGCGGCGGTTCGCGAGCGGATCGCTGCCGCGATCAAGCAGGGGAAAACCGAAGCGGAAGTTGTTGCGTCGAAGCCGACCAGGGACTTCGATGAGGGGCGGATGGGCGGGGCCATCACGCCCGATCGCTTCGTCAGCCTGGTCTACACCGATCTGTCTCGTCGATTGAAATAACAACGATTTGAAGATCTTTGATCGGTGATTCTTGATGCGTTGATGATTTGAGATTATCGAATCCTGATTGCTCCTTGATCAAATCAATCATCAATCACGAATCTACAATCAACAACGAATCACCAATCAAAGATCACCAAATCACAAATGTTCTTCATTTCTTCTCATACGGCGCGCCGGTCCCTGACGAGCCCAGGAACAGCGTCTGCCCATTGGGCAGCGTCAGGTCACGGCCGTTCGCACGACGCGACCCGTCCTTCGACTGGTAGCCGTCGACGATGATCTCGGTGCCTTTCGGCAGCGACTCTTTCGTCAGCCCGCGCCTGATGAGGGTGTTGGGCGTGCCGGTCTCGATCATCCACTCCTCGACCGTGCCATCGTCTTTCTTCACGTCCACGTAGATCCAGGCGTGAGGATTCACCCAGAGCATCTTCGTGACGGTCCCCTTGAACTTGATCGGCTTGTTGGCGTCGAACTCGGCGTTGAATGCGTGGTGTGCGAGCGCCGGCGCGGCGGCCAGCACGGCCAGCAACGAGGCGACGACGATAGACGATCGATAGCTTCGCATCGGATCTACCTTTCTTCGGCAGTGCGAGCCGGCCGCTGGCCGACGGTTTCACCGTTCTTCTCTCTCAGTCTCGCGCCTGTCAGGAAGTGCACGATGTCGAAGTTGTCTTCGTGACAGGCGTACTCGAACATCTGCTCACCGGGATCGACCTTGTTCCAGGGAATGAGCGCCGTCCACGGCCTCGACCACGTCGTCGGATCGGACACGGTGAACTCGTAGTTGATGGAGTCCGGGGCGACGCGCGTGAAACGCTCCGTTATGGTGAACGTCGCGGGATTGGCGCCCTGGAACAACACGCCTTCCTCGGCCTTGAAGTTCGTGGTTTCGACGACGAGCGTCGATCCTTCCCAGTGTCCGCGCGTGTCGCCAAGCCACTGCCGCAGGCCTTTGTTGAGATGCGGCCGGCCGTCGACGGGGATGATGCGTGCGCTGTGAATCATCTCCGGCGCGATCGTCACGTAGCCGGGACTCTGGAAGATCTGGAAGTTGTTGTTGTAAATCGTCGGCAGATACGGCGGCACGTCGGTGCGGACGACGCAGCGAACGGGCCACGACATGTCGGTGTAATTGTCCGGTAGCCCGGCGGCGAAGCGCGCGGCCGCTTCGGCACGTGAGGCGCGCACGCGCTGGCGCTCAGGAGGCACTGTCGCCAGCGTGGGAATTCGACCGTCGACGGGATCGACGATGAGGGACGTGCGCCGATCGGCCGTGATCTTGAGCCTGCGCGCGTCCATCCAGTGCTCGTTGTAGGCGCGGTTCACGTCGGCCGCGTTGCCGCCGTCGCGCCGATCGCGCGACAGGTCGAAGGCGAGCGACTTCTGAAACTCCTCGGCCTCCTCGTCGCTGAGAGTGTCCTTTTCGCCGACGTTTGCCGGTCGCTGCAGCGGCGTGCTGGTGGCGTCGTTCCAGACACCCTGCAGATCTGGATCACCCCACGGCGTCTTGGGTGGGTTGTATTTCTTCGGCGCCTGTCCAGACGCCGGAACGACGAGGATCACCGCGACAACCGCGGCGACGAGGGCAGTCGATGCACGGTATCGGTTGCGCATGGCAGTTATCTCGCAGCCTGTTTGCGGAACTTTCCGAACAGCAGTTCCTCGGTGAACGGGACGCACTTGAACTCGAGAAGCTGGATGCTCTTCTCCATTCGCCGGTAGAGCGGGAAGCTGATTTTCCACGGACGCGTGAACACGTTCGGGTCCTCGATGGTCGCCTCGTACATCATGTGATAGGGGCTGGCAGGCGTGTAACGCTCGACCACGTGCAGCGCGTCGCTGTGGTAGTTGCCCGCGCGATCGAACCACGTCTCCTCGCGCTGGCCGGTGACGTCGACGACGAGCGTGTCGCCCTCCCATCGTCCACGCGACCATCCCATCCACGAATCGGTTGGCGCCGCCTGCTCCCAGTTCATGCGTATGATGCGGGTGGCGCTGGCAAACTCGTACGCCATGAGGATGGACGGGCCGGTCCCCTGCACGATTTGGAAGGGGAATGGCATGTAGGTCGCGCGCGGCACGCCCGGCATGTAGCACTTCATCTCCGGATCGCCGAGCGCGTGCCACGTCTTGTCGTCGCTGACATCGACCCGCAGCCGGTTGTCGAAGTTGGATTTCTTCCTGGCGAGGGCTTCCGGCTTGTAAGGAATTTCTCCACCCTCGATGATGCTCTGGCCGGCTGGGCCAGCGGCGTATGCGCCACTCAGTTCGGGATGCGGACCGGGCTGGGCCTCGTGATCCTGCAGATCCCAGTTCGCCGTGACGAGCGCTTGCCAGATGCCGTTCAGGTCGGGGTGGCCGTCAGCCAGGCGCGGCGCGCGATAGGACGCAGGAAACTGTTGGCCGGACTGTGGACGTTGCTGTCCGAAGAGGGGAGGAACACCGAGCGAGAGAAGCACACTGGCGCCGGCGACGCCAAGGAACACCATCATGCGCCGAAGCTGCATACTGGGCCTCCCGATCCGCGCTATCGAAGTGTGGTGGTACCACGGCCTGTCGCCGGGGTCAAGCAGCAACGTGGCTGACTAGCTTGGGTGGCTGGTCACGGGGAAATTCCGCCCGCGCTCCAGTTGATCACCAGCGTGATCGCGGTTGATGCCGTTTCCTCGACGAAGGAGTTGACGAGAAACCGCTGACCGTCTGCCGAAACGTCGTAGGGAAATGCATCCAGACGCACGCGCGGTCGAGGACGAACCGTGAAGAGCGGACGCGCCTCGCCCACAGAAAAATCAGCACCCTTATCGCTCACTGTAGCCGAGCTCAAAGTATTGCCGGGTGTCAGATAAAAGATCTCGGCTCCGTCTCGTCGCCAGCGTGGCCAACTACCCCCGGCTGGAGAGATTCGCCACCGGCTGCCTGGCCCCGGGAATGGTGCGACATACACTTCCATCTGCCCGGATTCATTCGAGCTGTAGGCAATCCACCGGCCGTTGGGTGAGAACTGACCCTGTGTTTCGACGAACGGAGTCTCCAGAAACGGGAAGGGCTTTCGCGGTTCAGCGAGCGGTAACACCCACAAGTCGCTTCTTCTCAGCGTGCCGCTGCCGAACACGTAGAGCAGGAATCGACCATCCGGAGAAATGCTCTCCGGGAACTCGCCGAGGCTGTCCTCGAGCACGAGCTCGTCGCTCGACCCGCTTGGCGCCTGTCGGTACACATCAAAGCCGCCTTTGCGTCCCGATGCGAACATGAGGCCACCGAGGTCGGGTGACCAGACTGGCCCAATCTCGTCCGAGGCGTCGGATGTGAACCGCGTGCGCAGGCCGCGCGCGACGTCGTAGACCCACAGATCATACGTGTTCTTTGCCGGATCGAGGACGCTCACAGCGGCTTGCCGGCCCTCCACCGACAGCACCACTTCGGCGTAATCCGCCGGATCGCCAAGCAGCGCCATCTGCTTGCCTCCGCGGTCGAACCACACCAACTGCGATCTGACTTGATCGAGACCCGTTTGATAAGCGATCGCTCCAGTGTCTGCGACGGAGAATGCACCTGCGGTGCCGGTGTCGCCGGCCCCGGGGACTTGCACCTGTTCCGCCACGGGAACCGGCTGGTCAGTGAGTTCCAGGCGACTGACGTCGAAGGGCTGCGCCATGAGCGTGCGCCCGCGGAGGAAGAACAGATGACCACTGGCGTACTTGGCGTTGGAGCCGCGCTGCAGGATCAGCTTGTTTGGTTCATTGGGATCGAGCGAGCCGACGTAGACAGCGCGCGGGTCGATGGCTCCGCCGCTCTTGCTCCCCATCGCGAAATAGAGAAAGTGGCGGTTGTCCGGCAGGAAGAACGGAAACCAGTGCTGCGACTCTCCATTCGCTGGGTCGAGCGTGGTCGCGGGAGTTGGCGTGCCGCCGAGCGCAGAAACCCGATAGAGCGGTGAGCCGCCTGGCGGCGTGAACAAGATCACGTCCTCTGTGTTCCACGCTCCCGTCGCGTTCGGCGCCGCGTCGCACAGCGTCGTCACGGGACCGCCAGTGGCGTCGATCTTCTTCAGCTTGCCTAGTGAAATGAACGCGATATACCGGGAGTCCGGCGACCAGAATGGGAACGCAGCGCCATCGGTTCCCGCGAGTGGCTGTGCGACCGTCGAGTCGAGCGAGCGAACCCAGAGCTGCGACTCTCCATTGCCGTCCGCTCCCGCGAACGCGACGCGCCGGCCGTTTGGTGACAGCGCAAAGCGTCCGGCGGGGAGCGTGGAAAAGCTGACGTGCTCGGGAAGGAGAATCGACGAGCGATACGTGGCTACATTGGCGGACGATGGCCCATTCGAGAGGCCGGTGCGACGAGAGACCAACACCGCCACGAACGCGATCAGGCACACGCCCGCAACAATCCACGCGATGCGCTCGCGCAATGTGCTGCGCGCGGCAGGTGGCGAACGGTCCAATGATCGATCCGCGCCAGGCTCGGTCGGCTCTACCAGCATCTCGTCGAGCTCGATTCGGGCATCGGCGATGTCGTGAAGACGCCGATTGAGATCCTTCTCGACACATCGCCGCATCAACCATCGAAGCCTCGGGGGCGTCGCCGCAGGTAACGCGTTCCAGTCAGGCTGCGTTGCCAGGATGGCCGCAAACGTATCCGAGATGGTCTCTCCCGGGAACGCGCGCCGGCCCGCCAGCATCTCGTAGAGCACGCAGCCGAAGGCCCACACATCGGCCCGCCGGTCAAGCGGCTTGCCACGTGCCTGTTCCGGCGGCATGTACGCGGCTGTGCCGAGGATGAGTCCTGCCGCTGTGAACGCGGGTGTCGTGATGGTGGGAGATTCAGACCGTTCTCCTGACGCGACGCGTGATGACTCCATCGTTTTCGCCAGGCCAAAGTCCAACACCTTCACCGTGCCGTCGAGTCGAACCTTGACGTTGGCGGGTTTGAGATCGCGATGGATGATCCCTTGCTCGTGGGCAGCTTCGAGCGCCGCGGCGATCTGTTTGGAGATGAGGAGCGCCTCAGCGACCGACATCGGTTCCTGCGCGATGCGATCAGCGAGCGTCGGGCCTTCGACCAGCTCCATGACGAGCGCCGTCAGACCGGCCGAGTCCTCGATGCCGTAGACGTGCGCGATGTTGGGATGATTCAACGAGGCCAGGATTCGCGCCTCGCGCTGAAGGCGTTCGAGCCGGTCGAGGTCCGTTGCCACTCCGGCCGGCAGCACCTTGACCGCGACGTCGCGCTTCAACTTCGTGTCGGCGGCCCGGTACACCTCCCCCATGCCTCCCGCTCCGATCCGGGTCGACAACTCATAGGGGCCAAGACGTGTACCGGGTGCCAGCGGCATCGCCGCGATTCTAAGCCAACGTGCTGTCCAGCAGCCTATTCTTCGCTGTCGTCTGCCTGGTCCGATTCAATCAGATAAAGCGTGGTATTGGCCGTCGTCTGTCCAGGGGCGAACACCTCGTTGGCGATGGCCAGGTAGTACTTGCCACGATATTTGTACGCCGCCAAGCCTTCCGGAGAGAGATTGCCGTCGGTCACGATCATGTCCAGGAAGCGCACGTTTTCAAGGTCAGTGATGTCGAACACAGCGACTGCGCTCTTCGTGGCGCGTTCCAATCCGACGAACGCAAACGTGCGCGAGCCGATCTTCAGCAGCGCGACACCCTCGGGTTCCACGCCTTTGTCGCGGCTGCGGCCATCGTCGTAGACGAGACGCTTGTTGGCTTCGCGGTCCAGGATGCTGCCGCTGTCATAAACGATTTCGCCGTTGGTGCGGCGGATGGAGAAGGAGCGGCCACCAGTGGCAAACAGACCGAAAGCCCTCAGGTCGGTGACGACGCGCAGGCGGTCCAGCGGTGCCGTCAGGCCGGCCGCGACACGATCTGCATTGTCTTCACGGAAGTCTCCTTCATTGGCCATAACCAGGTACGTCTCGCCCTTCCACTTGTAGGTCGCGACAGAGTCCGGCATGTACAGGCCCCTGGCGCCATAGGATTGGAACGACACTGACGGCGGAGTATCGTCCCTCGGATCGATCTCGTTCCCTGGCTCGTTGAAGTCCTTCGCGCCGAGGCCGATGATCTCGGTGAATTCATTCGAGGCCAGATCGAGGACGGCGACCGCATTGGCTTCCTGCAACGTGACGTACGCCTTCGTGTCGTCGTGGTTGATGGCGATGTACTCGGGTTCGAAGTCCATCGCGGTGGCTGGCTTCATTCGCAGAAACTCGCCAGAGGTCGGCACGTTATCGAAGCGGGCCGTCTTCACTACCATACGTGTCGCGATGTCGATGATGCTCACGCTGCCCGGCGGATCGCCCAACTGGTCGTTGAATATGTAGGGAGCGTCGGCCATGCGGTTCGGCGTGGCCTCGTTCGCAACCAGCAGCCTGCTTCCGTCATGCGTGAAGGTCAGCATGTCTGGCAGTGAACCGACACCAACGTCGTCGCCGCTCTGCTCGCGAGTCCGGGTGTCGAAGAAAAGTACTTTGCCGGGGTTGCGACGATCGCAGGACGGACACACAATTGACTGGCTGGGGGCCTCGACGGCCAGGGCGGCTAGACCGTTGTGAATGGCGACGCTGTTCACGGCTCCGTGTGGGGTCACGTCGATGTGCGCGACGAACGCTCCGGTGTCGGCATCGACGACATCGACGCCGACGACTCCGACGACCCAGATCGTGTTGGTCCGGGGATCGAAGGCGGGAATCTCCGACACCTGCCCTGGGGTGGTGGGCCCATAGGTCCACAGTTTGGTAAACGTGAGCGTGGCCTTCGGCTTCTTGGCGCCGAGGCGCGCGAGCGCGGGCGGGTAAACTCCTGCCATCAGGGCCAGCGCCGCGGCCCCGCTCAGAACGATCCGTAACGAATGCATGTGTCCTCCGAACTATGACCCGGGGGTGATTTTGGACATCCGGCGATCGGCAAAATTACCCCCGGGGTATTTTTATAGGAAGAGGTACTACTTATCAACGACAGGTAACGCGGGTACAACAGGGGTATGACGGTTTGGGAAGATCAGTTGCGCCGGTCGCGGCGATATTTCAGGACGCTCCTCCTGGCTGGCGTGGTGCTCGCAGCGTCGTGCGCTTCGAACACATCGTGCTCCTCGACATCGTCGACCTCCGCGGCAGGCACGGCCGCATCTACTGCGAAGGCGGAAGAGCCCGTTGGCCTGGTTCTGCCCGCGGGCGGGCGGCGGATCGAACAGGCGCAGGTGCACATGCGCGATGGCGCGCGGTTGAACGCGGACGTCTACCTGCCGGCGTCCACCGGCCGGTTTCCCGTCGTGCTGATTCGCACGCCCTACAAGACCGAGATTGGCCCGAGACCGATCTTCCTCAACAAATTGATCGAGGCTGGCTATGCCATCGTGCAGCAACACGAACGAGGCCGCTTTCTCTCCGAGGGTGAGATGCGCATGCTGGGGCGCGCCGACGAAGACGGTTGGGACACGCTCGACTGGATCGCCGCGCAGGATTGGTCGAATGGCAAGGTCGCGACCTACGGGTGCTCATCGTCAGCCGAGAATCAATTAAAGCTCGCCTCGCTCGGTCACCCCGCGCACAAAGCGATGATCGCGTACTCAGCTGGCGTCGGTGTCGCCGAGGCGGGGCCGTTCCGCGAACAGGGGAATTTCTGGCGCGGCGGTGTGTGGCAGCAGGGCTGGGCCGATTACTTCTTCTCCGAGATGCCGCTCGCCTGGCCGCAACTTCCACGCAATCTCAGCGACGCCGAGCGGCAGGCGCGGCTCACCGGGTTCACTGTCGAAGGCGGCACGGTCGATATCGACACGAAGGTCTACGACCAGGCGCGCATGCATCTGCCAATGATCGAAATGGCGAAGGCTTCCAATGCTCCCGACAGCGAGCTGGAAGAGTACCTGCGGCGGGGACCGTCGCATCCCGACTGGGACGATGACCGAGTGACCGACGCCGACGTGATCAAAGTGCCGGGCCTCTGGGCCGAAGCGCTGTACGACATCTCCGCGCGATCGACGGTGGCCTTCTTCGAGAAGACGCGGAAAGAGAATCCGGCAGGGAATCAGGCCATCGTGATCACCAACGGCCAGCACTGTGGCTTTGCCCGGGCGACGGAAATAGCCAGGATCGGAGACCGCGATCTCGGGGATACCCGACTCGACTACGTCGGCCGCCAGATCGCGTGGCTCGATCGCTGGCTGAAAGGAGACGCATCGGCGCCGACGCCGACGAGCGCCATCACTGTGTATATGGCCGGGGTGAATCGCTGGGTGGACTTCAGCGCTGTCCCGTGGGCGGGAAGAGATCCGTCGCGCGCGTTTTACCTGTCGAGCGGCGGACGCGCGAACACACTGAAGGGCGACGGCACGCTGATCGATGCGCCACCAACCGCGATCAGCACTGACGTGTTCTCGTACGATCCGGCGAAGCCCGTAATCGCCCATGGCGGCGAGATCAGCGGTGTCGGAACCGACCAGGAGAACAACGACGGCTCCTACGATCAGCGCGCGATCGAGGCGCGTGAGGACGTGCTGGTCTATACCAGCGAGCCGCTCGTCGAGGACCTCGCGGTCTTCGGCTACGTCGAGAGCGAGCTGTTCGTCGGATCAACGGCTCCGGACACCGACTTCACCGTGAAGCTGGTCGACGTCGCGCCCGACGGCACCGCCTGGAACATCTCCGACACCATTCAGCGCATGCGCTACCGCGAGGGCGAAGATAAACAGGTCTTCATGAAGCCCGGCGAGATCTATCGGATCGCCCCATCGCCGATGCTCGTAGCCAATGTGTTTCTCAAGGGCCATCGCGTGCGCGTCGAGGTGTCGTCGAGCAATTTCCCGAGTTACGCCCGCAACCTCAATACGGCGCACGATCCCTATACGAGCACCGAGCTCGTGGTGGCGCGTAATAGCGTTGTGAACGGTCCCGGAAAACTGTCGAAGATCGTTCTGCCTGTGGCCGCCTCGATAGAAGCCCTGAGCCGTCGGTGATCTGGACGAATCGTGCGGCGAGATTCGACTCGATCCGACTCAGCCAGCTCTGCGCACATCACACACGCGGGATTTTGCCAGACGATGATCGTCCGATACTCTTCTGGAGCCATGTCCTCACCTGCTTCCGACCGTCCGGCGCCGAAGATCCTCGACCTCGAAGTCAAGGATGCCCGCATCATCTTCATGCCAATCTGGGAAGACCTCGAAGCCGAGATTGGCCGAGAAGAACTTCGTTTTCCGAAGGAAATCATCCTGCTCGGCGGCGCTCCGGGTTCGGGCAAGGGAACGCAGACGCAGTTCATCTGTGAGGCTCGGGATCTGACCTGCCCGCCGATCGTGATGAGCGAAATGTTGACCACGCCTGAGATGGAGAAGATCAAGGCTCAGGGTGGCATGGTCGGTGACAAAGAAGTGTTGACCGTGCTCCTGCGGAAGCTGCTGGAGCCGACGTATCGAGATGGCGTGGTGCTGGACGGCTTCCCGCGCACGCCGGTCCAGGTCGAATTCCTCAAGCTGCTCGTCGACAAGATCAACGAGCTGCACAACCTGTTCGCGAACACGAATCTGGCGATTTATTTCCGGCGGCCGACGATTCACGCGATGGTGCTGTTCGTCAGCGAGAGCACCAGCATTGCGCGGCAGCTTGGCCGCGGCCGTGAGATCGCCGAGCACAACCGGAAGGTGGCGGAGACCGGCATCGGCGCGCCTATCGAATTGCGCGCGACCGATCTGTCCGAGGATCTCGTTCGGCGGCGATATCAGGTCTTCAAGGAACAGACGTGGACGGCGCTCACGTCATTGAGGCAGCTCTATCACTATCACTTCGTCAACGCTGAAGGTCCGGTCGCCGATGTGCAGGCGAATATCCTCAAGGAGCTGAAGTATCAGAGCTCACTGGAGCTCGATCCCCGCACCTTCGAGCGCGTTCGTGCGCTCCCGCTCGCTGAAGAACTCGTGGTGCACGCCCGACAGGAGCTGGTCAAGCGGCTCGACGGCTACGAGCTCGAACATACACAGCTCCTGTCTCAGATCGTGGAGCTCGTGGCAACCAAGTGCATGCCCATCATCGAGCGCCATGCGCTGTCTGGTCGGGCGCACGTGAACTCGGAGGATCCCATCTTCAACGAGCCGCTGGCCATCCCGATGCTGATCGACCTGTTCTCCGAGCGCGGTTACCACGCGCTCGTCGACAAGACCATTCAGCTCATTCCCGAGCGAGTCGACCTGACCACCGGCGAAATCAAGACGCGCACCAAGGCCGTCTACCGGATTCAGATTTACTTCGAGGCGTCCAAGATAAGGCGTGGTTGAAATAGACGCGGCCGTCTCGCTGACTGGAACTCACGGCGTCGCGACCGGGTTGGGTGCTCCGCTCACCTTGGGTGCGTCGACAAAGGGCGTGATTCCAAACTTCGGATAGACCTCGCTTGGAAAGTACACGGTGCCGTCCTTGACCACCATGCTGATCGTCTTGATTGCTTTCAAATCCCTGGTCGGGTCACCCGGGATGAGAAAGAAGTCGGCAAGCTTCCCTTTCTCGATCGACCCCAGATGCTGGTCTTGTCCCATGTAGCTCGCCATGCCGAGCGTCGCGCGTTTCAGGATCTCGGATGGTGTCATCCCCGCGCGCTGGTAGAGCTCAAGCTCGCGGTGGAAGGTGAACGAGCCCCCCGTGTCGGTTCCCATCACGATGAAGACGCCACGATCGTGGAGCGTCTTCACCGTCGCCAGGATTTTCTCGAAGGCGTCGCGATACGCCTTGTCATCGCCCGGCGCCGATGTGTCGGTCATTGCCTTCTTCGCCGAGCGCTGATAGCCGATCGGCATGTGATCGAGATAGTCGGGCGCTCCCGGCGGCGTTTGCCCATCACGATTCTGGGTCAGCGCCTCGTGGATGTTCAGCGTCGGATCGATCGCGACTTTGCGGGTGACCATCAAGTTGACGGTTCGTTGCACGTCGGCAACATCGAGATCAAGATCCTGCAATCTCCGGAGCGCGGTGAGACGCAGCAGCGTGCGCGTGTCTTCGCCCGGCTTGAGAACCCAGCCCAGCATGAACTGGTTGATGTGCGTGATCTCGTCGTAGCCAGCCTCGATCATCGCGTTGGCATTGGAGAACGCCGGCACATGTCCCGCGACACGCATCCCGAGCCGGTGTGCCTCCTTGACGATTGCCGGCACCCAGGCCGGGTTCATGCTGTTGTAGACCTTGATCTGCCAGTAGCCGCGCGCGCCGTACCAGCGCACGGCATCGATAGCCGCCTGCTCGCTGTCGACGACGATTCCGTTGTTCGCGTTGAAGGGACTCCTGCCTTCGATGAAGCCGCTGCGCGTGACGCGCGGCCCCCCGATCATGCCGCTGTCGATGCGCGCAATCAGCGCGTCGAGCACCGCGTTGTCGTTGCCCATGTCGCGCAACGACGTGACGCCCGCCACCACGTTCAGCAGCGCATCGTCCTGCGACAGGTGACCGTGCATCTCGAACATCCCGGGCACGAGCGTTCCGCCCGCGCCATCGATTGTGACCTCCCCGGGTGTGGCCGGGCTGTCCAGTGGCTCCACCGCGGCGATGCGCTTTCCGCTCACAACGACGGTCCGGGGTTCGGTCAACGCGCCCGTCGAAGGATCGAAGATGCGAACGTTTCGGATGCGCACCGGCGCGTCGTACCTGTGCGCCACCTCCCTTTCGATGTTCGAGTAGTTTTCAGTCGACATCTTCGCGGCGAGCGCACGTAAGCGCCTGTCTTCAGCCTCGTAGCCTTCGCGGACGATGGCGAAGTCGGCGGTTACGAACGCAAAGAGATCGTTGTGGTCATCGAGCAGGAGGTAGTCCGGAGTGAGGTTGATTCCGGTCAAGGAATAAGCCGTCACCCGCAGCTGACCGCGAGTTCCTGACACGGTCAGTGTTTCTCCCTGATCGAGCCGCAGGGTTCCACTGGGCAGCGCCGGCATACGCCGGTCGGCGTCCTTCAATAACGCCCGCGTGTAGAGGCCGAGCGCCCACGGACTCGCGCCTTGAGCGACGTAAATGCTCGGCTCCGTGAGCGTGGCGTTTCCGGTGCCCGTCGGGTCGGTCCACGTGGCCGCGTTGCCCGTCAGCGCAAAGCGCTCGTCCACCTTGCTCCCAAACGTCGTGGCACCCGTGATCGCCCACGCGGTCGGGAGCCCGGATGCGTCAAGGGTGATTGCTTCGACGAGTGTCGGGCCGCGGCCGTTGTTCTTGAAGTCGAAATCGATGGCGACCCGCGCGCCCTGCACGTCCGCCTTCAGGTGGCCGACGTTTTTTTCACCGATGATGACGATGAAGTTTTCCGTCGCCGCGATTGCCGGGTATGGCATCAGCGTGGCAGCGGCAGCGATCAGAAGCCGTAGTGTTCTCATCCGTTGACCCCAACTTCGCGAGTACGTAGTGTCCGGCTTCAGCCGGACCTAGCGCTTGTCGACGACGACCTTTCCTTCCTTTACCACGACCTTCGTCTTCAACATCTCGTAGATATTCAGGGTCGGATTGCCGTCGATGAGGATAATGTCGGCGAGCTTGCCCGCCTCGAGCGTCCCAATCTGATCGGCCATGCCGACATACCGAGCCGCATTTAGTCCGATGATCCGATGAATGTCAGCCATCGAGAACACGATGCTGTACGACTTCAGCTCGTGTTCGAGGACGACGAGATCGGCGGCGTTCTGGTCGGTGGAATACGAGATGGTCTGATGGTTCGGATCGGCGTCCCAGATGCGGCGGGCGTTGACGATGGTGTAGCCGGCTTCGGTGCCGGTGGCACGTCCTTTTGGATCGCGGTTCGCGCCGGCGATCGCCTCAGGCCAGGGCTTGCCGTCGCGGAAGCGCACGGTGTTGTCCTTTGGCCACTGCACCGCGGCAGGCGCGGCCGATAACGTGTCGATGTTCGGTGCGCCGAAGGCAATCAGGCCGGCGACGATCGAGCCGGTCTGCGCCACCCTCTCCGCCTGGTCGTAGGTCGTGAAGTCCTTGTTTGGCAGGTGAACCAGTCGAGTCACGCCGGCGTCGATGGCGGCGACCATCGCCGGACTGCTGACCGCGTGCACGTTGACTTGTATCCCGACTTTCTTGGCTTCATCGACGATGGCTTTGAGAACCTCGATCTCGGACTGCGGCGGCGCGGGTTCAGGTGTGAGCCCGATCTCGCCCGTATGGTTGACGCC
This sequence comes from Vicinamibacterales bacterium, assembly GCA_035649635.1. Classification (GTDB taxonomy): domain Bacteria; phylum Acidobacteriota; class Vicinamibacteria; order Vicinamibacterales; family UBA2999; genus Gp6-AA40. Next base: position 71,476 of record DASRJE010000136.1, on the reverse strand, counting down.
CTTTGCCGCCAGCGCCTGAATCGCCGCCCGCGCCTCGGCCGGCGTCTGCCGCAGGTTCACCTGCCCCGAGGCGATGACGCGCGGGCCGATGATCTCACCCTTCTCGACACGGTCGCGCAACGCGATGTTGGCCTCGGCCGGCCCGCCGCCTGCGAGCACGGTCGTGTAGCCGGCCTCGATCAGCGACTTCATCTGCGCGGCGTCGTAATTGTTGACGTGCTTGTGACCGTCGATGAAGCCGGGCATGGCGCTCATGCCTTTGGCGTCGATGACGCGCAGGCCTTGCGTCGGCGCCGCGCCGGCGGTGACCGACACAATCTTGCCGCCGCGCACGACGATCGTGCCCGACTCGATCACCTGGCCGCTCCCCACGATGACGCGGGCGTTGGTGATGGCCACATCCTGCGCCGACACGCGGCTCGGTGCGATCAGTCCGGCTGCGGCTACGCACGCCACTACAAGCATTCTCTGCATCGGTTCTGGCCCTCGTACTTTTCCCTTGTACCTGTTGCCTTGTACCTAACTTTTGACTTTTGCCTCTTGACCTTGCGCGCGCTTAGCGCGTCTCCAGTCGCTGCACCAGCGCGCGAGCGCGCGCGAGCACGCTGGTGCGCTCGAGCAGCGCCTGGCGGTCGGCCTCGGGCATGCGCAGGTTTTGCGCCGTCACGTTGACGAACTCGGCGTCATCGAGCCCGGGGTCCGGCGGTTCCGCGTCGAGAGGAAGCACGGCGACGAGCAGTTGCGCGAGGCGTTCCCGCGCCGTGCTCAGGGGGCCGAGCTCCTCGTTCTTCAGTACTTCAGGCAGCGCCTGCACCTTCGCCAGGCGATACGGCTTGCGCTGATCCTCGCTGAGGACGCGAAACGTCGTCAGGCCGCGAAGCAGGATGACGTATCGGCCATCGGGCAGCTGCTGGTATTCGGCGATCGTGCCAGCGCACCCGATGTCACGGACCGGCGGCCGTCCTTCGTAGTCCTTCTCGTATCCCGGCTGCAGCATGACCATGCCGATGACACGGTTGCCTTTCAGGGCATCGGCGACCATCTCACGGTAGCGCGGCTCGAAGATCAGGAGCGGACGGGTCACGCCCGGAAAGAGCGACACTTCAGGCAGAGGAAAGAGGGGTATTTCCGCGGGAAGCGCGACTGTCGTCGCGGCGCTCGGCGCGTTCTGAGCCGCCGCGGCGTAAGGAATAGTTAGGAACAGGGCAAGAGCGATGACGAGGGACTTCACCGACACAGTCTAGGACAAGTTCAAAGTTTAAAGTTCAAAGTCGGAAGGTAAGTGAAAAGTGCGGTCGGGCGGTTCGATGAACCCAGGCGCACTTTGGACTTACTTCCCAACTTGCAAAGTCTAGACTTTGAACTTACCTGCCTTCAGTTGAACGGCGCTTCGACGGTGTAGGTTTTCCCCGAAATATCCTTGGCCGTGATCCGGACCACCCTGATCCGGGTGGCACCGGGGCGAAACCGGGCGCCGCCGGCTCCTGTGAACAGGTCGTACGGCATGTCTCGTTTCGCGCCGGATTCGAGGCGCGGAAGCTCCCGCCGGAAGGGCGCCAGCACACCCGAAGGCACGAGCTCGATCAAGCCTTCGGCGAGCGCGTTGCCGGAACGGTTTTCAATGGTGATGTAGGTCGGTGAGGTGGTGAATCCCACCGGGGCCTTGGGATCCTGGGCCGCGGCACCGCAGCCCGTCATCAAGAGAGCACCGAGAACGACGCACGCCAGCGTGCACGGGGCGCCCGACAAACGTTTCATACGCAGCTCCCTTCATGAACCGTGGAGGTCGAAGAGCGCCGAACGCCGTTTAAGAATGAGTCGTTACCGCCGCCGACTTACGAGGATCGCACGAACGTGGCGAGATGCGGGTCAGTGGACACGGTAATACGCCTGGTGGCCACGCCGAGTCAACTGCGGTGAGAGTGCGAAGGTTCGCACCGACCCGCGTCAGATTTCTAGCTTCCCGGTACTGTCGCCAAAGCTGCCTTGACGCACTCCGAGCTTGTCGAGCAGCGACAGCATCAAGTTCGACATCGGCGTGTGCGCCGGGAACAGGAGATGGCGATCGCCCTTGAGCTGTCCCGATGCGCCGCCAGCCACGACGATCGGCAGCGGATCGTGATCGTGCTGGTTGCCGTTGCTCATGCTGCTGCCGTAGAGCACGACCGAGTGATCCAGCAGGCTGCCGTCGCCATCCGGCGTGGCGCCCAGCTTCTCGAGGAAGTAGCCGAGCATCTGCACGTGATAGCGATTGATGAGCGCGAATGAATCCATGCGCGCGCGGGCGTTCGAATGGTGCGAAGCGGTGTGGAACCCGTCGCGCACGCCGCTGCCGGGGTAGGTGGCGCCGCTCGTATCGCGCGCGTACATGATCGTGGAGATGCGCGTGATCTCAGCCTGATACGCCAGCACCTGCAGGTCGAACATCAGCTTGATGTGATCCTCGAATGCCTCGGGGACACCGACGGGCGCTTCGGGCACATCGGGGTTGCTGGCCGATTGTTTTTCCGCCTTCTGAATGCGCCGCTCAATTTCCCTGACGTTGTCGAGATACTCACCCAGTCGCGCGCGATCGCCGGAGTCGAGTCCGGTCTGCAGGCGCGCGACCTTGTCGGTCACCGCGTCGAGGATGCTGCGGTCCTGTTGTTTTCGAGAAAGCCGCTGCGCCGCGTTCGTGCCGTCGCCGAACAGCCGCTCGAAGACGACCTGCGGACTGTTTTCCATCGGCAGCGGCAGCGTATCGTTCCGCCACGAGATGGTGTTGTAGTATGCGCACCCGTAGCCAGCGCCGCAATTGAGCGCCACTTCTTCGATGCAGACCTCGATCGACGGAAGCGGCGTCTCCTGGCCGATGTGATCCACGAGCACCTGGTCGATGGTCTTGCCGCCGTGCACGGTGCCCTTCTCGGGATGCGCCCCGCTCAGGAACACCGCCGCTGAACGGGCATGGTCGGCACCCGCGTCGGATCCTTTGCCGCCCGCCATCGGATGGGCCAGGTTGCTGACGATGGTGAGGCGATCGCGCAGCTTCTCGAGCGGCTTCAACGTTTCGGTGAATTCGAAGCCGGCGCCTTCCTTCGCGGGCGTCCATTTGTCCATCGTCGCGCCGTGCGGCACGTAAATGCCGCAGAAGCGGCTCTTGGGGAGGGCAGCCGTACGCACCAGCCGCGTGCCCGCGGGAATCATTGAGTCGAGCAGCGGCAGCGCCAGCGTGACACCCATCCCCTGCAGGAACGTGCGGCGCGGCAGGTACTTCTTCGTGATGAACGACATGATTGGCTCCGTTATCGATCCGCGCGGGCTAAAGCCCGCGCTCTACTGCCGTCGCTTTCGATCATTCGCATTTGAAACGGGGCACTCTTGACGATGCCGAGCACGAGGTCCGAGAAGCGATAGCGCTTACCGGCGGCGTCGCGCACGACGCCGCGCACCGCGGGCATGTCGTAGTACTTGATCTCGCGGCCCATGCCGTACATGAGCAGCTTCTCCGTCATCGCCGTGACGAATGAGTCCGATCGGTTCAGCAGCGCCTTACGCAGGCTCGCGGGTCCGTCGATCGTGGTGCCATCGACCAGTTGCGCAGAGGCATCGATCGCGACCCCCTCGTCGGTCGTGCGCCAGCGGCCGATGGCGTCGAAGTTCTCGAGCGCCAGCCCGATCGGGTCCATGATCTTGTGACAGCCGGCGCAGGCCGGGTTGGCCCGATGCTGCTCAATGCGCTCGCGCACCGACCGTGCGGCGGCCGTCGGCTTCTCCTCGAGCGGCGGCACGTCGGGCGGCGGCAGCGGCGCCTGGCTGCCGATCAGGTTCTCGAGGATCCACTTGCCGCGGATGACGGGTGACGTGCGATTCGCGTTGGACGTGACGAGAAGCAGGCTGCCGTGTCCCAGAAGACCGCGCCGGGCCTCGTTAGGTACCGGCACGCGGCGGAAGTCCGGGCCGTAGACATTCGGAATCCCGTAGTGCCTGGCCAGCCGCTCGTTCACGAACGTGTAGTTGGCCTCGAGAAGGTCTAGCACCGATCGATCCTCGCGCAGGACGCTTTCGAAGAGCATCTCCGTCTCGCGCTGAAATCCCTGGCGCAGGTTGTCGTCAAAGTCGGGAAAGACGGTGACGTCCGGATTCGCGTTCTTCAACTCGCGCAGGTACAGCCACTGGTTTGCGAAGTTGGTGACGAGCGCGCGCGCTTTGGGATCCGCGAGCATCCGGCGCGCCTGCGTCTCGAGTACCGCCGGCTCGTGCAGCTTGCCCTCGATTCCCAGCTTCAACAGCTCATCGTCGGGTATCGTCGACCAGAGGAAGAAGGACAGGCGCGACGCCAGCTCGGTATCGCTGATTCGGTACGGCGTGTTGGCAGCAACTCCAGCGGGTGTCGGCTCGAATCGGAAGATGAATTCCGGGTCGGCGAGGATTCGACGTACCGCCATCTCGATGCCAGCTTCGAAGTTGCCCGTCCTCTCGCGCTCCTGCTGATAGAAGGCGAGCAGCGACGCGACGTCACTGTCGTTCACCGCGCGCCGGAACGCTCTGCGTGCGAGTGTCGAGATAATCTGCCGAGCGCAGGCTGTTTCTTCCGCCGTGCCCGGACGGCACACAAAGACCCGGCGACGGCTGGGCGTGTCGCCAAGCCCCGTCGCGTTGTACGGCCCGGTGATGACGACGCGCGACAGGTGCGGCGCCGTCGTGTAGCCGTACTGCATGCCGATGAAGACATCGTAGGTGCTGGACGCGGGGCGGCGAACGAGATCTTCGTTCGCGGCGTAACTCTTCTGAAGAAACGCCACGCCAATTGCCTGCGGTCCCGCCTTCACCCTGATTCGGAACTCGAGGCGGATGTCGGGCGTCATCTTCACCCGCTCCTCGAGCGGATCGGTCGGTTGTGGCCTGGGTGGATGCGAACCGGCCACCTCCCGCATGAAGAACATCGGCACGTCATCGAGCTTGAACAGCTTCACGCGCTCGCCATTGAGCGTGACTTCGAGCTCTTCACCCTCGGCGCCCTCACCGAAGACCTGACCAAAACTGAGTTTCAGAAGCGACAGCTTGATCAGGTACTCGCCATCGACTGGGAAGTTATGGCGGATGGTCGTGCCGCCGCGGGTTCCAGGTGATTGTCCCTCGAGTGTCTGGTTCTGACTGAGATCACCTTTCACCGTGTAGGTGATCTGGGCCGGCGCGGCATCGCGCTCTCCAACGGCAAGCCTGCTGATCTTCGCCGCGGCCGACACATAACGCTCGAGCAGCGACGGCGACACGCCGAGCACGTCGGCGATGTTGTCGAAGCCGTGACTGGAATCGTCCGCGGGGAGCAGCGTGGTGGAGTCCACCTCGAGGGCGAGCAAATCTCGTATCGCGTTGGCGTACTCGACCCTGTTCATGCGGTGGAGCGGTGCCCGACCAGGATTCGGGTTGTTGGCGGCGAAGTGATCGATCGAGTCCTCGATCGATTTCGCGAAGGCATCAAGCGATCCGCGCTCGGGCCGCTTCGCACCCGCTGGCGGCATAAGACCTGCCCGAACTTTGCGAACCACCTTCTCCCACGTTTCGGCGTTGGTTTCGCCGAGCCGGTTGAGCGGCAGCGTATCGAGCGCGAGACCGCCGGTCTTCAGCCGCTCGTTGTGACACGTGACGCAATACTGATCGAGTATCGCCTTTTGCGATGGGCCGGCGAAATAGGCCAGGTCGGACGCCGGCGCAGGTTGCTGCACGGGAGGTCGCTGCGCGATGACGGACGCCCCCACGGCGATGAAGGCGAGGAGGCTGACAAGAAGGGTTCGCTGCATATTGCGAGTTGGGTCCGGCTAAAGCCGGACACTACTGGGTAACGACCTCACTGCCCATTAACTTCTTCAGCAACGCCATCGCTTCCGGCTTCGCAACCGGCGGGCGCACCGCAAGAAAGATTCCTTCCGCGAACGTCATCGGCGTCCTGCCGGCGTTGTCTTTCACGTCGAGCTTGGCGCCATGGTCGGCGAGTATCTGGATCACCGACACCCATCCGCGGTTCGCGGCTCCGTGTATCGCGGCGAGGCCGAGCGAATTCGTCGCGTTCACGTTGCCGCCGCGATCGAGGCACAGCTTGACCGCCTCGACGTAGTCTGCTTCCGGGTGGCTGTATGTCTGAGCCGGAATCCAGTTGATACCGGCGGCTGCCATCAGCGCAGTCGATCCCTGCGCCGTCGCGATATTTGGATCGGCACCATGCTCGAGGAGGAGGCGCATCACTTCGATGTCACCGGACAGCGCCGCGCGAATGAACGGTGTCTGTCCATCGAAGTTGACCCACGACGCATCGAACTGCATCAGTCCGTGAACCGGCACCGTGTCGGTTCTCAGGTTAGGATCCGCGCCCTTCGTGAGCAGAGCCTTGATCAGATCCAGCGGGCTGCGGCCGTCGTCGTACATGAACGGATACTTGTCGTGATTGAAGTTGCGGAGATCGATCGCCGCAAAGAGCGCCGCGCGCTGATAGTCGTCCGCGGCATTGGGGTTGGCGCCTTTCTCGAGGAGCTCCGTTGCGAGCCCGACCTGTCCGTTCAAGAGCGCGATGAGTAACGGCGACGTGTGATTACCGGACGTTTGCTCGAGATTGGCCCCGAGCTCCAGTAGCAGCCGCACCATGTCGGTATTGCCGTCGCGAACGGCGAACAGCAGCGGCGTCATTCCTCCATCCGCCTTCGGCAACGCGCGCTGCCTGATGATGCCCGCGCCCGATGCCCCACCCGCCCGCGCGGGCACATATTCGCCTTTCGGGATCGTGATCGCTGTGTGCGCGTTCACGTCCGCGCCACGCGCGGCGAGCAGCTTCACGATGTCGAGATGTTTCTCGGTCACGGCCCACATGAGCGCCGTCTGCGCGCGGACCGAGTCTTTGGCGTTGACGTTGGCACCGCGGTCGAGGAGCAGCGTCACTGCCTCGGCACTGCCCGTGCGGGCCGCCGTCATCAGGGCGGTCTCGCCGCCCGGCGTTGCGGTGTTCGGATCGGCGCCGGCATCGAGGAGCTTCCGCAGGATCGCGGCGTTGCCATTCACCGCCGCAAGATTCATCGGCGTGATCCCGTAGCGCGTCGCCGCTTTCACGTCGGCGCCGCGCTTGATCAACGCCTCGACGGTTGGAAGGTCGTTATTCCGAACTGCCTGGTGAAGGGCAGTGGTGCCGTCCGGGTTGATACTGTCACGGCCGCCGGAGGCGGCTGTCTGGGAAGCGGCGCGTGTGGCAACTGCTGTGGTGAACGCCAGCATCAGCGCGCCGATGATGAGGTGTTGCCGGGTCGTCCGGCCCGTCGCCCGGAGTCTGTTGCGCGTTGCCCGCATGACGCACATATTACGCCCGGCCGCCGCGATCCAGGCTGGCAAAACCGTGCCCAAGACCCCATGGCGCTACACACGTAAGTCCTCTGTCGCCAAAGGGGATCGCTCGCGAACTCAGGCTCGGCCACGGTCGGGACGAAAGATGCTGAGCGTGGATCTGTATAACGCGCTCAACACCGGCGCCATCCTGACCTACAACAACACGTATGCGCCGCCAACGGCAACGGCGCCGAGCGTGTACGAGCAGCCGCTGAGGGTCGCGACACCGCTGATGGTGCGCTTCACGGCGGAGTTCAGTTTCTAGGCCACGAAGAAGACCACGAAGGTTTAGCCACGAAGGACACGATGATCTAGAGGCTTCGTGACCTTCGTGGTGAAGTTGTGTCCGAGTCCCGAGTCCCGAGCCCCCGTCCCGGGTCCCGAACCCGATGATCTCGACCTTGAGCCACTGCGGCCCACGGCGGCCCGCGGCGTAGCCGGCGGACCCTTCAAGCCCGGAATCTTTTTGCGAAATGTTCGACTTCGCCAGATCTACCGTTTTGTCTTTCAAAGGCGGCGTGAGACAGCTCTCGGAATAAGGCGCGGAGCGAGGGTCAGTTTCGCCATGAGTCTCGGCCTGTGGAGGTCCCGCCTGCAATCCGGCCGACTCGACGCGTGGCCGATCTTCGTGCGAGAACGTCCCACACATCTGCGGTCTCAGAGGACGTGCCATGCCAATCGAACGTAGGCCTGTCCTACCGGTCTCTAGAAGCTGGAAAGTCCAGCATGGAACTTCGTACCGGGTACGAGATGGAGACTCGTGGTCCAGCCTGGCGCGCCGCTTCGGTATCAGTGAGCAGGCGTTGGTCTTTGCGAACTTTCAGACACTCGTACCAGCGGAGGTCAACTGGTACCTTCGTCACTACGTCGGTTGCCGACGGCCCACCGGCGACGGCCACAACTGGATGTTCAGCGCCTCGGCGAGTCCCGGGATCATCCACATACCACCGACTTCTTACGACATGCCCGAGGAGATCATTGAGGGACAATTACCCCCTCGATACTTTACGGTTGCCACAAGACCGGAGGACTGGAGTCCCCCTGCTGACTCTCCTGATGGCGGGACCGCAGCGAGGAGCGTCGTCACGAGGGCACCCTGGGGGCATACGAACTTGAGCATTGGTTCGGTGCGCGTCCAAACCCGCAAGGAGTGGGGCGCGGGTGAACCCATTTGGTCGAATGAAGTCATCTACTACAACACCGCATGGCCGTTGGCGCAGGTTTTGACGACGATCGTGATTCACCATACGGACAACGACGAAAGCATCAAGGTCAATGAACGCAGAGAGCAGGGCAGAGGGTACGCGGCTATCGGATATCACTTCTTCATCGATCAGAGCGGAAAAGTCCTCGAAGGGCGGCCCCTGGAGATCATGGGGAGTCACGCGGGCACGGGGTTGACTAGCGGGCCCCTCAATGACCCGGATTGGGGAGCGATCGGTATCGTTCTCCAGGGCGACTACCACCATGCCGACGATTGGCTCTCGTCGGACAGCGCCCCGACGAATCAGCTACGAGCGTTGAGGGAATTGATCACTGCACTGAGGGCGCAATATAGTGGCATCAACGCTTTGTTGATGCACAAAGAGGTCATACGCGGGGGCGCCGCAACGGTGTGCCCAGGAGACAGCTTGTACGACGCGATTTCCTCGATGCGAACGGAGCTGGGACTTGGTCGGTGATTCCCGTCGGCTCGCCACCGTTGCGCTCGCCAGCGTACTTTCACTGCTGGCCGCATGCAAGGCAAACAACGCATCTCGTGACGTTGCAGTTGACTTGCTTGAGATCCCATTGTCAGAGTCGCAGAGACTGGACCCGGAGTCGTTCAATCGGCAACTCGAGGCTGCCCATTCCGACGGGCAACAGTGGACAGATGATCCCGTCCAGATCCTAGGCAGATTCATCAACTCAGGCTTGGGCCGCGATGCGATCTGGTCGATTAGCGGCACTGGTGAGCGGCCAAGTCGTTATCGCATGACAGTGGTCGTCGATGGAATTCCTGACGACTCCGTGCGAGGACGCCGATACGATGCGACGCTCGAGCGTGCCTCGAACGGGGCGTGGCAGATTCGCGACGCGAGTTTGAGGTGGCGTTGTTGGCGAGGTACGTCGAACTCCTTCAGTGCAGCGCCCTGCTCGTGACCACCTCCTGTCGTTGCTCTCGCGTCATCCTGGCTCAGCCTCCGGTCTCTGGTCTAGGGAAGCTGGATGACCAGCTCGTGGACACCGATCGCAGATAGATATTGCGAACGGCCTCGATCGTGTCCGCGTCTGCCGCCGACTTGTCCTGCCGGTAACCCTTCACGCGCGCGAAGCGTAGCGCCAGGCCGCCCGGATACTGCGGGCTCTCCTGCACCTCGTTGAACGCGATTTCGACGACCAGCTCTGGCCGGACGAAGACCGTATGCCGATCGTGACTGATCTCCAGCGTGCGCAGTTTGTCCGTCTGCCACGCCAGCATCTCGTCGGTCAGTCCCTTGAACGTCTTTCCCAGCATGACGAATCCGCCGTGCTCGGGGTCGCGTGCGCCGAGATGGAGGTTGCTGAGAAAGCCCGTGCGGCGGCCGTGGCCCCATTCGGCCGCGAGCACGACGAGGTCGAGCGTGCGGGCGATCTTGACCTTGAGCCACTGCTGGCCGCGACGGCCCGCGGCGTACTCGGCGCCGAGCGCTTTCACCATGACGCCTTCGTGCCCACGTTGCAGCGTTTCGTCGAGGAATCGCTGTGCACTCTCGTGCGTCGGGCGCAGGAGCATGGGCACGACGAGTGACGGCGTGACCATGTTCAGCCGCGTAATACGCGACTCCTGGGAAGCGTCGACCAGCGACTCACCGTCCGTGTACAGGCAATCGAAGAAGAACGGCGTCAGCGGAATCTCCGATCGCATGTTCTCGACGTTCAGCTTTCTTCCAAACCGTTGCATCGTCACCTGGAAAGGGTGCGGCGCTCCGTCTGACCGCAGCGCGATCACTTCGCCGTCCAGGATCGCCTCGCGCACGTCGAGCCCGCGAACGGCGTCGACCACTTCTGGAACGGCAGGTGTGACGTCGCGCAGGTTGCGTGAAAAGACTGCGACTTCGCCGCCACGCTTGTGGACCTGGATGCGGGCGCCATCGAGCTTCCACTCGAGCGAAGACTCATGGAGTTGACTGAGCGCCTCTTCGACGTCTGTTGCGGGCTGCGCCAACATCGGCTGAACTGGCTGAAACAGTTGGATGCCGAATCCTGCGAGGCCGGTCTCGCCAGTGAGGAGCACGGCCTTGGCCACCGGCGCGAGCGCGCCGGCCATCATCATCGCCCGTCGCACGGCGGGCGCGCCGATGCCGCTCGCCTTCGCGACGGCATCCACCAACACGGCTTCGAGCGCCCCCTGCCTCAACTCCCCGGTCAGAAGACGGACGATGAAATCCTGCTCGCCGCGGGTGGTCTGACGAAGGAGAACGCGAAGACGTTCATTGCGCGCTGCCGAAGAGCCTGCCCCCTTGATCGCGGCGATCTGTGTGAACGCTTCGTCGACGGCGAGGAGGGGCAAGCCGGGCGTCTCGCTTGCTGGAGAATCCTTGGCAGCCCACAGCGTCGCATAGCCAATCCCGATACGTCCCTGACGCGGTTCGCCCGAGAGCATGCCGATGGCGATCTCAATCTCGTCCGCTGCGAGGTGGCGGAGGAGGTCCGCGAGCAAGCCGATCTTCGCGAGTCTGCTGCTCGCCGCGGCGACCGAGGAACTCGTTTCAACAAGATGCTGCAGCAGCATGCGCGACGCTCAAGCTTTTCCGCCACGCGCGCGCCAGGCGTACGCAAGCGGCCGACCGACTGTCTTCATTTGCGCGTCATCGGTTCCTCGCTCAAAGGACAACTCGACTTGCAGTCCGATTCGCTCAGCCAGGCGTACTCCCGCTCAGGCGCGGCAAGCCGGATCCCAACGGAACACTCGTCGCGGAGTTTCAGCGAGAACGCGTCGGTTGGATGTCCCTCGCCATCAGGATCAACTTCGACATCGCTGTCCCCGTCGGTCGAGTCCTCCACGGCTGATCCCGTCTCCCGACGCGAGCACGCCCCGTCGACGGTGATGACGACGTCGACGGCGTTCCCGGTCTGCTTACTTACCTCCAGGGTTTGACGACGGCCACCTTCGTCGACTGTGTAGCGGTCGACGTCCTTGCCTGCCGGCTTGGTCTCCGCCGGCGAGTTTGCTACAGGCGGGGCCTCAGGTTTAGGGCTGCACGCCACGATTGCCAGGCCGAACACGAAAACGAGGTGAAACACACTTTTCGCCATATCGTGAGACTAACGGGTCGCGCTAAAGTCGCTCCCGTCCTTTGAGACCTCGAGAATTGGAAGCTCATAGAGCTTCGGGTCCGGTTTGTAGCCCTTGGGGACTCGGTACGTCTGAATCAACGATTCCTTGAAGGCGGTGTACCTGACCGAGTTACTCTGGTTTCCCCCCAGCAGGACAATCCGGTTCTTTGCCGTCTTGCCGACCACGAAGCCGACGTGACCCTTGCCGGCTTTTTTCGAATCCACCTTTCCCCAGTCAATGAACGCGATGGATCCGACAGCCGGCTTTGGGATCCCGTCTCCCCATTTTTTCCACGAATGCGAGGCCGACGAGTCCGTGCCCTCGTACCCGCCCTGCTCCATGACCCAGTTCACGAAACTCGCACACCAGGGAGTTTCATCCTTTTTCGCCCCATCGGTAGTCGCGTGATATTGGAGGACGCGGGGGTTGTGCTCCTTGCCTTTGATCTCCTTTTCCCCCAGTTCGTCCTCAGCTATGGAGATCCAGTCGGGTTTCTGCGGCGATGCGCCTGGCAGAAGCGAGAGCGGGTTGAAAAACTTGACGCCATCGAAGTGATGGAGCCAGGGCGGCATACCGTCGTTCGGCCGCGGCGCCTTCATAACTGATTGGGCAGCGGATTTGGCGACATTGGTAGAGCCCTGAGCCTCCTCGCGAAGCTTCTTGAGGGTGAGTCCCTCGGGCTCCACGAGCCCGTCCGACGTCTTCATGAAGTTGCGCTGGAAGGCGTGGATGGCCTTCACGGTGCTGGACTTGCCGTGCGTCCGTGCGATATCCCCGTCGATGCCACGAGGACTGAACTCTTTGTGTCCGCGTTTTCGCGAGACGTACTCAAGCAGCAACTGAACGGTTTCGACATCCTCGGGAACGTTCTTGGCGCCTTTAGCCCAGTCTCCGACCGGCGCGCTGATCGCAAAGCCGTTGGCGAAGTTCTTTCCGACCTTCTTGATGCGTTCGAGGGCTTGTTCCCATTTCATGGTCGGGCCTCCTGAACGTCACCTCCCTGAGCTGGCCGAGGCGACCCCGTACCCATAAAACGCGAGACCGCGGGTTTTCCAACACATGGAATCGCCACTACCGGGGCGGTTACTTTCGTATCGTGCCGGTCACGCCCTCGGGTGAACAGTTGAACGGCTCGATCTTCAGGTCCGACGGCGCATACTCATTCGTCGAACGCGGGAACGACTGCTTGAAGTATTCGGGATCGGTCAGGTCGATCTCGACGACGAGGCGCTGACGCGCGGCGTCGAGATGCAGCCGCTCGACCGAGGTGAGCGCGGCGGAGTGGAGCAGTCCCTTCGTCGGTTGGCCCGATTGCTCGACGTACTGGTTCAGCACGCCTTTCGAGTAGTTCGCGGTTTCGATGACGAGCGTGTCCCCTTCCATGCGGCCAATCGAGTGACCGAGCGAGCTGCGCGGGCCATTTTTGGGATGCTCCTTCATGTTCATGTGGATCACGCGGCGAACGTCCATCCATTCGTGATGGAGCACGACATCGTCACCCTGACGCACGATTTCGAGCGGTGTACCGGGCGCACCCCAGACGCGACGGATTGCCACAGGGTCGCAGCGGAAGGTCGGGTCGTCCTTGAACGGATCGTAGCTGGCGACCGCCTTTTCACCTGCCGGGGTCAGGGACTGCATCATCGGCTGAGGGCCGCTCGTGCTTCTGTTCGGGATCGGCGCCAGCAGCCAGGTGCCGAAGATGTCCTTGCGCTTTGCCAGCGTCGGCGCTGCCGCCGAGGGCGATGTTCCCCGCGGACCGTTGACGTTCAACTTGCGCCCGTCGTCGAATTCGACGTTGTCGAAGAAACACATGTACGGACTGTGCCGCGACATCGAACCGGTGACACGAACCTTCGTGCCCGCCTTGAACATGTCAGGTTTGATGCCGTTGCGCGTCAGCTGCGTGACGCCATGCGATTCGCACACGTACTCACGCGTTCTGCCGTTCTCGTCGACGGCAGCGATATGCAGGTAGCTATGCGGGTTGCGCGCCTCGTACTGAGTGACCGTGCCTGAGATATTCGCCGGCTTGCTGGAATCGAAGTGCGGCGCGAAGCTGTGGTGCGCGAGCGCGTCCGGAACCGTCAGCAGTGCTCCCATGACGACCATTGCCGAACCGAGGCCTCTCACCTGCATCTCACACCCCCGCGCAAAGTCAAAGGTCAAAGGGTCAAAAGTGAGTTCAAAGTCTATAGTGGACGCGGCCCGCGGCCTGCCTTGCCCGGTTGCAGGCGCTTGAGCGTCGCCGCAACCGCTTGCCGCAGCGACCCGGTGAGTCCGGCTGCCGCCAACTCGTCGTTGAGCGCTCGCAACTCGGTGACCGCCTGGTCCGTCCGGCCGGCCTTCTCGTGCAAGAGCGCTACGTAGAATCGGATCGTGCGGCGGCGGAATTCGTCCTTGGCAGCGTAGTCGTGGAAGGACCAGCCCAACGTGCTGATGTGGTCGTCCGGCGGCAAGGCATCGAGCAATACTTGGCGATCCTGTTCGCGGGTGGGTGGGGTCGCAAAGTAGTACGGCCCCCACAACGCCTGCGCCTGTCTCGCATCGAGCCGTTCGTTTCCCCGGCGCATGGCGTCGGCCAACCGCACTCGCTCGGCGTTCGCTTCATTTGTGCCCGCGTTGCTATAAGCAGCCCATTGCAGGATGCGGACAGCGTCGAGCGCTCGTCCGGACTGGATGGCCGTGTCGAAGAGCTTCTTCGCGTCGGGAACCTTGTCGTGGTCCTGAAAAAGGATCCAGTGCGCCAGCATGGCATTGGCATAGGGATTTCCGGGATCGACCGACAAGGCTTCTCGATACTTGTCCGACGGGTTCAATCGCCTATCCCCGTCGCGCCACAGCAGGAAGGTGGCCCATCCGGTGTGTGCGAGCAGGTCGGCACGTCGCGCGCCGGTCGCGGACGGAAGCGACGCGTCGACGACTGCAAGCGCTGGAGCAATCGCCTCGCCGAACGATCCCTTACCGTCCTCGACCCTGCCCTCGCGGATCCACTCCATCGCCACGTCATCCTGCGCTTGTCGAACTGACGTGGACGTGGGCGCCAGTTCACGAGCACCCTTCAACGTCGCGAGCGCCTCCGCGAACTGGTTCCGTTGACGTTGCGCCGACGCCGTGGCCAATAACTCTTGCGCGCGAGCCGTCTGATTTCCTGCGTCGACAGGCGCGGTCTTATCAGAGACGTTCACCGCGCCGTTAGGGCCGTTCCCGGACGTGTCGGTTATGGCGGGCTCCTGGGCCGACGGCCGCAGGGCAACGTATCCGATCAGTCCCAGGGCTATCACACCAAACACCACTGCCGCTGGCCACCATCGTCGCAGTCGTGATTCCGTCGTTGGCGCATTCACCCCGAGCAGCGTCGCGAGGCGTTCGCACAGACGCTCGGCGTCATCGTGGAATTCGGCGTGATCGAGCGTCGCTGCCTGACGGTTGGCGAGCGATGCCAGGGGCGCCGGCAGGTCCTCCGCGCGCGGCATCGAGGCGCCCTGAACGAGAACCGGGACGACGGGGATGTTCCGCTCCAGCGATGTCTCGACCTCGAGACGAACGAAGTCGTTGGCATCGTCGAGCCTGCGGGCACCGTTGGCGGCGAGTGCCGACGTCCATCGCGGTCCGATCACGACGAGCACCGCCGCTGTCTCCTGCAGGGACTTGTGGAGCACTCGCACGAAATCGGTGCCCGGATCGATGGTATCGATGTCGAGGAACACCTGATTCCTGCCAAAGCGTCGGATCAGGTGATCGGCGAGGCGGCCAGCATCGCCCGCCGCATCGTCTCTCCGGTAACTGATGAAGATACGTGGTGGCATTCGAAATCGGGCGTGCACTCAATGATACGTCCGTCGCGGCAGAGAGGCCGAGGTCGGGTGCACACATCGAGGTGACCCACGTGGGAGCTGTTGTTTGAGTCTGCTTGTCAGTTCGTCGCGGTCTGGGCGGTACCGCAATCGCTTAGATATTTCGACGACTTGAGCCACGCCGCGTCGGGATAGTAGGCGAAGAGAAGGCCGGTGCGCTTTACCCGATCGATGACGGCCCGTGCCACGCCTTCGCGCAGGGCCGGGCATCCCCAGCTGCGCCCGAGGCGGCCGTTGCTGCGCGCGACCTCGTCGCTCACGTAAGGCGCACCATGCATGACGATCGCACGTTCGTAGGCGCGGTCGTTGAAGCCTTGGTCGAGGCCTCGCAATCGCAGCGAGTACCCGTTCTTGCCAATGTAGGTATCTTCCGTTAGGAAGAGTCCAAGGCTCGACTGCAAGGAGTCCGGCTCGTTCGAGAAGCGTGTCGCCAGGTTCTCGCCGCTTCCCTTGCCGTGTGCGACGAGTTCTTCGTAGAGGAGCGCCTGCGTGTGCAGGTCGAACACCCAGAGCCGCTTTGCCGTTGAAGGTCGCGAGTAGTCGATGACCGTCAGCGTCGCGGGGTCGTCGATTGATCCGGATCTCACCGCGCAGGCGACGGCACCGAGGGCCATGTCGAATACCGCTGGATCGATGGCGCCGAGCTCAACACCACTCCAGGCATCGGCGTTGAATCGTGTGAGCCCCCTCGACGGCGACGTCTCGGCAATCAGTGGAACCCACACGACTGCACACACTGCGAGCATGGCAGTGCAGACGAAGAACGAGCGTGCAGCAGAGCGGGATCGAGTGGACAACGAAGGTACTTCCCAGTGTAAGCAGTCGGGAGCCTCGACGCCAGCCCGGCCGCGGCACGGTTCAGTCGCGTGTGCCGTCGAGAAAGCTCAGGTGCGAGGCGCGATCGCCTCCGCCTCTGGCGCGGGTGCCCTGTCTTCGTGTCTGTCGCCTTCCGACAATCCGATCGTGGATTGCAGCACGTACGCGGGCCGCGCGCGAACATCCTTATAGATACGCGCGATGTAGAGGCCGACAATGCCGATGGCCCCGACCGTGGTGGCCCAGAAGAAAGTCAGCACGGCCATGAGTGCCGTACCCCTGTCTACCGGCGCACCGGCGGTCGCTGGCGCGAGCGCGACCATCAGCATGAGTAACGAGGCGATAAGGCCGGCTCCGGCCAGAGCGATGCAGGCGTAGATCGGCACGAACGAGAACGACGTCACTCCCAGCACGAACGTCTTCCACGGATTCCGGCTGACGAGGGGAAAGTGCGAGAGACCGGCATGCCTGGCGGCGCGCTCGTACGGCACGAATGCCTGGTTGAGGCCGAGCCACACGGTGAGGCCTCGCAGATAGGGATCTGATTCGCGCAGACGCAGCAGCTGATTCGCGGCACGCCGTGACAGCAATTTAAAGTCGCCGCCATCCACGGGGAGATCGATCGTGGAGCTGTAATGGATGATGCGATATGCCAGACGCGTGGCCGTCATCTTCAGGGCGCCCTCGCCGTGACGGCGCGTGCGAATGGTGTGCACCACGTCCGCGCCGTCGCGCCAGCGTTCGAGGAGTTGCGGAATCACCTCCGGCGGATCCTGAAGGTCACAGTCCATGTAGACGATCGCGTCGCCGCTCGCCGCCGCCAACCCGGCAAGGACGCCTTCGGCGACACCGAATCGACGCGACATGTTCAGCAGCTTCACCCGCGGATTTCGCTGTCGCTCGGTCAGGAGCACCGACACCGAGTGATCGGTGGAGGCGTCGTTGACGAACAGGAGTTCGTACTCGACGTCCTGCGACACAAACATGGCCACGAGCCTGGCGGTCAACGTCGGGATGTTCTCGGCCTCATTGCGGAACGAGAGCACGACCGACACGAGCGGTTTAGGCATCAGCGGTTTGGGTAGCGAAGCATCGCACGGGATAAGAGCGTCGACAAGGGCCTAGACGTCAAGGCCTAGACGTCAAGTCACTTGCCTTGACCCGGGAAACTGTTCAACTTCCAACCCCCAAAATCCAATTCCCAAACTTTCATTGGGAGTTGGGAGTTGGAGGTTGGGGCTTGACGTAATCTTTTCACAGGCAGCTAGTCGGGGAGGTCGTAGAGGACGAAGCCCGCATCGTCGATGACAACGGGCAGGGCCAACGACCAGCCGGGCGGTGTCATGACCTGCGTCACGTCATACGTGCGCCGAATCATTTGCCATTGGTCGCCCGAGAATCGTTCCCAGGCCGCCCGGTTGTACTGATTTGGAATCGCGCCGCGGCCGCGAGCCTCGTCCGGTGGGTTGAACAGATCGATGGCGTACACATCGCGGAGGATTCGTTCGACTGCCGGACCGGACTCGAGGGCATAGGGCAAGCCGTCGAGGCCGCCGCCGTTGATGAGGATCGGTCGCCTGGTTCGGAGTTGAATCAGTTGCATGTCGCCGCCGGTCAACAGCACGCCCGAATCTTTGGCGACTTGCGCCAACGCCGGATTCGTCGTGCGGTCAACGAAGATCGTCGTCTCCGGCTGCGCAGGCCACTGCCAGAGCACGACGATTACGCCCACCAGGACCGCGACGATCAGGCTGTAGGTCGCGCTTACGAGCAGACGCGTGGGCCGCTTAACCGGGGTTCGTTCCGGAACCTGACCGCCGCTCGGTTCCTGCGTCTCGCGCCATCGTGCGATGGCAGTCAGAGCGATCAGCAGTACGGTGACGGTCAAAAGAATCTGGAGCGGCCTGGTTCTGAGGCCCGACAACACGGCTCGCAGTGCCTGCTGCACCACGTTCCCGTCGCTCCGTTCGAGCCACTCCCAGAGCATGCTGCGGTTGCCGATCAAAAGGCCAACGGACAAGTACAGTGCGAGGAGCCTGCTCCAGAAACCCATGCCATTCCGCGATGCGTGACCCAGAAGACCGATGAGCATGGCCACAGCCACGAACGCGCCAAAGTTGACGAGACGTCCCGGCATCAGGACGAGCAGTGTGGCTGGTAGCGCTGTTGGCGGAACGAATGACAACAGACCCAGCGCAAGGCTCGCCGTCGTGGTGACGATGACAACTCGCAACAGCAACCGTGCAGAACTCGAAAGACCCGCCGACAGCGTCAATGACGCAATGGCCAGTAGCAACGCCCCCAGGTTCAGCTTCATCCCGTCCGCCGAGAGGCTGACGGTCTGGCGATGCGCATCCCAGATCGACACAAACGATTTCAAATACTTGTCTGCCAGCTGCGAATCGATCGCCGGTATTCCACGAGTCTGCGCCAGTTGCAGCAGAAGGCTGATGGCCGTGACACCGAAGCCGAGCACGAGGAACTTCACTGCCGGTCGAATCTCGGTTCGATCGCGCCACGCATGCCAAAGGGCGGCTGCCCCCATTGTCATGACGAACCAGGCGCCGAGCGATGGGTGCACCGCTGGCGCGAGGCCTAGAACAAAGGCAGCCGTGCGATACCAGCCGGCCCCGGTGAGCCCCGCGACGAGGGCGATCAGTGAAAGTCCGATCGCACCGTAAGTGTGGGGCGTACCCATCAGGTAAATGGGGTAATTCACGCCGTACTCGGCTGTCCGCGTGAACGCGATAAGGAACGCGGAACCAATTGCGAGAAGCGCGTCGCGGCTCAGGGCATAGACGATCAGGGCGATCGCCTGGAAGCTGACCATGCCGAGCAGGCCGCTGACGATTTTCGAGAGCGCGATCTCGGACATGCCCGCCTGTAAAAGGAGCGCGCAGGTCTGATGCAGGATCGTCCAGAGCTTGAGGTGATAGAGATAGAAGGGATTGTCGACCGGATAGCGGACGATGCCGGCGATGACCTGGGCGGTCTCTACCGCCACCTGCCAATCGGGAAAAGTCACCATGCCGGCATGGAATCCTCCGATGCCGCTCGCGATGAGCACGAGGGTGACTTGCGCTGTCGGACTTTTTCGGGACGTCGGGACCGACAGCAACGCCCCTCGCCTCAGCCGAGCCAGCCGGCTGCGAGTTGCTTGGTGTGTGCGGCGATGGCGTTGCGCATGAACATCGCGACGGTTACGGGGCCAACGCCGCCCGGTACTGGCGTGACCCAGCTCGCCACTTCCTTGACGCCGTCGGTGTCCACGTCACCGACAATGAGTGTTTCGCCGTTGGGTCCAGTGATCTGGTTGATGCCGATGTCGATGACGGCTGCACCGGGCTTGACCATATCCGCGTGCAGGAAGCGTGGCTTGCCGACGGCGACCAGGACGGCATCCGCACGGCGCGAGTGCGCCGCCACCGACCGCGTGAGATGGTGGCAGACCGTCACCGTGGCGCCTTCTGCCATGAGCATGAACGCGGCGGGCTTGCCAACGATTTCCGAGTGGCCGACCATCACGACCTCGAGCCCGTGCAGGTTGAGGCCTGTTGCCTTGATCAACTCGACCGAGGCCGCGGCCGTACACGGCGCAAGAGCCAGCTCGTTGTAAACGATGTTGCCGATCGAGGCGGGATTCATGCCTTCGAGATCCTTGAAAGGATGGATCGCGGAGGCGAGCGAGCGGCCGTGAATGTGCTGCGGCACCGGGCGTTGCAGGATCACGCCGAGCACATCGGGGTCGTCGTTCATGGCGACGAGCCGCGCCTTGCACTCTTCCTGCGTGAGCGAATCCGGCCAGGTCTGTTGCTCGAAACGGAGGCCGACTTTTTTCGCGGCGTTCGCCTGGCCGCGCACGTAGACGGCCACTTCCTTGTGTTCGCCAATACTGATCGAGACGAGACGTCCGATGGCATGTGTCGCGGCGGCATGGCGCACGCGCTCGGCCACACCCTCGAGGATGCGGTCGCGAACCGCGCGGCCGTCCAGCAGCCGATTGTCTTTCACAAGGACGTGCGCACTCACGGTTTCACATTCATGCGTTTAGCAGACTGCTCGTCCACAATCGAAACATGTCGGGGCTCCGGCGAATGACACCATTCTTCCACGACGCGCTCCGCGACACCATCGTCCTGACCGGAGTCATCATTGCCGCGCTGTTGCTGGTGCTCTGGACGATGCAGCGGCGGCTGATGTACTTCCCGATTGCCGCGGTGCCTTCTCCAGCGTCTCTCGGCCTCGGTGACGTGCAACCAGTGACGTTCGACACCGCGGACGGCGTGCGTCTCAATGGCTGGTTCTTTCCGGTCGCGAGCGCAGGACCGCACATTACCCTGCTGGTCTTCAACGGCAATGCTGGCAACCGGGCGTATCGCGTCCCCCTGGCCACGGCACTCGTGACTCGCGGTCTGCAGGTCCTTCTCTTTGATTATCGTGGCTTCGGTGGCAATGGCGGGACGCCGACCGAGCAAGGGCTCGCGCGAGACGCACGCGCGGCGCGCGAGTACGTGGTCAGCCGCGTCGATGTCGATGCCACTCGCCTGATCTATTTCGGAGAATCACTTGGCACAGGTGTAGCCGTGGATCTCGCGATAGAGCATCCGCCGGCGGCGCTGATCTTGCGCTCGCCCTTCACGTCGATGGCCGATCTAGGCCAGCTTCACTACCCATGGCTGCCCGTCCGCCGTCTCATTCGAGACCGATACGAGACACTGCAGCGGATTGGCCAGTTGAAGTCGCCGCTCCTGGTCATCGCGGGTGAGCGTGACAGCATTGTTCCTCTCGAGCAGAGCCGGAGTGTGTACGATTCGGCCGGAAGCGCGCGCAAAAGGTTTCTTTCGATACCGCACGCCGATCACAACGATGCCGATCTCCTGGACGGCGACGCGATGATCGAGGAGATTGCCAACTTCGTCCGTCGTTGACGGAGCCTGACACGGCTGATGCGATAGCGCCTGGAGGAGGCCATGACGCCACCGTGAGGACGGACTTGTCTCAAGACTGAAGATTCCCGGTCGCGAGCCCCTTGGCGTGCTCCTTCGCGATCTCCGCCTCGAGCGACGCGGCGCGGGGCCGCACGGGCCACCCGTTCGCAGAGAAGTAGTTGAACGCTGCCACGCCGCCGACACTCAAGATGGTGAGCAGCAGGAGTCTACGAATCAGACGTATGGGTGAGCCCTCAATTTCGGCTTATCGCCCCCACCTTCGTGCGAACCAATCTGTGTCGCTGCTCCGGAAATGCGATGAAATCGTCACGGTTGTTCGCTCGATGAGGCGGCGATACCCGTCACACGCCTGGGCTTCCTACACTCTGGTTCCTCACAGCATGGCTGGACGCACGGCTCTCCTGCGTTCGCAGGCGACGCCGCCGAAAACGGCCCCCACAAGTCGCGCCGCGTTGACGGTCACGAAGGTCGCTGACCCGTAGGCAGCAAGGGCGGTAGACATCTGACCGGATCCGGCGACCAGGCCGACGTAGATCAGCGTCGCCACCAGTCCCATGAGAAAGCCGTGCAGCACGAGATGATTTTGGATGCCGCGGCCCAGCCACAGCACGATCACAAATGCCGCGGCAAAACAGCCGACTCCGATGATCGCGGCCGAAGCCGTCGAGACGCCGTTGGCGATCTCGACACCAGCCGCGGAAAATCCACCAAGGAGCACTATCGCGAGAACGACCTCGATGAGAAAACCGCCGAGCAGTACGCGGAGCCACTGAATCCTCATGACGTCACTCCTCTGGTTATCCTAACGGGACTGGCGCTCGTCTGCTGCACGACCGTCATTTCGACGCCAGCGAACGCTGCTTGACTTTTGAAGGATCCGATCTCCAGAATCTCGCGAAACCCGCGATCGTCTCGCGAGGAGTTTGTGCCGACGTCTGATGGTCGGTTTGTTTCGACCGAGCGCGCCGTTTCATTCAAATTGAGTGCGGAATGCGACTGGTGAGGTAGAAACTAGCGAGGCTACGCCCCAGACCGACGAGCATGTGGCTCTGCCTCGCTAGTGGCAGCGTTTCTTGCCCGCACTCCGTGCGGGCGTAGACGTCTTGAACGGGTCGCAGAAAACTTGACTTATTTGTAAGGATTCTGAACGTCTAGCAGCAATCTCGAACACCCCGGCCTCAGTCTCGACGCAGAGTAGAGCCCGTGGAGGTCGCATGTGCTCAGATCGCACAACGACCTTCATGACGCCCTCCGACATGAAACGCGCTGCTCTCAAACAGCGCTGTCATGGTCTTACCTACCTATGTCAGCGCGTCAAAGGATCAACACTCTCCTCAGGAGCTTGCATACCTGTGGCGTTGTCTATGCCGGCAGGATTCGGACCTCGTCCCTCGGCGAACGCCTTATCCGCGGCGCGTCCTCCGGCGAGCACCGCCGCCAAACCGTAATTCCCCTCGTGACACCGCGGCTCGTAATAGATCCGGTTCGCCTGTTCGTCTTGCTTGGTATATTCCTGCTTGACGGTCCACGGTTTCGTCCATGTCTTCGCATCGTCCACCGTGACGGCGTACTCGAGCGTGTTCGGGCCGGTGCGCGTCCAGCGTTCGATCAAATGCAGGTTCTCGCGCGATCCCATGAAATCCGACTTGGGACTGAAATTGGTGACGTCGACGACCAGCGTCTCGCCTTCCCAGCGGCCACGCGAGTCCCCAAACCGTAGTTGAATGTGCCCTGGGAGATGCGGACTCCCGTTCACAGGGATATTTCGCTGCCATCCTTGCCCCTGGCCAACATCATAGAAAATCGCGACGGTTCCTGGAGACTGCACAATCCGACGGAATCCACCAAAATCGGGCAGCACGGCGGCCATACAGCGCTCCGACATACTGCGGTCCTCAGGATTGTCGACACGATTGATGTTGCCGGTGCTGTAGCGAGGAGGTTGCTCCGCTCGCCTCGGTGACGGTGGCCCGTACCTTCCGCCGCGACAGCCTGGGTCCTGGTTCTGGCAAGTCGTTGTGGCTTGGAGGAGCGCAAGCCGGTATTCTCGCTCTGCGTCCACCGTCTTCTGGACCTCTGGGGTGACGGGAGGAATCCTCCCGTCCGGTGGCTCTACGACGAGCGACGTGCGCCGGCCCGTAGGTCTCACCGACATGAACACTGCGTTGTATGCGCCAGCAACATCGCGTTCGGTTCCCTTCTGCTGGCGAGGTCGAAGGTCAACTGCCGCTCGCTGCGCATCTAATGCGGCCCTCTCCTCGTCGGTGAAAAACTCTTTCCCGGCATGCCTGGGGGATCGTTGTAAAGGCGTCTGATAAATGTCGGTCCAGATGCCTTGCAGGTCTGGCTCGCCCCACGGGGTCTTGGGCGCCGGGCCCTTGACCGCCGTGGCGTCCGCCGTGGCCCTAGGCTTCGAGGCCTGGCCGGCCACAGAAACCGGCGCCAGCTTTATGAGCACGATCACGGCTAGGAACACCGTCGCCACCGCGATCACCTCGAGAAATCGTCTCGCCATCTCGTCCCTCCTCTTAATGGCCCATCCGGCGGATCGTTCGAGGCGCACGATTTTCTTGCGTGTGGCAGCAGTATGGTCGCAGGCACGGCACAACTGCAAGGCCGTTGCGTAACTGCCGCCGGCCGGTCGCCTCTAATGGCGGACCGAGGCAATTTTGAGCGACCGCGCGTCCGGACATCATGGCTGCTAATGGCGTGACAATGACCATGAGGTATTGTCACGTCTGACGATGTTCGAGTACCGGTCGCGCTACTGCAAACAGTCGACGCCGGTGAATCGGGGTTCAGAGGGGGAGCGTGCGATATGCGTCTCACTGCCATCGTCACGGCCATGGAGCTCTCTCCCTTGGCGCTCGCATGGGCGCAGACGCCGACACCCGTTCAACACCCATACGGTCTTGATCCATACAAGCCCAGTGATGCCGAGCTCCTCAGAAAATACGGGAGCGTACTCGCGACTCAGACGCCGCTTCTCGAGCTTCGCAAGCTCGATCCGTATAAGCCCAGTCACGCCGCCCTGCTTCGTGCTCTGGGCGGCGCGATGCCGCTGTGGGCGATTTGGTACCCGTTAGCTCCGGCTCCCGGCTCGCTAACGCCCTTTCCCACGTCGGCAGCCACCTCGCCACGAGGAAACGACGGCGGTCCACGCTCGAATGATCCGTGACGCCGTCGGAGACCTGACGGTTTGATCTACATTGCGACCGAGCAACCAGGCGAAACGACTGCCCAGGCTCCCATTGGCGGGACCGACGCGCCCACAGGAGATCGCACGGTTCCTGGGCCCTGATGGAACCTGACGCGAGGCGGAGTGTCTTTCGCAGAGTTACCGTGCGCCTCAAAATTCTGCGATCCCGATGGCCGAGCATCCCTCGCAAGGATTCCGACATGACCTATCGTCTTGTCGGTGCGAGCCTATGACGACTGTCGGTGCGAGCGGCGAGGACTACTTGATGTTCATGTGCTGCGACGATTTCTCGTTCTCGAGACAGAACTCGTCGATCAATTCCGTATCGAGCACGATGTTCTGAGGCATCGACACCGTCCACGGCCGCGTGTACGTCTTCGGGTCGTCGACGGTGATTTCGATCTCGAGAGTTCCGAAATTCGGTCGCCGGATGCGTTCGGTCATCTTCGCGGCGTCCGACATCGTGCTGCCGCTCGTGTCGAGCCAGAGACCGTCGCGGAAACCGATCGTACGAACCACGAGCGTGTCACCCTCCCAGGCCGCTGTCGAATAGCCGTTCCACGAGGGAGTCGGATCCTCGGGCAGCGGCCGGCCGTCAATGAAGATCTGCCGGTACATCGCGTTGACCTCATTCAGCAGCACGAGCAGCTTGGGCGTGTGCAGCGCTTTCGTCAGATGGGGCAGGCCGTAGGGACGAGGCGGATTGTCGGGGAGACAGCGGACGTGCGGGTCGTCCTTGCTTTGATCTGCCGTTCGTTGTTTGACCAGCGCCGCGGCCCAGGGCTGATATGGCAGGCCGCCGGGCAGGTTCGCGCCGAGGTTGACGGCCAGCGGTGAAATCGGGAGCTCCAGTCCGCAGTCGAAGAAACCGCCTTCCTTGCCGGGGGTGCATGGAAATCTCGTAGCGGTGAGCCATATCCCGGAGAAGTCGGGCGTGCCGTTCGGCAGGCGCGGCGCCGGCGCGCTCAAATCGGGCTTGCCGTCCGCGGTCCGTGGGACATCGGCCGTCGGGTAGCGAAGCCACTGGGCAGATGCCGTGCGCGGAGGGCACAGCAGCACGATGACGGCCCCAAGGATCACGACAAGCGCGCGTGCGATCATGTACGTCACCTCTGCTAGATTTTAGCCCCTCACTTCATCCCGCTGATTCATCCGAAGAGACCCCGGCGCGCCTCCGAGTATTTCGCGCACGCCCACAAATAGTTCGCGCCTGATGACCGCGCGCGTGAACGTGACCGCGCGAACACACGCGATCACATAACTACGCGTTGGTACCGTCCCTGCAACCATCATGCGTAAAAGCAGGTGGAAAGGAGGGCCGTATGGCTCGGAAGGTACTTGCTGTACTGGCGGTGGTGGCCTTTACCGCTGTCAGTGCCTATGCACAAGAGCGCGTCGTCGGCGGCGCCGGCCGCATCGAGATTGGTGCGTTCCCAGGTGGCGGGATGTTCTTCACCAAGACCAGTAACGGGAA
The DNA here is from genome assembly GCA_035649635.1 of Vicinamibacterales bacterium. Taxonomy (GTDB): domain Bacteria; phylum Acidobacteriota; class Vicinamibacteria; order Vicinamibacterales; family UBA2999; genus Gp6-AA40. The sequence continues at coordinate 45,531 of DASRJE010000136.1, read as the reverse complement.
CGAGCCGGAATTTGGCAACTATGCCCTCGGCGGATCATTCACGCTCAACGTGAACCGCTGGATCGGATTCGAGGGGGAAGGCGGCGGAACGATCGGACTCGACCAGGCCTTCAGCTTCAATGACACTGAGTACACCAATCAACCAGCGCCCAACACCTGGGTGTATCACGGGAATGTGGTGGTGAATCCAGTCGGCAACGATCGGGCGTTTGTCCCGTACGTGACCGGTGGTCTCGGCGGCATCACTCTCTCGCCGCGTGGCGAAGCCGAGACGCTTGGCGTCAATGACTACGAGACGTTCCTTGCAGGCAACGTTGGAGGGGGCGTCAAATGGTTCGCAGCGACCCACGTAGGGTTCCGCGGTGACTATCGTCTGTTTATCGTGAAGGACAACGAGGCAGCACCGCTCTTCTTCGGCAACGAAACGCGATACGGTCATCGCGTACAAGGTGGAATGATCTTCACCTTCTAGTGGGCACGATCCCGCCTCATCTGGTGCGGTCGTCCTCCGGGACGGCCGCCCCGTCCCACACCACGCTCGGAACAGCGAGAACATCGTCCGGTTCCTGCTTGCTGACGGAACCTGATCGCGGCGCCAGCCGTCTCTTCCCGAGATCAGATCCTGGAGGAACCGTGCACCTTGAATCCCTGATTCTCGATCTTCGCTACGCGCTTCGCGGCATCCGCCGTTCGGCGCTGTTCGCAACGAGCGTGGCCGCCACCATCGGGCTCGGCCTCGGCGTTCTGTGCTCAGCCTTCACCATCGTCAACGCCTACGTTCTCACGCCGGTCAACCTGCCCGATGCTCGAGCGTTGTACGGACTGAGCTGGGACACGGAGACCGTCAGGCGTCAGCGGTTCCGCCTGGCTGATTTCGAGGCCGCCAGCGAAAGCAGCCAGTCCCTGTTTGCGCTGTCGGCAGGACTGGAAACCGTCGTTATGCAGGAGGGCGTTGCGCTGCAAGGCGTGCTGGTGACCGGCAACTTCTTCCAGGTGATTGGCGCACAGCCGGTGCTCGGTCGCACGTTGACCCCGGCTGATGCGACCGCACCAGGCGGAGTTGCCGTCGCTGTGCTGGCCGAGTATGCGTGGCGTTCGCGCTACGGCGCCGATCCAGACATTGTCGGAAAGCGCATTCCGCTCGGGCGGCAGCAGTTCGAAGTGGTGGGCGTGATCCGGCGCGGCATGGAGCTGCCCGGTTTGCAGAGCGCCGGGTTCTTTGCGCCGTTGACGATGGCGCGCGCGTTCGAGGTGGCCGATCCCTGGAGTGATTCGGAAAGCGCCTCGTTGTTCGTTGTCGGCCGGCTACGCGAAGGAACGACGGAGTCACAGGCTCGTGCGTGGTTTGACGTGTGGGTTCGGCAAAGATTCCCTGCGGGATCCGAACGGGAACCCGTGACGGTACGCGTGGAGGAGCGTTCCACGGTCTTTCCCCTGACTGGAGCGACGCTGACGATGTTTGGGCTGATCCTCTCGGCGTTTGGCCTGGTGCTCCTTGTCGCGTGTGCGAACGTCACCAATCTGATGCTGGCGCGCGGGTTCGGCCGACAGCGAGAGATCGCCGTGCGTCTCTCCCTTGGCGCCAACCGTCGTCGTGTCGTGCGCCAGCTCGTGATCGAAAGCCTGGTCCTGGCCGTGCCCGCAGCCCTATTCGGGCTTGCCCTCACATTTGCGACCGCGCGTGTCTTCCCGGCGCTCATTCTCGCGACGTTCCCCCCGAACATCGTACCGGTGGAGATCGCCCTCCGGCCGCTCGAACCGGATCTGCGAGTGCTCGGCTTGTTGTTCGCCGCAGCGGTGATCTCGGCGGTGGCGGTAGGTCTAGCCCCAGCTGTTCGCGTAACGCGCGCGAACCTGGTCCGCGCGGCGAGAGGTGAAGCGGCCCTGGATACGCAGCGATCCAGGCTCAGGACAGGTCTTGTCGCCATGCAGATCGGCGCGTGCGTCATCTTCGTGATTGGCGCCATTGGTCTGGTGGACGAGGCAAGACGTATGGCGAATCCGAACCTCGGACTGAGCTTCGAGCGTGTCGCCGACGTGCGCGTAGCGCCGCGCCTCCGTGCCGATCTGGCCGAACGACTCGCGTCCGATCCGCTGATCGAGCGCGTCGCCGCCACGTGGACGGTGCCCCTCGCCTCGCCGTTGAGACGGGTTGACGTCGTGGCATCTCAGACTCGCATCGAACAGACCGCCGGTTTCATGGTGGTCTCGCCCGACTACTTTCCTATGTTCGATATTCAGGTCGTCCGCGGTCGTGCCTTCACCGATCGAGAAGCCGACGAAGGTGCGCCCGTCGCGTTAGTCAGCGCTGCCACTGCGCGCCTCCTCTGGCCTGGTCTCGATCCGATCGGGCAGACCCTTGATCTCACATCGACTGACCTGCGTTCGGAACGGACACCCGGCCACGCCAATGTCCGCATCATCGGCGTCACCGAGGATGTCGCGAACGGCACCATGATTGACGGCGTCGACGTCACCTGCGTTTACTTCGCGACCGGACTCCGGACTTCTGCTGAATGGTCGCTCCTGGTGCGGGGTCGTACGAATATCGCCGACGTGCGGGCTGCGCTCGCCAGGGTCGTCAATATGCTCGGTCCTGACGTGCCATACCGGATTTTCGCAATCCCGGAGATGGTGGGCATCTTCGCGTGGGTGTTTCAGGCCTTCTCGGTGACGGCCTCGCTGCTTGGCGTCATCGGCTTGCTGCTGGCGTTCTCCGGGACCTACTCGGTCGTCGCGTTTCTGGTCGCGCAGCGCACACCGGAGTTCGGCATCCGCATGGCGCTCGGTGCGAGCGTACGGCAGATCATCAAAGGCATGATGGGCGAGACTCTACACATTGCGTTGATCGGGATTGGCGCCGGCCTGGCGGTTGCCGTGACGCTGCTGCGCGCGTTGAGCGGAGCGATCGAGGCCCTGCCCCTGTTCGGACCTCATGTCTACGTTATCGGCGCCGCCATAGTGCTTGCAGCGACGACCGTCGCCGCGCTGCTCCCATCGCTGCGTGCATCGCGCATCGATCCCTCGAAGGCGCTGCGCGCTGAATAGACCAACTTCTAACTCCCAACTTCCAACTCCCAAATAACGAGGTGCTTGGGAGTTGGGAGTTGGAATCTGGGCGTTAACGCCTCGAGAATACTAGTTCGTCCCGGCTTTTCCGGTGACCGCGCTCAGGTCGGCCCGCGTCGCGATGCGTCCGCCGTGTCCCCCCACGATCTGCTCCGGATCCATCTTCAGCCGCTGCAGGTTTTCGGCGAAGTTGGTGATCGTCGGCGTCGGCGGAGGCACCTGCGTGTTTGGTGCCGGCGGATTCACCATGTCTGACTGGAACAACACTCTTTCCGTGGGCAGCCACGCGACCAGGATCTGCTCGTTATGCGGGTTGGCACGCAGCACGTGCAGCTCGATGACGCGCTGGTTGCTGCCTTTCAGATCGGAGCGATCGGTAACGCCCTGGAACGCCGCCTTCTTCGCCGACTTGGCGAGGCGATCGGCGACCAGATTGCGCGGTGCCGCCCACGCCTTTTCATAGAACGCCACGTTGGCCTGATGAGTGACGACGGTCGCTCCCTCGTCGACAAAGGTACGCAGTCCACCGGAATGGTCGAAGTGGACGTGCGTGTTGACGACGAACCGGATTGCTTTGTTCGGGATCACCTTCTTGACCTCGGCAAGCACCACCTCGGAGCGCGCCTCGTTCTGCGGCCCCTCGATGACGACGACGTGATCGCCCATGTCGGCGGCAAGACTGTGATGCGAGCCGCCGGTGATCCAGAAGAGTCCGTCGGCGACTTTCTGAGAGGTTGCAGTCACCGCGACAGGATTGGGTGGGTTGCGGACCTGATCCGGCACCGTGATGTCGACGAACCCGTTCGTCTGAACCGCGCTGACGGTGAGGTCGAGCGTGGGGTGCCCGCCCTGCGTCTGCGCGATGCGCGACGGAAACTGGATGCCGCCGAAATTGCGGTAGCCGGAGTAGGTGGTCACGACCGGCATGTCTCCAAGGACATCGTTCGGCAGCAGCGCCGTGACCCGTTCGATCTGATTCATCTTGTTGATCAACGCGACGATCGGATACCGGCCTCCCACCGTGAACGTGACCTCGGCGCCGTTGGCGACGCTTCGTACTTGCGCATTCCCCGCGGCTGCCTTGATTGGCCCCTGCGGCGTGGCCGCCCACATCCACAACAGCCGCTCGGCAGCGGCAGCCGGCTGCGGCTGAATGCTGGGTGTCTGTGAACCGGCGGCTGGCGGCCCTTCGTTCCACGCGAATGCTCCCCTGACGAACTGCACCTGACGTTGTTCGCCAGCGAAGGGCGCGCCGCCGCCACGCGGTTGCGGCGTCGGCATCGTGAGCACCTGCTCGAGGCGCATGCTGTTGCTGCTGTAGTCGATGAATACCTGGTAGCTCTTGACCGGCCTGACCGGCCACGCCTCGGCGGCTGTCGGCGGCTGGCCCAGCACGAAGGACTGCCCGGTTGCGGTGAACTGCAGGGAGCGCAGGCCGGCCGTTCCCAGTGTCTTGGCCGCCGCGTCCAGGGCGGACGATTGTGTCACGACGCTCGCAGGCGTTATCAAGGCGCACGCGAGCGCGACGAGGATGATTCTGAACATGAAGCCCTCCTCTTGAGCGGTCGATGCGAACCGTCAGGAATGGAAGGAGTATAGACGCTTTCTGCGATATCCTCGCGACACGTCGCGCGTCATGAAGTGAGGTGCCATGTCCATCTTCCAGCGCCGTTCCATCGCCGCCGCAGTCCTGCTCGCCGCGTCACTGTCTGCGCTTGTCCGCAGTGAGCCGGGCGAAACAGGTCGATCGTTCAAGACATGGTCGCAATACCTGGGCGGGGCGGATTCATCGCAATACTCCGCGCTCGACCAGATCAACACGTCGACCGTGTCACAACTGGAAGTCGCGTGGCGCTACCCGTCGGGCGATTCGAGAAGCTATCGTTTCAACCCGATCGTGGTGGACGGCACCATGTTCGTGCTGGCGAAGAACAACTCGATCGTGGCGCTCGACGCGGTGACCGGACGGGAGAAGTGGTCCCATCCAAACGAGGGTGCAGTCGGGGATCGCGGCATCAACTAGTGGGAGAACAGCGATCGATCCGATCGGCGGCTGCTGTATCTGAATGCGGGCTCGCTGACCGCCATCGACGCGCGCACCGGCGCCGCGATTGCCTCGTTCGGCGATCAGGGACGCGTGGACGTTCGCGCCGGCCTCAATCGCGACCTCACGAAGATCCGTCGTCTGCAGACCAACAACCCCGGTCGCATCTACCAGGATCTCTTCATCGTGTCGCTGCCCGCGGGAGGCGCGGGCTATGTCGCCAGTCCTGGTGACATCCATGCCTACGACGTGCGATCTGGAAAGCTGGCCTGGGTGTTCCACACCGTCCCCGAGCGTGGAGAACCCGGCGCCGAGACCTGGCCCGACGAGGCGCTCGCGACCGGCAGTGGCGTGCACAACTGGAGCGAGCTAACGGTGGACGAAGCACGGGGCATCGTCTTCATCCCCACCGGTACGGCGCGCTACGACTTCTACGGCGGCAATCGTCTGGGCGCGAATCTCTATGCCAACAGCGTGCTCGCTCTCGACGCGAAGACGGGGAAGCGCAAGTGGCACTTCCAGACCGTGCACCACGATCTGTGGGACTACGACCTGGCGACGGCGCCGAAGCTGCTGACGGTGAAGAAAGACGGTCGCGACGTCGACGTCATCGCGCAGGCGAGCAAACACGGATTCCTGTTCGTCCTCGAGCGTGATACGGGCCGGCCGCTGTGGCCGATCGAAGAGCGCCCCGTACCGCAAACAGACGTGCCGGGGGAACAGACCTCGCCAACGCAACCGTTTCCGACATTGCCTGCGCCGTTTGCGCGGCAATCGTTCACCGAGAAAGACATCAATCCTCATTTGCCCGCCGAGGCGCAGGAGAAGCTGCGACAACTCCTTCGGAAGTCGGTGAACAAGGGATTGTTCACGCCACCGAGCCTGCAGGGCAGCATTCAGATCCCTGGCAACAGTGGCGGCGCGAACTGGGGATTGTCGGCGGTCGATCCGGTGAAGGGGAGAGTCTACGTGATGTCAAAGGAGGCACCCGCGCTGCTCACCCTTGAAGCGATGACGCCGGGCTATGTGCAAAAGGATCCGCGCGGGCCTGATCCACGTCAGCTTCCGCCGACCGTGCCCGGGGCGTTCGTGCCCTACACGGCGGTCGAGCCGTACGGATTCATGGTGGACGAGGCGACGGGTCTGCCGCCACTCACGCCGCCATGGTCGCAGTTGACGGCGTACGACTTGAACAAGGGCACGATTCTCTGGCAGGTTCCAAACGGTGACGCGCTTCAACTCGCCGCACGCGGGATTCACGGCACCGGCAGTCGTGCCGCACGCGCGGGCATGGTCGTCACTGCCGGAGGCCTGGTCTTCATCGGCACGCCCGATCACAAGCTGCGCGCCTACGACGAAGACACCGGCAAAGTCGTCTGGGAGAAGCCGGTGAGCGGACCGATCAATGGCGTGCCGGCAATCTACGAGCTGAACGGTCGACAGTACCTGGCGGTGTGCGTGGGTGCGGCGGAAACGCAACCCGCGAGCGGAGGACAGCCCTCCGGCAGCGAGTACGTCGTTTTCGTTTTACCGCGACGGTGACGATCCGTGAAGGGGTCAGACCCCTTCACACTTTGCCATGGCCGACGTCCAGATCCAAACGACGCATGTGGGGAGCTTGCCAGGTCCCCCGGACTTCGACTCGACCGCAGCGCACGACGAGCAGGCGCTGCAATCAGCCGTGCGGTGGATCGTCGATCAGCAGCGCGCGGTTGGTCTGGACATCATCAACGAAGGCGAACTCACGAAGGGCGGCGACTGGTTGTCGTTTGCTGACAGCCGTCTTGGCGGGTTCGAAGAACGCCCATTCCCCGGCGGGGGATCGATGCTCTTGCGAGGCAAGGACCGCAAGGAGTTTGCGGCTTTCTACCAATACGCCACCGAAAGGCAGACGCTGTTCTTTACCGCCGATGACCGCATCAAGGCGACGCGAAGATACACGGTTGCGACTTCAGCGGTGTCGTATATCGGCATCGCGGCGCTGACGCGAGAGATTGAGCTTCTTCGCGGGGCTGTTGATGACACCCGTCGCTGCTTCCTGACCAGCACGGCCCCATCAAGCCTCGAGGTGTATCGCGGAAACGAGTACTACAAAACGCCAGAGGAGTATGTGTTCGCGCTCGCTGAAGCCTTGCGCGTCGAGTACGAAGCGATCGTGAACGCGGGGTTCCTCCTGCAAGTCGACGACGCCTGGATGGTCGCACTGTGGGATCGGATCGGCATCGACATGGGTCTGGAGGCGTTCAAGAAGTACTGCATGGTCCGCGTCGAGGCGCTGAACCACGCGCTGCGCAACATCGCCGAGGACTCGATCCGCTATCACCTGTGCTGGGGGAGCTGGCACGGACCGCATGCCTTCGATCTGCCACTCGCGGACATCGTCGACGTGATGTTGGCAGCGAAGGCGAAGTTCTATTCGTTCGAGGCGGCCAACGTCAGGCACGAGCACGAATACCGCCTGTGGGAACGCGTGCAGTTGCCACCCGGCAAGGTCATCATGCCTGGCATCGTGACGCATTCAACCGACTTGATCGAGCACCCTGAGCTCGTCTCCGAGCGCATACAGCGGTTTGCCCGAATCGTCGGTGCATCGAATGTGATCGCCAGCTGTGATTGCGGATTTGGTGGACGTACGCACCCGCAGATCGCCTGGGCCAAGCTGCGCGCGCTATCCGAAGGCGCGGCGCTCGCCAGCCGCTCCTTGTCAGGCGTCTCGTAGCGTGCGGGCCGGACGGGGATCGTCTTCGCGATCCGATGCGGCACGCGTAAGCTAGCGTGATGATCGCACCCGAGATCCTGGACTTCTACAGCCAGGGCAAAGAGGAGAGCCGTTTAACCGTTTCGCTCGGCAGGCTCGAGTTCATTCGCACGTGGGAAATCCTCGAGCGGCACCTGCCGCCTGCGCCGTGCCGGTTGCTCGACGTTGGCGGGGGTGCCGGTGTGTACGCATTTCCACTGGCGGCTCGTGGTTACGAGGTGCATCTCATCGATCCTGTGCCGTTGCATGTCGACCGCGCGCGAGAACTGTCGCGCGTTGCGCGAGCGCCGCTTGCCGGCATCGAGCTTGGTGATGCACGAAGTTTGAGCGTGCCCGACTCGACGTTTGACGTCGCCCTGATGTTCGGCCCGCTCTACCATCTCACCGTTCCAACTGAGAGAGTACAGGCGCTCGCCGAAGCGCGAAGAGCCCTGGTTCCCGGCGGGCTGCTCCTTTCTGCATATATCTCGCGCTTTGCCTCCGCCTGCGATGGCATCCAGGAAGGCGCGCTTCGCGACTTGGCGTTTGCAGCGATCGTGGCGCGCGACTTGACCGACGGAATTCACCAGAACCCGACGCGTCGCATCGACTGGTTCACGACCGCATACCTCCATCGCCCCGAGGAGATCGCCCCCGAGATCGAAGCAGCAGGGCTCCGATTCGACCGTCTTCTCGCCGTCGAAGGTCCAGGCTGGATGAATCAGCAACTCGATGCGTGGCTCGGCGATGACATCGGTCGGGAGCGACTGCTCCAGGTTCTCCGTCGAGTTGAAACAGAGCCGAGCCTGATCGGGGTGAGCGCGCACATCATCGCGATTGCGCGCCGATGAGGACGTAGATTGGACGGTATCGCGACGACCGCGCAGGCTGAAGCCTGCGCTCTACGAGAGTCGATGTCCGTTACTCGCTGCGGAGTGCTTCGCTCGGATCCACGCGGGCCGCTCGCCAGGCAGGAAGGCTGCAAGCCACACCGACAGCGCCGGCGAGCAGGCCAGTGGCGCTCGCGATAGAGAGCCCGTCGACGGGCGAGAGACCAAAGAGCAACGCGCTGGCGCTCCTCATAGCCGCGGCGGTCAGCGGCAGGCCGATCAGCAACCCTGCCGCGAGCATCACGACGCCGTCCCTGACCACCAGCCTGACGATCTGGGCGCGAGTGGATCCAAACGACAAGCGGATGCCGATCTCGTTTCTGCGGCGCTCCGTGAGATACGCGACGATGCCGTATAAACCTACGATCACGAGAATGGTTGCCAGCATGCCGAATGCCCCCGCCAGCCATGCCATCATCCGCTCCGCCACCAGCCGCTGCTGGACGACCGACGTGAGATCGGCGAGCTGAACGGTCATGCCGGGATTGACGTCCGCAACGCGTTGCACGATAGCCGGGCTGATTCCCGACAGGGGAGCCCTGGATCGAACGATGACAATGGGCCACGATGACAAATCCGGGTCCTGCGCAATCGGCACGTAGGCAATTGGCGGCATGGAGCCTGACGCCACGTTGCACCAGCAGTTCTCGTCCCGCAAATCCGAGTACTTCGTATCCGCGACCACGCCAACGATCTCGTAGGCTGTCTCCGGATAGCCGGGTTCGGCGATTGTGCGCAGTGCAGCGCCGATGGGTGGTTGTCCATCGAGATGGCTGTGGACGAAGCTCTCGTTCACCACCATGACGCGGCGGGATCGCGCGTGGTCGAGATCCTCGAAATTGCGGCCGGCGCGGATGGCGATCTTGAGCGTGTCGAAGTACCCGGGGCTGACGTAGATGAACCGCGACACCTTGCGCTCCGCGTTCGGGTCACTCGACAGCCGGAAGAAGTGAGCCCAGGTCGACCAATTCAGCGGTGAATGCGTGGTGGCCGCCGCAGCCTCGACACCTGGCAGCGACCGGATTTCGCTGGTGAGCTGTTGCTGGATGGCGATCCGCTGTTCGACCGGGAGCTCCCTGGGTTGGATGTCCTCGAAAGCGACCGCCAGCACACCATTCAGGTCGAAGCCAGTATCGACCGACATCAGGTTGCGAAAGGTCTGGACGAAGGCGAACGCGAACACCACGAGCACGAGGGAGACGGCAATCTGTCCGATGACGAGCGCACGTTGAAATCGCGCGCGATGGCGATCCATCGTCGATCCGCGTGACCCCAGGCGAATGACGGCGCTCGGGTCGACTATTGACGCACGGAGCGCGGGAATCAGGCCGAACAGTATCGACATGAGGAACGCGCTGGCGCCGACGAACGACAGCAGCCGCCAGTCGGCGGCGAGATCGAGGTGGACCGAATTCCACGCGGCGAGGGCTCGTGCCGATAACAGGGCCACCGGTACCGCGAGTGCCCCGCCAGCGCCTGCCACGAACAGGCTCTCGATCAGCATCTGTGATACCAGTCGCAATCGCGAGGCGCCGATCGCGGCTCGCACGGCGATCTCGCGTTCGCGCGCGTTCGCGCGAGCCAGGACCAGAGTCGCGAGATTGCCGCAGGTGATGAGCAGCACCAGCCCGGTCAAGGCGAGGAGCAGCCACAGCGGCGTTCCGTATGATTCACGCAGCTGGCTGACCCCGCGACCGGCAGGGAGCACGCCGAGCTTGAACGAGCGATAACGGGCCAGGAGGTCTGCCGCGTACCCGGAGGGGACTGTCGACTCCAGCAGGGCAGGGCTGAGCGTGCGCATCTGCTCGTTCGCCCGGGCAAGGGGCCAGTCCGGCTTGAGCGGCCCCATTACCGTCAGCCAGAAGTAATCCCTTCTTTCGAACCTGTCGCTGAACCGCGCCGCCGTGCACAGCGGTACGGCGATGTCGAACGTTTGACCAACCTCCAGGCCCGTGAACCAAGCCGGCATCACACCGACAACGGTGAACGGCTGGCCCGATAACGTGAGCGCACTTCCGATCGCCGACTCCCGGCCGCCAAAGAACGTCTGCCAGAATCCGTGGCTCACGACGGCAGGCCCGGCGCCGCATCCTCGCCGGTCGTCGTCGGCCCGCAGGACGCGGCCGCGCTCCGCGGCGAGACCCAGCGTGGTGAAGAAGTCTCCACTGACCAGCAGACCGCGCGCGCTTCTCGCGTCGCTCGTTCGCCCGACGAGAAACCGGAGGTCGCCCCAGGCGAACATCGAAGTGAACGAGGTTTGACTTGCTCGAATCTGTTCCCACAACGGGTAGGTGATCTGGGAATTCGGGTCGTCCGACACGCCGAAGTCACGAGCCCAGTCAGTCCGTACCTCGGCGAGCTGGCGGGCGTTGGCAAAGGGTAGATTTCGGAACGTGACGGCATCGATCAGCTGAAGAATCGCGGCGTTTGCGCCCACGCCCAGGGCGAGCGACAGGACGGCCACCGCGGCAAACACCGGGCTTTGCCGCAACAGGCGCAGGCCGTATCGCAGGTCGCTCATCGACTCGTCCTCACGCCGAAAAATATCGCGCCTGTTCCCGTGAGGCAACCGCGGGCCGCCGCCGTGGGTGTAGACAATCTACAGCCGTGGCTGTAGACTGCCTACACCCATGGAACAAAACACCCGTCCGCCCCGTCTCGAGCTTCTGCAAGGCACGCTCGACATGCTCATCCTGCAGACGCTTCAGTGGGGACCGCAGCACGGCTACGCGATCAGCCAGACCATCCGCGCCCACTCCTCGGAGGCACTGCAGGTCGAAACCGGGTCGCTCTACCCGGCCCTGCATCGGCTGCAGAAACAGAAGTGGGTGAAGGCCTCATGGGGGCTCACCGAAACGAACCAGCGCGCCAAGTTCTACACGCTGACGCCGGCGGGCAAGAAGCAGTTGCTGCGCGAGCGTGACCGCTGGGAGCAGCTGATCGCCGCAATTGGCGGCGTCCTCAATCCCAACCCCGCGAAAGGGTGAAACACGATGAAGCTGCTCGACGGTCCTGGCCGCGCGAAGCGCGGCAAGAAGACACTGCCAACCAGCCACGGGCTCTGCGGGAATATCAAGGGCAGAGTCCTTGACTGGTTCCTGCGGCGCGATCGCGATGACGATCTCCAGGAGGAAATACGATCGCACCTGTCCATGGCAGCGCACGACCGCGTCGCGGATGGGGAAGACCCGCAGACGGCGCGGCTGGCGGCGCTGAAAGAATTCGGGAACGTGACGCTCACGCGGGAGGCGACACGACTCAGTTGGGGCGGCGTCTGGAGATCGCGCGTGGCCGATATCACCCAGGATTTCCGCTACGCGATCCGTACGCTTCGCCGCAGCCCGAGCTACTCGTTCGTCGTCATCGCCGTGCTGGCGCTCGGCATTGGCGCCAATATCGCGGTGTTCTCGCTCTTCAACGCGCTCGCGCTCAAGCCGATCCCGCACGTCGACGGGTCAGCCAGTCTTGGCGTGCTCGTCGCCCGCACGGACTCGGGCCGCATTCTTCCGCTGTCCTATCCCGACTTTCGCGACTTGCGAGACCAGGGCCACGCGTTTTCGGGACTCGCCGGCACGTCGATGGACGCTTACAGCCTTGGTCTTGGAACGCGCGGCGAGCGTGTCTTTGGAGAGATGGTCACCGGGAACTATTTTTCGGTCCTCGGCGTCGGCGCGAGCCTTGGCCGCACGATTCAACCGACTGACGACGTCTCGCCTGGAAAACACGCCGTCGTTGTGATCTCGGACGGGCTGTGGAAGCGTTCGTTCGCGTCCGACCCGGCGATCGTCGGCAAGACCATTCAGGTCAACGCCTATCCATTCACGATTGTCGGCGTCACCGAGCCCGGATTTCAGGGTTCGATCGTCAGTCTCAAGATGGATCTGTTTCTCCCGGTCATGATGCAGGCCCAGCTCCGGGGGTTCGATCTGCTCGGCGTTCGCGAATCGCCGATGTTGTGGGGGCTCGGGCGTCTCAAACCGGACTCATCGATCGCCGCGGCCGCCGCTGAGGCGGATCTTCTCTCTGTGCAACTCGATGCACGACAACCGGCGAGGCGGGTGAGTCAACGCGCGACGGTCATTCCGATGTGGCAGTCACCGTATGGCGCCCAGACCTACATGCTCCCGGCGATCATGTTGCTGAGCGTGATGGGCGCGCTGCTCCTATTGATTGTCTGCGCGAACGTGTCGAACCTCGTTCTGGTGCGGGAAGTCAGCCGACGCGGCGAGATCGCGGCGCGAGTGGCGCTCGGCGCCAGTCGCAGTCGTATACTGCGCTGGCTTTTCGTCGAGAACCTGGTGCTGGCGCTTCCAGGCGCAGCCCTGGGGATGCTGGCGTCTCAGGGGATCGATCTTCTTCTTGAACCCACGTCGTTGGCGTCGCTCGCGCCGGTCCCGGTCGGTCTGAACGTGTCGCTCGATTGGACTGCTGTCGTGTTCGCGCTCGTTCTCTCGTGCGCGAGCTCACTCGCCTTCGGTTTCATCCCCGCGCTGCGCAGTTCCAGGGTCGACCTTGCGGGAATCATGAAAGACGACCTGTCGCCGCGAGGAGGATCGCGCGGCCGGTTGCGAAACATGCTGGTCGTGTCACAAGTTGCGGTCTCGTTGTTGCTGCTCGTCGGCGCCGCCCTGGTGATTCGCAGCCTCGAATCGGCGAGGACGGCCGACGCGGGCTTCGACCCGCGGAACGTTGGTTCTGTCTCGCTCGACTTGAAGCCGAGTGGATACGACGCCATCCGCGGACGATCCTTCTACCAGACGCTGCTCGACACAGTGAGGGCGCAGTCCTGGGTCGAGTCGGCTGCGCTCACGGCCATCCTTCCGCTGACGCTCGTCGACAGCAACTCGGTGGATGCGGTGATCGAGGGGCACAATCCTCGCCCCGGCGAAGACATGCGAATGCTCATCAACACTGTCTCTCCCGAGTACTTCGCTACCTTGCGCATCGGTCTGGTCGCCGGCCGCGACTTCGCTCGCACCGATGCCTCCGACGCTCTGTCGGTGGCCATCGTCAACGAGACGATGGCACGGCAGTTCTGGGGGACTCCGGATGGTGCGCTGGGCAAACGGATGCGGTTGGGCGGCGGCGACTGGCGGACGGTGATCGGCGTGGCTCGTGACATCAAATACGCCCGTGTCACCGAAGATCCGCGTCCGCACGTGTACCGGCCGCTCGAACAGAACTATCTGCCGGCCATGACGCTGCACGTGCGCTCGCGAGATCCAGAAGCCGTGCTGCTCGCGCGTCTGCGCTCAACCGTGCAGGCGCTGGATCCCAACCTTCCGATTCTGACCGCGCGCATGCTGACCGAGCTGACGCGCGTCGCGCTCTCGGTCTTCTCGATGGCGGCCGGCGTACTCATGGTCTTCGGCGTCATCGCGATGATTCTCACCGCGCTCGGTACGTACGGTCTGGTCTCGTACGCGGCGAAACAGAGCACGCACGAAATCGGCATCCGGATCGCAATCGGCGCGAGTCGCGCGGAGCTGCTGCGCAGGTTCCTCGGCCGTGGTCTTCGGCTGGGGGTGGTGGGCGCCATCTGCGGGCTGGTGGGCTCGGTTGCCATCACGCGGCTACTCACCGGCCTTCTGTATGGCGTCAGCCCGACTGATGCCACCTCGTTCGCTGGTGCAGCGACAATGGTGCTGACGACGGTGCTCGTGGCCTCCCTGATCCCGGCGTGGCGCGCGTCGCGGACCGACCCGATTGCCGCGCTTCGTCATCGCTAAACACAGAAATCCAGCCACTCCGCGGAATCCTGACCTGGGGGTCCGACATCCTGCGGAACAAGGCAGGCAAAAGTCTGTTCCGATAGGGACGCCCTGACGTTTCACCCTATAGGGATCTGTGTGCCGAAGGGTGTCAATCGCGGTTCTATAATGGCGCCCGGTTAGGCCCGTGCCATGGCGGACATCTTTATCAGCTATCGTCGCGGTGAAACGGACAAGTGGGTGGCGCGCTGGTTGAACGACCGGCTCGCGGATTCCTTCGACGTATTCTTTGACGGGCAGCGGGAATCCATCGACTTCGGAGCCAGCTTCCCCGACGAGATCGACGAGGCCCTCGCCCAGTGCCGCGTGGTCTTCGCCGTGATCGGCCCGGATTGGCTCGACCCGAAGAACCTGGCGCGGCTCAAGGACGAGGACGACTGGGTCAGGCGCGAGCTGCGTACGGCCCTCAACCGCCGGCACGTCCGCGTCGTACCGCTGCTCGTCGAATCGGCTGCGCCACCCGACCAATCCCTGCTGCCGCCAGACTTGGAATCGCTCTCAGACAGGCAGGCGTACCGGTTGACCGACCGCGGCGAGAGCGACTATCGGGATCTCGAAAGCCGGTTGAGAGAATGGCTGTCGAAGCGCCCGGCTGCGGCCGAGCCCCGTTCCTCTGTTCCGGGTAACCTGCCCTTTCTCTGCGACCGCCGCGATCAGGAAGAAGCGTTCGTCGAGCTCGTACGCTCGGCCGAGTCGTCCACCGGATTCATCGCGTGTGTCGTCCACGGCCACAAGTGGGAGTCGCATGACGAGTTGCTCCAGCGATTCAAGGAAGAAGGCGTACTGGACGACGTGTTCCACTCCGTCGAAGAAGGCGCTGCGTTCTATCCGGTTCGGCTCAGTCGAACGCGGCTCAAGGCTGGCCGCTTTTCCGACGAGTTGAAGAGCGTGCTCAAGGCCGAAGTGGTGCGGCGGCGATCGCTTCCTGACAGCGAGCTCGCGGCCGTCTTCAAAGCACTCGCACGACCTCTCGTCATGATCGTCCAGCTCACCTGGTCGGACTGTCGCGAACTCGGACCCAGCGCGGTCAAGAACCTGGCGGAAGCCTGGGTCGCCCTTGGCACGCCCGCCACCGGCGCCGCCGCTGAACGCCTCCCGTTTCCGGCAATGCTGTGGATCAATGTCACGTACGACGGGCCGGACGATGAACTCCCGGCGGACGCGTTGCACAGCCCGCTACCGAAGTTGTGTTCGGTGGAGGAAGGCCACATCAGGGAATGGGTGGGATTGGATCGGGTCAGGCCCTTTGTGTCGGCGAAGAAGCGTGAACTCCTCGATCTGCCGTCCGACGCGCGCTACTGTCACAGTCCCGGCAAGTTGCACATGGAGCGTTTCGCCGATGCCGTGCGAGAGATCATCGCTGCGAGCGGATAGCGCAGCTTTCCATCAGCCATGCACTACACACGCGAGGTAAGCGATATCGAGCCGACCACGGAGGAGACCGTATCGCTTCGTTCGAAATTCGATCATCCCTCGGGCTACCTGCCTGATCACGGGCTCGTCGATGCGGTCAACGTGGCGCTCCTGCTGAACAAGCCGTTGCTCGTCACCGGCGATCCGGGTACCGGCAAGACGCAACTCGCGCACAGCATCGCGTGGCAGCTCGCCGCGCGCCACCGGCTGAATGTCACGACAGCGGAGGTCGAGAAATTCGAGGCCAAGTCGACGAGCGCGGCGCGCGATCTCTTCTACACCTTCGACGCGATTCGCAGATTCCAGGCGGCGCAGAATCCCGGGAGAGGCGACGGCAACCTCGGGAACGCCCCGTTTATCAGCTACAACGCGCTGGGCCGGGCAGTGATGCGGGCGTTGCCGCCCGAGCGCGTTCCGCAGCAGTTGCAGACAGAAGTGCTGTACAGCAGCGCCGCTCGCACCGTGGTGCTCATCGACGAAATCGACAAGGCGCCACGAGATTTTCCAAACGATCTGCTGAACGAGATCGAGCAGATGTACTTCCGCATCCCCGAGCTCGACAACATTCAGGTGGGTGGCCCTGCGGCGATCACCGGCGACTTTCGCCCCATCGTCGTGATCACGAGCAACTCGGAGAAGAATCTTCCCGACCCGTTTCTCAGGCGATGCGTCTACTACCACATCCCGTTTCCCACGACCGATCGGCTGCGTGAGATTCTGCTGTCGCGGCTGGGACAGTTGCCCTCGACGCAGGGTCCGTTGATTCAGGACGCGCTCGAGTTCTTCGCGCGGATCCGCGAACGCAAGGTGTTGAAGCGGCAAACCTCGCCGGCGGAGCTGATCGACTGGCTCACCTACATGCTGCGGCGTGGCGCCAAGCCCAAGCATCGCCTCAACGACGTCCGAACGTTCGCCTTCGCGTCGCTCAGCGCGTTGACGAAGGATCCCAAGGATCAGGACTCGATCAAGACGGAGCTGGAGTCTTTCCTCGAAGCGTCGTAGTGGTATGTCGTTCGTGAACGGCCTTGCGCGGAGACGGTCCGTTAAATGATTGAAATCGAGGCGGCCCCGGCGCTCGATCTGTCGGCCCTGGTCGAGCGCCTCCGTCTCGCGGGATTCCGCATCGACACGCGGCAATACCTCACGGCCCACGAACTGCTGCTCGCGTTGGCGGCGACGGGCGTGCAGTTGGATGACGATCCTGATCGGCTCGTTTCCCACCTCGGTCCGATCTTCAGCACCTCCGTCCACGAACAGGATCTGTTTGCCGACGAAGTGCGCCACTGGTTTGGACGAGCGACCGCTTCCGAGGAGAGAGCCCGGGCTGGTGAGGGCAAGCGCGGTACGAGCGACTCGGCGGTGCCGTTCTGGCGTGACTGGCGGCTGGGTGTAGCAGCCGCCACCGTGATCGTTGCACTGCTGATCGGGTGGCGATGGTACTACGTGCGGAACGTTGCGCTCGTGGACGTGCAAGGCAGCGTCGTGGTGGAGCAACCTGACGGGCGCCTCGAGCCGCGGCAGGCCACGGTCGTCTGGGAGGGAAATCGCGTGCCGGTGGACGAGCGAGGACGCTTCGTCCTCTCGGCGACGCGTAACCAACTGCGAACCGGACTGAGCCGCCTCTCTGTCGAGGATGCTAGTCTTCCGTCTGCCAGTTTCGAGACGCGGCTGGGGAGGAACACGCTGCAGCTCGTGATCAGGTTCCGGCCGTTGGCCGGAGTGCCTCAACTCCCGACGCCGACGACACGGGTCCAGGTTGCCCTGCCCGCCACGCGCACGGAAACGCAGGTCACTCCGTGGACCGCGGTTGCGCTCGGAGCACTCGCGTTGGCCGGCCTGGCGTGGGGCTTGTCGTGGCTCATCGATCGCGCCCGCCGAATACTGGCGCTCCGGCGCTTGCCAGTTGAAGGCGAGCCGGAGCTCGTCACGTTGCGCGTTCCAGAGACGCAGGCGCTGCCGGTGTCGGAAGCGCAGTTGCGGCGCGCCGCGATCGCGCTGCGTCGACGGCGGGACGAATCCCTCGTCGAGATCGACGTTCCGTCCACCATCGACGCCACCGTCCGCGCCGCCGGATTCTTCGTCCCGCGATACTCCAGCCGTCGTGCGACGCCAGAGTATCTGGCGCTGGTGAGCCGCCGCGGCGAAAACGATCATCAGGCGCGCACCTTCGACGCGATACTCGACCATCTTGCCGAACTGGGCGTCGTGCTCGATCGGTATTCGTTTCACGATGATCCCCGGTTCATTCACTCCGAAGCGACCGCGCGCGGGTACCGCCTCGCGGAAGTCGTCAGCCGCCACCATCGCGCAACGCTCCTGGTCTGCGCCGAGAGCGCCGCGGGATTCAACCAGCGAGCGGGGCAGGTGGCGAGCTGGGTCGAGGCGACGCGCCCTCTTGTTCGCCGGATCTACCTGACGCCTGAAGCGCCCTATCGCTGGACGCGGCTCGAATTCGAGTTGATCGAAGCCGGTTTCATCGTCCTGCCCGCCACTGAGCCGGGTTGGAACGCGCTTGCGGATCTGATCATGGGCGGCCGTCTCGAGAGTTTCGGAACCGCACCCTATGCGAGAGCGTTTCCGGCCGTTCTCGGCACGAATGAAGTGCGGTGGCTCGATCGCAACGCGCCGCCTCCCGAGATCGTGCAGAAGATGACACGACAACTGAAGGGGTTTCTGGGACCCGACGGTTTCGCGTGGCTGTGCGCGTGCGCGGTATACCCCGAGATCACCTGGCCGCTGACGCTTCGCGTTGC
This sequence comes from Vicinamibacterales bacterium, assembly GCA_035649635.1. Classification (GTDB taxonomy): domain Bacteria; phylum Acidobacteriota; class Vicinamibacteria; order Vicinamibacterales; family UBA2999; genus Gp6-AA40. Next base: position 26,854 of record DASRJE010000136.1, on the reverse strand, counting down.
CCATGAGCCGCCCGACTACTCAATCCTCCCGGCGTTGGCACGGCTCCCGTGGTTCAGGCATGGCTTCATGCCCGACTGGCTTCGTCATGCGTTGGTCGATCTGCTGGCCCCCGTCGACGAACGCCGGTTGCGTGCGACGCTCGAACGCCTGCTCGAGGAACTGGCGCACCAGGCCGCCGATGGCGCGCACTCTCATCAATCAAAGCTGCGCATCGCAGGCTGGGGCGGCCCGCGCGGCCTAATTACCGTCGCACCGCCTGGAAGCCCGCTTCGCGATCGCGTCTTCATCGGCTTCATGTTTGGCGCGCGTCCAGACCGGCTGTGGCTGCGTGCGCCGGAGTTGCTCACCCGCATCTTTCGCCGGCGCATTGGGCGATTCGTGCCACCGCGTAACGACCTGTCGCCGCCCGTGCGCTCCTTCCGCGAACGTCTCATGGCGCGTTTCCGGTGGTGGTTGGTCTTCCGTCCGGGATTACTCCGGCTGGTACTGTCGTGCGCAATTGGCCTGACGGCAATCGCGGTGTTGCCGGTCGTCGTGTCGCAGGCTCAGGTGACAACAGAACAGGAATCCATTTCCTTCGTGGAGGTCCCGTCCGGCGAGTTCATCATGGGCAGCGACAGGAAGACGGATGCGGCTGCGCAGAGCAACGAGCAGCCGCAGCATCTCCTTTTCGTCCCGACGTTCTTCATCGCCACCACGCCAGTGACGGTCGCGCAGTACAGCGTGTGCGTGAACGAGGGTGGATGCCGACCTGGCGATCGGCGCGCGCTCGAAGGCCCGGAGGACTGGCCGGTTCGCTACGTGTCGTGGAACGAGGCGATTGAGTACTGTCGTTGGCTCGAAGACGGACTGAAGACATGGCAGGGAACTCCGGATCCGATTGCAGGCGTGTTATCCGGACGACTGGCTGAACGTCCCTGGCATGTGACGCTGCCGAGTGAGCCGGAGTGGGAGAAGGCGGCACGTGGATCGGACGGTCGCATTTACCCGTGGGGCAACAGTCAGCAGCCTGTTGCGGCGGTCAGGCAACAGGCCTGGCCGGCGGGCACGCCTGTTCCGGTGGGACGCAAGCAATCAGAAGCGAGCCCGTACGGCGTGCTCGACATGAGCGGCAACGTTGCGGAGTGGACGAGAAGCCTCGACCGGCCGTATCCGTACTTATCTGCCGACGGGCGCGAAAGCCTCGACAGTGCATTGGGTGGTCAGGGCACTCGCGTCGTCCGCAGCGGTGCCTCTGATTCCTCACCGAGGGCAAGTGGCGAAGTCCGGGCCGCCCAGCGACGAACGAGCGGTCAGACCCGGCGAGACGCTCTGATTGGTTTTCGCGTCGCGATTTCGCCACTCGATCCAGTCAATCCGTCTCCGCCCGAACAGCAACTCGCACGCGCCAAAACACCACCTCCGATCGCACCACCGACACCGAAGAAACCGGAACCCGCAAATCCAAAGGCGACCGCGCCACAGAATCCCGCTGGCGCGAAGACCTCGGCTGCGCAGACCGGCGCTGCTCCGCAATCGAAACCTGACTACGCGTCGGTTCTCGCGGTCCTGCAGCGACTGGAGGCGGCCTATGCCCGCCTCGACGTGAATGAAGTCGCGCGCATCTGGCCGTCACGCGCGGGTCAGTTCAGGACGCAACGGTCGGCGCTGAACGGTATGAGTCTCGACGTTGTCCAGTCGCAGATCACCATCGAAGGCGATACGGCGATCGTGCGCTGTGAGCTGCGTTGGAAGTACGACTGGAAGCGGGCCAACCAGGCCGGTGAGTCCTCGACGGCCAACGTCGAACTGACATTGCGGCGCACGCCCGATGGATCGTGGGTCATCGTTCGCCCCTAGTTGTCCATTCACCGCCTGGGGCCTAGACGTCCCTTCATCGCGTGGCGCCTAGGCGTTCGCTCTCGGCTATGGCTGTGTTTGACAGCTCTTCCGCGCGCGCGTATATGTCGCGTTCGCTGTTCGCCCTTCAACCCGAATGCGTTAATCACCAGGAACGTCCGCCAATCTGACACGGCTAGGAGTGTGCCCCATGGTGTTCGACAAAGTTCACGAGCGCGAGTGGTTCGAGGTTCCTCCGGCCGTTGGCGGACCGAAGCTCTACGAGGCCCGGGACGAACTCCGCAAACAGAATCTGCACGACACCGAAGAACCTCCTCTTGCGAAGGCGCAAACGTCCGCGCCGGCGGAGGCGGTCACCGGTCGCACGACCGACGGTTCGTACAACGATCTCTCGTGCCCCTTCATGGGTAAGGCTGGTAGCCGCTTCGGACGGAACACGCCGCTCGCAGAGACCTTCCCCGACACCGCCAACCTGATGAACCCGAGTCCGCGGGCGGTCAGCGTTGAACTGTTCACGCGGACCGAGTTCCAGCCCGTGCCGTTCCTCAACGTACTCGCGGCAGCATGGATCCAGTTCCAGGTGCATGACTGGTTCGTGCATCAGAAAGGGTCCTGGGACAAGACGCACAACGTCCCAGTGCCTGCCGGCGACAACTGGCACGAGCGGCCCATGCGTATTCCGATCACGCCGACCGATCCGCCGAAGCTCGCGGGATCGACTCGCGCGCCGGCCTACATCAACGAGAACTCGCACTGGTGGGACGGATCGCAGGTCTATGGCTCGGATGCGACGGCGCAGAAAAACATCCGCACCGGGCAGGACGGCAAGATCAAAGTGGGCGCCGACGGCCGGCTGCCGATCGATCCAATCACCGGCCTCGAGATCACGGGCATGACCGAGAACGGCTGGGTGGGGTTGAGCCTCCTCCACGCGCTCTTCGCGCTCGAGCACAACGCGGTCTGCAATCGCCTGAAGCAGCGCAATCCTGCCTGGAGTGATGAAAGGCTGTTTCAGCAGTCGCGCCTCGTCGTCTCTGCCCTCATCGCGAAGATCCACACGGTCGAGTGGTCGACGTCGATACTGCCGCGGCCGCTGGTCTCAACCGGACTGCGCGCCAACTGGCATGGCCTTCTGCGCGATGCGCAGAACGTGCTCACCGGGCTTCAGGACAACGACTTGCTGGCCGGTATTCCGGGATCGCCCACCGATCACCACACGGCGCCCTACTCGCTGACCGAAGAGTTTGTCTCCGTGTACCGCATGCATCCGCTGCTACCGGATGACTACGTGCTCCGTTCGGCATCATCCGGCGCCGAATTGGGACGCTACGAGCTTCCCGAGATGTCAGGTCAGCGAGGACGCCAGATCGTCAGGCGATTCGACCTCACGGATCTCTTCTACTCGTTCGGGATCGCGCATCCCGGCGCCATCCGGCTGCACAACTACCCGCGGCATCTCCAGAACCTCGTCAAGGACAGCGGTGAACGTTTCGACATGGCGACGGTGGACATCATGCGCGACCGCGAGCGCGGCGTACCCCGTTACAACCAGTTCCGGCGGATGGTCCACAAGCAGCCGTACGACACGATCGAAGAGATGACCGACAACCCGCAGTGGGCGCAGGAGATCAAGCACGTCTACAACAACGACATCGAGAAGGTCGATCTGATGGTCGGATTGATGGCCGAGCCGTTGCCCGAGGGGATGGGGTTCAGCGATACGGCGTTCCGCATCTTCTTGCTCATGGCATCTCGTCGTCTCAAGAGCGATCGCTTCCTCTCGAAAGACTATCGCCCCGAGGTCTACACGAAGGAAGGCATCGACTGGGTCGAAAACAACACGATGATCGACGTGTTGAAACGGCACTTCCCGAACCTGGCGCCGGCTCTGAAAGACAAAGAGAGCGCCTTCCATCCGTGGAACCCGGTCAGCGCGTAATCCAGGAAATCAGGCAGCGCCTCGAGATCAGTGGTGATCGAGGTGCTGCCGATCTTTTTCGTTCTCGGCACAGACGTATTCGATGACGTCGGTGTCCGGCGTCAACGTCTGCGTGAACCGGAATGAGAACGGCTTTGTATATGCGCCGGGATCCTCGAACGTCATCTGGACTTCCATGTGCCCGAAGTCCTTTCGCGTAATGCGTTCGACGACGTGCAGTGCCTCGGTGTGAGGATGACCGAAGGCATCGAGCCAGCTGCGATCGTTGAACCCGCGCGTATCAACAACCAGCGTGTCGCCCTCCCACCTGCCGACCGAGTAGCCGAGCCATGACGGCTGCTCGATGACGTGCTTCCGGCCATCGAGGTAAATCATGCGCTGCGGGTTCACGCCTTCATACAGGATGACCAACATATTCGGCAGGTGAATGAACCGGCGCGGCGTAGGAAGCAGATCGCCCATCGGGATGCCGGCGGGCAGGCAATGCGAGGTTGGATTGTCCTTGCCGGCGTTCTTGAATCGCGCCAGGGATATCTGCAGCGCTTCCGGCTTGATGGGGACGTCCTCGTTCTTGTAATCCGCAAACACGTTCAGGAAGTACTTTGGAAAAGTAGCTGGATCATCGCCGGGCACCGCGAAATCGGAGAGGCCAGGAAACAGGCGGTCCATCTCCGCGCGCCCTGTCCCGTCGGTGGTCCACACTCCCGAGAAATCCGGCTTCCCGTTTGCGCGCGGCAGTGGGGCAGCGAGATCCGGCTTCCCGTCCTTCGTCCGAGGAATGCCCGCCGCCGGGTAGTTGAGCCACTGTGCATGTGCCGTCGCGACGGCCGCAACACACAGAATCGCGATGATCCCGTTCCGAAGACGCATGATTCCTCCTGTAGAGCAGCCTATCCAGCAGGAGTATCGAACGCAACGGCAAAGTCGGATACCGGGCCGTGGCGTGCCCTTGCTCCGAACGCGCTCACGGTGCATAGTCTCCCTGCGCGAACGACGCCACTGCCTGGTGCTTTGTGCCCAAGAACCACGGACGTGGCTACATGCAATCGAAAACGGCGCTAGTCCTATCGCCGAGGAGATCGATCATGAGAAAGCCGCTGTTGCTGTCGGTGATCACGGTGGCGCTGGCCGTCGTGGTATTTGCGGCGCAGGCGCAAAACCCGCCTGCCCAGAATGCTCCGGCGCAGAATCCGCCGCAGGGCCAGGGCCAGGCGCAGGGACAGCCGCCCGCGCGCGGACGCGCTGGCGCCGACCCCTATGTCAACAACGCGGCCCCCGGAACGCTGACGTTTCCGCTCGCCGCTCCCGCTGGAAAGGACAGCAACGCGCGAACGGTTGCGCCAATGGGTGCCATCAACCAGGGACCGTTCAATCCCGCGACATGGAAATACGGCACGGCGTTCGATGCGCCGCCCGGTTCGAAGGTCTGGAACCCGGTCAAGCTGAAGTTGATGCAGGGCGGCAAGGTGACCGGCGGCACGCTCTTCAGCGCCACCGACCCTGCTACCTATTGCGCGATGGCGAATGCCGGCTACGACTTCATCTGGACCGAGATGCAGCACGACCAACGCGACTGGGGGAACGCCGCGCGCATGTGGCGCACGTGCCCGGCCGCGAAAGCCGTCCCGGGTGTGCGCGTCGCGTACAGCGATGAACGTGAGATCCAGCACGCCGTCGACGCCGGCGCCCTCGTGATCGTTGTCCCGACAGTCGATACGGTGGAGGAGGCGATCGAGGCACGCAACTGGACGTACTTCCCGCCTCTTGGACGTCGCAGCAACGGCGGCGGTCAGGCATTCGATGCCGGCATGTGGGGCGGTGTGCCGGGCGGATATCGCAATACGGCGAACGACAACATCGTCCTCATCCTGATGATCGAGACGCTCGAAGGGCTGAAGAACGCCGACGAGATCGCCAAGGTGCCGGGCGTCTCGGCGCTCTTTGCGGCGAGCGGTGACCTTGGCAACTTCTCGGGGTTCAGGCAGGGCACACCCGACTACGAACGTGCGATCAACATCGTCCACGACGCGACGTTGAAGGCGGGCGTTCGTCTATGCGGCCCGATCGCGTGGCGCGATCGTCCCGACTTCACCTGCTTCCAGGCCGGCAGCGAGACGGCGGCGATTGCACGCGGAGTGGCCGCGGAACTCGGCCCGCTGACCAACACGCAGGCGAAGCCCGAGGTGGGTCCGTTCGCAGAGCGCTGACGTCCCACATCCAACTCCCAAATGAGGTGCTTAGGAGTTGGATCCCCAAGCCATTCCTTCACGTGCGGCTATCATGAGTAGCAGACGTGAAGGTAATGGGCCGCCGCTTCGCTGGGCACGTGTTCATCGCCTGCATTCTGACCACGACATGGGCATGTGCGCCGCGAACGAGTCCGCCGGTGGCTGCGCCCGAACCGGCTGCAGGACCTGAGCCGCCGGCCGCGCCGGCGCCGCCGCCTCGTCCAGAACTACCGCCTGTGTCGCCGGTGCCGGTCCCGCGGCCGGAAGTCGTTGCGCCGCAATGTGCCTTGGCCTCCGAGCCCGGTACGCCCATCGCAACTGTCGCGCTGAGCGAGCGAGTCAATTCGGCGAATGCGCCACGGCCGTCGAACGACAGCGAATGGCTGCTGTTTCGTCAGCTCTACGAGACGCTGGTTCGAGTTGATTGCGAAGGGCGCGTGATGCCGGCGCTGGCATCGTCGTGGCGGCTCAGCATCGACGGTCGCACCTGGATCGTGACGCTTCGGGCCGGGGCGCACTTCTCGGACGGCACGCCGGTTACTGCGTCAGATGTAATGGCGGGTTGGAGCCGCGATGGGACGGGTGGCGAGTTGCGTCCGCACGTCAATCGTCTCGTGCAGTCGCTGATCTCCATAGACGCGCAGACGATTGCCATCACGTTACGATCCGCGCGCGTGGACGTGCCGATGGCGCTGGCTCACACCGATCTGGCGATTGCCAGGCCGCTCCCAGAATCGCCATGGCCGATCGGGACGCGCGACGCACGAATCACGTCCGATCGAGAAGCGCTGATCGTCACGACAACTGCCGACAACGCGTCCGTCCGGTTCCTGGTCGCGCCGGGCGATCCGCGCGATCTGCTGGACAAAGGCGTCGATCTCCTGCTGACGCGAGATCCCGCGGTGCTCGACTACGCGGCCACGCTGGGACAGTTTCAGTCGGTGCCGCTGGCGTGGCAGCGCACGCACGTGCTGTTGACGCCAGGGCGGACGCGCACGTCACCGTCGCTTTCCGAGGAGGCAAGACAGGCGCTCGCTGACGATGCGGTTCGAGGGGAGGCGCGCGGGGCATTGGGCCCGTTCTGGTGGCAGGTGCTGTCGGACTGCGAGTTGGCGACTCCCCAGCCGCGTGATCGATCCGCTCCTGCAAGTGGACGATTCGTTTACGACGCAGGCGACCGTGTGGCGCGCGATCTGGCGGAGCGCCTTGTGGGCCTCGCCAATGCGCCCGGATCGGCGGCTGGTGCAGTCCTTGATGGGCTTGTTCCAGATCGTTCGCGCCGGACGAATCTGCGCGCGGCTGGTGTGACCGGTGAGGCGTTGGCGGTGGCTCGCCGGGGTGGGACGGACGCCGGCTACATCGTGTCCGTCGATCGCCGTCCTCTTGAACCTTGCCGGGAATTGCAAATGATGGTCGAGGGAGCGCGATGGCTCGACCCTGAGACGATAGTCCCGCTCGTGGACACGCGGCTGCGCGCGATCGTGCGGCGCGAACGGTCCGGGGCAGAAGTCGAGTGGGACGGAGGATTGCTTATCGCGGGAGTGTACGGCTCGAGATAAGGGATGACCCTGCGAACCCGCCTGCTCCTCGCCTTTGCCGCCGTGGTGCTGATCCCAATCGCACTCCTGGCGTTCGGACTGCGGCAGGAGATGTCCCGCCGCCTCGCCAACGAATACCAGGTCCGGATCGATGCCGTCGTTCAAGTCATTCGAGAGGATCTCGATCGCGAGAGCGCCGGCATCACTGAACGGCTGGCCTCGCTCGAAAACGCGTTGCAGAATGACAACCGTTTTCGATCAGCGGCCGTCGCCGGCGTCGAGTCGGAGCGGGAGTATCTGCTGGACTACGCCGGCACGGCGATGCGACTCACCGGCCTCTCAATGCTGCAGATCCAGGATAGTGAAGGACGCATCATCAGCTCCGGCCATTTCAGGAACGAGCATGGCCGCGTGGAGGCAGGGCTGTCATCGGCATTGGCCACGGCCCCGGTCGCTCTGGTAACAGCGCGCGTGCCCGAGCGCGAATTTATCGCGCTCGCACGGGTCAGGTCTTTCACTATCGCCGACCGACGCTTCTCGCTCATCGGTGGTGTCGCGATCGATGAGGTGTTCCTTGCGCGACTGGCACGCGATCGCGCGATCGTCGTGTCGTTGATTTATCCCGGAGGTGAGTTATCCACGGTCCGGCTAAAGCCGGACACTACTTCTACGGTCCGGCTAAAGCCGGACACTACATACCCGGCCGCGGTCGGTGAGCTTCAAGTACCTCTGATTCGGACCGAAGCCGACGCGCCACTTCGAGTGGTCGAGGCGCGGCTGCAGCTGACGCAACCGCTCACGCCGCTGCGGGCGTTGCTTCGCAGCGCCGACTCGTGGTTCCTGTTCACAGCCGCGGGAACAGGAGTCACCGCGTTGCTCCTGGCGGTGTGGGTCTCGTCACGAATCAGCCGGCCGCTGGCCGACCTTGCCGAAAAGACGGCGGTCCTCGATCTCGATCGCCTTGACGTGCATTTCGATGGCGGTCACGACGAAGTCGGCAGGCTGTCCCGGCTGCTTGGTGACCTTGCCTCCCGCCTGCGCATGAGCACTGCGCGCGTGCGCGAAGCGGAACGCCGTGCGACCGTTGGCGACCTCGCCCGTCAGATTAACCACGACATCAAGAACGGGTTGATTCCACTGCGCAATGTCATGCGCCATCTGGCGCAGGTCGAACGCGACGATCCGACGGCCTTCCGCTCAGTGTTCGCGGAACGCCGCCAGACGATCGACTCGAGCATCGCGTACCTCGAGACGTTGGCCACCAGCTACCAGCGGTTATCGCAGCCTCTCGATCGACGCCAGTGCGACCTGAACGCGCTCATTACCGACGTCGTCAGCGCTGCCGAGGGACATGAGCGCATCGAGTTCGCCACCGATCTGAGCTCGCCTCTGCCGCCGGTGCTCGGAGACCCGATCGCGTTCAGGCGTATCCTCGAGAATCTGACCGCCAACGCCATCGACAGCCTGCAGTCGAAGGCGGGCGGCATTACGATTTCAACCCAGGTGGTCAACCGGGAGAGTGAGTCGCCTGCGGTCCGTGTGACGGTTGCCGATACAGGTCGCGGGATGTCTCGCGAGGAAACCGGCAAGATCTTCAACGATTTCTACACCACGAAGGAGGGCGGCACCGGGCTGGGGCTCTCCATCGTGCGAAGACTGGTGATGGATCTGCACGGCACCATCGGTGTCGAGAGCGAGCCGGGCAAGGGGACGCGCATCACCGTCGACATTCCGGCCGGTACTCTGACGCGCACATGACGACGCACGTTCTGGTGGTCGACGACGTTCCGGCGATGGCCGAGCAATATGCCTACGATCTGAAACGCGTCGGCAAATACAACGCCATCGTTGCCGCGGGTGGCGACGAGGCGCTCGACCTTCTGGCCCGTGAGCCCATTGATTGCCTCGTCCTCGATCTCGAAATGCCGGGGATCGATGGTTTCGAGGTCTTGCGCCGCCTGCAGCAGCGCGGCATCGACACCCCGGTCATTGTTTATACCGGCACCGGTAGTTACGAACGTTGCGTTCAGGCAGTGCGGCTGGGGGCATACGGGTTCGTCGACAAGGCGGAGCCGATCGAGCGTGTCGTCCAGGAGATCGAAAACGCCGTTTCCCGTGGGCGTCTTGTCAAAGAGCTGCGATCCCTGCACTCTCGCCTGGACGATGAAACATCGCTCGTGGGAAACAGTCCGCCGATGCGATCGTTGCGTGACGCCATTGCGCGCGTCGCGCCGATTCCCAGCAGTGTCCTGATCGTGGGAGAGAGTGGAACGGGGAAGGAGCTGGTCGCGCGCGAACTGCATCGCCGGGGGCCGGGTGAGAAGACGCCGCTCGTTGCCGTCAACAGCGCGGCGCTGCCCGAGCAGCTCGTCGAGAGCGAGTTATTCGGCCATGAGCGCGGCGCGTTTACGAGCGCCGATCGCCTGCGTCGCGGGGCCTTCGAGAACGCAGGCAGCGGAACGCTGTTCCTCGACGAGGTGGGGGAACTGCCGCTCGCTGCGCAAGCCAAGCTGTTGCGCGTGCTCGAGGATCGGAAGGTGATGCGGGTCGGTGGAGACCGCGCCATCGCGATCACGGCGCGGGTGATTGCGGCCACCAACCGCGATCTGGAGCGCGAGGTCGAGGCGGGCCGCTTCCGGCAGGATCTCTACTATCGCCTCAACGTGCACACGCTGCGCGTGCCGCCCCTGCGCGAGCGGCTCTCGGATGTCCCTGTCCTTGCCGAACACCTGCTTCGCACCATCGCCACGCATTTGCGCGTGCGGCCAAAGACAATCGCGGCGGACGCCGTCGCGCTGCTGGCGTCGTACAACTGGAGCAAGAACAACGTCCGCGAGCTGCGCAACTGTCTCGAGCGGATGATGATCGCGTCCGATGCCGCCGTCATTGGCGTGGCTGATGTCCCCCCGGAGATTCGAGGCGACGATCGTGAAGACGCGCTCGATCCGGCCGCCCCGGCCGGAACCCTCAAAGCACTCAAAGCGCAGGCCGAGCGGCAGATTGTGCTCGCTGCGCTCGACGCGCACGAGTGGCATATCACGCGGACGGCTGAAGCCCTCGGCCTCGCCGATCATTCGAGCCTGCTCAAGATCATGCGCCGCCATGGCCTGAGCAAGCGTTAAATGGGGTCGGGAGTCATTTGATCAGGACAGTCCGTCGCGAAGCGACGCGCCGAGCGTCCTCATCGAAATGACTCCCCACCCCGCCGTCCTGTGTCCAGCCGCACACCTGACCCGTGGCGGTCGTGTCGACGCCAACACGACGGCCGTGAAATCCCGCGCTTTTCCGTGGTTTCCCGCCTGGCCACGCGCTTGCCCTGACAGAGTGCGTCCGATCGCTCGCCGAGCGGTCGACGTGAGGGAGGACGCATATGAGACCCAACGGAAAGGCGGCGTTGCTGCTGGTGGTCGCGCTTGCTGCAGTCGGTTGCTCGAAACGTGACAAGCCACAGGCGAAAGCGGCGACGCCGGACTCTGCGTCGGTGAAGCCGATTACGGAACCAGGTGTACCAGCCACGCTCAAGCAGATTGACGACGAGGAAGGACTCCCGGTCGACACGAAGCCCAAGGCCGCTGGTCCGGTCTCGTACGCGGATGGCGAGGCCGCGTACAAGGCCAGGAAGTACACCGACGCGACGACGATCTTCGAGCAATACACGACGCAGAAGCCGAACAACGCCTGGGGCTACTACATGTTCGGAATGTCGGCGTGGAAGGCAGGCGATCTTCCGAAGGCCGAGATGGGCTTCAAGGCCGCCCTCGGCGTCGATCCCGAGCATCTCAAGAGCCTCGCGAACCTGAGTCGCGTGTTGATCGAGCAGAAGCGGTTCGACGACGCGCTCAATACGTTGATGCGGGCGGGTGACATCGAGCCCACATCGAACGAGGTGCAGCGACTGATAGGGCGCGCGTACAATGCCCTGGGCAAGACGGATGATGCGATCGAGGCATACCGTCACGCCATCGAGCTGAATGAGAAGGATGTCTGGTCGATGAATAATCTCGGACTGGTGTTCCTCGAACAGAAGCGTGCGGAAGAGGCGATGCCGCTGCTGCTCAAGGCTGTGGATCTCCGGAAAGACGTCGCCGCGTTCCACAACAACCTCGGTATGGCGTTCGAGCACACACGCCGGTTCAAGGATGCAGCCGGGGCGTACAACGATGCGCTCAGCGCCGACCCGGGCTACGAGAAGGCGAAGCAGAACCTCGCTCGCGTTGAAGCGGTCAAGCTCACCGGCGAGGAGGACGATGAGCGGGCTGGCAGCAAGTAGTCGAGGCCGCCGTGAAAGACTGTGAAGGGGTCTGACCCCTTCACAGTCGCGGTCCTACCGCGCGGCCACTGCCTCAGTCGTCGGAGCCGTGGGGAAGGTCCCCGTGATCGGCACGCCCATCGGTCCGACCGGGATATACACCACGGTGTGGTTCGGTGAATTCACCATCGCCTTCTGCGCCTCGATGGCTTCGTGCTGGATGTACATCCCGCTCAACTGGCCCCGAATGATCTGCATCGCATTGGCGATACCCTGCGCCTGAACCTCGCGCTTGGTGCGCTCCTTCCGCTCGATCTCAATCTCGGTGTCCTTCCGTTGCAGTTCCTGTGTTGCCGCGAGCTTGCGTGAGACCGCGTCGGCGACCTCGGCGGGGTACTGGACGTTGCCAACGACAACGCTGGTGATCGTGAAGGGGCTGTCCGCCGCGTAGGCGCGGATTCGCGTCAGCACGTTATCGCCGATCGGGATCAACGCGTCCTTGACCTCGAGCCCGTTGCGCTGCTGAACCTCGTCGCGCGCGTAGGTACGCAGCGGCTCACGAATGAAGTTTCCGTACGCCACCTTGACGATGTTGTCGGGTTCTTTGTCGTGACCGCGATCCGACACCGTTGTGCTGAAACGTTCCATGAAGAGCGGCACGCGTGATTCGTCCACCCGCCAGACCGTATGCACCCTGAAAGCGATCTTCAAGTTGTCCTTGCTGAGAACGGCATCCTCGCCGGTGAAGTCTTCCGTGTAGGTGTAGGGCGTGACGCTGACGTTGGTGACATCGAGCAGCCAGGCGCGCCCGGCCGAAGTCGGTCCGCGCTGGATGCCGTAGAAGATGGACTTGCCGAACACCGCGCCGCGAGTGAGATAGCCAACATAGCCCGCGGGGGTGTACGGATTCCGCGAGCCGACCAGCCAGATCACGCCGCCGACGAGTACGGCGAGCGACAAGAAGACGAGTACCAGCGAACTGCGCAGGCGTGAAAACAGACCGGTGCCGTATTCCAGTGGGTCCGGGAACGACATGACGGGCCTCCAATCACGCCGACGGGGTTAGCTGACGGGCTCGAAGTTGGAAGTCTTCTACGGCCGGGTGTCGCGCACTGCGCGCCGCACGACCGATTCGCCCCTTACGCGGCTAATAGGCTCGCCGTGTAAATCTGGGTCCCCCGCGACGCCCTTGCTGGCGTCTTAGGCGTAGATCCACGCTACTCCTGTGTGAGCGCGGCGTCAAATTCGCATGTGTCGGCCGGCGAGTCACCCGCGTTCAGTCGCCGACCGCCCCGTAGAGCAGCGCAAGGATCCCGAAGAACGTGCCCACGCCGGTGGCGACGCCGATCGCGACGGCCTTCGCTGCGCCGACGCCCGGCCTGGTTCGTTCCACGCGCACGATCTGCTCGTACGGGACCGCCTGGATCGGTACTGGGACGCGCGTCTTCGGCTGCACCAGCATCGCATCGCTGCGCACGACGACGAGCGTGGCTCGAAAGCGACGGCCATCGTCCAGGCGAACGTTGAGCTCAGTGCCGACATCGACACGTTCCACGAAACTTCGCCAGATGTCCGGCGACGTCGTCTGCGCGGCGACGCTGTGAACGGTCAACAAGACGACGAGCAGCACCGCCGTGACGAGATGAAGGGTCTGGCGCATCACCGATCTCCTTTCTCAAAAGTCGAAGCCGACGCCGCTGCGCCACGCCAACGCGTCGAGGCCATCAGATGACCACGACGTCCGTATGTCGGTTCGGATGAACGCACGCTCCGACACGTACGCCTTGAACCCAGTGGCTGCATAGGGACGCGCCCGATATCGCTCCAGGGTCTCTGACTGAAACTCCGGGATCGGTGGAGCCCGAGGATCCCGTGGCGGAACGAACTGGAGACTCGTCTCGATATGTTCCCGTTCTCGTATCAGCTCGACCCCGGCTCCGACGAACGGATGAAACCAGGCGTTGTCGAAGAACTGACCGACGACGCCCGCAGACGCCGTCGTCACGCGGAACTCGTGATCGCGCTGTAAGGGCAACACGATCGTGCTGCCCGGGAGCACGATGGGTTCAACCGAGTACCGTTCGCCCTCGCTCGAGGTCGAGATGTCGAATTCCGTCTTGAGATGAGGCGTCCAGTAATATCCGGCGGTGCCGCCGCCTGAGGCCACGTTGAACCATTGATCCCACCGAATCGACGGATCCGGGCGCCGTTCGCCCAGCCATACGACATGCCCTGAAACATCCCAGCGCGGTGCAGAGGAAGGCAGGAGTGTGACGGTGCGCTCCTGGGCTGACGAGATCGATGCGGTCAGACAGGCGACGACGGTGGCCGCGCAAAGTCGAGTCATCGATTCCTCCTGCCACCGAAGGTGCAGGGCAGGGGGAAATCAGCTCACGCGCACGTCGTGTCCGGCTTTAGCCGGACCGGCCCTAAAATGCCGGCGGGAGAATCGCCTCTATGAAAACGGTCTATGCCGTGACCTGCGTGATGCTGCTTGCAATTGCCGTATTCCCGCGGACGACCACCGCGCAGAATCTCGTTGTCACCAACGCTCGCATTCTTGATGGCAAGGGCGGAGTCATCGACCGCGGCTCCGTTGTGGTTCGCGACGGCAAGATCGTGTCGGTCGCGCCAGGTCAGGCCGCGAAGGTCGATGGAGCCCAGACGATCGACGCGCAGGGGCGCACGTTGATGCCGGGCTTCATCGACGCGCATCGGCATATCGCCCAGGGCGATCCCGCAGAGTGGCTCGCGAAGCTCGCGGCGACGCAGATGCAGGAGTTCCTCGATGCCGGTTTCACGACGGTGCTGTGTGCGATCTGCCCCGACCAGGCGCTCGAGCTCCGGCAGCGCATCGATGGCGGCACGGTGAAAGGGCCGCGTCTGTTTCTCGGAAGCATCATCCCGCTGGCGCGAGCCAGTGCGCCACCTGCAGAACGTGGACGAGGAGGCGCGCCACCTGCAGGAGGTGGACGAGGCGGTGGTCGTGGCGGCGATCCCGCGCGCTTCGATAACTCGCGGCCACCGCTGCGTCCGACGGTAGCCGCGGGAGCGATCCCGGCGGCTGAAACGATCGAAGCTGTCGAGGCGGTCGCCAGCAAGAAGTACGACTACATCAAGACTGTGATCACTACGACGCCGGGCGGACCGGAGACGGACACTCTGACGCTGATCGTCAGTGAGGGCAAGAAGCGCAACCTGCCGACGATCACGCACGCCGTCTCGGTGATCGACACGCTCGCCGCCGTCGAGGCGCGCCCTGACGTGCTCGTCCACACACCGCACATCGGACGCCTGGAAGAAGATGCCAACGCGGTGAAGAAGATTGTGGGCGCTGGTATCCCGATGACGTCGACACTGGCGGTCTTCCTCCCGCACTTCGGCTCGGACAATACGCCGCTCTTCCGCGACGCGATGCCGTTCCCATGGGCGACGATCTCGAGCGCGGGACAGGGCCCAGTCAATGCGCGGCTGCTGTGGGAGGCTGGAATCTCGTACGGCTACGGCACCGACACGAGCTGGCCCCCGAAGGAGTCACTCGCGGACGAATTACGAGCGCTCAGGCTGGTCTTCTCGCCGCGCGACATCAGCAAGATCCTCGGTCAGGGTGCGGCGCGATCGACGCTCAAGCAGGATCAGATCGGCACGCTCGAACCAGGCAAGCTTGCCGACATGGTGCTCATCGATGGCAACCCACTCACCGATATCAACGATCTAATGAGGGTGGTGCTGACCATCAAGAGCGGACGAATCGTCTCTGATATGCGAAGACCACAACGGTAGCCACGAAGACCACGAAGCAGACACAAGGCCACGAAGACCACGATGGAAGGCCAAGAAGGGCATAACGTCACGGAACCACGAATAGTCCTTCGTGATCTTCGTGTTCTTCGTGGCTTATACATGATCTTCGTGGCCTTACGTCAGTGTCTCTAAACGAGGCCCGCTTTGTACAACGCCAGCAGCTTGCCCCATGCCTTCTCGGCATCGTCCATCTTGTAAATGGGCTGACCGTTCGCCTGTGCCGGCATGTCGGGCACGCACCAGCCGTGCTGCGCCATCGAGTAGACCTCGATCTCCGCAGGCACCTTGGCTGCGTCGAAGGCTTCCTTCAGCTTCGTCTTGGCATCGGGCTGCTGCATGTCGTCGTTGGTCGCGATGCCGAAGTACATGCGCCCTTTGATCTT
The DNA here is from genome assembly GCA_035649635.1 of Vicinamibacterales bacterium. GTDB lineage: Bacteria > Acidobacteriota > Vicinamibacteria > Vicinamibacterales > UBA2999 > Gp6-AA40. The sequence continues at coordinate 10,873 of DASRJE010000136.1, read as the reverse complement.
CGGTGCGAGCAAATGCGGGCTGTTCGGGTTTGGCGTGACGAGCCCGCCGCCGTGGAATGAAGCGCCAGCGCCAACGCGGTTCGGCACCGCGGCCGCCGTCCTGACGACGAGCCCGCCGCCCATGCAGTAGCCCTGCGTGCCAATCTTCTTGTTGCGATCGACCTGCTTCTGCGTGTCGAGCCATGCGATAAGCGCGGGTGCGTCTTTTTCAACCGCGCCGTCCGCCTGGATCGACTGCATCAGCGGCGTGATCTTCGGCCGTTCAGTCGCGAAGTCGACCTTGGATGCGTCTTCCCAGATCGGCGACTTGGCAACTCGATAGAACGGATTCGGTACGAGCACTGAGTAGCCGGCGCCAGCGAGCCGCTTCGCCATGTTGCGCATCGACGGTCGCAGGCCGAACGCGTCGGGCCAGATGATCACGGCCGGATGAGCTCCCGTGGCGGGAGTAATGAATGCAGCATCGCAGGTGCCGTCGGGCGTCTTGATCTCGACGTTGGTTTCGGTGACCTGCTGCTGCGCATCGAGATCGGCACCCGCGGCGGCAATCATGCCCGCCGCGACAGTCGTTACGAAATCTCGTCGTGTGAGTTCATCGTTTTCCATGGTCGTGGTCCTCCAGCGGGGAAGAATAGTATTTGAGCATGCCGACTCGTGCAGATCCATGAAGGGGTCTGACCCCATCACAGAGTCCTGCTGTTTGGAACCGATCGCTGGCTGGGCGGGGTACACTTAGAGGGAAACTCGAACATCTGGCGCTGGGATGACGCGCGCCAGCAAGTCATAGTGGCATGAACAGCACATCATGAGGCGCCGGCACACGCTGCCTCTGCTCCTTCTCGCGCTGATAACCGGGACAATCGAGTCGCCACGCGCAGACAGCCTGGCGTGCCTGCAGCCAGTGTCCGGCGTGACGTGGCTCCGTTGGGAAAACGAACAGGAGACACTCGATCGGTGGTGTCAAAGTGTCGGTCCGCCGGTCTTCGCAACGGGCGCCGAGAGGGCGGGGGATATTTCGCGGCTGCTGGTCCTGAGCTGGAACGTACACGTCGGCGGAGGCGATACCGAGGAACTCATTGCGCAGATGCTGGATCGCGCCTCGGAGGAGGGAACCGGCCTCGTGGTTCTTTTTCAGGAGACCTTCCGCGCGGGCGCCGACGTGCCTGAATCGTATCCATTGGACCTGCGTGTGCCCTCGTCAATCCGGCCACGTCGCCCGGCATTGGATATCGTCGGCATCGCAGAACGATTTGGTCTATCGATGGCCTACGTGCCCTCGATGCGCAACGGCCCAGCTACGACCCTCATCGAGCGCGAGGATCGCGGCAATGCCGTATTGTCGACAGAACCGCTTACAGATGTCCTGGCGATCGAACTGCCATTCGGAAAGCAGCGCCGGGTGGCGGTGGCGGCGACCGTGACGCCGCGGTCCACGCTTGCGCCCATACGCGTCGTCGCCACGCATTTCGACACGAATGGCGATCGTGTGGTGCAAGCGGAAGCGCTAGGAGATCGGATTGCATCACTGGACGAAATGCCACTCATCGTCGGCGGCGATTTCAATTCACGTCGAGGAATGCGCGACCGGACGGTCACAACCGTAGGCCGTCATATTCCCCTCGAGTCGTGCGGGACGCATCGCACGAACCGCTGGCCGCTTCGGCTCGACATCCCATTGTTCTTTGTCGTCGGTCGACTCGACTTCATGTTCAGCACGCTTGCCGAAGACGTCACACGTAACTGTCAAACGCTTCCGCACGCCTACGACTCGGACCATCTGCCTCTCTTGCTCGACGTCCTTTTGAAGTAACTGCTCCCGACCAGCCTTCTTAGTATCGGTGGAGAGCGCAGGCTTGACCCTGCGCCTCCGATTTAGGCCGGGCCGAAGCCCCGCTCGACGCGGAATTGAAAAGCGCGCTAGTCGCACGCGGAGACGAGCCTGAAAGCCTGGCCGGACTGGTGCAGGCACTTCGGTCTTGCGACCATCTCGACGCGTCGGTAGCGGCACACGATCGGGCGATAGGTCTCGACCCCGCTCTGATGTCCAGTGTCGCTCATACACATTTTCTGCGAGGTGACTATCAGAGGGCGCTCGATTTACGCGGGAACGCGGTATTACCTCGACGCCGCCGCGTGGGCGGCGCTCGGCGACGTGAGCCGCGCAATGAGACTGCTGCGTGAACGGCTTGACGCGGAGACACTGGCCGCCTGTTCTCTCGCGTCTTCAACGCACCTGTGAGTGCCAGGGAATCACGTTGAAAACATCCGGCTGGCCCGTCAATTCGCTGCGTTTACCGCGGTAACTGTTGGAGCAGTGAGCGCTGGACCGGGTTCCACGCGATAGGCGTATACGAACTGTTTGAACTCAGGGTGCAGGAAGTCGGGTCCGAAATCGTACTGCTTCATTTCTTTGAACGCTTGATCCGACGTCCAGCCGTCGTGCGTCATGCGGTAGACGGCCGTCATCACACCGGTCCGATGGCGTCCGCCTGCGCAGTGCACGTACACAGGCTGATTCGAGGGATCGTTGACGAGTTGGAGAAAGAGCGCGAGCTCGTCTCTTGTGGGGGCGGTGCGGGTAGTCATCGGAATTCGATAGAACTTCATACCCGCCGATTCGACCAGCTGACGCTCAACGAGCTTGCCGTCCCGCTGCAGGTCGATCACGGTCTTGATCCCCAGTGCCGCGAGATTGCTGAAGTCGCTTCCATCAGGCTGGCCGCCGCGATAATAGGTCTGACTGACCTGGCCGAAATTACCGATGCCGATGCTCGCGATGTTGAACGCTGGGACTCCAACTGACTCTAACGTCTGGGCGGCAGTACCAACGAGAGGAGAGACGGCGAAACAAGTCGCCACTGCGCAGGCAAATGAAATTTTTCTGAGCGAGTGCATGGTTACCTTCGAAAAATTGCTGACCTTCTGCTGGGCGTGCTTACGACACCACACGCCCCCAGAACTGACTTCTACAACAAAGGGAGTGCCAGGCGGGATCTGAATAACGACCCTCTTGTTTGGACTGACGCTGCGTCAGTTCGGCCGGCCTGGCTTCTAATGTGGACGTTGCTATCGAATCGACCTCATCCGCACGACCATGATCGGTGGGATATCCGGCATGTCGTCCCACCGGACGCCGGCCTTGCGCGGCGCCGGGACCGGGAGTCGCGGCTCCTCGATGGCGTCGACCACGAAGCCGGCGTCGAATGCCACCCGAAAGAGTGTGCTGATCGGGCGATGGAAGAACCACTGGGGCTCGGGTTGGCCGGCGATGCCCTCTGTTTTCCTCGCGACCGATGAGAGATATGACGACACTTTGACGCCGGAGCGGATCGCGTGCCGGCCGTCGGCCTCATCAAAGATCTCCGCGAAGCGCTGGATGTCTGCCGAGTGGAAGCATGGGTGCGTGACGGAGAACACGAACACACCGTCTGGCGTCAGCATGCGCGGCAGTGTAGTGAACAGCGTTTCGATCTGGGGCATGTCCATGAGGGCCATCGTGCAGACGGCCTTGTTGAACCGGGTCGCTCCCAGGGCGAGAAGGGCCTGAGCGTTGGCGGCATCGGCGACGCGGTACTCGATCGGGGCATCGCTGGGCGTGCGTTCCCGTGCGCGCGCAATGAATTCCTCGCTGTAGTCGAACGCGACGACCTGCGCGCCGAGCTGCGCCATTCGCCTGGTGAATCGTCCCGCGCCGCATGCGATGTCGACGACGACATCCCCGGTTCGGAGGTCGAGCAGGCGCTCCGTCGGTGGCTCGATCAGCAGTGTCTGGAAGTCGTTGCCGTCACCGATTTGATTGTCCCACCAGCGAGCGTTGGCGTTCCATATCCGGCGATTGTCATCAGCCTGTTCGGGAAATTCACCGTGGCGGCGCTCGACGGTCATCGAACGCCATTACATCATGGCGACACGCGTGGTCGGGTCGGATTATCCACCGCGTCGATAGTCAGCCAACCACTGCGAGCTCACGGGGCTGAGGTCACGTAACAGATGCCACGAATGAACCGCCCGCCGGCCGCGCCGCCGCAACAGGGCAAGGCCGGTCGCGATCAGGGCGAAGAAGACGGATACAGTAAAGGAACCAAGCATGGGTCGACCTGAGTAGAGCACTGGTGGCCAGGGGTTATTCGCACGGTATATCGGATCGACCTGCTTCGAGGTTTAGCGATCGAGGAATCGCGTTCGGACGCGCGGCTTGCGGCGTTGTTGCGTTAGGGAGTCGCTGCAGAACCTGAGCCATAGGGAGGATCTCCCATGCGATGCCGCTCACTCGGTTTTCTCGCCGTCCTACTGACGGCACCGGTTGCCGCGCCGGCACAGACGAATCCGTTCGACGGCTTCAACAGCGGCGGCCGCGCACAGGTGTATATGGATCCCGCCTTGTATGCCCAGTACAAGGCGCAGTGGCTGGCTCGTGTGGAGGCGCTTCCCGAGAACGTCGATGTGCTCGAGGGAGCGGCCGACTTTTTCATGATCCGCGATCGCCCATTGGCCCAGGAACTGCTGGAACGGGCGCGCGACCTCGAGCCGAAAAATCCGAAATGGATCCAGAAGCTGGCGTTGCTTCACCGGTTGAATGCCTCGTCAGGGGACGTGACCGAGGCGATCGCAGCGTTGTCGCTGATGGAGCGCGCCAACGCTATGGACCCGAGCCAGCGGACGACGCTCACCGATTTACCGGCGATGGCGTTCGACGCGGGCGATTTCGAGAAGGCGCGCGCGTACGCCGAACGCCTGCTGAAACAGGCCGGGAGCGATCCCACCAAGTGGAATTATGGCGACGCTGTGCACAAGGGGAATCTCATGCTGGGCCGCATCGCCGTGCGCGAGGGCCGGCTCGCCGACGCTGTGACGTTCCTGCGAGCGTCGGCCGAGATACCTGGATCGCCGGTACTCAGCTCGTTTGGTCCGAACATGACGCTGGCCAGAGACCTGCTGGAGTACGGTGAAAGAGAGGCGGTGCTGGCCTACTTCGAGATGTGCCGCGCGTTTTGGAAGATGGGCGGAGACCGCCTCGATGCCTGGACCAGGGACGTCCAGGCGGGCAACGTTCCCAATTTCGGCGCGAACCTCCGTTACTGAACGCGACAGGGATAGAATTCCCGGCGGTTTCGCGCAACATGCCGCTCGCGATAGGTCACCGCGTTGGCCCATACGAAGTCATCGCCAAGCTTGGAAGCGGCGGGATGGGCGAAGTCTACCGCGCGCGCGACACCAAATTAGGGCGCGACGTTGCGCTCAAGATCTTGCCCTCCGCGTCCCTGTCCGATCCCGATCACATCGCCCGCTTCGAACGTGAGGCAAGGCTTCTGGCGTCGCTCAATCATCCGAATATCGCCACGCTCTATGGCGTGGAAGACACCGGGACGATGACGGCACTCGTTATGGAGGTCATCGAGGGCGATACGCTGTCGGAACGCGTGGCTGCGCCAGCTGCGGCAGGAGTGGTCCTGCCTGGAGTCCGCGGTCCAATCCCGATTCCCCAGGCGCTCGAGATTGCGCGACAGCTCACTGATGCCCTCGACGCGGCACACGAACGCGGAATCATCCATCGCGATCTCAAGCCAGCCAACGTCAAGATCACGCCGTCGGGCACTGTCAAAGTGCTCGACTTCGGCCTGGCGAAACTCGACGTGGGCACACCATCGTCGGACCAGTTGTTCGCGGCGTTGGACGTCTCTCATTCGCCGACAGTGCTGTCGAGCGGGACGCGCGCGGGCGTGATTCTGGGGACGGCGTCGTATATGAGTCCCGAACAGGCACGCGGTCTGCCTGTCGACAAGCGGACCGACGTGTGGGGATTCGGCTGCGTGCTCTACGAGATCCTGACCGGGCGACGGGCGTTCGAAGGCGACACCATCGCCGACGTGATCGTGTCGATTCTCGAGCGCGACCCGGACTGGACCGCCTTGCCGAAACACACGCCGGCGCAGCTTCGCAGGCTGCTCCGGCGATGCCTCGAAAAGGATCCACGACGCCGCCTTCGCGACGTCGCCGACGCCCGCCTCGAGATCGACGAGTGGAGCAATCCCGGTGAAGCCGACGTGCGCTCGTCAACGGCAATCGGCGTCGGCCGCGACCTCGAATTTCAACGCATCACTGATTTCGTCGGAACGACCCAGTCTCCTGTCGTCTCGCCGGACGGCAAGATGGTGGCGTTTGTCGCGGACGTCGCGGGGTGGCATCAGCTCTGGATTCGACTGCTTGCCGGCGGGACGCTGCTACAGCTCACCCGCGACGAGTCGCATCACCTGTTTCCGCGCTGGAGCCCGGATTCGAACGCCCTCATCTACTACACGCCCGGCGCCAGCCGGCTGGAGGAAGGGACGATCTTCGAGATCGGCGCACTTGGTGGGTGGCCGCGGCCGGTCACCACGGCCCTGGGAGGCGCCGACATCAGTCACGATGGCAGCCGTATCGTGCTGCTGCGCGCAACCGGCAATCAGTTGATGCTCGTGACGGTCGCTCGTGATGGCTCGGATCTGGAGCAGGTGGTGCTGCTCCCCACGGCAGCCTACAGCTCTCTGCGATGGTCGCCTGACGATCGATGGCTCGCGTTTCAACGGTCGGATTATTCAGCCGGCTTCGACGTCGCGTTGGAGGTCGTGGCCGTTCGAGGCGGAGAGCGGCGCGAGGTCACACGGGACTCGGCGCTGACCGGCTTCACATGGCTGCCCGACAGTTCTGGCTTCATCTATAGCTCATCGCGCGGCAGCACGATGCTCTATCCGCCGGTTTGCAACCTGCGAACCATCGCGAACGACGGTACTGGCGATCGTGCGCTGACCTTTGGAGACGATTCGTACATCCAGCCCGACGGACATTCGACCGGCAGCCTGGTCGTGAGTCGCGTGCGAATGCGGTCGGATATCTGGAAGTTTCCCGTCGCGGGATCGCCGGCCGAGAACACTCGAAACGCAACGCGTGTCACACGCCAGACGGGCCAGGTGCAGACGCCTTCGGTCAGTCCGGACGGGAAACGGATCGTGTACATCTCCGACAACGGCGGTCACGCGAACCTCTGGGTCGCGAGCACCGATGGATCCAGCACCCGTCAAATCACGTTCGAGACCGATCCTCTGGTCAGCGTGGGTGTGCCGATGTGGTCTCCCAGGGGCGATGTGATTGCGTTCGTCATGAATCGACGCGGGCAGGGGGGACTGTGGGCCGTACGTCCCGATGGCACAGCGCTTCGCCACGTTGTCCGTGGATGGGCACCAAGCTGGTCGAGCGACGGGAAGTGGTTGTACTACTGGCGCCTCGGAGAAGAGCGTAAGCGCCTCGAGAAGATCCCGATCGATGGCGGACAGGCGATCGTCATCCGCGAAGACACAAGCGGCATCTTGATACCGGCCATTTCTCCGGACGGTGCGACGTTGTATTTCGTGAGGCCGGCGAGTTTCGAGTCCATGCACGACTCGGCGAGCGACCGCCCTGCCCTTGGACTATGGTGGTGGGGAGCCGTGACCGAGTTCTGTCGCGCGAGCCCGGAAGACGGACCAACGGAGGTGATCGCTCGCGTGTCCGGCGAGCGAATTCCCGGGTCGCCAGGCGCGTTGGTTGCTCACGCAGCCGTCTCACCGGACGGCAAGTGGTTGGCGACGTCGCTCATCGACGGGCCGACGACGAACCTCTGGCTGTTGCCGGTTTCAGGTGAGCCGCTGCAACCGGTGACCGACTTCGGCGATCAGCCGACGCTCATCTCTCGCAGCATCTCCTGGTCTGGCGACGGCCGATATCTGTATGCGGCGGTTGCGGAATTGCAGACCAACATCGTGCTGATCAAAGGACTGACCGCTTGAGCAGACGCGCGTTTAGAACACCTCGGCGAAGTAGCTCCAGAACTGCTCGTGCGCCTTCTCCATGAACGGCCGCTTGCGCCAGGTATCCACCGTCAACATTCGCGACGCGCGCAGATCCTTCTCGAAGTCGTGAACAAATCGGCCGGCAAGCCGGCGATTCAGCGCGGCGATGTTCACTTCATCATTCAGCTCCAGCGACCGGTTGTCGAAGTTCGCCGACCCGAAGATGCTGAGCACGCCGTCGACGACCAGCGTCTTGGTATGCATCATCGTCGGCAGGTATTCATGAATTTCGACGCCGCTCGCGAGCAGGTCGTCGTACGCCGCGCGCGACGCGTATTTCACCGGCTTCTGATCGGTGATCTCTCCCTCGACCAGAATCCGAACCTTCACGCCTCTCGCGAGCGCGTCCTTGAAGGCCCACGTCGTCGATTCGTCGGTGACGAAGTAGGGAGAGGTGATGTCGACCGATCGGCGGGCCATGGCAACCGCCAGCAGATACAGGCGCTTCAAGTCGCTCGCGCCGTCGGAAGGTGAGCTGCGCACGACCATCGATTGATCGTCAGCCCCGGCAACCGCTGCTACTTTGGTGAGCACTGGCGTGGCCGTCTCGTCTCCTTCGATCAAGTTCTCATAGAACGCACCCTCGAGCAGGCGGACGATCGGCCCGCGGATGAGGACGTGTGTGTCGCGCCAGTGGTCCGCGTCCTGCGCATGGCCGAGCCAGTGATCGGCGACGCCCAGCCCACCCGTGAATCCAATGGTGCCGTCGACGACGAGGATCTTGCGATGGGTGCGGTAGTTCACCTCCTCCAGCGTGTACCAGCTGGTCGGATTGAAGTTCACGATCGTGCAGCCGGCCGCGCGCAGTCGCTTCACGTGATCGGTATCGATGCTGCTGGCGCCCACGGCATCGAGGATGACGTAGACGGTGACGCCGCGCCGCGCCGCCTTCTCGAGGGCGTCGGTGAACTGGTTGGCGACCTGTCCCTCTTCGTAAACGAAAGTTTCGAAGCTGACTCGTTCACGCGCGTGCGCGATGGCGTCAAGCATCGCGGGAAACGCCTGGTCGCCGTTGACGAGGACCTCGTAGCTGTTGCCTGCGACCAGGTTGGATGCGACGAGCGTCGCGAGGTAATCAGCGGCATCGGGATCTTCCGCGGCAACCGCGCTACGCAGCTTGACGGTCTCCTGATCCTGTGCGATTGCCAGGAGAAAAGCCGTGATCCCGATGGCCACCAGCGCAGTCTTGACGACTCTGACGAGCCAGGGGTGATCGGCCTGGAGGTTCCTCATGCCTTCGGTCGTGCAACTTCGTGGCCGAACCCCGTCGGCCGGATTTGCCCGAAGAGATGGGCAGCAACGCCGTCAGTTCGAGATCGGCTGAATACGGCTGAGGCAGGCGGGCAAGCCCATCAGAGTGAAGGTGCGCGCTTTCGCAGGAACCAGTCACGCCCGACGAGATACAAAAAGATGGAGACGACGAGGATTGGAACGAGGCCAATGACGTCCGCGTGGGTCCATCGAAAGCCCGATCGTGCTCGGTTGCCCAGCGTTCGAACCCGACTAAACGCCTCGTGACGCTCTCATTCAGATTGAGAAAGCTGTAGACCACACCCGCGAGCGTCGCGCCCGCGATGTATCCCGACGCTAGGAGCACGCCTTGACTCTGGTCGGTCCTGGCCGTCATCTCGTCCTCGCTCAACCCTTGATTCTCCGGCTTCGTACGCAGGTATCGATCGACGTCCCATCACACCACACCGCCAAGCAAGATCGGCGTCGACGTCGAAATCGGCAGGTACATCCCGACCGCGAACGCCAGCGAGGAGGTGCCCGCCAACTCCAGCGTTATCGCAATCATCGTCCCAAGGAGGATGAGCGCCCATGGGAGATCTCCGCCAAGAACGCCTTTGATGATGTAGGACATCAACGTCGCCTTTGGCGCACTGAATTTGGTAACGGTCTGGCCGCTTCCTGGAACAGTGGTGTAAACGCCGTTGATGCCGGGGTCGGCCAGATACACTGGAGCGCCTTGATCGTTCACGAGATAGCGACCTGCGGGTTCGAACTCGGTCGTCGTCTTGTGCACCACCTTGTATGAATTGACATCCGAGCCTGCCTGCGCGCCCAACAGCCTCTCGGCCGAGCCCGCTGTCTGCACGATGTTGTTCTCGAGGATCGTGGCATCGCGAAAGCCAAGCCTGGATAGCGCGCGAAAGAGCGTGATCGAGATCACCGCCACGGGGATCGATGCGCTGACCGTGAGCCCGACCTTCAGGACCAGATAAAGCGAGGACGCGCCAAAGATGATTCCGAGCAGCGTGCCGACGATGAGCGGCGGCGCCGTCAGCTCGCGCAGCCTCGCGCTTGCAGGGATGAAGGGTTCGAAGGTGGAAGCCGCCGTGCGGGTCGAACGCGTCGCATGAGGCTGAGCCGCCCCCGCCCCTTTGAGGACGGACTCGGATGACATGCCGTCATTATCCTCAAGCTCGGCCGCCTGAGATTTGACTGAGGCCAAAAAGACGTCGACAACCCAGTAACCAGAAGTACTCTTCATCGCGATCCCTCACGCGGCGTGCCGGCCTGGCCGCGCAACAGGAACGGCAGAGGAGGTTCTATGGCCGTGGCATTCTCGTGGACGGGATACGTCGACACCGACCTTGCCTTTTCCGAGTTCTTCAACGGCGATCACACGATCACCTTTCGATACATGCCGCAGTACCCGAAGGGCTACGAGGGCCCGTGTGTCGCGGAGAACGGGACCGGCACCTTCGCGCTCGGTCAGGGGACGTACTTCAGAGCGCCCAAGGAATCGTCACTGGAATCACTGCCTCAGATGTACTTCGCGGTCGCAGACCATTGGACTGCAATCAAAGCAGCCAACCTGGAGCCGAACCGCTGGTATCGCCTCACCGTCGTGTCAAAGATCGCGGAGGAGGCCCGCTACTTCGACCTGTATCTCAATGCGAAGTGGATGGGACTGGTCGTGATCGCCCACAACGCTCCGGGCATGCCCTCCGGCACGCTCCGCTTCGGAAAACGTACGACGGGCAAGACCATCAACCAGCGCA
>DASRJE010000135.1:0-18845 GCA_035649635.1 Vicinamibacterales bacterium | reverse complement strand
TATGGATCCCGTCACTCTGGTTCTAATTCCGAGTATCCTCGGGGGCTTCGCGCTCGCATGGCTCATCGCTAGGAGTGGGGGTAGGATTGGGAGCCGTGGTCCGAGCACGCTCGTGGACGCGCCGCTGGAGCCGGTCTCGACCGACGTCATCAACATCGCTCACATCAGAGCTGCGGGCCTCGGCGGGTTGGGGCTGTTCGCGATGGCCCTTGTCGTGGCGTTGTTCGTGCCGGCAATCAGGCTGGCGGTGAGCGCGGGCGTCGTGCTCGGCGCGCTGCTTGGAGCAGTACTGATCTTCCGCAGACGCCGCACCGGGCCGCTGCCGTCGAGCGGCGGCAGTGCCGGAGCGAACGTCGTCCTGTCCATCGATCACCCGGGCGCGTCGGAGAACGACGACACGGAAGTATCACGCAACGGCCTCCGTGCCGGACAGGCGCCGAAACTAGCGTAAGCTCCTGAGAGGTTGGCGAGAGTAACCAAGCGTTCGATCGCCTTTGCGGTCCTCGGGAGGTCGTTCGAGCGTTTCGCAAGTTTGTTACTCCTGAATCGGCTCTTGCCCAGAATATTGGCCACCCCTTTTTGTGTACCGCTAGAATTCGGGCGGAGAATGTCTCCGTCGCGAGTTGGAGCGGATTGCTCAGCGACGCCTGGCGTAGCGGGATCCAGCTTCATCCCGGAACGGGATCGGTCAATGACCATCGTCCTCCGTCTGATGTCTCTCTTCATCGCTCTGCAGGTCGTGCTGACGATCCGGGCGATCGCCTGGCTCGCGCGATCGGGATTCCTCGCCGCTTTCGTCTCCGGTGGACTCGGGAGGCTGACGCTGGCCGCTTGGGTGATGCTTTGCGTGGTCGGGCCGGTTGGGGCAGTCCAGCTGTGGCGGTTGCGTGAATCTGGCCGGTACGCCGCGATCGTGTTCACCACGATCGGCATCCTTTACTACATGATCGGAGGCGCGATGTACCGCTCGGCCGAGGCGCCGCCACTCGGTCTTGCGATCGGCCTCTTTGTTCCCAGCGTGCTGCTGCTAATCTTGCTATTGCCCGCAGCGAAACGGGCATGCGCGGCGCCCGGTGGTCGAGTGACGCAGGAGGCTACATGAACCGCGTGTTCAGTATCCCCAGACCCTTTCAAGTCCCCGACGGCACATTGGTTTCGCCGTTCCTGAACTCCAGAGACAATCAGAGCGGCCTTCCTTTCGATCTCCTGAGCGGCTTCAGCATTGCGGCTGGCACGATTCTGCCTGGGACCAAGTCAAAAATTCACAAGATGCCCTTCGTGACCCAGGTTGTGTTCGTTCGACGCGGTACCTTGAACGTGATAATGAGCCACGATGCCAAGACCGCACCATATCCCCTGACCGTGCAGGAAAACCACGCAGCTCTCGTCGAGCGAGCCACTCTCCTTCAACTTGAAAACAACGGCAGTAGGCCATGTGAGGTTCTCTACGTCGTCAGTCCTCCCTACGTTTTCGAGAAAACCGGAGAGAGAGTTTCGTACGACGACTCTGTTGTCACCGATCAGGATTGGTCTGACATTAACGCGGCTGGATGGCAGCCGGTGATGCCCGATCCTACGATTGAGGAGCGTGAGGCCACCGAAGCCCGTTTGAGACAGGGCACACGCCGTTGATTACGCACGACCTGGTGCGTAGGACCCAGGGCTGGTGAGCGAAGATATTGATCGATGCGGCAGACGATCGGCGTGATGGGGTCGGGCACCCACGAACACGATGAGTGCGCGCGTCCGCTGGGTGGCTTGATTGCGTCGCTGGGCGCGGACCTGCTCACCGGCGGTGGAGGCGGCGTGATGCGCGCCGTGAGCCGCGCCTACACCAGCTACCCAGGCGCACGTGGCGTCTGCATCGGCGTTCTGCCGTGTGCGAGCGAAGAGGATCGCCTTTCGGCAAAGCCGGGTTATCCAAACGAATTTGTCGAGATCGTGATCCGCACTCATTTACCGTTCAGCGGCGTACGCGGCGAAGACGATCTGTCGCGCAATCACATCAACATTCTGTCGAGCGCCGCGATCGTGGCGCTGCCGGGAGAGGCGGGAACCCTGTCTGAAATCGCGCTCGCGATCCGATACGGCAGGCCGATTGCGGGCTTCGCACTCGACGCCGCACTGCTGGAGGCGTTTCCACCGTCCGTGCGCCGCCTGCGCGATCTACGTGACGTCGAACGCTTTCTCCGCGCCAGCTTGCAGATCTGAGCGTGGATCGATTCCCGCCAAGTGTGGTTTCATTCTGTCGCGCCGTTGCGGGCACTCTGGAGGCAAAGCCATGATGCTGGGAATTCCGGAGCTGATAGTCATTTTCGTGGTGGGCTTGGTGTGGGTGATTCCTGTCGCAGCCGCCGTTTGGGGGTTGGTCACGTTACAGCGGATTCGAGTCGAGCAGCAGGCCGTGCAGGTGAAGCTCGATACCATCGAGCGTCTATTGCAGCTATCGTAGACGCTAGGCGCGCCCGCGCATCTTCGCGATCCACCAGCGCAGCCCGACGAACAGGAATCGCCAATCGTGAAAGAACTCGGGCGGTTTGCCTTCGAAGGCGTGCCCGACGAACTGGAGGATCCATCCGACCACGAACAGCGTCAGCGCTAAGATCCAGAGACCCGAGACGAATAGGGAGGGGCCAGCCAGGACGATCGACAGGACAATGAGCGGGATGCCAAACGTATGGCAGACGCGGTTCACCGGATGTTGATGGCTCGCCGCGTATTGCGCGATCCACTCGTCCCACGATCGTCCACCGAGCATGCGGCCTCCTCCAGCGAACAGCGCCGCTGATTCTACGCCAAACGTCATCGGCGCCGCGCCGGTTATCGATCAGGCCCCGCGAGCGGCGTTTTCCGCCTCGCGGATGCAGTCAGTCAGAATCCGATCGTCGTAGTCGACGCCCTGCTCCGCGCAGAATGCCGCGAGCTGGCGTTTGCCCTCGTCGAGTCGACCGAGCAGGATCTCGACGAATCCGCCCGTCAGACGATGGTGGACGTGCATGAAGAACTGGAACCGCCGATACTCGAGAGTGCTGCGCTCCTGGAAGAATCGGCAGAAAGCCGGCAGATCGTGGACCCGATCGAAATCCGCAAGCGCGAGCGGAACGAAATGGCTGGCGCACGCCGCTATCTGCTTGATGGGAACCCGCGTGTCGGCCCCGGTGATGAAGCTGAAAGTGTGCGGATCGACTTGCCCGGTGATATCGATTGGATCGATCAGCAGGTCCGCCGCGATCGTCCGCTCCGTGTTTTGACGTTTGAATTTCCCGCTCTTCAGGATCGGCACGTACCCGCACGAGATGCCCCAGCGAGGCGAATACGTTCCGCCCTTCACCGCGACGATGGAGAAGATCTCGCGGATCGGCATTTTTGTCGACCGAATCCAACGCCGCTTGTCCACGAGTCGAAACTCTCGAGGCTCGAGCCTTTCGGCGAAGGCCTGCGTGATATACGGTTCGATCTCCGCGACGGTCAACATGATCCGTGCGATGTCGCCCAAAGCGGACTACGCGTGCCGATGACGGTCGGGCATCCCGAGACGACGGATCGTGTCTCCTTCGAAATCGAACTCGATGAGCACGACCGGCTCGTTGCCGACGACCCATCCGTCGTGTTCCGGCTCGATCGCGACGACTTGCGGGGCCTTGCATTCCACGCGGCAGCCATCCGCGTATTCGATGTGAATCCGTCCGCGAGCGAGGAAGCCGACATGCGCGTGCATGCAGTAGTCGGTGCCGACGACCGGTTTCATGTCGACCGACCACCGGAATCCCGGAGGATAGATCATGCGTTTCACACGCGCCTCGCCGGCCGTCCCCGCCTCCACACGAACATGTCCGACGTCGCGTCGGACGACGTCCTTGAGAGGTCTGAGAAGAGCGTCACCTGACAGCGTGGGCGCCCGTTTTGGCCTCGGAGCGCTACGGGACTTCCGGACTTTCTTGCGTACGCCTTTGCGCTTCGTCATATCAGCTGCCTCAGTGCCGAGGTCGGATGGTACCACGACGCGCTTTTCGTTCTGGTGTAAAACAGGGCATGCGCACAGTGGGATTCATCGCGGCACTCGCGCTAAATGTGACGGTCGGCGCGCAGTCGGCACCCGAGCCCGACGTTTACGCGGTTCTCCGGGAAGAGCGCTACCACGCGTTTCCCGCGTCAGGGATGCGCGTGCTCGATCGGTCGATCCTGATGCCGTCGCTTCAGGGCGCCTCGTCCAATTGGCTGCGCCAATTCGCCAGCGTGCCCGCCGAGCTTCGTGAGCTAGCCATGAATCAGTCACCGACGAAAGCGCAGCCGTTCGGACCGGCGGTGTTTCCTGCGGAGGCACGCATGGTATCTCAAGAGGAGATCGACGCGCTTCACGCGGCGCACGGCTCGCGGTTCTGGGACGAGTTCAAATCGCGATTTGACGCCACGGGGTGGATATCGTTCTCCGATGTGATTCTCTCTCGCGAGGGTCTGGACGCGCTCGTGTACTACGAGGCGCAGTGCGGCGGCCTCTGCGCCGAGGCCGGGTATGCGTGGCTGCATCGCGACACTCGCCAGTCGCGATGGTCGGTCCGGCTGAGAGTGGTTCGCCGGATGTCCTGACGTCACCGCTCAGTAGGCTGACGGCTTTCTCAGCAAACTCGCGATGCGTTCAGCGGTCCGTCTGCGATCGCGTGAACGAACGTACGCTGTAAAGACGCGGCCCCCATGAACACTGAGGAGGGCTCGGAGCCAGAGGCGCTTCTGCTGCCGCGTAAGCCCTTTCGTCATCACGATGTGCACAATGAGGGAAGCGGGGGCAGCAAATAGAAAAATTGACGAGCTAGTCCAGAGGGCGAGACTCGGCTCCTCGAAACCGAGCACCGCCATCAGGATCAGTCCCAAGAGTCCGAGGGCACTCAGGGCGGCACAACCGGCGAGAACAAGGGCGCCTCGTCGCTTTGTGTTTCTGCGGCTCATCATTAGCCAGCCACCTCTCTTACGTAAGGATACCTGTGAGTGCATTGAACATCGAGATCGCGAGCCGCATCGAAGCTGGTGAGATTCTCGGATCGGCGGAGCGCTGCGCTGACCTCATTTATCTCGTGTCGATCGGCGATCCGTACGACGACCTGCCGGCTGGCTATGACGCATTCGGACCCAAGCTTCGACTGCTAATTGGCGACGTGCTCACCGACGATGGTGCGACGGACGCTGACGTGCGGCACATTATTGGGCTTGCGGAGAGCCTTCGCGCCGAGGCTGGCACGGTGCTCGTTCACTGTGAGGCCGGCGTGAGTCGCGCGTCGGCGACGGCGCTCATCATGTATGCGTGTTGGCTCGGTCCTGGGTACGAACGAGAGGCGATGGCGCATATCCTGGCGCAGCGGCCGATTGCTGTCCCGAACCGCCGCATGGTACAGATCGGCGATCGGCTGCTCGAGCGCGAGGGACGTCTGTTAGAAGTACTTGACGGGAAGCCGCCACGGCTATGAGCAAAGACGCTGGAGAGACTTCTATTCATCACCGTCTGTCCCTCGAGCGGATCGCTGAAGCGACGAGGGTCATCGATCCGGTGTTCCTCAACTCTCCGCAGTACCGCGCGGAGCCACTCGAATCACACCTCGGCTGCCGCGTCGTCGTCAAGGTCGAGACAATCAATCCGATTCGATCGTTCAAGGGGCGGGGAGCCGAGTACCTCGTGTCGACACTCGAGGGCGGTCCTCATCTCGTGTGCGCCACGGCCGGCAACTTCGGCCAAGGGATGGCTTTCGCGGCCCGGACTCGTGGGCTGCCGCTGACGATCTTCACGAGCGCAGATGCCAACCCGTTGAAGATTGCGCGCATGCGTGCATTGGGCGCCGACGTTCGGCCGGTTGGCGCCGATTACGACGATGCGCATCGGGCGGCATCGGCATTTGCGGAGCAAGTGGGCGGACGGTTGGTGGAGGACGGCCGAGACCGGGCGATTGCTGAGGGCGCAGGCACGATCGGCGTGGAGCTACTCCGTTGGCCCGAGGCGTTTGACGACATCCTGGTACCGCTAGGCGATGGGGCGCTGCTGGGAGGCGTAGCCCGTTGGGTCAAAGCCCACCACCCCTCGACGCGTGTTATCGGAGTTGTCGCCGCTGGCGCACCCGCGATGGAGCGATCGTGGCGGGCGGGACGCGCGCAGGCATTAGATTGGGGCGACACGATCGCCGACGGCATCGCCGTGCGAGCGCCGTTTGCGGAGGCCGTGACTGACCTCATCGGCCTTGTGGATGACATGCTGCTCGTCAAGGACGATCAGATGGTGAGCGCGATGCGGCTCGCGTTCACCGAGCTGGGCATCGTCCTCGAACCTTCGGGAGCCGCAGGTCTCGCGGCGTTGCTGACGAATCCCACGCAGTTCAGCGGAAGGCTGACGGCGACGATACTGACAGGTGGCAATATCACTCCCGCGCAGATGAAGCAGTGGTTGGCGTGAAGTGGTCCGCGAAAGAAACTGGAAGGAGGCTGCCATGGCCGTAACCGTGAAAGACATCACACTCTGGCGGCGTGAGATCGACAACCGTCCCGGGATGCTGGCGCAGGTGCTTGGTCCGTTGGCCACGGCCAAGGCCGATGTCCAGGTGCTCATGGCCTATCGCTTTCCTGGAGACGAGAGCCGTGGCGCCGTCGAGCTGTTTCCAATCTCCGGGAAGAAAGCTACTGCAGCTGCTCAAGCCGCAGGCTTGACCCCTGCGGACGATATTCCTGCAGTGCTCGTGACCGGGACCAACAAGCCTGGCATCGGGTTCGACACAACGGCGGCGATTGCGGCGGCGGGCATCAACCTGTCCTTCGTGGTCGCACAGGTGATCGGTTCAAAGTTCTCCGCGGTATGTGGCTTCGACAACGACGCCGATCGGCGAAAGGCCGCGGCGCTGCTCAAGAAGTCACCGAGCAGACGCTAGGCTGACTGTGGCCCTTTCGAGCAGAACCGTAATCCGGACCGCCAAACTGTCCCGGACGGTCTAAGCACGGCCGTAGCAAAGGAGCAGAATCCTTAGGAAAGACTGCTCCTTCGCCCCTGCGGTTACGATTCTCGCGGCGGAACTGAACTTGTTAGGCCCCGGCCCCATGGGGCTGTTCTCGACAGCGTCGGACGTGGCGGTTTCCTTGGGGACGGTCAACACCTCCATCTACATGCAGGGGGCGATCGCGCTGTCGGAGCCGTCGATAGTCGCCTTCAACACCGCGCGCGGACACATCGAGGCGGTCGGCAGCGAGGCGCGTGAGATGCTCGGACGCGCGCCGGGAAACATCACGCCGGTGCGGCCGATGAAGCACGGCGTCATTGCCGATTTCGATGCGGTCGAGAAGATGCTCGTGCATTTCGTGCACAAGGTGCGGGGTCGCAGGTTCGCGCGCTCGCGGCTTGTCATTGGCGTCCCGACCGCGAGTACTGCCGTCGAGCGCCGCGCCGTGAAGGACAGTGCCAGCCGGGTCAAGGCAAGCGAAGTCTGCCTCGTGGACGAGCCGATGGCGGCTGCAATCGGCGCAGGTCTACCGATCACCGAGGCGACCGGAAACATGATCATCGATGTCGGCGGCGGCACGACCGACATCGCCGTCGTCTCGCTGGCCGGCATCGTGTATGGCCGATCGCTGCGTGTTGCAGGCGGCGAAATGGACGACGCGATCATCCAGCACATCAAGCGCACCCACAATCTGCTGATTGGCGAGAGTACGGCCGAGAGGATCAAGTCGGAGATCGGATCGGCAGAACCGCTCGAGAAGCCGCTGCGGATGCAGGTCAAAGGGCGTCATCTCTCCGAGGGACTGCCGCGAACGGTGACAGTCACGGACACGGAAATCCGTGAGGCGCTCTCCGAGCCGATCAAGGCGATCGTCAAGGCCGTGCACGAGGCCCTGGAACGCGTGCCGCCGGAGCTGTCGGCGGACATCTACGACCGCGGCGTCGTCCTGACGGGAGGCGTCGCACTTCTTCGCAAGTTCGACATGCATCTGGCGAAACAGACCGGTCTTCGCGTCATCCTGGCGGAGCATCCCCTGGACAGCGTCGTTCTCGGCGCCGGACAGTTGCTCTGCAACCGCGAGCTGCTCGATCGGATTGCCGTCGCCTAGCCGACGTGACGCTGTATCATCGTCGCGGTGACGATGCGCGTTCTTCTCCTCATCCTTCTCGGCCTGACGGCTCTTCTCCACGCCGTCGAGGGCATCGCCTCGATCGCCGATCCCGCTGGCATGATGGTGGGCTTGGGACTCACCATGTCGCCGGGAGTCGACGTTCCCCTGACGTTTCTCGGAGTCGCCATGCTCGTCCGTGCCGCCATCGCCGGTATCGCCGTATGGTGGATGGTCAAACACACGCAAGAGGGATTGTTTCTCGCGCGGTTCGTTGCCCTGACCATTCTGCTCAGCGCGCCGATCGTTCTTGTGCGTCTGGGCCGGACTGATTTTGCGATTGGTGATCTTGTCCATGGCCTGCTGCTTCTCGTTCCGGCGTTGCTGGTGAAGAGAGTGTGAATGATGAACGACGTCATACTCAAACGCTTCGAGGCGCCTGACGAAACCCGCGTGATGACGAAAGGGCGCTTCGAGATTGTCCGGCTCGGCGGACAAACGATTGGCAGGGCCACGTACGAGCCGGGCTGGCGGTGGTCGCTGCACGTTGGTCCTGCGGTGGGCGCGACGCGTTGCAGCGTCGAGCACGTGGGGCTCGTGGTGTCTGGCACCGCGACGGCGGCGTTCGATGATGGAACGGTGATCGAGCTGAGAGCGGGTGAGCTGTTCTACATTCCGCCGGTTCCGCACGACAGTTGGGTGGTCGGCGACGAACCGTATGTGTCGTTGCATTTCTTGGGCGCGGAGCAGTACGCGGCAAAGGGGTAAGCGGTCCCGGACCGAGTCCATAGGAGCCGCCAGTGGCGCTCGTCGTCTTTCTCAGAGGCATCAACGTCGGCGGACACCGACGGTTCCGGCCGTCGACGCTTGCGACGCAGCTGAAGCACCTCGGCGCGATCAACATCGGCGCAACCGGAACGTTGGTGATTCGTGAGAGAGTCGCTCGCGCCAAATTGCGCGCCGAGCTCACACGCCGGCTCCCGTTCGAGGCGGCCATCGTCATTTGCGACCACCGGGAAATCGTCCGGCTTGTCTCGCGAGACTACTTCGCCGGCCACCGCCCACGCCCCGACATCATCCGCTTTGTGAGCGTCCTGTCGCGGGCACCGCGCTCGACACCGCGATTACCCTTGAGCATTCCGTCGCAGGGAAGATGGCTGGTGAGGATCCTCGCCAGACAGAACCGGTTTGTTGTTGGCCTCTATCGGCGCGAGATGAAGGTGATCGGGTATCTTGGCACGCTCGATCGGATCTATGGGGCGCCCGCGACGACGCGCAATTGGAATACGCTGAACGCGATTGCCAAGGTGCTGGATGTTGAACCGGCCTAGAATTGAAGGGCCGAACGAGCGATTCTCCCGAGGAGGACAGCGGTGCCGAAATACGTGATCGAACGCGAACTGCCAGGGGTGGGTGATCTATCCGACGAGCAGCTGCAAGGGATCTCGCAGAAATCATGCGGCGTCTTGAACCTGCTGGGTACGCAGATTCAGTGGGTCGAGAGCTTCGTCACCGGCGACAAGATCTATTGCGTCTACATCGCACCAAACGAAGAGCTGATCCGCGAGCACGCCCGACAGGGTGGTTTCCCAGCCAATCGTATTTCTGAAGTGCGTGCGCGCATCGACCCGACGACCGCCGAGACTCTGGCAGGACGTCGGCTGGCACGCTGACGCCGCGATAACTCGCGTCGTGGTCGAAAGGCGTAACCTTCAGCTCGTGTCATGGGACCTGGACGATGGGGAGCAACTGCATCGTGAGGCACCAGCGACGTTCTGGATGCCTGCCGAAGAGCGTCGCGAATCGCTCGTCAAGGGTGACCTCGTCAAGCTGATCTTCCAGATGACCGTCCGGGATCGATCGACAGGGCATGAGACGCTCGAGGCCGAGCGGATGTGGGTCATCGTTCAGGGGCGTGAAGGCGGTCTCTATCGCGGCGTGCTCGACAACGATCCGTATTGCACCCGCGATCTCGTCAGCGGCGCCGCCGTCACGTTCGAGCCGCGGCACGTGATTCAGATTTACGACGATGGCCGATGAATCGTCAGAACGGCGAATGCGTGTCGGATGACTGTTCATGAGATCGACCGTCGCTCGGCTGTGCGTCTACTGGGACTCACCGGCATCGCGTTCTGTATGGACAGCGCGAAAAACGCCGCGATGATGCAAGAACCGGCCGTCAGTTCAGTCGATCATCTTCTGCTCGGTACCCGCGACCTCGATCGCGGCATCGCGTGGGTCCAGGAGCGCACCGGCATCAAACCAGTCGTCGGCGGCAGCCATCCGGGGCGTGGTACGCGGAATGCGCTGCTGTCACTGGGCGTCAGGCAGTACCTTGAAGTGATTGCTCCCGATCCCGCCCAGCAGACGTATACGTTTCAGCTCGACATTCGGTCGCTGGACACACCAAGACTGATCACGTGGGCTGCCTTCGCACCTGATCTCGACTCGCTCGTGCGCACGTCTCGCGCGGCGGGGTTGCAGATCTTCGGGCCGAGTGATGGATCGCGCGTTCAGCCTGACGGGAAGGTGCTGAAGTGGCGGTCCATGGGCGTTCAGAGCACGCTTGGAAATGGCACGGTGGAGCCGGTGCCGTTCTTCATCCACTGGGCACAGGACTCGGTGCATCCCGCGCAGGACTCGCCGCAGGGATGTGCGCTGAAATCATTGGAGTTCATCCATCCCGCTCCCGAGGCCTTGGTTCGAGTGTTCTCCTCGTTGGGAATCGATGGCCGTGTCGCGCAGGGATCCGCTCCCGCGCTGCGGGCCACGATCAGCACGCCGAAAGGTCCCTTAGAGCTCTTGTAGGACGCAGCAGCCACTATGATGTTGAGATGGATGCAGCACAGCTGAAGGCAGTTCAAGGACCACTCAAGGATAGATACCGACAGGATCCGCAAGCGGCGGTGATCACGCTTCGCGCTGAAGGGCGCGCGAGCGGGTTGGCGTGCAAAGTCGAAACGGGGAAGGCGCTCGTCGAGGCAGGTCTTCATCCTGCCACGGGCGGCGACGGTTCAGCCGTCTGCTCGGGCGACATGTTGCTCGAGGCACTCGTCGCCTGCGCCGGCGTGACGCTTCGCGCGGTGGCAACCTCAATCGGCGTGGAGGTCGGAGAAACGCGGATTACGGCGGAAGGGGATCTGGACTTCCGCGGCACGCTCGGCGTCGCGAAGGATGCGCCGGTCGGATTCCGCGAGATCCGCCTGCGGTTCCATCTCGCCGACTCCGTGCCAGAGGATCAGAAGGCGACGCTGCTGAAGCTAACCGAGCGCTACTGCGTTGTGCTGCAGACGCTGCGCTCGGCGCCTCCGGTTACGGCGAGTGTCGGGTAGACGCGGTCCCGGCGACCGGTGAGCCATCCTGGCCTCGCTTTGCACATATCGGACAAGGAGGTCCGGTATGGGGCAGGCGGTATTGTCGGCGGCTTTTGTCTTGTGTCTGTCATCCTCAGCGGCGGCTCAGCCCGCCGCTGGCCGTGCGAGCATTCGTGACCTGAGCCTTGGACGTGCAGTGGCGCCGAGCGTTCTATCCAATGCGCGAGGTCTCAGTCGCACGCGAGCGGAAACGCAGTCGCCGCCTGGCACGATGCGTCACGCGCCGCGAACATCGCGATGGGCGTACCGAATGCTCGTCAGTGTAGGGCTCGGGGCACTCGGCTTCATCGCCGGAGGCTACACAGGCGCGGCCCTCGAAGGCGACTGCTTCTGTGACAGCCCCGGCATGAAAGGGTTTTTGATTGGCGCGCCGATCGGTGCTGCAGTTGGAGCGACCGTGGGCGTCTTCATCACGGATTAAGGGCTACCAGATCTTGACGCGCTTCTCCGGCGCGAGCCACATCTTGTCGCCATCCTTCACGCCGAACGTCGTGTAGAACGCCTCGACGTTCGGCAACGGTCCGTTGCCGCGCATCATGTCAGGAGCGTGCGGGTTCGTCAGCACCTGCTGCCGTAACGCGTCGTCGCGATACTTGCCACGCCAGGCCTGCACCCAACCGTAGAAGAATCGCTGCGCGCCGGTTGACCCATCGATGACGGGCGCCTCCTTGCCGCCGAGCGACAGCTCGTAGGCCCGATGAGCGATCGTCACACCGGTCAGGTCGCCGATGTTTTCGCCAAGCGTGAGCTCGCCGTTCACCTTCAGGCCGGGCAGCGCTTCCATTCCGGAATACTGATCGACGAGCCTTTTCGCACGCCGCATGAATTCCGCGGCGTCCTTCTCCGTCCACCAGTCGCGCAGGTGCCCCTTGGCGTCGTAGCGGCGTCCCTGGTCGTCAAAGCCGTGCCCCATCTCGTGGCCGATGACCGCGCCGATGCCGCCGTAATTGACCGCGTCGTCCGCGTCCATGTCGAAGAAAGGCGGCTGAAGAATCGCGGCAGGGAACACGATCTCGTTGCGCACCGGGTTGTAGTACGCGTTGACGGTCTGCGGCGTCATTCCCCACTCTTCAGGATCGATCGGCTTGCCGGCTTTGCCGAGCTGATACACGCTCTCAGCCATCCACGCGCGGATCATGTTGCCGACGAGATCGTCCGGCGTGATCTCGACTTTCGAGTAGTCGCGCCATTTGCTCGGGTAGCCAATCTTCGGACGAAACGCGGCAAGCTTCGCCTGCGCCTCTTTCTTCGTCTCGGGTCCCATCCACTCGAGCTTCTCGATGCCCTCGCGGAACGCGCCCCGAAGATTCTCGACGAGGCGATCCATCCGTGCTTTTGCTTCGGGTTTGAAGTGCTGCTCGACGTACACCTTGCCGAGCAGCTCGCCGAGCGTGGCGTCGAGGTTATTGATGGCGCGCTTCCAACGCGGCAGCATTTCCTTCGTGCCCTGAAGCGTCCGGCCATAAAAGTCGAAGCGTGTCTCGACGAAGTCCGGGCTGAGGTATGGCGCCAGCGCGTTCGTGGCGTGAAACTTGAGATACGGCTTCCAACGATCGACTGGCGTTTTCGCGACGGCCGCCGCCATCGCCTTGAAGTAGCTCGGTTGCCCGACGATGACGGTCTTCGCGTCGGAGATGTTCATCTCCGCGAACATGGCTGGCCAGTCGAGGCCGGGAAACTGCTTCGGGAGATCGGCGACATTGACCTTGTTGTAGGTCTTCACCGCGTCGCGGCTTTCAACGTTGGTCCAATGCGCTTTGGCGAGCGAGGTCTCGATCGCCATGATGTCCTTGGCGGCCGCCGCCGGATTCTGTTGCCCGGCAAGACCGAGCATTTTTCCCACGAAGGTGACGTATTTCTCGCGGTACTCCTTCAGCTTCGCGTCGTCTTTGAGGTAGTAGTCGCGATCGGGGAGGCCGAGCCCGCTCTGAAATAGATACAGCACGGACCGAGTCGGTTCTTGCGCGTCGCCCTCCACGTATCCGGTGACGAGCGTGGTGACGTTCAGCATCTGCATCCGGCCGAGATACCGCGCGAGATCTGCCGGCGTCTTCAGCGCGTCGATGCGTGCCAGCTCAGGCTCGAGCGGGGCCTTGCCGAGCGTAGCGACGCGTGCCTCATCCATAAACGCCGTGTAGAAATCGCCGAGCTTCTGCTGGTCGGATCCGGCTGCCTTGGACTTGGCGGCGGTCTCGACAATCGCACGCAGGCGATCCTGCGTCCTGTCGATCGCTTCGTAGAATCCGCCGTAGGCGCCACGATCCGACGGGATTTCCGTCTTCGCCAGCCACGCGCTGTTCACGTGCTTGTAGAGGTCGTCCTGCGGCCTGACGTTCTTGTCGAGTACTGCGAGGTCAACGCCCGGACGCGGCGGCGCCGGAGCGGAGGCTGCGGGAGCGGCGCCGCTCGAGCACGACAGTGATACCGCGGCGGTCAGCAGAGCGGCCACGGACAACACGGACGATCTCGCCACGGACAACACGCGCCTAGATGAAGACAACTCGGAAATTGACATTGGGCTCCTCAAAGTGTCCTATACAACATTTTATTCCGGCTTCGTGTTTCGATGAGCCGGTGATGGGGCAGAACGTCCTGGTGCTGGGATGTACGGTGCGGCGCCGTGTTCGAGGATTTGTATGTCCACTCTCCGCGACCTGCAGTTTGCCATCCGCACGCTGACGCGCTCGCCGGGTTTCGTCGTGGTGGTTGTGCTCACGATGGCTCTCGGGATCGGCGCCAGCACCGCGATCTTCAGCGTCGTCCACGCGGTCGTGCTTCGCCCGCTCAACTATTCAGAACCGGAGCGGCTCGTCAGGATCACAAGTGAGCTGCGCGGGTTTGGCGCGACTGACGCTGGAGTCTCGCCGGGAGAGCTGTTCGACTATCAGGCGCGCACCGATCTGTTTACGTCGGTTGCCGGCATGCTGCCGATCAGCGCGAACGTGACGAGCGGCGACACGCCCGAGCGGATCGAGATGATGCTCGTGAGCTGGAATTACTTCGCCGTTCTCGGCGTCCCCGCCGCGCACGGACGGACGTTCGGACCGGAAGATGACACCCCGAATGTGGCGAACGTCGCCGTGGTCAGCGATCGATTCTGGCGACGCAGGCTGGGCGGTGATGTGCAGGCGATCGGCAAGACCGTCATCATCGATACCGATCCCATCGTGGTGGTTGGCGTCATGCCTCCGGGGTTCGTGCATCCGGGACGCACGGTGCACGGTGAAGTCGACGCGTGGAGTCCTGCGGGATTTGGCGGACCGTCATCCACTTCGACAGGCAGGGGCAGGCGTCGTCTCGAAGGCTGCCTCGCTCGACTTCAGACGGGTGTGACGCTGGAGCGAGCGCGAGCGCGCCTTGCCGATTACGGCGTGTTGGTGAGTCAGCAGTTTCCCTCTGACTACCCAACTCGCAACGGTTGGGCACCGCGCGTCATTCCGCTGCACCAGGATGTGATTGCCAGCGTAGCGACGCCGATGTTTGTCCTGTTGAGTGGCGTTGGGCTCTTGCTGCTGGTGGCCTGTGTCAACGTGGCGCATCTCTTTCTCGCGCGATCGTCCGCGCGACGGCAGGAAGTGGCGATTCGGCAGGCGCTCGGGGCGAGCGGAGGACGGCTGACTGGGCAGCTTGTCGCCGAGAGCCTGCTCGTTGCAGTCGCGAGCGGCGCGCTCGGTGTCCTGCTCGCCTCATGGGGAGTTCGGGTGCTCCTGGCACTTGCGCCTGGGCGTCTGCCGCGTATCGAGCAGGTGACGCTCGATGCGACCGCGATTCTGGTGGCGATTGCAGTCTCCGCTGGCGTGACCGTTCTTTTCGCGGTGATTCCCGCGGTCGATCTGCGCCGCGTGTCAACGTTCAGCGTTCTCAAGGAGGGAGGGCGAGACCGAAGCACGAACGGCCGGGCCGGCCGTGCGCGAAACGTCCTCGTCGCACTGGAAGTCGCGATTGCGACCGTTCTGCTCGTTGGTGCTGGCCTGCTCGCGAGAACGGTCGTCGGATTGTTGAACGTTCCGGTCGGTATCCAGAGCGACAATGTCCTGACCGCCCGCATCACGTTGCCCAGGCCGAATCCTCCTGCCGTAGGCGCCTACCTCGATCCCGAGCGTCGCCTTGCGCTCTACAGAGAAGCCGAACGCCGAATTGCAGCATTGCCAGGGGTCGAGCGCGTCGCGATGTCGTCGCAGATCCCGATGGGTGGATTCAATCCGCCGCTCGTCATCGAAGTCGACGGCCTCGATGTTGATGCTGCGACAGTTCGACCGGTCGTTCACTACTTCGAGGTCTCGCCCAGCTATTTCGACACGCTGGGGATTCGGATTGTCAGAGGTCGGGGATTCAGCACATCCGATCGAGCGGGCGCCGAACCAGTCGCGGTCGTGAGCGAAGCGGCGGCGCGCACGTTGTTTAAAGGTCGCGATCCTATCGGCGGGCGCGTTCGCTTTGCGCCGGAGACTCCGTGGATGACGGTGGTCGGCGTCGCGAGCGATGTTCTCAACCGGCGGTTGACCGAGCCGCCGCAGCCGATCCTGTACCGCTCACTCGAGCAATCCTCCGACCTGTCGCTGGCATTACTGATTCGTACCGTTCCCGGCATTCCTGGAATGGGCGAGAGTGTGATGCGTGAGATCAAGGCCATCGACGCCGACCTTCCCGTGTACGCCTTTCGCACGATGTCGGAGTTGATCGAGGCGAGCGTAGCAACGCGTCAGTTCTTGATGCGCATGGTCGTAGTCTTCGGAGCGACGGCGACGGCGCTCGCACTGCTCGGCATCTACGGCGTGATGGCCTATTCAGTGTCACAACGGATCCGGGAAATCGGTATCCGCATAGCGCTTGGGGCTCGTCAGGCCGACGTGGCGATGATGGTTCTTCGGCGTGGGATTGTGCTGACCGGCGTTGGGTTGTTGGTCGGAGTAACCGCGTCGCTTGCGTTGTCGCGGCTGATCGCTTCTCAGCTGTTCGGCGTTCATCCGACGGATCCCGTCACGCTCGCATCCGTGGTGTTGTTGATGACAGCGGTTGCGTTGGCGGCCGCCTATCTACCCGCGCGACGTGCAGCGCGCGTCGATCCGGTGGTGGCACTTCGGGCCCCATGACTGCGCTGGCTCTCACTGAGATCGAGATTCGTCTCGCCACGGCGGCGGATGTTGCCGACATCGCCGACGCCCATCGCGATTCGATCGATTCGATCGGTCCATCGTTTTATTCACCGCAAGATGTTCAGGCATGGAAGCAGGGGGTGGCCCCGGCACTCTATCTCGAGGCGATGGCGTACGGTGAAGTGTTCTTCATCGCCACCGGCAAGGTCGATGGCGAAGCCATGGTGCTCGGCTTCTCGAGCGACTATCCGATAAGAGGCACGACACACGGAACGTCCGTCTACGTTCGAGGCGTCGCTGCCCGTCAGGGTGTCGGCACCGCGCTGATCCGTTGCGCCGAGACGCACGCCGCTGCGCGCGGCGCCAGTACCATTCAGATTGAAGCGTCACTGGCCGGTCGAGCGTTCTACGCCGCCAACGGATATGTCGAGGTCGGTCGCGGTAGGGCGCACCTCACATCCGGTCATTTCATTGCCTCCGTACGAATGCGGAAGTCGCTCCACGGATGACCCGGGTTCGTGAGTGGCGGTTTCGTTTCACTCGCGGACGTTACACTACTTGGTAGGAGTGGACATGACACTCAAACTCGTCAGTGGCTCGACTAACCATACGTTGGGGTCGATCTCCGAGGCCGACCTCCAGATGTTGATCGGCGCACTCGAGGAGGAATCGCTCGACGATCGGGACTATTTCATCGACGGGCCCACCATCGAACTGCTCGAACAGCGGGGCGCCTCGCAACAGCTCCTTGCCCTCCTGCGCACTGCAGTGGGAACGGGCGAAGGCGTGGAAGTCCGGTGGGAGAGAACCGGCGAGTAGTCAGTGCGGGGCGATCGATTCTGTGTAGGATTAGCGGGTCCTTATCCGCGTAACCCGGAAGGAGTCGACCGACATGAGTGAACGGCCTACGAACGGACCCGTACTGCGCTGGGAAACTCTGAACACCACGCGTGAAGAAGACGGGATGCTCGACTCGAAGTACATGACCGAGCGGGCGAAGGTGCCGGGCGGTTGGTTGGTCGTATCGCAGTTTCACATCGGCGGCGCTCACGGGCTGACGTTTCTTCCAGATCCGCGGCACGAGTGGGACGGCGGCAGCGTCGGATAGAGGCGTTGAAAGCCGCTCTGCTATCCTTGCAGCCGTGACAACCCAACCCACGTTGCCGACTCCGCGCGGCGCCGGCGGTACACCGGGCGGCGTCGGCCAGTTCTTCCTCGGATTGACCATGGCCGTGGTTGGAGGGTATTTGCTCCTCAACCAGGTGCAGGTCACGACGTCATTTTGGAACTTCGGCCGGTATGGCGGGTTCGGACTGACGCTCCTGCCGCTTCTTGTCGGCGTTGCCTTTCTCTTCTATGACGGGAAGTCCGTGATCGGTTGGGTGTTGACAGGCCTTGGCGCGGCGATCATCCTCGCCGGCATCCTGATGAACATGGACATCTATTTCCGCACCACCTCGCTCTTCAACACGCTTGTCATGCTCGCCCTGCTGTTCGGCGGGCTCGGCGTGCTGGCGCGCTCGCTTCGTGGCGCGTAGTAGTCAGGGCTCCAGCTTCCAAGGATTGAACGGCCAATGAGGCGCCTCATTTCGGCGGTGATCGTTGTTTCGGCGGTCACCGCGGCGTTCGCTCAACAGAGACTGGTCCTCGACGATGCTTTCTGGGAGGGCCCGTGGGCGTTCGAGCGAGCCGGCACGCGACCGAAGCCGCTGCCGAGCCTCAGGTACTCGAACAAGCAAACCGTTGGTAACGTTGCCATCCGCCTGGATGACGGCACACTGGGATCGATCCGCATAGGACCGCAGCCGTGTGCGACAGCCGCCGACTGTCCGCCCAAGGATTGCGGCTGTCTTGGCTTTGACAGCTTCAGGATTGAGGTCCTGGATTCCGCCGAGAGGATTGTCGGTCGCGCGCATCTGTGGGCCGCCTATGGCATGTTTCACGTGATCCCGATCGATCTCGTGGATGGACCGGCCGACGAACTGCTTGTTGTGCGCGTGCCAGCGCACTCGGCTCCGCCTGCCGGGTTCGATCTGAAGATCCTGAAGCTGACGTCGTCTGGCGTTAACGAGCTCATGGTGCCGCCGCGTGACCTCGCACGGACCTTGATCAGCCAGCCGATGACGTGCGCGCGGTGGAGGAAGCGACTGTTCATCGATCCGAAGGAGCCGAAGCCGAAGTCGATCGAGCTGAGGAGAGACGTCGCGGCGAGTCCCGGCTGCCAGATTGAAGACGCCCAGGAGGACCGAATGCCTGGACCGGATCGAGAGCTCCTGCGTTTCGTCGGTGACCGATACGA
>DASRJE010000134.1:0-2045 GCA_035649635.1 Vicinamibacterales bacterium | reverse complement strand
TGGAGTTCCGGGAGGTTGCCGTCCGCTGTTTCCGGGTCGCGTTCCTCGGCTCGCTCTTCGACGATGATCTCGATCGCCTTGCGCTTGTCCTCGATGAGCATGTCGTGGATGGCGCCGGCGGCGCCTGAACCGGGCGCATAGCGGCGGCCGTTTCGCTTGCGACGCGATTTCACGAACGCCGCAATGAAGAGAACGAAAACCAGGAGAACGGCGACCTGCCCGAGCTCCATACCCCATCCTCTCACGGTACTTTGTGCCCACCTTTGACTTTTGACCTTTGACTTTTGACCTTGAGCGAAGCGAAGCTGTGCCAGAGGTGAACGATGTCGAGATTGCGAATCGGCGTCTGCCTGGCCGCTCTCGTCTGTCTCTTCGCGAGCCCCGCGCTGGCGCATCACTCCTTCGGCGCGGAATTCGACGCCAATAAGCCCATCACGCTCACAGGCGTCGTCAGGAAAGTGGAGTGGACCAACCCACACAGCCACTTTGCGCTCGAGGTCAAAGACGAAAAGGGGCGCACCGCCACCTGGCAGCTGACGGGATATACCGTGAACGCGCTCTACCGGACCGGATGGAAAAAGGACGTCACGATGAAAATTGGCGACACGGTGACGATCTTCGGTTGGCGCGCTCGGGATGGCAGCAACTCCGCGCACGCGCGCGAAGTGACATTCGCTGACGGCAAGAAACTATTTTACGGACCTCCCGCCGGCACCGGTGAGGGCGGTCCCAAACCTGCGGTGAAAGTGCCATGAGCCGTTTTCACTTGGCGTCGGCGATCGTTGCCACAACCTGGTGCCTGGCGTGCGGGTCAGCACCTGCGTCGAATGAAGAACCGAAATCCACTGCGGCGAGCGCGGTCCCACGCGCCGCCGACGGCAAGCCCGATCTCACAGGTGTTTGGCAGGGCGGCAATGGCAGACAAGGAACCTGGGAGGAAGCGAACTCGGGGCTCGGCGTCGGAGGTACGGGTCTCGATCCATCTGCGCCAGCCAATCCCGCCTCGCAACAGGTGATCACGGATCCTGCGCCGTACAAGCCCGAAGCGACGGCGCGCGTTCTCGAATCGTTCAACAAGCGGGGCATCGACGATCCGGCAGGACTCTGTCTTCCACTCGGTGTGCCACGACTCGCGCTGGTTGGCCTCTTCCCGATTCAGATCGTGCAGACGCCGACCCAGCTCGTGATCCTGCACGAGTACATGAGCGTCTTCCGTGTGATTCCGCTCAACGCCGAACACCGAACGGATGTCGGTCCGACCTATATGGGGGATTCAGTCGGGCGTTGGGAGGGCGACACGCTCGTCGTCGACGTCGTCAACTTCAACGACAAAGGGTGGCTCACTGGAACTGGCACGCATCATTCCGACGCGCTGCATGTGACCGAGCGTTACACGCGCGTCGACAAAGATCAGATCGACTATGTCGTGACGATGGAGGACCCGAACGTGTTCACGGAGCCGTGGACCATCAAGACGAAGCTGATGCACCGTGAGGGGACGCGTCTACAGGAATACGTGTGCGCCGAGAACAACGTGGAGATGGAGCACTTCGCCAAGATCCTGAAGGAGGGCGTCCCCCACACGCGCTGACTACTTCTTGCTTTCGTCCTTCTTGTCCGGGGTCACGGCACCCGCGATTCCCGTCCCGAGCTTCTTCGCGCCGCTCGCAGTGGCTGGGCGCGATTCGCGAAGGCGGAAGCCTGACGCCACGATCGGTGTTCACTTCTCCGTTGGATCGCGGCCGTCCCTGGGGGCACCAGTGCCGGAGGATCCGACGAACAGGCGGCGTCCGTCCGCGAAGGTCAGGTCGCGCCCGTTGCACCTCAGCGATCCATCCTTCGCGCGGAATCCCTCGACCACAATCTCCGAGCCCTGCGGCAGCGACTTCTGGCTGAATCCCCTCCTGTACAGCGCGTTCGGCGGGCCGCCTTCGACCATCCAGCGTTCAACGGTGCCTTTTGGTGTCTTGACGTCGAGATGGATCCAGGTGTGCGGGTTGATCCATTCCATCTTCACGACCGTGCCCCGTAACTTGACCGGCTTG
>DASRJE010000133.1:0-16879 GCA_035649635.1 Vicinamibacterales bacterium | reverse complement strand
GAACGGACGATGTACAGGCCCAGGCCGGTTCCCTTGATGTTGCGAAGGCCACGCGCCTGAACACGATAAAAGCGGTTGAAGATTCTCTTGAGCTGCTTTTTCGGGATGCCGATGCCGCGATCCTGCACCCGGATCCATACCGTGTCGGGCGCGGGCGCTGCCACCGAGACGATGACCTGCACGTTGTTCCCCGAATACTTCACGGCGTTGTCGAGGAGATTGGTCACGACCGTCCGCAACTCCTCGGCATCGCCACTGACGACCAGTGTTCGGTCGCGCGGGGCATCCAGTTCGATGGCGGCGGAATGAAGATGATGCCGGACGATCGCCAGCCCGACGCATTCGTCCGTCAGCGCGCCCACATCGACCGGCCCACGCACCACGGCTTTCTGGCGCTCGCGGACCACGCCCGCTTTGAGCACCTGATCGACTGTGCGGTGAAGACGCTCGGCGTCGGCGAGCATGATGTCGTAGAACTCCCGGCGCCTTTTTTCACTGACATCGCGAGACTGGAGCGTCTCCAGGTACAAGCGAATCGACGCGATGGGCGTCTTCAGTTCATGCGTCACAGCGTTGATGAAGCTGTCGTGCTCTTCGTTACGCTTGATCTCGAGGACGAGAAACACCGTGTAGACGATCAGCCCGGCGATGATCAGACCAAAGAGGACGACGCCGAAAATGATGGGCGCGATGCGGCCGGCATTGGTGATGACCCAACTGACGTTGAGCAGCAGTGCGGCGATGACCAGCAGCACGCAGAGGGCGACAAAGAAGGCGATAGCTTTCTGACGCCGAGTCACTGGGTGATTCTAGCAATGCAGAATGCGGAAATCAGAAACCGGCCCGCGTACGCAGTAACGGGGTGAGAAGCGCTACCGCTTTCACCCCGTTCGAACCAAGAAACCCTGTCAATTCCCAACTACCAACTTCCAACTCCCAAGCCATTTGGAAATCTTGGGAATTGGGAGTTGGAGTTTCGGAGTTGACTTGTTTTTACGCTACGGCTTCGTCTGCGGGGACGACGACGTCTTCGGCCATCGGTTGCTTGATTTTCGCGAGTTTGATATCCCAGGCGAGGCCGAGCCACTGCAGCGTCCGAATTCCGATCCAGTTCTGATCGAGCTCATACCAGGCCAGCCCATGACGGGCACTGGTCGGATGGGCGTGATGGTTGTTGTGCCATCCTTCACCGAAGGTGAGGAGCGCCACCCACCAGTTGTTCGTCGAGTCGTCTCGTGTCTTGAAGCGTCGCGTGCCCCACTTGTGCGTGGCTGAGTTGACCAGCCAGGTTGCATGAAGGCCGACCGTCGTCCGGAAGAAGATGCCCCACAGAACGTACGGAATTCCACCGAACGCGAGCAGGCCGAGACCAACGACGACGTTGCTCACCCAGTGCCAGTTGGACAGCCAGACATGGAAGCGGTCACGGCTCAGGTCGGGGACATAACGCGACAGCACGGAGGCGTCGTGATGCAGGCCGTCACCACGGAGGATCCAACCCATGTGCGCCCACCACGTACCCTCTCGGGGCGTGTGCGGGTCGCCTTCCTGATCCGACTTTTGATGGTGAATACGGTGCGTGGCAACCCAGAAAATGGGACCGCCTTCAAGCGCTAGCGTTCCGCAGAACGCGAGGAAGTATTCGACCCACTTCGGGGTCTTGTAGCCGCGGTGCGTGAGCAGCCGGTGATATCCCATGCCGATGCCGAGCATCCCGCCGACGTAGTACAGAATCAATGCGGCCAGCATCGCGCCGGTGTCGATGTAGAAGAAAGCCGCCACGGCGCCGATGTGGAACCCGGTCATGGCAATTGCGGTAATCACGTTCAGGCCGGTCTGATGTTTCCGGCCGTAGAGCAGCATCGGGGTCGCCATTAACGCAGGTATCCTCCAGAAAGAGTTGTCGACAAAAGTACCGACACACCATAGCAGCCCTGCAGCCGCGGCACTGTAATACTTCTGTACGCGACACCAACTACAAGGGGTTCAATGAGTTCGCCCAATGTCTTCGCGTTGTCGATCCATGCAGATTACGCCTGCCGGCACTCCGGCGCTTGTTGCTCGGCTGATTGGGATGTACCGGTAGAACTACCGGTCTATCGGTCGCTCGACGAAGCCATCACGAGCGGTCGCGTTCGTCCACAGGCCGCTGCGCGGCATCTCTCCCCATTCGTCGTTGAACCGGATTTGCCTGAAGGGGCCGCGGCGATGCTCGAACGGACCGACGCAGGGGAGTGTGTGTTCCTCGAGCACGAGACGAAGCTGTGCATCGTCCACCGCGACATGGGCGAAGCGGCTCTGCCAGCGACCTGTCGCCACTTTCCTCGACTGGCAGTGCGGGATGAGCGTGGCACGTTCATCACCTTGTCCCACTTTTGTCCGACGGCGGCGTCGATGTTGTTCCGCGACGATTGCGCTCTCGCGATCGTCGCCGGACCACGCGCGTTTCCGCCCCTTGACTACGAAGGCTTGACCGTCACGACCAACGATCTGCCTCCGCTTCTCTCGCCGACGATGCTCATGGATCTGGCCGGGTATTCGGCCTGGGAATATCACATGGTTGCGCGATGCGCCGAGACCGGCATGAGCCCGGAATCGGTCGTCGAAACGCTGACGCGCGACGCCAGGTTATTGCGCAACTGGAGGCCCGGTGGCATCACGCTGGTCGACGCGGTTCGAACCCTGCCGGATCGGCCGGAACGAACGGACGCGACGGGAACGGTTGAAGCCAGTGTCACTTTGTTCGAGCAGGTCATGCGGGCAGTGCCGGATGACTTGCGCCCGCCCCCCGATGAGTCCGGGCTCGACTCGGCGTTTGCGCATTTCGTCAGCCCTGCCTGGTCGACTTTCCACGCTCCGCTGAATCGCTATCTCGCGGCCAAGGCCTTTGCCTCTTGGACGGCGTATCAGGGCCGCGGGATCATGACGATTGTTCGAGGACTCGACGCGGCACTTTCGGTCGTCCGTCTCGAGTCTGCCCGTCAGTGCCGCAACGCACGGCGAGCCCTCGACGCCAGGCTGTTGCGCGACGCGTTTCGCCGTGCCGATTTCATCCTGAACCACCTGGCCGTTGCTGAAGAACTGGCCGAGGCCTGGTCTCTGGCGGAATCCTGAAGGGTCTGACCCCGCCTACGGCCGTCACGAAGAACGGCGAGTCAACCCGCTGCTTCAAACACCGCAATCACCGGACCATGATCGCTCGTGCCGAACTCGCGTTGCACGACGCACGATGTCGCGCGAGCCGCGAGCGCCTCACTCGCCAATACATAGTCCAGTCGCCATCCGATGTTTCGCTGCTTGAGGTTGCGCCACGGCGCCCACCATGTGAACAGGTCCGCGTTCTCGGGATCGAGCGTGCGGTGCACATCGACGAGCCCGTGGCTGAGGATCTGCTCGATGAGAGCGCGCTCGTCGGCTCGTTGACCAACGATCCCGGGGCGGCGCTCCTTCGGATGCACGTCGATGTCAGTGCGAGCGACGTTCATGTCACCGCACATGACAAGCGGCAATCCGGCGGCCTGATGTTCGGCAGCAAATTTGCGCATTTCGTCGAGAAAGCGCATCTTGGCCACGAAGTCCTTGCCGCCGTTCGGTACGTAGATCGACGCAACGGTTACGTCAGGTAGCGGCACGGTGACGATGCGATGCTCGAAATCGAAGGACGGATGCTGGAAGGCCGGCGGATCCGGATACGTCGCAGAGCGGACGTGGAGCGCGACACCCGAGTATCCTTTCCCGCCGTGCCAGTAGCAGGAATAGCCTTCGAGCTGGCAGATCCACACAGGCAACTGATCGAGCGAGGCCTTGATTTCCTGGAGGCACAAGACGTCCGGCTGCTCGCGCTCGATGAACTGCTGCAGTTCGGCTTGCCTGGCACGAATCCCGTTGACGTTCCACGTGGCGATTTTCATCGAAGGGCTGCGCGGCTCTCCGCCCGCGCGGAACGCGGGCAATCAAACGCACTTGTGAGGCGGAGCCATGCTCGTCGGTCTGAGGCGGAGCTCCCTAGGGCTACAGGCTAAAGTGTAGGGCATGCACGCGACGCTCGAGCTCGCAAGGCGCATCGATCGCGCCGAGATCGATTTCTGCGCGATGGCAAGCCTGGGGGTCGCGCCCGACGCCGCAACGCTCGAGTGCGCCGGCGGCCTGGCGGTGTACGCCGCGCCTGGCTCGCCTGTCAACAAGGCCCTCGGCCTCGGTCTCGGTGTCGACGTGAGCGACGACGACATCGATGCGGTCGAGCAGTTTTATGGCGAGCGCGACTGTCCAGTGCAAATCGAGCTGTGTCCACTCGCCTCGCCCGACTTGCCGTCGCGGTTGACCAAGCGCGGCTACGTCCTTCAGGCGTTTGAGAACGAGCTCGCCCGGTTGGCGCCGACTGAGCCTGTGCAGGTCGCCGCTGGCGCCGATATTACGGTTGAAGCAGGTGCCGACGAACAACAGTGGCTCAGCGTGGTTGCCGAGGGCTTCTCGGTGCCTGATCGGCTGGTGCCGGGCGGGCTCCCGGTGCCGCATGATGCTGTCGCCGCTATCGGTGAAGTGATGCGCCAGTTCTTTCATCCTGAGATCGTGCGTTACGTCGCTCACGTTGACGGACAGGCTGCCTCGGCGGCCGTGAGTTTCATCAAGGACGGCGTGATGTGCATTGCCGGGACCGCGACTCGTTCGGCATTCCGGCGCCGCGGGCTGCAAAGCGCGATCGTGGCGCGCGCCATGAACGACGGATTGCACCGGGCTGACTTGATCATTGCCACAACCGAACCGGGCAGCGTCTCGCAACGAACGTTCGAGAGACTGGGCTTCCGCGTCGTGTATACCCGGGCGATTCTGGTCAAGCACTAGCGAGGCTGCGCGTGACTTCTGCCTTTCAAGGCGTCGACGCCCTATGAAAAGATGGCTGGCGTGATCGTGCTGCGGCGTACGCGCCTATGGATTGGACTGTCGCTGCTGCTCCTGCTGACGGCAGCGTACACGCGCACGCAATCGCAAAGCGTCTCCATCATCACGCCGCCCTCGGCCGAGTTCGGCGCGAACATCGGCGACGATTACTTCCTCGCCACTTATTCGCAGCTCGAGGCGTACTGGAAGCGCCTCGCACGGGAGTCGGACCGCGTTCGGCTCGTCGACATCGGCCGTACCGAAGAGGGGCGCAGCCAGTGGATGGCAATCGTCTCGGCGCCGGAGAACCTGCGCCGGCTCGATCAGTATCGCGACATTTCTCGTCGCCTCGCGCTTGCCGAAGGACTGAATGATACGCAGGCGCGCGCTTTGGCTGCCCAAGGCAAGGCCGTCGTCTGGATTGACGGCGGGCTGCATGCCACCGAGGTACTTGGTGCGCAGCAACTCATCGAGACCGTGTATCAGCTGGTGAGCGGCACTGACGAGGAGACTCGGCGCTTCCTGAGAGACGTCATCGTCCTCGCCGTCCATGCCAACCCTGATGGTCACGAGCTCGTGGCCAACTGGTACATGCGCGAACGCGACCCTGCCCGGCGCTCGCTGTCCGGAGTGCCGCGCGCGTATCAGAAATATATCGGGCACGACAACAACCGCGACTTCTACATGTCGAGCCAGGCCGAGACGATCAACATGAACCGCGTCCTCTACAAGGAGTGGTTCCCGCAGATCGTCTACGACCACCATCAGACCGGGCCGCCGGGAACGGTGATGTTCGCCCCGCCGTTTCGCGATCCGTTCAACTACTTCCTGGATCCACTGATTCCCGTGTCCATCGATCTGATCGGCGCGGCGATGCATGCGCGTTTCGCGGCAGAGGGGAAGCCCGGGGTCACGATGCGCACCGGTTCGAACTACTCGACGTGGTGGAACGGCGGCCTCAGAACGACAGCGTACTTTCACAATCAGATCGGCCTGCTGACCGAGACCATCGGAAGCCCAACGCCAATCGACATCCCGTTTGTGCCCGAGCGCCAACTGCCGAACGCCGATCTGCCGTATCCGATCGCGCCCCAGCGATGGCGGTTCCGCCAGTCCATCGACTACTCGTTGACGGCGAATCGCGCCGTGATCGATGCGGCTTCGCGCAATCGCGAGGCGCTGCTCTTCGGCCTGTACCGAATGGGGAAGAACTCGATCGAGCGTGGCAACCGCGACTCCTGGACCGTATCGCCGCGCGCCCTCGCCAGTGCGGCCGCTTCACGCGGTCGTGGTGATTACGAGCGTCAGTTCCGCGATCCGGCACGCCGCGACGCGCGGGCCTATGTGCTGCCTTCCGACCAGCCCGACTTTCTGACTGCGGTCAAGTTCGTCGATGCGCTGCTCAAGAACGGCATCGCGGTGCATCGTGCCACGGCGGAGTTCAGCGTTGGCGGCACACGTTATCCATCGGGATCCTTCGTCGTGAAGACGGCGCAGGCGTTTCGTCCGCATGTGCTCGACATGTTCGAGCCACAGGATCATCCTGATGACATTCCACACCCGGGAAGCGCGCCGACACCGCCGTATGACAACGCGGGATGGACGCTCGCGTTTCAGATGGGAGTGAAGTTCGATCGCATCCTCGAGGGCGTCGAGGGATCATTCGAGCGAATCGAGCAGGTTACGACACCTGCTGGTCGAGTCACCGGTTCGCCGGCTCCAGCCGGGTATCTGGTCAACCATCAGAACGATGCCTTTACGGCTGTGGAACGACTCCTCGCCGCCGGGGAGGATGTCTTCTGGCCGCGAGACCGGTCCATCGGAAACACCGTGGATGGCACGGGCGCGATGTACATCAAGGCACGGCGTGAGACTCGCCCGATTCTCGAGAAAGCTGCGGCGGATCTCGGCCTGACGTTTACCGGTCTCGCAGCGCAGCCGACGGGTGCAGCCTTCAAACTGCGACCGGTTCGTGTTGCGCTCTGGGATCGTTATGGCGGGTCGAGTCCGAGCGGGTGGACCCGCTGGTTACTCGAACGGTACGAACTCCCATTCGAGCTCATCTACGCGCAGGACGTGGACGCGGGCGCGTTGAAGAATCGCTACGACGTTGTCATTCTCACCGACGAGGCCGTGCTCAACGATCGCGACAGCAGCGAACGCGCCGTCAACATTCCTCAGGAGTACCGGCGGACGACGGGATCACTGACCACCGCGCGGTCACTGCCACAGTTGAAGACGTTTGTCGAAGAAGGCGGAACTCTGATCACCATCGGGCATTCGACGGCAATCGCGGCGGACCTGGGGCTGCCGATTTCGAGTGCCCTCGTCGACTCGCGAAGCGAAACAGGCCGTCCGCTGACACGGCAGCAATACTACGTTCCGGGGTCGGTCCTTCGCGTCAGCGTCGACAACACGACGCCGCTCGGGTATGGATTCGAGCGGCAGGTCGATGTGTTCTTCGACAACAGCCCGGTGTTCCGCCTTGGCAGCGCGGCAGGTACCAGCCTCGAGCGCGTGGCATGGTTCTCGAGCGCCTCACCGCTGCGCAGCGGGTGGGCATGGGGCCAGAAGTATCTTGAAGACGGCGTGGCCGTCGCCGAGGCCAGGCTTGGCCGGGGCTGGGTCCTGATCTTTGGGCCTGAGATCAACTTTCGTGCGCAGTCCCATGGGACGTTCAAATTCCTCTTTAACGCGATTTACTACGCGACTGCGGAGCCGGTCAGCGGCGTAGCGGCTCGCTAGCAGTCGACATTGACGCGGATCGCCTCGTCCTGCGACGGCGTTTCGGGAAGCTACGGCCGCGCAGGTCGCGGAGCAGTGAAATCGTCGCCTCGTTGGGCTGGCGTGCACGCTGCGCGGCCTCGAGTGCGGTGCGTCCCCCCTTGTTCTTGATGTCGAGACGGGCGCCTGATTCCGCGAGCAGTCGAATCACTGAGTGAAGCCCGCCGCTGGTCGTCGCGGCGGTATGCATGGCTGTGTCGCCGTTGCTGTTGGTATCGTTGACGTCGATGCCAGCGGCGATGCCAATCTTGATCGCGGCCAGCGCCTGTTCTTCCGAGATCCGCTG
The DNA here is from genome assembly GCA_035649635.1 of Vicinamibacterales bacterium. Lineage (GTDB taxonomy): Bacteria > Acidobacteriota > Vicinamibacteria > Vicinamibacterales > UBA2999 > Gp6-AA40. The sequence continues at coordinate 8,931 of DASRJE010000133.1, read as the reverse complement.
GGTTTCGTCACCACCTGAGCTGACCGCGCCTGCCGCCAGCATGAGCGCGTTGTTGCCGCTTTTCTGCGTCAACTTCGGATCGGCACCTGCGTCGAGCAGCAGTTTCATCACGGCCACATCGCATTTGCGCGCGGCGCGCATGAACGGCGTGGCTCCCTCACCGAGCCGATTGTCTCCGGCATCGTAGACCCGCTTCAGGATCGGTCCCTGCAGGCCCGCGTTTGGATTGGCGCCCTTCGCGAGAAGCATTTTGATGATGCTGACACTGCCTTCGATTACGGGAGCAGGTGGATACGGCCGGCCGAACGTATCACCGAGCGTGTGCATGTCGATTGCCGCGTAGAGCGGCGTCATGCCCTTGATGTCTGCCAAGTTCGGGTCCGCGCCTTTTTCGATAAGGACCGACGCTGTCTCCCAGTGTGCGTTGATGATCGCGATGATGAGCGCGGTCGTGCCCTCAGGATCCATCAGGTTCAGATTCGCCCCCGATTCGGCCAGCGCGCGCGCCGCATCCGCAGCACCTTCGCGCGCCGCGTACATCGCCGCGGACCATCCCCCTCTGGGCAGCACCGTCTGCCCGACATACGAGACACCTTCTTCCACGCCTGAAAGCAGCACGCCGTTTTGCGTATGTGGATAGTTGGTGACCTTGGACTGGATGTTGAGGTCCGCGCCTGCCTCGGCGAGCGCGCGCACGACATCCGATCGGTTGCTCACGGCGGCCCATACGAGCGCCGTCGTACCGGTGCGGGTCTCGCGTGCGTCGATGTCGGAGCCGGCCGCGATCAGGCGCTTCACGGCATCGACCCCGCCCGTTCTCGCCGCGTGCATGGTCAGCGTCTGTCCTTCGGGGAGCGTCGCTTCAGCGATCTTGATGCTCGCACCCGACTTGAGCAGCAGGTCGATCACGTCCGCGCGCCCGATGCGGGCCGCAAGTGAGAGCGGCGTGACGCCGTACCGGTTCGCCGCATCGACCCGCGCCCCCGCTCGAATGAGCAACTCCGCGCTCGCCGCATCGCCGGCCCGAACCGCCCAATGCAGCGCACTGGTGCCATCGGGTTCAAGTGCGTTGACATCGGCTTTTTGCCCAAGCAGCGTGCGCGTTGCGGCGACGTTGCCCGCCTTCACTGCTGCAAACAACTCGGTCTCGGGCCCCGCGGCATACGCGGGCGCAGCGCCAGCGAGCAGGAGCAGCCAAAAGAAGAAGAGCCGCATCGAGAGAATCGACCTCAGGTTCAGAAGAACTCGGCGGTGCCCGTGCTCTCACCGAACTTGCTCATCGGACTATCGAAGTGATTGGCGACCGTCAACCACAGGTTGCCCAGCGGCGTCTCTTTTGGCAGGACGACATGACGGTTGCCTTTGCCGGCGCCGCCGCCGACGGCCACCATCGGCAGCGGGTCGGTCGCATGCACGTTGGAGTTCGCCATTCCGCTGCCGCAGAAGATCAACGAGCGATCGAGCAGTGTGCCGTTGCCGTCTGGTGTCGCGCGCAGCTTTTCCAGCAGCCGCGCGTACATCTGCAGGCAGAAGACGTTGATTTTCGCGTTGGCCGCGACCTTCTCCGGCTTGTCACCGTGGTGCGATGTCACGTGCCACGGATCGCTGATCCCGATCTGGGAGAAGGTTCGCTGGCTGCCCTCGCGCGACATCATGAACGTGAAGACGCGCGTGAGCTCGGCCTGAAGGGCCACGCCAATCAAGTCGGTCATCAGTGCGCTGTGGGCATCGAAGGTGTCAGGGATGCCGAGCGGCTTGACCATCGTGACATCCGCTCGCTGGCGGGCCTCGCTGCGCTGAATCCGTCGTTCAATTTCGCGGATGTCGTCGAGGTAATTGGCGACGCGCGCGCGATCGTGCGCGCCGAGCCGCCCCTGCAGCGCGCGCATTTCGTTCAGAACACCATCGAGGATGCTGCGCTCCTCGTGCAGATTATGCTGACGTTCGGCCTCGGAGCCGCCATCACCGAACAGACGCTCGAACGCCACGCGTGGATTGATCTCCATCGGCAGTGGCGTCGTCGGCGTCGCCCACGAGATCGAATCGTGGTAGGCGCAGCTATAGCCGGGCGTGCAGCCACCGACGTACCCCGTGAAGTCCTCGGTTGCGAACTCGAGTGACGGGAACGGCGATGACTGCCCGATCTTGCGCGCGACGACCTGATCGATCGTGGTCCCGCATTCGAAGTCCTCGGCCTCGGTGCGCTTTGGAATTGCGCCGCTCAGCCAGCCGCTGGCGGCCGCGGCGTGCATCCCGCCCGTTCCACCCGCGCGAAGCAGGTTGCTGACGACGACCATTTGATCTTTGAAGGGCGCCAGGGTTTGCAGCGTTGGAGACAGCTCGAATTGCGTCCCGGCCGACGTCGGGGTCCACGAAGCCATGTCAGCGCCGTGCGGCACATAGATGAATCCGACCCTCGACGGCCGTGCGCCCGGGGTCTGGGCCAGCGCGGTGGCGGCTGGAACCATCGCATCGAGCAACGGCAACGCGACGGTTGCGCCAACCCCGCGCAGGAAAGTCCGTCTCGGCAATGCTGCCTTCGTGAGAAACATGTGCGATCTCCTATCCAGCCGCCTTGAGTCGCATTCGAAAGGGAGCGCTCGCCACGATCCCGTCCAAAAGCGCTGTGAAACGATACTGCTGTTGTTCCGCGTCACGCACGATCTTTCGAACCACCGGCATGTCGTCCGCGGTGAGGCCACGGCCGAGTGCATAGATGAGCAGTTTTTCTGTCAGCGTCTGCACGAACACGTCGGGCCGCCGCAGCAGTGCCTGTCGGAGTGACGAGACCCCGTTGATCGAAGTGCCGTCCGTCAGTACATCCGCGGTGTCCAGCGACAGCCCTGCCCGATCCTCGGTCCGCCACGTGCCGACCACGTCGAAGTTCTCGAGCGCGAAACCAATCGGGTCCATGGTCTGATGGCAGCTCGCGCAGGCGGGATTGGTTCGGTGCCGCTCCATTTGCGCCCGCATCGTCCGCGGTGCGCTGCCTGGCGGATCGGTCTTCAGCGCGGTGTCCAGGTCCGCGGGCGGCGCCGGCGGCGGAGCGCCCACGATGTTTTCGAGCACCCACTTACCACGAAGGACAGGCGATGTTGTCGTCGGGTGAGACGTCGCGAGCAGGACAGCGCCCTTGCCGAGAAGGCCGTAGCGCGCCGGGTCCTTCAACTGCACGCGGCGGAACCCGCTGCCGAAGACATCATTGATCCCATAGTGCCGCGCCAGTCGCTCGTTGACGAACGTGTAATCCGCCGTCATCAGGTCGAGAACACTGCGGTTCTCTTGCAACACGCTTGTGAAGAGGAGTTCGGCTTCGCGCCGAAACGCCTGCCGCAGGTTGTCGTCGAAATCGGGGAACAGATCCGAGTTTGGCGTGATGCTGCGCAGGTTACGAAGATGGAGCCACTGTCCCGCGAAGTTGCTGACGAAGGCGGACGCCCGCGCGTCCGCAAGCATGCGGCGTATTTCACCGCGCAGGGCCGCTGGCTGACTGAGTCGGCCCTCGCGAGCGGCCCGCAGCAGTTCCTCGTCGGGAAGTGTGCTCCACAGGAAGAAAGACAAGCGCGACGCGAGCTCGAGATCGGTCACGCGATAGGCCGCCCCCGGCGCGACGGATGCGGGCTCACTTTCCGGACGAAATACGAACGAGGGGCTCGCGAGTATGCGACGCAGGCCGAATTGCACCCCGGTCTTGAACGAGCCGTTCGATCGCCCTTGCTCGTACGACGACATCAGGTCGGTGGTTTCTGCAGTCGAAACCGGCCTGCGGTACGCACGGCTCGCAAGCGTCGAGAGAATGCGCCGCGCACAACCCGCTTCGCCTGTTGCATTGGCGGATGTACACGTGAAGACGCGCGGGCTGGGCGGCGTTGCCGCCCCTCGCGCGTTGAACGGCCCCTGGACCGCAATTGACAGCACGTGGGGCGCGCCCTCTGCGTCAAATGGATTCGCGAAGTCACGAATGAACCGCTGCAGGCGATGCGTCTCGAACGTGGGGGAGGTCTTCTCGATGAACGCGGCCACAACTTCCCGTTGCCCCGCCTTGACGAAGCGGCGGACCCGCAGGCGTGTGGCCTCGATCGTGTCCGATGTGTCGGTTGGGTTGGTCTGAAGGGCGATTAGATCCTTGTCGCCACCGATGGATGCCGACATGATGCGTTCACCATCAACGGTGAGCTCGACCTCCTGGGGGTCCTCCAGCCCTCGCATCGCGCTGAGGTTCGTCCGATAGAGACGCACCTGGAATTCGTACTCGCCGTCTAACGGAAAGGTATGCGTGGCGCGCAGTCCGCCAACCGTTCCGAGCGGGAGCCCATCGAGGTGCACGTCCTGTGACAGATCCTGGCGCGCCGTGTAGGTATCGCTCCCGACGCCGATGCGTTCATCGCCTACAGCAACCGCGCTGATCTTGCGCGCCGCAGCGAGGTACGCCTGCAGGAGCGCCGGCGAGCTGCCTTGCGCGTCGGCGACATTGTCGAAGCCAAATGCCGCGCCATCGGGCGGCAGCAGCGACATGACATCGACGTCTAGCGCGAGTAGATCGCGAATGGCGTTCGCGTATTCCGCTCGATTCAGCCTGCGGAGCGTGGGCCGGCCGGGGTTGTCTGTCCCCGCTCGATCGAGCTCGCCCTCGAGCCACGCGATGAGAGCGTTCGCCGTCGCTGCGTCAGGCCGGCGCGCGCTGCGGGGCGGCATGGCGCCGACGCGCAGCTTGCGCACCACCTTCTCCCACGACTCGGCATCGTGACTGAGGTTGTTGATATCGAGTTGATCGATCGCCAGGTTGCCTGACTTCAGTCGGCTGTTGTGACAGGTGACGCAGTACTGCTGCAAGGTGGCCTGATGGCCGGCAGCGATCGGCGGGGCAGACGCGGTCCGAGCCGGCCGTTGTGCGGCGGTCAACCACGTGCAGCACAGCAGAACGCCGAGCGCGCTGATTCCTGCGATCGTTCTCTTCACGGTCCCCCGCACGGCGATCGGTCCCGGCCGTGATTCGAGGAGTATGACCGACCGGCCGACGACGGCGAAACTGATTTCGCCGTGCGCAGACCGGTCTACCTTGATTTGGGTATTCAGGCGGCGGCTTCAGCCGGACCGCTTAGTTTCCGCTCAAACCGCCGGGCCACGGCGAGTTCATGTGGTAGGTGGCCGAGGGCCCGATCATCTCGACTCGACGAATCTTGCCGTTCTCGATCAGGAAGGCTTCGGTCACGAGGATGCTGCTCGGCCGATTGAATCCGGGGTAGCTGTGTTTGGTTCCATCCGACAACACACCCTGATTGACCGTGCCCTGATCGAACACCACGTGTGCCCACACCACGCCGCGCTCGGCGTCGACCAACGGATATCGACGGCCGTGAATGCTCTGGACGACGTAGTAGAGGCCCATCTTGAATTGCGAGAGGCAGTCCATCGCGAACAGGTTGATCGTGCCTGGCTTTTCGTTGGGTGGCCGCGGAGCGTTGGTCGTTGGTGCTCCGTTCTCGATGCGATGGCAATCGTTGGTGAAGGGATACGTGCCTGTACCGTTGATGCCTTTGCCGTCGTTCTTCTGCAGGCCCGTGAAGTAGCCATCGGCGACCGCGATCATCTCTTGTCGTGACAAGCGCTGCGCCGGCGGGATCGACGTGAACCAGATGTCTTCCGGCTTCCCGCTCTTGTCCATCGCCTCGATGTTGTTCGGCCCTCCGCCGCCTGGCTTGAAGTACACCGACTCGATCTCCGTGATGCGCCCGAGCTCAACGCGCAGGCGCAGGCTCATGAGGATGGTCGTGTTCGCCTCGCGCATCGTGCCCATCATCGCGACCTGTCCGAACTCGGGGTCGGCGAAGATGTGTTTGTAGTTCCCGATGCCACTGGCCGTCTTCCAGAAGCCATCGCCGACCCTGAGCATCTGGTAGTTCTCGCTGTACTTGACGTCCTCCGAAAGTGGCAGCTTCGAGGGATCGTGCGCGACGACGGCCGCCAGATATTGATCGATGAGGCCTTCGAGACAGGCGCGATTGCAATTGAGCGGGATCGGTCCGGTCGAACCGCTCACGCGAGCCGCGAAGGAAGCACTGAGGAGCGCGGTTGCAACCGCCAGAGTCGTGAGCGCTGAGCGCATGAAGGTCCTCCTGGTGGCAGGATTCTAATCCGGGACTCGGGGTCCGGGCCTCGGGACTTTGCGCTTGGGACTCGGAGATCCGCGACGTCGCACCCCGCACCGTCGGACCTTCGTACCGTTGCGCCTACACCATCAACCCCTCTTGATGCAAGTATCTTGATGTTTGAGATACTTTGTAGACGAGTAATTGATGGCAAAAACATCCAAAGCGCGCGCAGACCTGCTTCAGCAGCTCGAGGAGACGCTGCGCAGGGTCAGCGCCCAGTCAGTGTTGTTGAGCGATACGGTGGCAACGATCGTCGGCCTGAACTCGACTGATCTCGAGTGCCTGGACCTGCTCGAGATCGCGGGTCCCACGACCGCTGGGCGACTTGCGGAACATGTCGGCCTGACGACCGGGGCCATGACGGCCGTCATCGATCGCCTCGAGCGCGCCGGCTTTGCCCGGCGCCATCGCGATCCCGACGATCGTCGATGTGTCCGCGTTGAGGCGCTGTCGCGAAACTTTCGACACGTCGCCGGGTTATACCGACGATTGGCCGAGAGCACGGCTCGACTGCACGAGGAATACGACGATCGTCAACTGACGCTCATCGTCGAATACCTGACCAGGGCACTGGCCCTGGCAGCTGACCACGTGGCCTGGCTGCAGACTCAGCGTCCGCCGGTGCAGCGCAAGACGCGCACGCGGCGAGCTCGACGGGTCGCGCCGCCGCCCGCGGCGCAGATCCTGCGTACCTGACGGAACGGGTCAACCACAGCTGCCGTCCAAAAACAGTGCACGGCTGCACACCAGAAGGACTCTCAGACAAATGCCAGATCGACGATGTACCAAGCTGCTGATGACGGCCGCCGTGTGGCTGTTGTCCTGCCTGATCCCGCTGTCGGCTCGCGCGCAAACGCAGCAGGCCGCCGCCCTTCCACCCGGACCGTTGACGCTCGAACAGGTGTTATCGCTGGCCGAGCCCAGGAGCGAGGGCATATCGATTGCGGCCGCTGCCGTGCGGCGCGCCGAAGCCGATCAGATTCGCGCGCACAGCGGACTGCTCCCACAGCTGTCTGCCGCCGCCAGTTACGACCGCTCTCTCGCCTCCGAATTCGACAACGTCTTCAACACGGGAGAAACAGGTCCCTCGTGTCCGCCCTTCGCGCTCAATCCCCAGGCCGCTCTCGATGCACGCGTTGCTGAAATCGAACGCGCCATTGATTGCGGCGCCGTTGGCGGCGGCGGGTTCTTCGGGTCGACCGGGACTGCAAATTTGGAGGATCTCCCATTCGGTCGACTCAACACGTGGCGAGCCTCGTTGTCGTTTTCACAGAGCCTGTGGTCAGGCGGTCGAAACGGCGCGCAGATCGCCCTCGCCGCAGTCGGACACGAGTCTGCGGAGCTGGGATTGACAACCGCCCGGGCGCAATTGCTGTTCGAGGTGACGCAGGCGTACTACGAGGCTGTGCTCAGCGATCAGTTGGTCAACATCGCGGCCGCCACGCTCGAACAGGCAGGCGCCACGTTACGACAGGTCGAGGCGGGACTGAAGGCGGGAACACAACCCGAATTCGAAGTCTTGCGCGCGCGCGTCAACCGGGACACCCAGCAACCCGTCCTCATTCGCCAGCGCGTCAATCGTGCGCTCGCGTACCTGCGCCTCAAACGACTGCTCGATCTGCCCGCCGAAGCCGATTTGCAGCTGGCCGACGCGCTATCGGACGAGAACCTGCCGCCTCCGCCGGTGTTCGTCGAGCGCGTCAGCGCCATCGAGAACACGCTGCGCTCGAGCGACACGCCATCGTTGACGGTAGGCGGCCTGTCATTGCCCGAGCGCGTGGCCATCGAGCAAGCGGGTGCGACTGTGCGGACGCGCGAAGCGTCGTTGAGGCTGATTGAGGCCCAGCGCATGCCGACGGTGTCGTTCAATTCCAACTACGCCCGGATCGCGTACCCGGACAACGTGCTCCCCTCCTTTGATCGTTCGAACTGGACCGTGGGCATCAGCATGAGCGTGCCGATCCTGACCGGAGGTCGACAACGCGGCGATGAACTCGTCGCCCGAGCGGACCTCGAGCAATCGCGTCTGCAGCAGAAGCAGGCCGAGGAACTTGCCGCGCTCGACACGCGTTCGGCATGGGCAGAGCTTCTGGCCGCCCGCGCTGCATGGGAGTCGACGGCGGGGACCGTCCAGCAAGCCGATCGCGCGTACCAGATTGCTGACGTTCGCTATCAATCGGGTGTGTCGACACAGCTCGAATTGTCCGACGCGCGAGTCCAGCGTCAGCAGGCGGGCGCCAATCGTGCGGTGGCCGCGCGCGACCTGCAAGTTGCGCGCGCACGCGTCGCGCTGCTTCCGGATCTCCCGATCGGAAACGCGCTGCCGGCGACCGGCGGCAATCCAATCATTCAGCAACCGGCCCCGTCCGTGCCGGTGCAGCCCGCTCCCTCTCAGGCCAACCCGCAATTGAGAAATGCGTCCGCCCAATTCACGCAGCCACAGGCAGGAACTCAATGAAGATTTGGTGGTCCCTGGTACTGATTCCGGTAAGTCTCGCGTTACTGTCGGCCTCATGTAACCAGAAGGTCGAAGGCGAGGGCACCGCGCCCGCTCCACTCGCCGTCCAGATCGGCACGGAGAACATCGTCTCTGTCGAATCGGGGACCATCATCGTGGGCCCGATCATCTCTGGTGAGTTGACCCCGACACGCGAAGCCACGGTTCGCGCGGAGCTCGGTGGTGCGGTTCTCGAGGTGTCGGTCGAAGAGGCGCAGGCCGTTGCGCGTGGCGCCGTCCTGGCGCGGATTGAGACGCGTACGCTCGAGGACGCCCGGCAAT
>DASRJE010000132.1:0-21121 GCA_035649635.1 Vicinamibacterales bacterium | reverse complement strand
GTCCGCGTTCGTCGGCGGCCCGTTCGTCGAACAGTTCGAGCGAGCATTCGCTGCCTATTGTGGAGTGTCGCATTGCGTCGGCGTGGCCAACGGCACCGACGCGCTGCTCGTGACCTTCAAGTCCCTCAACATCGGCGCCGGCGACGAGATCATCGTGCCGGCCAACAGCTTTATCGCCTCGTCCGAAACGGTCACTCATGCCGGCGCCCGGGTGGTGTTTGCCGACATCGATCCCGAGACGTATAACCTCGATGTCACCAAGCTCGAAGCGAAGATCACGTCGCGCACGAAGGCGATCGTCGCGGTGCACCTGTACGGGCGGCCGGCGGACATGGATCCGATTCTCGAGATCGCTCGACGACACCGGCTCTATGTCATCGAGGATGCGGCACAGGCGCATGGCGCCACCTACAAAGGACGTCCGATCGGATCGCTCGGCGATGCTGCCTGCTTCAGCTTCTACCCCGGGAAGAATCTCGGCGCGTACGGCGATGGCGGCGCGATTGTCACCAACGACGCGAAGCTGGCAGATCATGCCCGGATGCTGGCCAACCACGGCCGAATCGACAAGTACAACCACGGCATCGAGGGCCTCAACAGCCGACTCGACGGGCTGCAGGCCGCCGTCCTGTCGGTGAAGTTGAAGCACCTGCCCAAGTGGAACGAGCTGCGCCGGCAGCATGCGCGGCGGTACTCCGAGCTGCTGCGCGGCAGTGTGACGACTCCGGTGGAGACCCCAGGCTACGTTCCCGTTTACCACCTGTACATCATTCGCATCGAGGCGGATCTTCGCGAGGACCTGCGCGTCTTCCTGCAGCAGCGTGGAATCGCGACCGGTATCCACTATCCGATCGCATTGCCGAATCTCTCGGCTTACGCCTACTTGAAGCACGGCGCCACCGACTTCCCAGAAGCGACGACGGCATCAGGTCAGATCCTTTCGCTGCCGATGTTTCCGGAGATGGTGGACGAGCAGCTCACGTACGTGGCGGACGCAGTCGCGGAATTCGTGGCGTCCAAGATCAAGGTCAAGGCCAGCTGACGCGGCCGGCGCGTAACCGCGGCGAATTAACAGGAGTCCGGCGGGGCGGGACGAAAGTCGTCGCCCGCCGCGACCTTTTCGGGATGGCCGAAACGTCTCTGATCAGGCTCTTACGCCGTAACCGTCACATGCGAAAGGGCTTGTGTGCTCTTATGTGCCCTGTGCGGTTCACGGGGGAGGAGGGAGCCGGCTTTGCGAGGAATCTGACCAACAGGCTGTGCCCATGACGCTCAACGACCTGACCGACCCGATCGCATCGTTCGTAGGCGATTTCCGCAACCGGCGGGTCATGGTGCTCGGCGACGCCATTCTCGACGAGTACCTGGTAGGAGACTGCAGTCGCATTTCTCCCGAGGCACCGGTCCCCGTCCTCAAAGTCACGAGCACGCGCCGCGTCCTTGGTGGCGCCGCCAACACGGCGGCAAACATCGTGTCACTTGGTGGACAGGCGACGCTCATTGCGTTCGTCGGCGATGATGAAGGCGGTCGGACGCTGAAGCGATGTGCGGCGCAGGCCGGCGTCGATCTGCGTTCCGTCGATACCGGCGCACCGACGCTGCGCAAGGCCCGGGTGGTTGGCCAGCACCAGCAGATCGTCCGGTTGGACTACGAGGACGTTCGACCCGCGACGACCGACAACGAAGCCGCGATTCTCCAGCAGTTCGACGAGTGTGTCGGCGGATGCGACGTCGTCGTGATCTCCGACTACGCGAAGGGCTTCGTGTCGCGCTCCCTGGCACAGGAGATCATTCGTCGCGCCCACGTGGCGGGACGGCAGGTCGTTGTCGACCCTCGACCGCAGCATCGCGATTGCTACATCGGCTGCGATTATCTGACGCCGAACTGGAAGGAGGCGAGAGCGCTTCTCGGCCTGCCCGACGCCGACGTGACGAACGAGTCGGTCGAGGCGGTCGCGACGCAGCTCTCCGCGGACATTGGCGCCAACATCGTCCTGACGTTGGGGTCTCACGGCATTTCGTTCTGTGCCCGGGGAGGTGCGGAACGATTTGCGCTGCCGACGTTGGCGAGGGAAGTGTTCGACGTCAGCGGCGCGGGCGACACCGTTGTCGCGGCGTTCGCGCTGGCGGTGGCATCCGGTGCTGATCATCCTTCCGCCGTGCTACTGGCCAACCGTGCGGCCAGCGTTGCGGTTAGCAAGTTCGGCACCGCGACGGTGACCGCCGAGGAGGTCCTGCAGGACAGCGATGCGCTGCGCCTCGTGCCTCGCCGCGCCCTGTCGTCGCTGGCGGCGACGCTGCGCGCCAGGGGCAAACGCATTGTCACGATTAACGGCTCGTTCGATCTGTTGCACGGCGGCCATCTCTACATCCTGAACCAGGCGCGGCGTCAGGGCGATGTGCTGATCGTCGGTCTGAACAGCGATGCGTCGGTCAGAGGCTACAAGGGACCGACGCGACCGATCGTGCCCGAACGCCGGCGGGCAGAGATGCTGCTGGCGCTGCGCATGGTCGACTACGTGCACATCTTCGATGAACCGAATCCGATCGCCTTCCTCGAAGAGGTGCGGCCGGACGTGCACGTGAACGGCGCCGAGTACGGTCAGGACTGCGTCGAGAGTGAGGCGGTTCGACGAGGCGGTGGCGAACTCTATCTCGTCGACCGCGTGCCCGATCTATCGACGTCTGGCCTTCTGGAGCAATTGCATCCGTCCGAGCCGCAGTAGCCACGCCCGAGCGCGAGCGGCATCTTCCGCGCCCAATCCCATGAACGTTCTCATCGTGAAGCTCAACGCGACCGGCGACGTGGTCCGCACCACGACACTTCTTCACCGATTCGACGGCGAGGTCACCTGGATTACTGCGGCGATGAACCGCGAACTGCTCGACGGTCTGCGGCCCGGCCTGCGCTGTCTCACGTGGGACGATCGCGGTGCCGCGAACGATCGCCGCTATGACCTCGTCATCAATCTCGAAGATGAGCAGGAGACGGCGGCATTCGTCCGCGACATCCCGCACGCGCAACGATTTGGTGCGTTCCTGAACGGCGACGGAACGGTGACCTATACCGACGATTCGCGCAAATGGTTCGACTTGAGCCTGATCAGCGTGTACGGTCGCAGGCGCGCCGATGAACTCAAACTCCAGAACCGGCGGACCTATCAGGACCTGATCTTCGAAGGCCTGGGGTTCCGCTTCCAGGGCGAGCGCTATTGGCTGCCGCGGGCCGTGCCAACGGGGCTGACGGGTGATGTGGCCATTGCGTCGGTCGCCGGACCGGTCTGGCCGATGAAGGCGTGGGACTACTACGACGAGTTGAAAGCCCGCCTCGAATCGGAAGGCTTGCGGGTCAATGTCCTTCCCCGCCGCCCGACGTTGCTCGAGCACATGGGCGACATTCAGAGCCATCGGTGCCTGGTCGGAGGTGACAGTCTGCCGATGCATCTTGCGCTGGCGACGAACACTCCGTGCGTGACACTCTTCAGCTGTACGAGTCCGTGGGAGATTTACGATTACGGGCTGCAAACGCAGATTGTGTCACCGCTCCTGGAGCGGTTCTTCTATCAGCGAGGGCTCGATCGTGCCGCGACGTCGGCGATCACGCTGGAGTCGGTGTACGACGCGGTGATGGTCCGTCTCGCGGCCCCGGCAACGCTCCGCGCGCCATCAGTTCGCACGTGACATCCACTCACATCACGCTGCTCACCGGCGGCGGTGACAAGCCGTACGCCGTCGGGCTCACCGAGGCGTTGCTCGAGCGCGGCGTGTCGATCGATTTCATCGGCAGCACCGAGCTCGATTGTCCCGAGATCACCTCGCGAAAGGGCGTCACCTTCCTCAACTTCCGGCGCGATCAACAGGAAGGCGTCTCGACGTGGCGGAAGGCGCTGCGGAGTTCGCGTTTCTACATGACGCTGTTCGCGTACGCGGCGACGGCCCGGGCAAAGATTTTTCACATCCTCTGGAACAACCGGTTCGCCTTCCTCGACCGTGTCGTGTTGATGCTGTACTACCGTCTGCTCGGCAAGCGCGTCGTGATGACGGCCCACAACGTCAACGCCGGCAAGCGCGACGGCAACGACTCCTTCTATAACCGGCTCACGCTACGGATCCAGTACCTGCTGTGTGACCATCTGTTTGTTCACACCGATCTGATGAAGCGCGAGATGATCGCGGATTTCAGCATCGTGCCCGACCGCATCAGTGTCATCCCGTTCGGTCTCAACGACACGACCCCGAAGACCGATCTCACCACCGCGGATGCGCGCCGCCGGCTCGGTCTTGGCTCCAACGAGAAGGTGCTGCTGTTTTTCGGGCAGATTGCGCCGTACAAGGGCCTCGAGTATCTGATCGAGGCGCTCACTGCTCTCAAGAGCCGCGGCCAATCGTACCGGCTGGTGATCGCGGGCCGAATCAAGCTGGGTCGCGACGGCTATGGCAGCGACGTGCGATCGGCCATCCAGAGCAACGCGCTCGGCGGGGGCGTAATCGAGCACATCCGGTTCATCCCCGACGAGGACGTCGAAATCTACTTCAAGGCGGCCGACGTCGTCGCCATCCCCTACACGCACATCTTCCAGAGCGGCGTGCCGTTTCTCGCGTACAGCTTCGGCTTGCCGGTGCTCGCAACCGATGTCGGCTCGCTCCGGGACGATATCGTCGATGGCGAGACGGGTTTTCTCTGTCCGCCGCGAAACGCCGCCGCCCTTGCCGTCACTATCGAGCGGTACTTCTCGAGCGACCTCTATCGTGAATTGCCGGTGCGACGCGCGCGGATCCGGCAGTTCGCCGCCGAACGGCATTCATGGGCGACGGTCGGACAGCTCACCGAGGCCGTGTACACGCGGCTCCTGCGCGGGATATCTCCCGCCGCCCGGACCGAGCACTCGAGCGCGAGCTGACAATGGCGACCGGCAGCTGGAAGGATTTCGTCGTACGACGGAAAGAGTCGGTCACGACGACGTGGCGATTCAGGCTGACCGTGCTCGTTCTGCTCGTAGGTACGATCTGGCTCTCGCGAGGCCTGTGGATTCCGGGTATCGGGGACAGTCTGATTTGCGACGAGCAGATCGGCCCAGCGGATGCCATTCTGGTCGACAATTCCGATCAGAACTACCTCGCGTTCGAGCAGGCGGCGGCGTTGCGGAAAGCAGGGCTCGCGCCACGAGCGCTGGTGCCCACGACCGCAGACGCAAAGAATTCAGCGGTGCCGAACCTCGTGTCTCAAGAAGTAGTCGGCGTGATGGCAAAGGTCGCCTGGCTAGGGGATTTCGATGTGATCCCTGTTCGCGAAGTGGAGCCGATTACGTTGAACATTGCGTACCAGGTGCGCGACTACGTCACGAAACATCACATTCGATCGATGTTGATTACCGTCTCTGCGTTTCGAAGTCAGCGCACGATGCTGGTTTATGAGGCCGCAATGCGCGGCACGGGTGTGTCGATGCGCTGCGTTCCTATCAGGTCGGAGAAGGATCCCGAAGACTGGGCTCACAGTTTGCATGGTATCCAGGTCGTCGTCGAGCAGTTCGGCAAACTCCTTTACTACCGTTGGTACGTATTGCCATTCAAAGCGGCGCGGTTGAACGCCACGACCGCTTCGACTTAGTGTGAGGCGGACGCTCGTGTATGTGAAAACTGGATCGCCTGAAGCCGGGAGTGTTCGTGTGGCGACGGTGAAGTCGTTGATCCAAACGGGGCTTGCGCGAGTTGGCCTGTACCAACGGATAAAGGCATCCTTTCTGTACAACTTGTACTGGCGGGTTGCCGATCCGACGTTAGTGGCTGACAGTCAGAAGGAACTTGGTTTCTATCGCCACGTTTTGCAAGGTCTTCGTCCTGGAGATCTTGTCGTCGACGTCGGCGCCAACGAAGGGTTCAAGACCGACACCTTTCTTCGCCTCGGTGCTGCCGTCGTTGCGGTCGAGCCCGATGCGAAGAATCAGCGCATCCTGAAAGAACGGTTTATCCAGTTGAGGCTCAAGGCGAAGCCTGTGACAATTGTCGGCGCCGCGGTGAGCGACAAGGTCGGTACCGAAACGATGTGGGTCGATCAGCCTGGTTCCGCGAAAAACACTCTGAGTCAGAAGTGGGTGGATACGCTGCGGCACGACGTACAACGATTCGGCGAAGCGCTAGAATTTGCGCAGCAGACACAGGTGGAAACGACGACGCTGGACCAATTGATTGCGACGTATGGTCGTCCTTTCTATATCAAGATCGATGTCGAAGGTGCCGAACCGAAAGTGCTGAAAGGCCTCGGCAGCTCCGTCCCGTTCGTGTCGTTCGAAGTCAACCTGCCCGAGTTTCGACGTGAGGGTCTCGAGTGCATCGAGCTGCTGCAGCGGCTGAACGCCAAGGGAATGTTCAATTACGCCGCAGACGTTCGTCGTGGACTTGTGCTCGATCGGTGGGTCTCGGCAATGGACATTGCAAACACCCTCACCTCGTGCTCTGAGAAGAGCGTCGAGATCTTTTGGCGAAGTTAGGTGTGTGTGCCTGAGACGCCTCTCGTTTCGATTCTGATTCCCGCGTTTAATTCTGCGGATTGGCTCGCCCAGTCTCTTGAATCCGCCGTTGCCCAGACCTGGCCTCGCAAAGAGATCATCGTCGTCGACGATGGGTCGACAGATGCCACGTTGGCGATCGCGCGGCGGTACGAGTCGCCGATAGTGAAGGTCGTCAGCCGGTTCAACCAAGGCGCCGCGGCCGCTCGAAACGCGGCATTCGCGCTCAGCCAGGGCGATTACGTCCAATGGCTCGATGCGGATGACATCCTGGCGCCACAGAAAGTCGCGTCGCAAATCACCGCGCTTCAAAAGGTCTCGGATCCACGCACCCTCGCCTCGGGCCCGTGGGGATACTTCTTCTATAGACATCAGCAGGCGAAGTTCCATCCCACTGCTCTCTGGAACGACCTGTCGCCCGTCGAATGGCTCCTGCGGAAGATGGGTCAGAACCTGCACATGCAGACTGCCACGTGGCTGGTCCCGCGCGGGGTCGCGACTGTTGCGGGCCCGTGGAACACGAAATTGCTCGGGGACGACGATGGAGAGTATTTCTGCCGAGTGCTGATGGCGAGTGCCGGCGTGAAGTTCGTTCCTGAAGCCAAAGTGTTCTATCGGCGCGCCCGGGGCACCAGCTTGAGCTACATCGGACATTCGAGTCGAAAAATCGAAGCGCAGTTTCACTCGATGGAGATGCACATCAACTATCTTCGTTCGCTCGAAGATAGCCCGCGCGTGCAGGCGGCCTGCATAGCCTTCCTGCAGACCTGGCTGCTCCATTTCTATCCCGAACGCCTGGATATCGTGAGGCGTGCAGAAGCCTTGGCCGCTCAACTCGGAGGCCATCTCGAGCCGCCGCGGTTCTCATGGAAATACGCGTGGCTGGTCGCAATGGGGCGTCCTGATCTCGCCAAGCGCGCACTGGTGTTTTCCAGAAACCTGCGCACGACCGCGACCAGGTGGCTGGACCGCGTGTTGCTCGAGGTCGAACGCGTGGGACGTCGGCGGGCAGTTCCCAAAACTGCATAGGCCCGCCGAGAACCTTCACCCGGTTTGCATCTCCGGATGAAAGTCGTCGAAAACGCAGCCTTCGGGACTGGCTCGCGTCCTGCCGCAGACGACGCCGAATCGCATAAGTAGCGTATCTGCAGCGATTAGCGGTGTGTGTCTGACCCCGATGCCGGTCCAGAGTGGGCGGAGTGTTCTTTGCGATGATGAGGGACGTGGCTTCGTCTTCCGACCGTGTCATCCCGCTGAAGGTCGCGGTCGGCGACTCATCGCGCCCTGCCCGCGGCGTTCGCGATCGTGTGAGCAGGCTTCGCATCGGTGATTGGGTCGAAGTGCGCAGCAGGGCCGAGATCCTGGAGACGCTTGGCCCTGACGGCCGCTACGAAGGCATGCCGTTCATGCCCGAGATGCTCCAGTACTGTGGGCAGAGATTTCGAGTCCACAAACTGGCGCACAAGACGTGCGACTACACCACGGCGTATCCCTACCACGTACGGAAGCTCGAGAGCACCGTTCACCTCGAGACGCGATGCGACGGCTCGGCACACGGAGGTTGCCAGGCGGGATGCCTGCTGTACTGGAAAGAGGCCTGGCTCAAGCCCGTTGACGGTAACCATCAAGAGGCGGCGTCGGCCGCGTCGGGCGCTGACGAGATCCGACAAACGCATCATGGCCTCGAGGCGGCTGTTTGGGATCGGACGAGCGTCCCCAATCAGGATGGGACGCCGAGATACCAGTGCCAGGCCACTGAAATTCATCATGCGACCTCGCCGCTCCCCTGGTGGGACGTGCGGCAGTACATCCAGGACTACTGGTCGGGGAACGTCAGTCTGTCGCGCCTGATTTCTGCGGCGACGTATTCGGCGTACTACCACCTGAGTGAAACAGGTCTCGGTGTCGGACGCCCGATGCGCTGGTTCTACGAGACGTTTCGGTGGATGTGGGGTGGTCCCCGATGGCCGCGCACGCCTGGTGCACTTCCACAAGGCAGTCCAACGCCCGCCGCCGCGTTGAATCTGCAACCCGGCGAATGGGTACGGGTGAAGTCGCACGAGGAGATCCTGCAGACGGTCACGGCCGCGAACCTCAATCGCGGCATGTACTGGGATGCCGAGCTCGTGCCGTTCTGCGGTGGGGTCTACCAGGTTCTCAAACGGGTCGATCGCCTCATCGACGAGAAGACGGGTCGGATGGTGCCGATCAAAACCCCGTGCGTCATCCTCGACTCGGTGACCTGCCAGGCGCGGTACAGCCAGTGTCGCATGCTCTGTCCGAAGGCGATGTATCCGTACTGGAGAGAGATCTGGTTGGAGCGCGTCGACGCCGGCAGTCGAGGCATCCAATAACCCATGCGCTTTGAACAGACCACTGTGGTTGGCGCGGCGATCATCGAGCCAAATCCGCATCAGGACGATCGCGGTCGCTTCATGCGCGCGTGGTGCGCCAAGGAGTTCGGTGAGCACGGGCTCGACTTCACCCCGGTGCAGGCGAACATGGGGTTCAGTCGACGACGGGGCACCCTGCGCGGCATGCACTTTCAAGACGCGAGCGCACCTGAAGCCAAGCTCGTACGCTGCACGAGGGGTGCGATTTTCGACGTCGTGCTCGACGTCCGATCCGATTCCCCGTCCTTCGGCGAGTGGTGTGGGGCGGAACTGAGCGCCGAAAACGGCCGCATGCTGTTTGTGCCGGCGCTGTGCGCGCACGGGTATCAGACGTTGGAGGACGACACCGAGATGTTCTACATGGCTTCGGCGTTCTATGCGCCGTCCGCCGTGCGCGGTATCCGCTTCGATGATCCGGCATTCAACATTCGTTGGCCGCTGCCGGCGTCAAGTGTCTCCGACCAGGATCGAAACTGGCCTCCATTCAGGCGGTCTCAGTGAGTTCACAGCTCAATCGACGCGAGTCGGCCGCGGGGATCACCATCTTGATCCCGACGTTCAATCGGGCCGAACCGCTGCGTGAGACGCTGTCGGCGCTCACGGCGCTCGACTACTCGGGCGTCGACTGCGAGATCGTCGTCATCGACAACAACTCGACCGATGCCACGCCAGCCGTGGTCAAGAGCTTTCAGGGACGAATGCCCCTGGTGTATCTGCACGAGACACGTCAGGGCAAGAACCCGGCTTTGAACAAGGCACTTCGAGAGTGCACGCTCAAGGACATCGTGGTGTTTACCGACGACGATGTCACGCCCGACCCGTATTGGCTGCAGCAGATCGCCCAGGTGTGTGCGCGCTGGCCCGAGATCGCGGTTTTTGGGGGGCGAATCGAGGTGCAGTGGCCGGTCGATCGGCCCGAGTGGGCCGAGGGGGACTGGATTCTGGCCTTTGGCTACTCGCGTCACGATCTCGGCGATCGCGAGGTCGCGTACGAGGGCCTCGAGTGTCCGTTGGGTCCGAACTTCTGGGTCAGGAAAGACGTGTTCGCGACGGTGCCCTGGTTCGACGAGGAGATGGGGCCGCGTCCGACCAATCGCATGATGGCGGGCGAGACGGCGTTCTTGCTCAACCTGCGTTCGCGCGGATTCACCGCACTCTACACGCCGCTGGCGAGCGTCAAGCATCGTGTCACCGCGCGGGAATGTCAGCTCACGTCGCTGCGCCGGCGGGCATATCGACTCGGGCGCGCGCAAGCCAGACTGCACGGCTGGAGTTGGCAGGAGACGTATCGCAAGAGCAAGGTGCTATGGGCGACGACCATCGCCGCGGATTACGTCTATTCGTCGGGTCGCCTGATGTGGGGGTTCGTGCAGCCGGATCCCCGATCGAATTGCTATCAAACGGTGGACGCAATGGTGCGGATCGGCCGCCTCAACGAGACGCTGTCGTTGCTGTGGGGCAAGCCGTGAGCCGATGCGCGATGAGATTGAGCTGTGGAAGAAACACACACGACTGAACGTCCGCAAAGCGTGATGCACCCGACGACTGAGCCGCGCGTGAGTGTGGTGACCCCTGTCTACAACGGGGCATCCTACCTGCGCGAGTGTATCGAGAGCGTGTTGTCGCAGACCTACTCGAACTGGGACTACACGATCATCAACAACAACAGCACCGACGATACGCTGGCCATCGCTCAGGAATACGCTCGCAAGGATCCACGCGTTCGCGTCTGCAGCAACGACGTGTTGCTGGACGTGATCTCGAACCACAATCGAGCGTTCTCGCTCATCTCGCCCCTGAGCAAGTACTGTAAGGTTGTCTCAGCGGACGATTGGCTCTTTCCCGAGTGTCTGGCGCGGCTCGTCGCGGTCGCCGAGACCCATCCGTCGGTCGGGCTGGTGGGCTCGTACCAGCTCTTCGGGGCCGGGACAGACTGGCGGGCGTGGCGAGTGATGTGGGCCGAGGTGCCATACCCGAGTACGTTCATTCGCGGGCGCGACGTGTGTCGCACCCAGATGCTCGGCGGGCCCTACATCTTCGGCTCGCCGACATCTCTGCTCTATCGTGCGGACCTCGTACGGGCGCAGGAACGGTTCTATCCCAATTTCACCGCGGAAGCCGACACGAGTGCCTGTTACCGGGAGCTGCAATCGAGCGACTTCGGGTTCGTCCACCAGGTTCTTTCGTACGGGCGGCTTCATCAGGAGACACAGAGCGCTGTGAGCAAGTCGGTCAACGCGTACCAATCATCTCGATTGGGCGATCTGATGATGTACGGGCCGAGCTTTCTGACCGGTACAGAGCTCGCCGAGCGCGCCGAGCAGGTCCTGGACGATTACTACCACTACCTTGCGGTCAGCGCGGTTCATCAGCGTGACAAGAAGTTTTGGGACTATCACAAGCGTCGGCTGACGGAGTGCGGCCACCCGTTTTCTCGGGTTCGGTTCGGCAAGGCGCTCGCGGCCAAGCTTCTCGATCTCCTGCTCAACCCGAAGCAGACCGTCGAGAAGACGATGCGACAGAAAGCGTTGGTATGACGACGAGCGCGTGTGCAGGCGAGACAGGAGTGTCCTGATGAAAGTGGTGCTGTTCTGTGGCGGCTTGGGGCTGCGGATCCGCGATGCCGAGGACATTCCAAAGCCGATGGTGCAGATCGGATACCGACCGATTCTGTGGCATGTGATGAAATACTACGCGCACTTCGGTCACAAGGACTTCATTCTCTGCCTCGGCTACCGCGCGGACACCATCAAGAACTATTTCTTGAATTACAACGAGTGTGCGTCCAACGACTTCGTGCTGACCGGCGGCGGCAAGAAGCTGGAGCTGTTCAGCAGCGATATCGATGATTGGCGCATCACGTTCGCCGACACCGGAATCAACGCGAACATCGGTCAGCGCTTGAAAGCAGTCGAGAAGCACCTGGAAGGCGAGGACGTGTTTCTCGCCAACTACAGTGACGGTCTGACCGATCTGCCGTTGCCGGAACAGCTCACGCACTTTGAGCAGGCCGACAAGATCGCGAGCTTCCTGTGTGTCCGGCCCAATCTCAGTTATCACATGGTCTCGCTGCACGACCGCGACAACGGCCTGGTCTCGGCGATTCACGCCATCAACAATGGCGCCGTGAGGATCAACGGCGGGTTCTTCATCTTCAAGCGCGAGATCTTCGACTACATCGGCCCTCAGGAGGAACTGGTCGACAAGCCGTTTCAACGGCTGGTGCAGGAGAAGCAGCTGATCGGCTATCGCTACGACGGCTTTTGGGAGAGCATGGATACGTTCAAAGACAAACAGCACCTCGAGAGCCTCTATGCGAGCGGCAACGCGCCGTGGGAGGTGTGGAAGGATCGACAGAACGGGAGCACACATCACCCGGTTCCCAAACTCGCCAGGGGTGTCGTATGAGCGTCGATACCGCGCTTCGAGCGCGTGAAACCGCGGGCCAGCCGATCCGCATCGGCATGATCGGCGCCGGAGCGACCGGCCGAGCGATCGCCCTCCAGCTCGGCACGCCGGTGCCCGGGATGCGTTTGGTGGCAATCGCGAATCGCACGCCAGCGCACGGTGAGCGGGCCTACAAGGAAGCTGGATTCGCGGAGTGGGTCCGCGTCGAGTCCCCGCGTGAGGCCGAGCACGCCATCACACGAGGCATGCCGGTCTTGACCGACAATCCGCAGGTCGTCACACGCTGTGATGTCGTCGACCTCGTCGTCGAAGTCACCGGCTCGATCGAGCCGGCCGCGCGCTCCGTGCTCGACGCGTTCGATCATGGCAAGCATGTCGTCCTGGTGAACGCCGAGCTCGACTCGCTGCTCGGCCCCCTCCTGCAACTCAAGGCGCGCAGCGCAGGCGTGGTGTTGACGCACACCGACGGCGATGAGCCTGGAGTGGCGATGACGCTGTTGCGGTACCTGCAGACGCTCGGTCTTCGCACGGTCGCCGCCGGCAATATCAAGGGCATGGTCGACTACTACCGTACGCCGGCGACGCAACAGGCGTTCGCCGACAAGAACGATCAGGACGTGAAGAAGGTGACGTCGTTCGCCGATGCCACGAAGCTCTCGATGGAGGCGACCGTCCTGGCCAATGCCACCGGTTTTCGAGTCGGCCGTCGGGGGATGCACGGTCCGGCGTGCGCCTACGTGCGCGACATCGCCAACTTGCTTCCTCGCGAACAGATGCTCAATGGCGGCCTCGTCGACTACGCGCTTGGCGCGGCGCCGCACACCGGCGCGTTCGTCGTCATTCACGAGGAGGCGCCGCTCAAGAAGGCGCAGCTCGCGTACTACAAGCTCGGCGACGGCCCGTTCTACGTCTTCTATACGCCGTTTCATCTGCCTCACCTGCAGATTGCGTCGACCATTGGCCGTGCCGTCGTGCACGAGGATCCGACCGTCGCCCCGCTCGGCGGACCGGTCTGCGAAGTGGTCACCGTGGCGAAGCGCGATCTCAAGGCAGGCGAACGGCTCGACGGGATCGGCGGATTCTGCTCGTACGGACTGGTCGACAACGCGGCCGACGCCCGCGCGATGTCGGCGCTCCCGATTGGACTCTCGGATGGCCGCGTGCTCCAGCGCGATATCGCAAAGGACAGCGTCCTCACTTCCGAGGACGTGGAGGCGGCCGCTCCTGGACTGATCGAGGCACTCTGGCGCGAGCAATCGGAACGGTGGCCGATTCGGTCTCGAGCCGCCTCGGATGCACAGGCCGCCGTTGGCGGACGGCGATGAGCCGGATCACGCATGGTTGATCGCGCGTTCTGGAAGAATCGACGTGTGTTCCTCACGGGACACACCGGTTTCAAAGGGGCCTGGTTGTCGCTGTGGCTCCACCGGCTTGGCGCCAACGTCACCGGCTATGCGCTCGATCCGCCGACCGAGCCCAGCCTGTTCGTCCAGGCTGCCGTCGGTTCTCTCATGCAATCGATCACCGCCGACGTGAGGGACTTCCCACGCCTGCACGCCGCTCTCGACGAATGCCGGCCCGAGGTCGTCATTCACATGGCCGCGCAATCCGTCGTCCGACGCGGGTACGAAGACCCGATCGAGACGTACTCGTCGAACGTGATGGGAACCGTTCACCTGCTCGACGCGATTCGCCAACTGCAGCGGCCATGCGTCATCGTGAATGTCACGAGCGACAAGTGCTACGAGAACCGCGAATGGGTGTGGGGATATCGTGAAACAGAGCGCATGGGAGGACGGGATCCGTACTCGAACTCCAAAGGCTGCGCGGAGCTGGTCACGAGCGCGTACCGCGAGTCGTTCTTCCCCTCCTCGGCCATCGATCGACACGGGGTCGCGTTGGCCAGTGCGCGTGCGGGCAACGCGATCGGCGGCGGTGACTGGACACGTGATCAGCTGATTCCCGATCTGATGCGGGCGTTTCTGTCCGGACGGCCCTGCCAGATTCGAAATCCGGCGTCGATCCGCCCGTGGCAGTTCGTGCTGGAACCGCTGCGAGGCTACCTGATGCTCGCAGAAGGTCTGTCAAAGGATGCCGCGCGGTTGTCGACTGGCTGGAACTTTGGTCCCGTCGATGAGGACGCGAAACCGGTGTCGTGGATCGCCGACACGCTGGTCGCCTCGTGGGGTGGATACGCGGGTTGGACTCATGACGGCGGTGTGCACCCGCGCGAGGCCCATTTCCTCAAGCTGGACCACTCGCAGGCCAGAGCGTATCTGGATTGGCGGCCCGTGCTGTCACTCGCACGCGCGCTCGAGTGGATCGTCGAATGGTACCAGACGCATCAGGCCGGTGGCGATTATCGTCGGGTGACGCTGGAGCAGATTGAGCGGTATGAGTCGCTCGCGCTCCGGTCACACGAACCGCCGCCACAGAAGGACGGCGTGGCCGCGGCAGTCCGCAACTGATTCCGGATCGAGCAGGCAGTTTAGGAGACGCTTTCAATGGCGAGTCCGAATATCGTTGTCTTGGGGACCGGCATGGCCGGGTTTGGCGCGGCCTATCGGCTGAGTGCCGAAGGGATCACGCCGGTCATGTACGACAAGAACTCGTACTGTGGCGGCCACACGGCGTCGTTCCGGTACGAGACCGGATTCCTGTTCGACGTTGGCCCGCACATCTCGTTCACGAAGGACCCACGCATTCAGGAGCTGTTCGCTGAGAGCGTCGACCAGAAGTACGAGACCGTTCAGATCAATTTGAACAACTACTGGCGCGGCCATTGGCCGATTCATCCGGTGCAGCTCCATCTTCACGGCCTTCCGAACGATCTGGTCGTGAAAGTGATCACCGACTTCGTCGAGGAGCGTTCAGCGCCGGATCGGCCCGTGCGCAACTATGCGGATTGGCTGCTCGCGAGCTTCGGCAGGACGTTCGCCGAGTCGTTTCCGATGCAGTACACGCGCAAGTACCACACCACGCCGGCCGAGAACATGAGCACCGACTGGCTCGGCCCACGCATCTACCGGCCAAGCCTCGAGGAGGTCCTTCAGGGCGCGCTGTCGGCATCGTCGCCGCACAAGCACTACATCACGCACTTCCGCTATCCGAGCGCTGGGGGGTTCTTCTCGTACTTGAAGAAGTTCGTGCCGCTCGGCAACATCAGGCTGAATCACCAGCTGACGTCGATCGATGTACGTCGTCGCGAGCTCGTGTTCGACAACGGACACCGTACGTCGTACGACGCCCTCGTCTCGTCGGTTCCACTGCCGGATGTGATGCGAATGATCACGGGTGCGCCGCAGGATGTCGTCGACGCGTCGCGGCGGCTCGCGTGCTCGACGTGTGTGCTGGTCAACATCGGCGTCAATCGTGCGGACCTGTCGAATGCACACATGACGTACTTCTACGACGAAGACATCTGCTTCACGCGGCTCGGCTTTCCGCACATGCTGTCGGCCGACAACGCGCCGCCCGGGGCCGGCAACATTCAGGCGGAAGTGTACTTCTCGGAGAAATACCGACCGTTTACCGGCTCGGTCGAAGACTGGATCGAACCGGTCATCACCGATCTGCGCCGCTGCGGGATCGTTCGCGAGGACGACCAGATCCTGTCGCGAAAGGCGATGTTCCTGCGCTATGCCAACGTGATCTTCGATCTCGAGCGCGCGGCGGCGTTGAAGACGGTCCACGCGTATCTCGACGACGTCGGCATCGCCTACTGCGGGCGTTACGGCGACTGGGGCTACATGTGGACCGACGAAAGCTTCAAGAGCGGGGAGCTCGCGGCCGAGCGAGCGCTCACCGCCCAACTGGCCTCGCGATGATGCACGGTCGCATGATGCCCGTCAGTCCACGCCCGTAGTCATGCTTCGATTGAGTCTGCGCCCGCCGCGCGACGGCGCGCTGAAGGTCCTCTGCCTGGGCTGCCATTCCGACGACATCGAGATCGGTTGCGGCGGCACCATCCTGAGGCTGATCGACGAGTACCCCGGCTGTCAATTTCATTGGGTCGTCTTCAGTGCCACCGGTGAACGAGAGGGCGAGGCGCGACATGGTGCGGAGCGGTTTGCCGGCGCGGACCGTCTGTCCGGTTTGCGTCTGGAGTCGTTTCGCGACGGGTTCATGCCGTTTGAAGGCGCGAAGGTCAAAGCCGTCTTCGAAGAGCTGAAAGCAGTCTCCCCCGACGTGATCTTCACGCACCTGCGCGACGATGCCCACCAGGACCACCGGCTGATCGCCGAGCTCACCTGGAACACGTTCCGCGATCACTTCATCCTGGAGTACGAGATCCCCAAGTACGACGGCGATCTTGGACGGCCGAACGTCTTCATGCCGCTCGAGGCCGACGTGATCCGGAAAAAAGTCGGTTACCTCATGGAGGTCTTCCAGTCGCAGCGGTCTCGGCGTTGGTTCGAAGACCAGACGTTCCTCTCCTTGTCGCGACTGCGCGGCATGGAGTGCAACGCGCCGAGCGGCTACGCCGAAGCCTTCTCTTCCCGGAAGCTCGCGCTGTAAGCCGCGCCTGCATGCACGCGCACCGGCGAACATGAACGATCTCAAAGAGAAGACCATTCGCGGTGGGGTTTCGAGACTGGTCGCCCAGGCTCTGAACTTCGCCATTCGGATCGGCTCGCTCGTCGTGCTCGCCCGCCTGCTCGATCCGAAGGACTTCGGCATCGTCGGCATGGTCACGGCGTTCACTGGCGTCCTCGCGCTGTTCCGCGACTTCGGCCTCTCGTCGGCCGCCGTTCAGCGCGCCGAGGTGACGGACGCGCAGGCGTCGACGCTGTTCTGGATCAACGTGCTCGTCGGTGCCGCGCTCGCGCTGATCACGGCCGCCGCGGCGCCGTTACTCGTCGCCTTCTACTCAGAGCCGAAGCTGCTTGCCGTGACGATGGCGCTGGCCGTCGGCTTCATTGTGAATGCTCTGGGCGTGCAGCACAGCGTGATGCTGCAGCGGCAGCTGCGGTTCACCGCGTTGTCGGTCATCACGACGGTCAGCCTCGTCGCCGCCACCGCGGTTGGTATCGGCGGTGCCGCGGCGGGTTTTGGCTACTGGGCCCTCGTTCTCATGACCGTCGCCAGCCCGGTGGTGTACACGATCGGAAGCTGGGTGACGACCGCTTGGGTGCCGGGACCGCCTCGACGGCACGTCGGGCTCGGGTCCATGGCTCGCTTCGGCGCCACGATCACGATGAACAGCATCGTCTACTACGGCGCCAGTAACCTCGATAAGGTCCTCGTCGGGCGTTATCTGGGTGTGGAAGCGCTCGGGTTATACGGGCGCGCGTATCAGCTCATCAGCATTCCCTCGGACAATGTGAACACGGCGGCTGGCGAGGTGGCGTTCTCCGCGCTCTCGCGCGTACGCAGCGACGCGGCGCGGCTCAAGCAGTACTTCTTGAAGGGCTACTCGCTGTTGCTGGCAGTGACGGTTCCGGTGACGATCGCCGCCGGCGTCTTTGCTGAGGATGTCGTCCGGGTGTTTCTCGGGCCGAAGTGGTCCGCCGCCGCGCCAATCTTTCGGCTGCTCGCGCCCGCGATGCTGGTCTTCGCCATCGTCAACCCGTTGGGATGGATGATGACCGCCATCGGCCGCGTCGGTCGAGGGTTGAAGATGGCGCTCGTCCTCGCCCCGTTCATGATCGGCGCGTATCTGGCGGGACTCCCGTACGGACCGACGGGCGTCGCGGCGGCGTATTCCGCGGTCATGCTGTTGTGGATGCTGCCGGCGATCTTCTGGGCCGTTCACGACACACCGCTCACTGGTCGCGACGTGCTGTCGACGATGATTCGTCCGCTCGGCGCGAGTGTCCTGGGCGCCGCCTGCGCGATCGTCCTCGAGCCGATTTACGGCGATCTGTCGTCGGCCTTGGTTCGGCTGGTGCTCGAGAGCACGGTGCTGTTCGCGGTGTTTGCGGCAACACTGCTGTTCCCGATGGGTCACTGGGCTTTCTATGTCGACATCATTCGGCAGTGGCGAAGGCCCACGCCGAGCGCTGACGAGCCCGGCTTCGCGAGACAAGTGTAGTCATGTGTGGAATCTGTGGAGTGTGGGGGAGCGGCGGTTCACAAGCCGTCGCGGCCATGGTGACGGCGATGCATCATCGCGGTCCCGACGATGAAGGAATCTTTCACGACGCACGCGTGGCGATCGGGATGACGCGGCTCGCCATCATCGATGTCAGCGCTGCCGGCCACCAGCCGTTCAGCAATCACGACCAGTCGATCTGGATGGTCTACAACGGCGAAGCGTACAACTTCCAGAGCGAACGACGGCTGCTCGAAGTGAAGGGTTATTCGTTTTCGTCATCGTCCGACACAGAAGTCGTGCTGAAGATGTACGAACACTACGGCGACGATTTCCTGCTGCGCATTCGTGGCATGTTTGCGCTGGCCATCTACGACCGGCGTCGCGGCCCCGGACGCGAACGGCTCCTGCTCGCCCGCGATCACCTCGGCATCAAGCCGTTGCTGTATGCACGGGTGAGTGGAAAACTGGTCTTTGCGTCGGAACTCAAAGCTCTGCTCGAGAGTGGCCTGGTCGAACCCGAGATCGATGCGGAAGGCCTGCGCCTTCTGCTGACGTTCGGCTCGCTGTACCAGCCGCAAACGATCATTCGTGGCGTCCAAATGCTTCCGCCGGCGCACCGGATGATCGTCGAAAACGGTCACGAGAAGATCGAGCGCTATTGGTCGCTGTCTGCCAGGCGGCATGCCGAATTCGCGAACGGCTCCTACGAGGACCTGGTCGCTGCCGTTGCGAAGGAGATTGAAGAATCCGTTGCACTGCAGTTGGTGAGCGACGTCCCGCTCGGCGCGTTTCTCAGCGGGGGAATCGATTCGTCGCTGCTGGTGGCGATGATGGCGCGCAAGGTGTCGCACCGGGTCAAGACCTTCTCGGTCGGCTTCGAATCCGAAGGCGCACACCTGGATGAAACGAGCGAGGCTGAGCGAACGGCGGAGTTCCTCGGGACCGAGCATTCCAACGTTCTCGTGACCGGGGACGAGTTGCGTGATCGAATCAGCCACGTTGCCTGGAGCCTGGACCAGCCTTCCGTCGACGGCGTGAACAGCTATTTCGTGTCCCGAGCGGCTCGGCAGGGCGTGACGGTCTCGGTCTCGGGAAACGGCGGCGACGAACTCTTCGCCGGGTATCCATGCTTCATCTACATGGCAGCCGACGAGCGTCGTTGGGCGGCGAACCCGTTCGAAGCGGCGGCGCGATCGATGATTGCGTCGGTCGCGAGCCTTCGCACGTTCGATCGGTATGTCGCGCAGCGCGTCGGCGGCGTCGTGACGAGAGCCCGAGGCCTGGCGGGGTTCGTCAGCAGGTACGGCTCGACGTCCGAGGTGTTTGGTGCACTCGGAGCCGCCAGGGTCATGTCACGCGCCGTGAAAGACGGCGCGCGCGTCGGTTCTTCACTCGATCGCGACTTGGTCGCGCTCGATGAGATGTCCTGCGGCACGACGATCCAGCGCGTGTCCGCGCTGTCGGTTCGAGGCTATAACAACAACCAGCTGCTTCGTGACACCGACGCGGTGTCGATGGCGCATTCACTGGAAGTCAGGGTGCCGTTCCTCGATCCCGTCGTCGCCGACGCGGCGCTGTCGCTCCCGGATTCCGCCAAGCTCGGTCACGTCTCATGGCCGGGGACAGCGGCGCGTAGTTACAAAGAGTCTGGCGCCAAACGGATTCTCTTCGACGTGGGAAGAGGCATTCTGCCTCCTGACTTCGACTCGCAGCAAAAGCGAGGGTTTGCGATGCCCTTCGAATCCTGGCTCAAAGGGACGCTCCGTGAAGTGCTGATGGACACGCTCTCCGAGAGTCAGGTCCGGGCGCGAGGGCTCCTGAAGCCTCGTGAAGTTTCGACGGTGCTGAGCGATTTCGAGCGCGGTTCCATCAACTGGACGCGGCCGTGGCTGCTGATGATGATTGAGCTGTGGTGCCGGGAGGTTGTGGATCGGTGCGGTGCGGCCGTGAGATCACACGGTAGCGCCGATGGCGCGCATCGAACGCAGCACGCCGGATCGCGGTGACAGCGTCAGTTATAGCGACGGAACGATTCGTAGATTCGTCGGTGCCGATGGAAGCGCTCCGCCGTCCGTTGCGGTGAACGTCACAAAGCCGAAATCGACGTTGCCGTTGGGAGCTCCATTGTTGTAGAACCCCATGCCCGGGCTGCCGCTCGTGAACGTGTTGTCAGTCCCACGAACCACTTCCTGGCCATTGATGTATGCGGTAATCACATTGCCGACGATGGTCGCCTTGACCGTGTCACCGTCGTAGAGTCCCGGCCCCGAGCCGCGGTTGACGTAAGCGAAGTCGCCAAGCCTGCCGTTCCATCGCACGATCTCGACATACTGCGAGCCGTCGTGCGTGCAGCGGAAATTGATTTCGTACCCTGAGTTCCAATGTGCCGATAGCGTGCTCCGCAGCCGGATCTCGACCTCCTGATAGACGCTCCCGCCCCGCTGATTGACGGTGCGCACCTTGCCTTCAGCAGTCTGATCGGGTCCCCAGTTGCCCGTCAGGAGCGCCGTCGGGTCGTTGTAGTTTGGAGCACCTGACGCATCGGCGCCGTATGCGAAGCCCTGACTGGTTCGGACGTCCTTCCAATCGAGACCAACGGCCTGACCGTTGATCCACCGCCCGCCCTCAGAAATCGGGTTCTCGGCCTGTGGGAAGGTCGTTGCTACTCCGACGGCTTGCACACTGCCGAAAACCGCCGAAACCAACGCGAGCGTCAGAAGTAGTCGTTTCATCGTTGACTCGCTGCGGGCCCTGCAAACGATGTACCCGTGTCTGTG
>DASRJE010000131.1:0-12839 GCA_035649635.1 Vicinamibacterales bacterium | reverse complement strand
ATCCCGTTTGCTCCCCTGGCTTTCGCGCCTCAGCGTCAATGCCGGTCCAGGATGCCGCCTTCGCCACCGGTGTTCCTCCAGATATCTACGCATTTCACCGCTACACCTGGAATTCCGCATCCCTCTCCCGGATTCAAGCCTGCCAGTATCGGACGCAGTTCCCGGGTTGAGCCCGGGGATTTCACGTTCGACTTAGCAGGCCGCCTACGCGCCCTTTACGCCCAGTAATTCCGAACAACGCTTGCCCCCTCTGTATTACCGCGGCTGCTGGCACAGAGTTAGCCGGGGCTTCCTCACCCGGTACCGTCAAACTCCGACGTGTTAGGTCGGAGCCGTTCTTCCCGAGCAACAGGAGTTTACAATCCGAAGACCTTCATCCTCCACGCGGCGTTGCGTCATCAGGCTTGCGCCCATTGTGAACAATTCCCCACTGCTGCCTCCCGTAGGAGTCTGGGCCGTGTCTCAGTCCCAGTGTGGCCGTCCGCCCTCTCAGGCCGGCTACCGATCGTCGCCTTGGTGAGCCGTTACCTCACCAACTAGCTAATCGGGCGCGGGCCCCTCAACGAGCGCCAGGTCTTGCGATCCCCGGCTTTGATCTCCGCCTGTTCAAAGGCAGGATGTCATGCGGTATTAGCGTCCCTTTCGGGACGTTATCCCCCACTCGAAGGTAGGTCACCCACGTGTTACTCACCCGTTCGCCACTCAGTTACTCCCTTGCGGGAGTAACCGCGTTCGACTTGCATGTGTTAGGCACGCCGCCAGCGTTGATTCTGAGCCAGGATCAAACTCTCATGTTAAACGCGTTCTCCGCCTTCGCTCGCATCGCGAGCGTCGGCGAGAGAAACTCGATAACGCGAGCGCCTGTTGACTTGGCTCTTGCGTTGTTTCGTACTGTGTTTTTGTCAAGCGACCCCGACTTCGTCCCTTGCGGGTTTCACCAGGACCGCCTCTCCCGCCTCACGACGAGAGAAGCTGACACTTGACGGGAGTTCATTCCCCACTGGCGCGGGGAACGAACCTGGTCTCAACTCGCCAATCCCTCGAGCGGTTAAGCCCTCGGGCGGTCGGTCGAGACCGTTGTTGTGCTTGCACGCACTATCTAGTTTTCAAAGAACCGGAGGCACTTTCGCGTGGCTGTGCGCGTTTCTGCACTGCCGCCGCTCCAGCGTTTCCCCACCGAGCGGCCGTAACCAACCGTTTTTAGGGGAACCTTCTGAGGTTACTACCTGACCCTGCCGTTGTCAACCCTTTAGCGTGATCGACGCATCGGGATGACCGGACTGGAAGGACGACCTCAAACATTCGCTTGGTCCGGCGCGACGCCCCAACTCGGCCTCGCCCCATCTGGAGCCCGGAGGCCCCCAAGCGAACCTACCGATACTACGGAGGGCCTCCCGCTTTGTCAACCCATTCGCGCCTTCGGCGCTCCGGCGAGGCAGGCTCTTCGCGCGTCGCGCTACGGCGGGCAGCCCTTCGTGCCTCGCGCTAAGGTGAGGCTCCAACGATACGAACCAGAAAGTTGTCGCGTTTCCCCTTCCGGACGACGAAGTACTTTCCATGCATCGCGTCCTCGGGACGAAGTCGCACCTTTTCGTCCGAGACGCGACGCCCATTCACCGAGATCCCGCCGCCGCGGATCAAGCGGGCGGCTTCACCCTTCGACGCGGTCACCGCATTGGTCGACAGGAACTCGGTAATGAGCCACCCCTCGTGCTGATACGCCGTCTCCGCCGACGGCACACTACCAAACACCTCCGCCAGTTCGGACGCCGACATCGCCTCGACCTCGCCCTTGAACAGCTTCTCCGCGGACCGCTCGGCCTCGTCCACCGCCGCCGCGCCGTGCACGAGCTGCGTCACCTCCTGCGCCAGCACTCGCTGCGCGTGACGACGTTCCGGCTCGTCGCGAGTCGATCGTTCGAGCTCGTCGATCCGCGCGCGATCGAGGAACGTGAAGTACTTCAAATACCTCACCACGTCGGCATCCGACGTGTTGAGCCAGAACTGGTAAAACGCATACGGCGACGTCAGCTCCGGATCCAGCCAGACGGTGCCCGCTTCGGTCTTCCCAAACTTGGTCCCGGCCGCCGTCGTGATGAGCGGAAACACGATGCCATGCGCTCGTCCGCCCTCGACACGTCGAATCAGATCCATGCCCGCCGTGATATTGCCCCACTGATCGCTGCCGCCCATCTGCAGGGTGCAATGAAATCGTCGATAGAGCTCGAGGAAGTCGTACGCCTGCAGCAACGAGTAACTGAACTCGGTGTACGAGATGCCTTCCGTCCCTTCCAGCCGCCGCTTCACGGAATCCTTGGCAAGCATCGCGTTGACGGTGAAGTGCTTGCCGACGTCGCGCATGAACTCGATTGCACTCAGCTTGCGGAGCCACTCGCCGTTGTTCACGAGCCGCGCAGGATTCGTCGCGTTCTCGAAATCGAGGAAACGCGCCAGCTGCGCGCGAATGCCGGCGACGTTCTCGTCGACTTTCTCTGGAGTGAGCAACACCCGCTCGGTTGCCTTGAAGCTCGGATCGCCGATCAGACCGGTGCCGCCCCCGACGACCGCAATCGGTGAGTGGCCGTTTCGCTGCAGATGCGCCAACGCGATCATCACCAGGAGCGAGCCGACGTGAAGACTCGGAGCCGTCGGATCGAAGCCGATGTATCCGGTGACGCGCTCGCTGGCCAACGCGTCGCGTACGCCCTCGGTGGCGTCGTAGATCAGGCCGCGCCACTCGAATTCGCCGTATACGTCCACAGCCGCTACTATACGGGAAACATGCCTCTGACCCGACGCGCCGTACTCCGAGGCGCGCTCGCCGGCACGATTGGCGCCTGCGCCGGCGCGACATCGTACGGCATCGCGTACGAACGCCATCGGGTTGGTCTCACCGAAGCGGCGTTGGCGGTGTCAGGTCTGCCGCATGCGCTCGACGGGCTGCGCGTCGCCCTCATCACCGACGTGCACCACAGTCACCTCGTGCCAGCCGCCGACGTGAGCGAGGCCGTCTCGCTCGCCCTCGGCGCACGTCCCGACCTCATCGTCCTGGGCGGCGACTACGTCACGTATGGGGATCGCGATTACGTCGAGCCGGTCGCCGAGTTGCTCTCGCCACTCACCGCACCACACGGCGTCTACGCAATCCTCGGCAACCACGACGATGACCGCGATATGCCGGCGGCGCTGGCTCGACGACACTTCACGGTGCTGAAAGACCAGCGGACGATTCTCGAGATTCGAGGTGAGTGGCTCGAGCTCGCGGGGATTCGCTTCTGGACGCGCCGCGTCAGCGACGTCGCGCGCGTGCTGAAAGGCGCACGGGCCCCCGTGCTGCTGCTCGCGCACGACCCGCGCCGGATCACCGAAGCCGCCTCACTCGATGTGCCCGCGGTGTTATCGGGACACACGCACGGTGGCCAGGTCGTGATTCCGGGGTTCGGGGCCATCGCACGCGCACGCTTTCCGATCCTTCAGGGACTCGGACAACGCGGCAACACGACGATCTTCGTGAGCCGCGGCCTGGGCACGGTCTATGTGCCTGTTCGCATCAACTGTCCGCCGGAAGTGGCGCTGATCACACTTCGGCGCCAGTCGTCGATTTGAAACGACGGCCTTCGATCGTCCAGCCACCAGCGAGCACGCGAGCCACCGCCTCCGGGTAGGCCTTGTGCTCTTCGATGAGAATGCGCGCAGCCAGCGTGTCAGGCGTATCGCCGGACAGCACCGGCACCGGCCGCTGCACGACGATGGGGCCATCGTCGAGATCCGCCGTGACCAGATGAACGGTCACGCCGCTCACCTGGACACCGTGGTCGAGTGCCTGCCGCTGCGGTTCGATCCCCGGGAACGCCGGCAACAGCGAGGGGTGAATGTTCAGGATCGCATTGGGAAACGCGTCGAGCATCGGTGACCCGACCCGACGCATGAAGCCGGCGAGACAGACCAGACGCACGCGGCGCGCTTGCAGCTCGCGTACGAGCGCGCGATCGAAATCGTCGCGCGTCGCCCAGCCGCGATGATCGATGACGAGTGTCTCGATATCGGCTCGACGCGCACGTTCGAGTCCTGCCGCGTCCGCTCGATTCGAGATGACGATCGCAATCGTCGCATCGAGCGTGCCCTGGTGGATGGCCTCGATGAGCGCCTGCAGATTGCTCCCGCGACCTGAGATCAGGACGCCAAGTCGGTTATCGGGGTCGGGAGTCATTTTTCGCGAATCGTAATGGGGTCGGGAGTCATTTCTTCGACGACGGCACCAGTGTTGCGAGAAAAGACGTCATCATGCCGAGACGTAAGCGGTGCTCGACAAGCGGCCTGGTGTTCCATGTGCTCAATCGAGCTGCGAAACGGGCCTGTCTATTCGAGGACTCTACTGACTATCAGGTCTTCGAGCGCATCCTAGCGGCGGCGCTCGATCGAGGTGGCGTCGCGCTTTTTGCGTACTGCATCATGCCTAACCATTGGCATCTTTTGCTATCCCCAACCGACGATGGCGGGCTTTCGCGTTTTATGCACTGGTTGACCACCACGCATGCGCGGCGATGGCAGATCCATCGAAAGCTCGAGGGACAGGGCGCGGTCTATCAAGGACGCTACAAAGCGATCGCCATCGATGATGA
Source organism: Vicinamibacterales bacterium (assembly GCA_035649635.1). Classification (GTDB taxonomy): domain Bacteria; phylum Acidobacteriota; class Vicinamibacteria; order Vicinamibacterales; family UBA2999; genus Gp6-AA40. The sequence continues at coordinate 8,217 of DASRJE010000131.1, read as the reverse complement.
CCAGCATTTCTTCACGGTCTGTCGGTATGTCGAGAGGAATGCGCTTCGTGCCTCGCTCGTCGAACGCGCCGAAGACTGGCCTTGGTCGAGTCTCGCAACCTATGACGAGGACGGACGTTCCCGTGTGCTGACGGCCGCTTGGCCGGTTGCGCGCCCGTCGAACTGGGCGGACTATGTCAACACGCCCCATACAGCGTCCGAGCTCGAAGAGATCCGAGCAGCTATCAAGTCGAATCAACCCTTTGGCGGGGAGCGGTGGAAGCAGATGATTTCGGCGTCACTCGAGCTGCCGTCTCCTCGACGAGGACGGCCTTCTGCTCAGAATGGGGTCGGGAGTCTTTTTTCGAGAATTGAAAAATGACTCCCGACCCCATTACAGATTTGCGATCAAAGATTGACGTAGCTCACCGACGGGGGCTCTCCCGGCACGATCTCTCCAATCACGCGCGCGTCGCGGCCGCCGCGTGCGGCGAGTTCCTCCATCAGCGGTTCGGCATGGTCCTTCGTGGTCACGGCAATCAGGCCGATGCCCATATTGAAGGTACGCATCATGTCTTCGGGCGGCACATGTCCACTCGACTGCAACCACCGGAACAATGGCGGGACGTTCCACGACGCGGCATCGACGATCGCTGCGGTCCCGTGAGGCAGGATGCGCGGGAGGTTGTCGGTGATGCCGCCTCCGGTGATGTGCGCCATCCCCTTCATGCGTCCGCCGTCGAGCAGCGGACGAATCATCGAGAGATAGGAGCGATGCGGCTCGAGCAGCGCCTGCCCGACGGTCATCGACAGCTCCGGGACATGGCTTTCGACACGCAGCCCGAGCAGGTCGAACACGATGCGGCGCGCGAGTGAGTAGCCGTTGGTGTGCAGCCCGGAGGACGGCACGCCGACCAGCACGTCACCGACGGCGATCGTCCGCCCGTTGATCAACCGCTCTCGATCCACGACGCCAACGATGAAGCCGGCAAGGTCGTACTCACCATCGGCGTACATCCCTGGCATCTCCGCCGTCTCGCCCCCAAGCAGCGCGCAGCCATTGTCTCGGCAGGCGGCAGCCATGCCGCGGACGACGGCTTCCGCGACGTGAGGCAGCAAGCGTCCCGTCGCGAGATAGTCGAGGAAGAACAGCGGCTCAGCGCCTTGAACCAGGATGTCGTTGACGCAGTGGTTGACGAGGTCTACACCGACGGTATCGTGACGGTCGGAGAGGAAGGCGACCTTGAGCTTCGTGCCGACGCCGTCGGCGCTGGCGACGAGCACGGGATGGCGATTCTGCCTGGTATCGAGCTGGAATAGGCCGCCGAACGTGCCGATGTCCGAGAGCACGCCCGACGTGAAGGTCGAGCGGGCGAGGCCGCGAATGCGGCGAACCGCTTCGTTGCCGGCGTCGATATCGACCCCTGATGACTTGTAGTCCATGCGTCGCGAGCTCGCGCGTCAGCTGACGACAGGATCTTTGTCGAAATCGTGAATGGCCACCGGCGCGGGCTCGGCTACCTGTGGCTCATGGTTCAGCTTGAGCGCGAGCTGAAGGTAGGCCTCTTCATCTCGCGGGAACGCCACGGGGTACTGGCCCGTGTAACACGACGTGCAGTAGCGGGAGCGACCGCCTTTCACCGAGTCCACCAGACCCTCAAGGCTCAAGTAGGCGAGGGTATCCGCGTTGAGATACTTTCGAATCTCTTCGAGCGTATGTGTGGCCGCGATCAGCTCGGATCGACGTGGTGTATCGACGCCGTAAAAGCAGGGCGAGATCGTCGGTGGACAACAGATGCGCATGTGCACCTCGGTTGCCCCGGCGTCGCGAACCATGCGGACGATTTTGCGGCTGGTCGTACCGCGCACAATCGAATCGTCGACGAGCACGACGCGTTTGCCCTCGAGAATGCTGCGGACCGGGTTCAACTTCACACGAACGCCGAAGTGCCGAATCGACTGCTGCGGCTCGATGAACGTTCGGCCGACGTAGTGATTGCGGATCAAACCCATCCGCATCGGCAGCAGCGAGGCCTCTGAGTATCCGATCGCTCCGCACACGCCCGAGTCCGGAATGGGCACGACGACATCGGCATCGACTCCCGCCTCGCGGGCCAGCCGGCGGCCGAACTCGGTTCGAATCTCGTTCACGCTCTCGCCGAACACGTAGCTATCGGGCCGTGCGAAATAGACGTGCTCGAAGATGCACTGCGCCTGCCGCGCCGTCCCGAACGGCTTGAGCGATTTGAGGCCTTGTGCGTTCGCGATGACGATCTCGCCGGGTTCGACGTCCCTCACATAGGTCGCCCCGATGAGATCCATCGCGCAGGTCTCGGAACAGATCACCCACGCGTCGCCACGTTTGCCGATGGCCAGCGGGCGGAACCCGTGGGGGTCGCGGACGCCAATGAGCGAGTCCGTCGTCATCATCACGAAGGAGAAGGCACCGCGTACCTGCGACAGCGCATCGACGATCGCCGCCGCGGCACCTTTCTCACGCGAGCGCGCGAACAGATGCACCATCACTTCGGTGTCGGTGGTGGCCTGAAAGATCGCCCCCATTCGCACCAGCGCCTCACGCAACTCGGTCGCGTTGACGAGGTTGCCGTTGTGACCCACGGCCAGCTGACCATGCATGCTGTCGACCACGATCGGCTGCGCGTTCGCCAGGCGACTTTCGCCCGCGGTTGAGTATCGGACATGCCCCATCGCGATATGACCAGGCAAGTGCGCAAGCGTCTCGTTGTTGAAGACCTCGTTGACGTAGCCCATCGCCTTGGAGACGCGAATCTGCGTGCCGTCCGACGCAGCTATGCCGGCGCTCTCCTGGCCGCGATGCTGAAGGGCGTACAACCCCAGGTACGTGAGGTTCGACGCCTCAGAATGCCCATAGATCCCGAAGACCCCGCACTCTTCGCGGAACTTATCGATCATTGAATAGGCCCCAAGCCCCAGGCTTTCAGTGTACGTCCTTATGCAATCGCCCGTTTGCGCTCGAAATACGCACCAATCGCCGACGACCAGATCCGTTCCGCCGCAGCGAGCGGCTCGTCCAATGCACGCCGGCCGTCGATCGAAATCCTGATGCGATCTCCACCGACGGTCCCAAGCATGGTTGCCGTGACTCCCTCCGCCGCGGCAAGTGCCAGCAGATCCGCGGCTCGATCGGGAGCCACCGAAATCACCGCTCGCGAGGCTGATTCGCCAAACAACGTCGCGATGTCTTGATAGCCCGCGCTCGTCGTCTCGACGCCAGGGACATCGACGTCAATCCCGAGCCCGACGTCGAAACAGCACTCGGCAAGAGTGACCGCCAATCCGCCCTCGGCGCAGTCATGAGCGGATCGAATGAGGCGACGGGCGGCACCCTCGACGAGCACGTGCTGCAGGGCCGCTTCGCTGAGCAGATGCAACGACGGGGGGACTCCACGAACGAGGCCGTGGATCACGTTGAGGTACTCGCTGCCGCCGAGTTCATCCGTGCTGTCACCAAGCAGGACAACCACGTCCCCAGAAGCGCGGAATGCGCGGCCAACCACCGTATCGGCATTCTCGATGAGGCCAACCACGCCCACCACCGGCGTCGGCAACACACCACGTCCGTCGGTCTCGTTGTAGAGGCTCACGTTCCCGCCGGTAATCGGGATGTTCAAGGCCCGGCACGCCGCCCCCATGCCTTCGACCGCCCGGGCGAACTGCCACATGATCTCCGGCCGTTGCGGGTTGCCGAAGTTGAGACAGTTGGTCGCACCGATCGGCAGCGCTCCCGCACATGCGACGTTGCGAGCGGCTTCAGCCACGGCCAGTTGCGCGCCGATGAACGGATCCAGATAGACGAAGCGTCCGTTGCCATCGACTGACATCGCCAGCGCACGCTGGGTACCTTTCACGCGCACGACGCCCGCGCCCATCCCGGGCAGCACGAGCGTGTTCGTTCGTACCATATGGTCGTACTGCCGATACACCCACCGTTTGCTGGCGATTTCAGGAGACGCCAGCAGACGCGTGAATACCTCGCGTACCGGGACCGGCGTACCAAGACGCGCCAACTCGAGCTGGTGAGCCTCCTTCAAGTACTGCGGCTCCTCCATCGGTCGCCGATACACGGGGGCATCGTCGGTGAGCGCGCGGGTCGGAATTTCGGCGACGACTTCGCCCCCGTTCTTCACACGCATCAAGTGATCGGTTGTCACCTCGCCAATGCGGACGGCATGGAGGTCCCATTTTTCGAAGATCCGCTCGACGTCCGCCTCGCGCCCCTGCTTCACCACGAGCAGCATCCGTTCCTGCGACTCGGACAGCATGATCTCGTAAGGCGTCATGCCGGTCTCGCGCTGCGGCACCAACGAGACGTCGATCTCGATGCCGGCGCCCCCGCGTGAGGCCATTTCACAGGTCGAGCAGGTCAGGCCGGCCGCACCCATGTCCTGAATGCCCACGAGCGCGTCGGTCTTCATGACCTCGAGACACGCTTCGAGCAGCAATTTCTCCATGAACGGATCGCCGACCTGCACGGCCGGGCGTTTCTCCGCCGACTTGTCGTCGAATTCCGCCGACGCCATCGTGGCACCGTGAATGCCGTCGCGGCCGGTTTTCGCGCCGACGTAGTACACCGCGTTGCCTGCGCCCGACGCCGTGCCCTTGATGATGTCGTCGGCCCTTGAGATGCCGAGGCAGAAGACGTTGACGAGCGGGTTGCCAGTGTAGCTCTCGTCGAAGGCGATCTCGCCGCCGATCGTCGGGATACCGATGCTGTTGCCGTAGCCGCCAATGCCCGCGACGACGCCCGCCATGGTCCGGCGGACCAACGGATCGTCGAGGCGGCCGAATCGCAACGAGTTGAGCAGCGCAATCGGCCGCGCGCCCATGGTGAAGATGTCACGAATGATGCCGCCCACACCGGTTGCGGCACCCTGATACGGCTCGATGAACGACGGGTGGTTGTGCGATTCAATCTTGAAGACGGCCGCAAGCCCATCGCCGATATCGACGGCGCCGGCGTTTTCACCCGGGCCTTGCAGTACACGCGGTCCCGTTGTCGGCAGCGTCTTCAGATGCACTCGCGAGCTCTTGTAGCTGCAGTGCTCCGACCACATCACTGAAAAGATACCGAGCTCGGTCAGCGTCGGCGTCCGGCCGAGCGCGGCGAGAATTCGCTGGTATTCGTCGCGCGTCAGTCCGTGCCGCTCGAGTACTGAATCGGAAATCGTCTCGACGGTCATTGCTCCAGGACACCCACAGCCGCGGCAACCGACGATGGGACAGTCCTCGCCGAGCGATCGCCGAGGCCATTGATCACCGACTCGAACAGCCCGCGGCCGTCTGCGCTTCCGAGCGCGAGCTCGCACGCTCGCTCGGGGTGGGGCATCAGGCCGACGACGTTCCGCGCTTCGTTCGTGATGCCGGCGATGTTGTGAATCGACCCGTTGGGGTTGGACTCGTCAGTCTCTTCGCCGGCGGCGTTGACGTATCGAAAAACAATCTGGCGATTCCGCTCGAGACGCTCGAGCACGTCTGGCTCCGCGTAGTAATTGCCCTCGCCGTGTGCGATCGGCATCCGGAGCACCTGCCCCAGCCGGCAGCTGCTCGTGAAGGCGGTGTCGGTCTCTTCGACCCTCACGTGCACGTACTCGCAGCGAAAGTGCAGGCCGCGGTTCCTCAGCATGGCGCCAGGCAACAGGCCGGCCTCGAGCAGTACCTGAAAGCCGTTGCAGACGCCGATCACCGGGCCGCCGGCGGCGGCGAAGGCGGTGACCGCCTGCATGATCGGCGAGAAGCGCGCGATCGCGCCGGTCCGCAGGTAGTCGCCGTGCGCGAATCCGCCAGGAAGAATCACCGCGTCGGCTGCGCCGAGGCTGGTGTTCTTGTGCCACACGAACTCGGCTTCCTGGCTGAGGACGTGCTTGACCGCGTGGTACGCGTCGTGGTCGCAGTTGGAACCGGGAAAGACGACGACAGCGAACTTCATCGGCCGTCCACCTCCACACGATAGCTTTCGATCACCGGGTTGGCGAGCAGTTTGTCCGCCGCTTCGGACGCGAGGCGACGAGCCTCCTCGCTGCTGGCGGCGTCGATGTCGAGCTCGAAGTACTTGCCTTGACGAACGTCTTTGACCGAGGCATAGCCGAGCGTATGCAGTGCATCCGTGACGGTCGTGCCCTGGGGATCGAACACCGATGGCTTCAACGTGACGAATACGCGCGTCCGCATCAGACGGTGACCTCCTGAAACACTCGATCGAAGACGTGGTCGATATGCCGCAGCTGCGCGTTCAAGTCGAACGCCCGCTCGATGTCGTCGTGGCTCAACACCTTGGCAACGTCGGCATCGGCCTGCAGCAGAGCCTTGAAGTCGCGACGCTCGTCAAACGCCCGCATCGCATTGCGCTGAACCCACTCGTACGCTGTCTCTCGGGAGACTCCGCGCTGCGCCAGCTCGAGCAGCACGGTTCCCGAAAACACCGCGCCGTGTGACCGATCCAGGTTCTCGCGCATGCGCTCCGGGTAGACCATCATGCCGTTCACGATGCGCGTGAACCGGCGGAGCATGTGGTCCAGGACGATGAAGCTGTCGGGCAGAATCACGCGCTCGACCGACGAGTGCGAGATGTCGCGTTCGTGCCACAACGCGTTGTTCTCGATGGCCGCCATCGCATTGCCCCGCAGCAGGCGGGCAAGACCGACGATCTGTTCGCAGCCGATCGGATTGCGTTTGTGCGGCATCGCCGACGAACCTTTCTGCCCCTTGCCGAACGGCTCCTCGACTTCGCCGATCTCCGTCTTCTGCAGTCCGCGAACTTCGAGCGCGAACTTCTCCAGCGACGAACCGCTAATCGCGATTGCCGACAACAGCTCGGCATGCCGATCGCGCTGAATGACCTGTGAAGCGACCGGCGCCGGCTGCAGGCCTAACGTGCGACAGACCTGCGCTTCGATCGAGGGTGGCAGGTGCGCGAACGTACCGACCGCGCCCGACAGTTTGCCGACGGCGATGACGTCACGGGCGCGGCGCATTCGCGCGAGATCGCGTCCCAACTCCGCGTACCACAACGCCAGTTTCAAGCCGAACGTCATCGGCTCCGCATGCACGCCGTGGGTGCGGCCGATCATCGGCGTGCGACGGTGCTCTTCCGCACGCGTCTGCACAGCGCGCATCAGGGCTTCGATGCCGCGGAGAATCAGATCGCAGGCCTCGCGCAACTGCAGCGCCTGCGCCGTGTCGATGACGTCGGAGGACGTCAGTCCGAAATGTAGCCACCGCGCCGATGGCCCGACATGCTCGGCCACCGCCGTCGTAAACGCGATCACATCGTGCTGCGTGGTTTGTTCGATCGCGTCGATGCGATCGATATCGAAGCGGCCGCGCTCGCGGATGTCACGCGCGGCCTCCTGAGGAACGATCCCTTCGAGCGCCATCGCCTCGGCCGCGGCGATTTCGACCTGCAGCCAGGTCTCGTACTTGCGCTGCTCGCTCCAGATGCGCCCCATCTCGGGGTGGGTGTAGCGGGGGATCATGTCGATCTCGGGGGGCCTCCGCTTCTCCTCGTTAGTCTCGAGCCTGGAGGTCTTCGTTCATTATCCCAGCGACAGCCGATCGCGCGAAATCTTCAAGCCGTTCACGGCACCGAGCACCGTCGCGCCAAGGGAGCCATCGGCGAACAGGTCGTGCGCCACGCGCTGCATGTCGTCAGCAGTCACACGTTCAACGCCGGCGAGCGTGTCGTCGAGACCGAACTGGCGGTCGAAGTAGATCTCCTGCCGTGCAAGATGCGACATGCGGCTCGACGTGCTCTCCAGGTTCAGCATCAAGCTGCCCTTGAGGTGATCCTTCGCGCGCCGCAGTTCTGATTCCGGCAAGGGTTCATCCTTCAACCGCTGGAGCTCGCCAATCACGACATCGATCAATTCGCCGACGGCGCCGTTGGCACAGCCCGCGTAAATCGTGATCGAACCGGCGTCGCGATAGGCGCTCAGCCCGCTGAACACCGCGTAGGCCAGTCCCCGCTTCTCGCGAACGTTCTGAAACAGCCGCGAGCTCATCGACCCGCCGAGCACGGTATTGAGCACGTAACTCGAATACCGCTCGTCGTGATCCTGCCGGTAGCTGCCCGTCCCGAGACATACGTGGCTCTGTTCGAGCTCCTTGTTACGGATCACGACTTTCGGCACAACCTGCGGCGGACCACCATTCTGCTTGAGCCCGGACGCCGGCATCGAGCCGAACGCATGCTCGAGCGCA
>DASRJE010000130.1:0-5378 GCA_035649635.1 Vicinamibacterales bacterium | reverse complement strand
ATTCTTCACATCCTTTTCTAGACAACACCGCAGCAAGTCTTTAATTCGCAGGGGCACGCTCGGCGGCAGCAGCTCCCAGTCAGGCTCGTCGCGCAGCACGGCCGCGAGCATGTCATTGACGTCTTCTCCGACGAAGGCCCGCTGGCCCGTGAGCATCTCATAGAGGACGCAGCCAAAGGCCCAGACGTCTGCGCGCTCGTCCACCCCTTTGCCGCGCGCCTGCTCGGGCGACATGTACGCAGCCGTGCCGAGCAGCACGCCGACGCCGGTCATCAGTGCCGGCGACGTAATGGTGGGTGAGGCCGTGGCGTCGGCGTCTGCGGCAGGGGCCGGTCCGAGTGCCTTCGCCAATCCGAAATCCAGCACCTTCACCGTGCCATCCGGCCGCAGCTTGATGTTCGCGGGCTTCAGATCGCGGTGAATGATGCTTTGTTCGTGCGCCGCTTCGACCGCCTCGGCGATCTGCTGCGCGATGGCCAACGCCTCGTCAACAGGCAGTGCGCCACGCGTGATCCGATCCGCCAGCGTCTCGCCCTCGGCCAACTCCATCACGAGGGCGATTCGGCCGTCGGCTCGTTCCAGACCATAGAGGTGCGCGATGTTTTGATGGTTCAGCGCCGCGAGGGTCTTTGCCTCACGGTCGAATCGCGCCAGACGTTCCGCATTGGTCGCGAATGCCTCTGGCAATACCTTGATGGCGACCTGGCGGCCAAGGTTGGCATCAGTCGCCCGATACACCTCGCCCATTCCGCCCACGCCGATCTGGGCACCGATCTCATACGGGCCGATGCGACTGCCTGGGGTGAGAGACAAGCGGGGACGGACGTGATTATACGGAAACGCGAGGTGCCAGTGAGGCTATCGCTGCAACACGTCGACTGATTCCTTCGGCGACGAGTCGATGAGAATACAGTTGCCCTAGGCAGGAGCAATTCCGCGAAGCTCACCCCTAGTTGCGCCGCAGCGCCCGTCCGGCCCGAGCACCCGTCATCTGCCCGCCACTCAAAGCGATCTGCCCGTTCACGATGACCGCCGAAACGCCTTCTGCATACTGATGCGGCTTCTCGAACGTGGCCCTGTCGATGATTGTCGCAGGGTTGAAGACGACGATGTCGGCCTTCAAGCCTGGGCGAAGAACGCCACGGTCGTCGATGCCCATGCGCTGCGCGGGAAACGAGGACATCTTCCTGATCGCGTCCTCGAGCGTGAGCACGTGCTTTTCGCGCACGTACACGCCGAGCACGCGCGCGAATGTGCCGTAGGCGCGTGGGTGGGGCGCGTCCTTCCCGAACGTCGGAATCCCCGGGGACGCATCCGATGCGATCATCGTCGCGGGATGCTTCATGATACGCACGAGGTCTTCCTCGCTGATGGCATGATAGACAGCGGTGCAGCCCCCCTTCTCGACTATCTCAAGAACGAGATCGGCGGCCTGGGCGATCGCCACAGGGCGACGACGATCGCGCAGCACCTGGGCCAGACTCTTGCCAGCCAAGCTCGGATCGAACGCGCACTCCGCGAGCACGACGTTGGCGGGATCGCCGCCGCCCCGTTCGTTCTCGATCGCGTCGGAGACGGCGGTCAGGATTCGACGGCGGCTCGGTTCGTCCTTAAGCCGCGCGAGAACCGCCACTCGGCCGCCTTCTTGCGCCCACGCGGGGAACAGTCCCGCCTGGATCGAAGTGTTCGACGCGGTGTACGGATACTGATCGATCGTCGCATCCACACCGCGGGCTCTCGCCTCGTCGATCAGGCGAAGCGTATCGACGCTCTTCCCCCACGCCGCCTTGCCCATCATCTTGTGGTGGGTCACCTGCGTCGGCAGCCGGCCCTGCTCGCCGATCGTGATGGTGTCGCGAACGCTGTCCAGCACCCGTCCCGCTTCATCCCGAATGTGCGACTGATGGATGCCACCGAATTCGCCGGCTACGTGCGCAAGGTCGATCACTTCCTGGAGCGGCGCGTAGGTGGCTGGGACGTAAAAGAGGCCGGTGCTGAGGCCAAAAGCGCCTTCGCGCATGCCGGTCCGGACGAGATCGCGCATCCGCTGCAGTTCCTCTGGCGTGGCCGGTCGATCCGCCTGGCCTACCACCGCGGCACGAATGGCTCCATGACCGATGAAGGCGCCGAGGTTGATGGCTGGCTTCGCCGCTGCGACCTTCGCGAGGTAGGCACCGACCTGCAGGGCTCCGAAGCCGTCGGGGCCCGCGAAGACCGTCGTCACTCCCTGGCGCACGTTGTTCTCGGCCCCGGGATTCCCAATGAGATCCTGCCTATCATCCCGGACCAGCGGGTCGACGGTGCCGAGGGGCGCGAGGTTGGTGCCGGCATCGGCGTGCGAATGGACGTCAATGAACCCGGGCGAGACGACCAGGCCCCGGGCCTCGACGATGCGTGCGCCCGCCGATTCAAGATGCGGTGCCACCGCGGCGATCGAATCGCCCCTTACGCCGATGTCGGCGAGAAACCACGGGTTGCCCGTGCCGTCGATGACGCGGCCGCCTCGGACAACTAGATCAAAGGGTGACGTCTGCGAGTGCGTTCGAGCGTGCCAAGTGAGCAGCGCGCCTACGGCGAGCGTGACGGCGATAGCACGTCGAGATCTCATGGTGGCTCTCTGAAGAGTCCCCTTTGCGTCGAGTTGGCGCGGATTATAGAACGGAGAGGTGGTGGAATTGCGTTTCGTGCCACGCACCAAAGCGCCAGGCCACTGATACGACGACAGTCCCACGTAATGGACCGAGGGTTCGCGTTGTTGCTGGACCGCGAGACCGCGAACGATTACCATCCCGTTGTCAATTTCCAACCAAATCGAGGCTTCCTCGATGACGTCATCGCACCACGCCTCAGCGCCGTCGGCCGCCGGCATTTGGACCGGCACTCGTATGGACTTTCGTCACGCTGTCCGTTTGCTATGGAAGGACATACGAATCACCGCCACGACGCTCGTCACGCTGGCGCTGTGCATCGGCGTGACGACGGCGATCTTCTCGTCGGTCTATGCGCTGATGTTGAAGCCGCTGCCGTATCAGGAGCCAGAGGGGATCGTGGAGCTGTATTCGTCGGCGGTGAAGAACGGCCTGAACCACATGCCGGCCAACGTCCCCTTCTATCTCGACTACTCGAAGAACGCGACCTCCTACGAGGAGCTTGCGCTGTGGACGTTCTTCTACAGCCTGGTCGGAGAAAAGGATTCTGTCGCCCGGACCCCCGGTATCCGGGCAACAGCGGAAATCTTCAGCATCCTGCGGCTACGACCCGTGCTCGGCACCTTCTTCACGAAGGAGCAGAACAAACAGGGCGCCGACAAGGTCATCGTGCTCGCGCAGTCCTACTGGCAGACGCAATATCAGGAGAGTCCGGAGGTCCTGGGCAAGGAAGTGCGAATCGACGATGAAGCGTACCAGATTATCGGCGTTGCGCCGCGGGAGCTGGAAGCGTTCGATGCGCGCATGAAGTTCATCGTGCCACTGAGCTGGCCGCCTGCCGCGGAAAATCCGCAGGGTCGCTACGGCGTGGGCATCCAGTTATTTGGACGCCTCAAAGCGGGCGTCACGGCAAGTCAGGCGGACGCCGAGGCGAAGGTCATGGAGAAGCGCTATGTCGACGCGGGCCCGCCACCCTTGAAGGAGTTCGTGGAGCGATCCGGCATAACGATGAACGTCGGCGGCGTGCAGGAGCAGCGCGTGCAGCCGGTGCGGGCGATCCTCCTGATGCTGCAGGGCGGCGTCGTGTTCGTGCTGCTCATCGGCTGCGTCAACGTGGCGAATCTCCTGCTGGTACGTTCTAACGCCCGCCAGTCCGAGCTGGCCGTTCGATCCGCGCTCGGGGCCGCACGCTCGACGATTGCGCGGCAGTTCCTCGTGGAAAGCCTGCTGTTGACGTCGCTCGGCACTCTGTTGGGAGTGGGATTGGCCGCGGGGGTGCTGCGGGTGACGAATTACTACCTCGCCAAGATGCTGCCCCAGTCCCTGCCGGCCGCACTCGATTGGCGCGTGCTCGGGTTCGCCGTCGCGCTCACCGTCGTCGTCGGCCTGCTCATCGGCTTGATCCCGGTGTTTCACATCCTGCGCACAAATCTCGCGGCCGTGATCCAGAGCAACTCGCGCGGCTCGTCGTCGAGCCGCGGCGTGCGCGCGCTGAGCAGCGCCCTCGTGGTTGCCCAGGTCGCGGTCGCATTGGTGCTGCTGACCGGCGCCGGCCTGCTTATCTACAGCTTCTCGGAAGCTGTGAAAGTGGATACCGGACTCGACGCGGCGAACGTTGTCACAGCGCGCATCGCGCTGACCCGTGAACATCGCGCCAGCGACGAGGCCGCCAACTCGATTCGCGAACGCTTACTGCAGGGGATGAAAGAAATCCCGGGGGTGACGTCTGCGGCGCTGTCCATTTCCACGCCATTCCAGGGGGGCCTGCCGATCAACGCTTTTACCCTGGAGAACGACACGCTGCCGCCGGGCTCGCCGCAGCCGGGCGCGTATCGAGTGATCGTGACGCCGGGGTACGCCGAAACACTGGGACTGAAGCTCGTGGAAGGCCGCTTCTACGAAGACGCGGATCAGGCGCCCGGCCGCCGCCTGGTCGTCGTCGATCAGAGCTTCGCGCGGAAGTTCTTCCCGAACGGCTCCGCCGTTGGTGGAAGGTTTACCTTTGGCGCCCGGCCGGCAAAACCCGAAGAGTGGCCCGTGATCATTGGGGTCGTGAAAGACGTGCCGCACAATGGGGTCGAGGAGAAAAGCGGCAACCCGTTTATCTATCAACTCCTGCAGCCGGGAGGACGACTGGGCGGAATGTCGCTGTTCCTCCGGACGAACCGGTCGGCGGCAGAGGCGGTGTCGGCCTTGCGCAACAAGGTGCGCGCCATCGATCCGGCAAGTCCACTGTTCGAGGTTGGCGTCCTGCAGGAAGCGGTAGATTCGTCATTCGACAACCGCCGTGCCGTGATGCTGCTGCTGGCCACGTTGGCCGGCCTGGCCATGTTCCTGTCGGCTCTTGGCATCTATGGCGTGTTGGCCTATGACGTGTCGCAGCGGACGCGTGAGATTGGCGTACTCAGCGCCATCGGTGCGTCGCGGGGTCAGATTTCCGGTCAGATCCTGAAACAGGGGTTGTGGAAGGGGGGCATCGGCGTCGTGCTGGGTTTGAGTGGCGCCGCGCTGCTCAGCCGGTCGATGACGACTCTGCTCTTCAACGTCCGGCCGACAGATCCCGCAGTGTATGCCGCGGTGTCGTTCGTGCTGATCGGCGTGGCGCTCCTCGCCAGCTATCTGCCGGCCCGCCGCGCGGCGCGAATCGATCCCCTGGTTGCCTTGCGTGATGAGTGAGGATTCGACCAACCGTCGCAAGCGATGTCGGCGGCCGCGGGGTGAAGGCGACAC
>DASRJE010000129.1:0-16085 GCA_035649635.1 Vicinamibacterales bacterium | reverse complement strand
GTCGCTCGTCATCGCCTGCGGAATGACGCCGATCGATCGGCGAACATCGTCTGATTGGCGCGCGACGTCGTAGCCGTTGATGACGGCGGTGCCGGAGGTTGGCGGCAGCAGCGTCACCATCATGCGGATGAGAGTGGACTTTCCAGCGCCGTTCGGCCCGAGGAGGCCAACGATTTCACCAGCGGCGACCGTGAAGCTGATATGGTCGACGGCCGTGAAGTCGCCGAACTTCTTGACGATGTCCCTGACCTCGATGGCATTCGTCATCACTGCTGGCTTCCGGCCTTCGACTGTGCGCTCTCGGGTCGGGTCGCGCGCTCTACTTCAGGCGTGCTGGTCAACGGCAACACGACATACGCGGTCATACCGACGGCGAGACGACGATCGGCGTTGTCGACACGTAAACGCAGCTCGAACGTTTTGATATCGCGCTTGGTTCGGCTGACATCGCGCTGCGTGGCGTACCCGGCGTCTACGCCGCGATAGAACACTGTGCCCGCGCGCTCGTCGCCCGACGGCAGGCGAACGGTCAGCTGGTCACCGACGCGAACGCGATCGATATAGCTCTCCTCGACATCGATCCGCACCCACAGGTCGTCGGGATTGATCAGCGTCACAATTGGCTGGCCGGGTGTCACGACCTCGCCGGCGAGCGCGGCACGAACATCGACGACGCCGCTGATGGGGGCGTGGATCTCCGTGTAGGCCAACCGCACGTCAGCCTTGGCGCGCTGCGCGGAGGCGGCTGCCTGCTGCTTCTGACTGGCGTGCAGCTGATTGCGTCGAATGGTGACCTGCTCTGCGTTCGAACGCGCCAGGGCGACGGCCGCGCGCGAGGCCTCGATTTGCTTGGCGACCGCAGCGAGGCGTGATTTGCTGACTTCGTACGCGGTGCGCGTCTCGTCCAGCCGCTCCTGCGTGCCGATGGCATCCTTGAACATCTTCTGGGCGCGGTCGTAGGCGATCTTCGCGTTGTCGAACTCCGCCTGCGCGGCAGCCTCCTGCGAGCGGGTTGCTTCCAGATTGGCTTCGGCCTGAGCGATCTGATCCGTCGTCAGCCGCTCCTGGAGGCGGACGGCTGCCTCGCCCTCCTGCACCTGCGAACCCACGCCCTCGGCGCTGAAGGAGTAGTAGGCGCGTTCCTCGCGCAGTTCATCGGGGGCGAGCACTGCCAGCAATTGGTCGGCCTTCACCGTATCGCCTTCGGCGACGAGGAGTTTCTCGAGTCGCCCGGTGATCTGAGGGCTGACCGAGATGTGATTCGTGGTGACAATGCCGGTGAGCACAAGGCTCGTGGGCGGACGGCTGGTGTACCAATACAGACCCCCACCGACAGCCAGGACTATGAGCAGCGGGATCGCGCGTTTCATGAGTGTGAAACAACTGTATCAAACACGTGTTTGAATTGCCAGAGACACACGTCTGCCCGCTCGCCAGGTCTTTCTAATCTTCGATTTGCGCTAAGTCCGGCGCCTTCGGACTGCGGGTAAAATCGCCGGGCCATGCGACATCTCACGTTGATGCACGCATAAGATCGCAGTCATGTCCGAAGCGATTGCGATCCGAAAGGCGACCAAGGCCGATCTCCCCGCACTGGGCAGACTTGGTGCGTTGCTCCTTCGTACTCATTACCAGTTCGACGCGCAGAGATTCATGGCGCCTGCCGGCGACGTGGAGAGCGGGTACGCCTGGTTTCTTGGGACACAGTTACGCGAGGAAGACGTGGTGGTCCTCGTAGCCGAGCAGCGGGCGTCGGTCGTTGGCTACGTCTATGCCGGACTCGAGCCGCAATCATGGAAGGAACTGCGCGAAGCCTGCGGGTTTATCCACGACGTGGTCGTCGATGAACGCGGACGTCGCACCGGCGTGGCCACGGCCCTCATCGATGCGGCAGCCGACTGGCTGCGCGAGCACGGCGCGCCGCGCGTCATCTTATGGACGGCGCAGCAGAACGAAGGCGCGCAGCGACTGTTCGAACGCCTCGGCTTTCGTCGCACGATGGTCGAGATGACCAGGGAGCTTTAACGTTCTCTTCATCTGGAATAGTCCGTGCACGCGCCCCATCAGAGGTGACGTATGGCGAAGTATGGAAAGGCGGCGTCGAAGCGGGTCGAGTCTGCGATGCGACGGAAGAAGAAGGGAACGCTCAAAAGCGGATCGGGTCGCAGCGTAAAGAGTCGGAAGCAGGCGATCGCCATCGGCCTGAGCGAGGCGCGAAAAGAAGGCGCCAAGGTCCCATCGCGGCGGCGATCGACATCGAAGAAGCGATGACGACGAAGCGCGGAAGTGATAAGGCGACAGTTCAGCTCGTCTTCGCCACGCGGTAGATGAGGCATGTCACTTGCACTCAGCGGGTGGAGGGACCCTCTACCTATGCGTTTTGCGCCACCTGGGAAGCTGCGGATTGCGCAAATTGCACCGCTGAGTGAAAGTGTTCCACCGAAGCTCTACGGTGGAACGGAACGTGTCGTCAGCGTCCTCACCGACGAGCTCGTCAAACTGGGTCATGCCGTCACCTTGTTCGCGAGCGGCGACTCGCATACGGCGGCCACCCTCGTCGCGCCGTGTGAGCAGGCTCAACGCCTCATCGGCTGCGCGGATCCGCTGGCGGCTCACATGCTCATGATCGAGCAGGTCATGCAGCGCGCCGACGACTTCGACGTCATTCATTTCCACATCGCTCCGGTGCACTTTCCGGTCGCGCGACGGATGGCCACGCCGCATCTGACCACGCTGCACGGCCGCCTCGATCTGCCGGATCTCGTGCCGCTGTACGAGGAATTCAACGAGCTGCCGCTCGTGTCGATCTCCGACGCGCAGCGCGCGCCGCTGCCTCGTCAGAACTGGGTGGACACCGTTTATCACGGGTTGCGGGAGCAGGATTTTCGATTTCACGCTGAGCCCGGTTCATATCTTGCGTTTATCGGACGCATCGCCAGGGAGAAGCGCGTCGATCGCGCAATCGCGATAGCGAAGGCGTGCGGATGGCCCTTGAAAATCGCGGCCAAGGTCGATCCAAGCGACGTCCTCTACTTCAAAAACGAGATCGCCCCGCTGATGGAGCACCCCCTCATCGAGTTCATCGGCGAGATTCCCGACGCGATGAAGAGCACGTTTCTGGGTCAAGCGCGCGCGATGCTGTTTCCCATCGATTGGCCTGAACCGTTCGGGTTGGTGATGATCGAATCGCTGGCGTGCGGCACCCCCGTTGTGGCATACCGCGGCGGTTCGGTTGATGAGGTTATCGAGCACGGCGTCACCGGATTTGTGGTGGACAACCTTGATCAGGCGGTTGACGCGACGAAGCGTACGCATACACTGGATCGTCGCGCCTGCCGCGACGCATTTAGGCGTCGTTTCAGCGTCGCGCGCATGGCGTCGGGGTATGTTCGACTCTATCGACAGCTCGTTTCGAGCGCGGCCGGTGCAAATTTCGTCGCCTGAGGGTCCCCGCGATCCATTCCTCGAGCACTTCGATCAGCGCTTTCCGATCATTGCGGATTCGGAGCGCCCGATCACGCCGCTGCGCGTGCTCAAGCATGGCGACTCGTTCGCCGTGTTCGACCCACGGGGCGACATCATCCCGAGCGAAGCCAGCGAGGAAGGCCTCTACTACGACGGTACCCGCTTCCTGTCCCGTTTCGAGCTGCTACTCTTTGGGCAGCAACCGCTGCTGCTCAGCTCGATCGTAACTGCCAACAACGCACTGTTCGAGGCCGATCTTTCGAATCCCGATCTGCGCCGCGACGGCATTGTCGCTGTAGGGCGAGGCGAGATCAACATTTGCCGGACGCGCATGCTCTGGTACGCAAGCTGTGTCGAGCGTATTCAGGTAACCAACTATCGCCTCGATCGCATCGATGTGCCGATCTCGGTGTACTTCGATGCCGACTACGCCGACGTCTTCGAAGTGCGCGGCACCCGCCGTGCGAGGCGAGGTCAGCGACTCCCGGATGAAACCGCGGACGGCTACCTCATGCGCTATCGAGGCTTGGATGGTCGCGAGCGGCGGACCAGAGTCCGATGGAATCGCCATCCCGATCGAGGCGGCCAGAATCGCGTGATGTGGACACTCCAGCTCGAGCCAATGGCCAGCGCGACGATCGATATCACGGTCGAATGCGAGATCGACGATCAGACAGCGGCGCCGGGCATCTCGTTTGACGATGTGCTGACGATAAAGACGGGGCCGGGCGCGCGGTCACCACATACGTTCTGCTGCAACCTGGCGAGCTCGAGCACCATCTTCAATCGATGGCTCGACCGGTCGTCCGCGGACCTGCAGATCATGATGACCGACACGCCGAATGGGACCTACCCGTACGCAGGCATTCCGTGGTTCAGCACGCCGTTTGGCCGCGACGGCATCATCACCGCATTCGAGATGCTATGGCTGAACCCCGACGTGGCGCGCGGTGTGTTGTCGTTTCTCGCCAAGACTCAGGCCACGACGGTAGACGACACGCGCGATGCATCCCCTGGAAAGATCCTGCACGAGATGCGTGGCGGCGAGATGGCGGCGCTCGGCGAGGTGCCATTCGGCTGCTATTACGGGAGTTGCGACGTCACACCGCTCTTCGTGATGCTCGCCAATGCGTATTACCTGCGCACGGGTGACATGGAGTTCATCGATCGGATCTGGCCGAACCTCGTGCATGCGCTCGAGTGGATGCTGGAACGCGGTGATGTCGATGGTGATGGCTTCATCGAATACGCCCGGCAATCGGAAACCGGGTTGGTACAGCAAGGCTGGAAGGACTCGTACGACTCGGTCTTTCACGCTGATGGATCGATGGCGGAAGCACCCATCGCGCTGTGCGAGGTGCAGGGCTACGCCTATGCCGCATGGAAAGGCGCGGCAGAGCTCGCCGCGCTGCGCGGCGATGAGCGATCGGCCAGCGACTGGCTGTCGCGTGCGGAGAAACTCCGAGTGCGATTCGAGAAGGAGTTCTGGTGCGAGGACCTCGGCACCTATGCCCTGGCGCTCGATGGAAAGAAGCGTCCCTGCCGCGTACGAACTTCAAACCCGGGCCACTGTTTGTTTGCAGGAATCGTTTCCCACGACCGAGCCGAGCGCGTGTGCGCGACGCTGATGGAAGAGGCGTCGTTTGCGGGCTGGGGTGTGCGCACGGTGGCGACGTCCGAACGGCGTTACAACCCGCAGTCCTATCACAACGGCTCCATCTGGCCGCATGACAACGCCCTGATCGCGGCGGGGATGGCGCGCTACGGCTACACGACTGCCGCACGACGCATCCTCACGGCAATGGCCGATCTGAGCGAAGCGGTCGATCTGCATCGATTGCCGGAACTCATCTGCGGCTTTCCTCGCCGCGGTCGCGAGTACCCGACCCTTTATCCCGTGGCGTGCGCGCCGCAGGCCTGGGCGGCGGGCGCCGTGTTCCTGTTGCTGGCCGCCACCCTCGGGGTACACATCGACGCCCCGGCACGCCGGATCTCCTTCTCGCGCGGGCGTCTTCCTGACACGCTCGATTGGCTGCGACTCACCGACCTCGCTGTTGGCGACGCGCGAATCGATCTCCGTCTCGAGCGCCATCCGCACGACATTGGCGCCACGGTCCTCAGGCGCGAAGGGCAGATCGAAATCGTCACGATCATCTAACGGTTCGACGTGCGGCGGTGCGAGAGTGCGAAGCGCGCGGCCATCCGCACCGTCGCACCGTCGCACCATCGCCCTGTGATGCGTCAGTTCGTATATGCTTTCGTCGATGGAGGGTGGCGTTTCATGAGTTCGAGAGGTCTCTTCACAATTGCTGTCTCGGTTGTGTATCCCCTCGTAGCGTTGGCCCAGGGTCAGCCTCCACGGCTGCCGGCAGGAGCCACTACCACGCCCCCGGCCTCGGTGCAGGCGCCGGCTGATCCCGGCTACGAGGCGCTGATCAAAATGTGTAAGACCCCACCGCCAGCGGGACGGGGACGAGGCGGCGCGGGAGGGCGAGCAGGCGGCGGCGGTGCGGCGCCCGCGCAAGGCATTCGCGATTACATGGTGCCGGAAATTCCGGGCGTCATCGCCGCCGGTCAGAAGTGGAAGTTCCTGTGGCAGGAAGCCGGCAACAACGGTGATGGCATCGTGGGTCTCGATGACGGCACTCTGCTCGTCGCACAGAACGATAACAGCAAGGTGCAGAAGCTCGATAAGGATGGCAAGGCCACCGTCGCCTACTCCGACACTCACACCGGTGGCGCGCTCTCGAGGAACAAGAAGGGCGCTGTCTTCATCGTGCAGCGTGGGCTCCGTGCCAACGTCACGCAACTGACGCCTCAGCGAAAGGTGCTGGCCAACACGTATCAGGGCGAGCCGCTCGATTGTATAGGCGGAGTCATCAATGATTTGACCGCGGACAGCAAGGGTGGCGCCTACTTCACGATGGGCGGCGTGTATTACGCCGACCCGAAGGGCGTCGTCACGAAGTACGGTGATGACGTCACCCCCAACGGCATTGTCCTGAGCGCGGATGAGAAGACGCTCTACGTCACCGACGGGCCAGAGCTTGCGGTGTTCGACGTGCAGGCGAACGGATCGTTGACGAACCAGCGGGCGTTGGGGAAATACGAGGGCGGTGGCGACGGCCTTTCGATCGATTCAATGGGTCGCATTTACGTGACGACCAACGCGGGCGTCGTCGTGCTCAGCCCGGACGGCAAGAACCTTGGCACCATTCCCACGCCCCGCGGCATCATCACCGGCGCGTTTGGGGGTCCGGACAAGAAAACGTTCTTCATCCTCGCGCGCGGTGCGACCGATGCGGATGGTACCGAAGTCGCCAACGCAGCGCAGGTCTGGTCAATCCCGATGATGGCGCAGGGTTATAAGGGACGCGCCAAGTAGGGCCACGAGAACACCAAGCAGGGACCAGCATTGCACGGAGTGGCATGTCCGGCGTGTCAGCGGGGTTGACGGCTGCGTCGATGCAACGGTTGTTTTCGCTGCTGACGCTTGAAGATCGAGCGCCCGTTGTGTTCTCCGTCACCAGCGCTGTCGGATGCCAGTGCCTCAATCGCACGCGCAATGCCGAATGACAGGTGTTGCGACACCTCATGCGCCGCCTTCAGGGGATCTCGTGAAGAGATGGCGGCGACCAGCTGCTGATGGCGTGTGTTCAACCCGCACGGTTGCGAGACCTGCGAGAGCCACAGCATGGCGAACGCGTGACACCGATCCACCGCGTCGTAGAGCGCCGGGCATCGACTGTACTCGGCCACCTGGCGATGAAAATCGCTGTGCAACAGCGAATACTGTCTGGCGGCGAGCTGCGAGTTGTCCAATTCCTCCGCGAGCGTGCCGAGACGCTTCAGTTCGAGGGCGGTGGCCATCAGCGCGACTCGCATGGCGACCTGCGTCTCGAGCGCTTCCCAGACCACGAAGTGATCGCGCACGTCGTTCAGGGAGACAGCGCGCACGCGCGTCCCGGCGCGCGGGCGGCTCTCGAGCAGCCCCTCGAACTCGAGACGCTGCAATGCGGAGGCGACGGGCAGCGGACTCGTGCGTAGTTCGGTGGCGATCCGGCGTCGCGACATCGGCTGCCCGGGCCGAAGCTCGCCGCTGACGATGCCGCGCCGCACGCGGTCATAAACTTTCGAAGCCAGCGTGGAATCGAGAAGCCCGTTGCGCATATTCGCTCTACGAAAATTGTTTCTCGTTGAGAACTGAATAAGGACAACACAGGCGTGTGTGGCCGTCAAGAGGCCTGCAGATCAGCTCTGCGGCCCGTATGTCGAGCTCTTCGGCTCGACGCGCGTCCGTAGTACGCTGCGCCACGAATTCACTACCACCTGGCGAGCCGCTGCCGCAGACCGCCTCGCCAGGCGCAGCGTCTCCTTCTGGCCGCGCGTCGGGGCACGCCGTCTTGACCGGGGGAAACTTGACTCATTCGTCAGCAATTCAGCCGGTCAAGTCGGCTGGAGGGTAGGAGGGCAGGTATGAAGACGAAGGCATCGTTGGGACCCGCATGCGTCGTTCTTCTGATCTGGACCGCGGCCGCGGTGGGTGACGCGCAGCAGGAACGCGCGCCTTCAGTGGACGCGAACGGCGCTCCCATCTTCAAGGTGGATCCCTTCTGGCCGAAGCCGCTGCCGAACCGGTGGAGCATGCAGCAGGTGACCGGCATTCACGTCGACCATGAGGACCACATCTGGTTCCTGAATCGCGCGGCCGCGGCCGAGGGCGATGAGATCGGCGGCGACGGCAATCCGTCGCGGATCGATTGCTGCGTGCGCGGCCCGGAGGTCGTCGAGCTCGATCAGGATGGCAAGGTCGTACACGCGTGGGGCGGTCCTGGCTATCACCCGCTGTGGCCGACTGCCTTGCAGACGGTGATTGCAGACCGCCAGGGATTCGTGTGGGTGGGCGGCACCGCGCCTCAGGACAGCATCCTGAAGTTCACGCGGGACGGCAAATTCGTGTGGGACTTCGGTCACCGCCCGCCGCAGGGAGCGCAACTCGCCGAGAACAATCAGCAAACGGACGTGCTCGTGTCGAAAGGGCGTTTTCAGATCGACGAGGTCGCTCGTGAGATCTACATCATCAACTGGAAGCGAGTGCTGGTGTACGACATGGACAGCGGCGCCTTCAAACGCGGGTGGGGTGGTCACGGCATGCCGCTGAGCGAAATCTCAAACGATCCGACGCCCCCTTATACATGGACTGGAGCTCCACCGCCGCCGGAAAAGAACTTCGTGCCCGATCTTCACTTCCTCGAGATCTCGAACGACAGGCGCGTGTACGTCGGCGAGCGCGGGCAGAACAGAATCGAGGTGTTCACCACGGACGGCAAGTGGCTTCAGGATTTCTCGGTGGCTCCTAACACGCCGGCACGAGGGGAAGGATGCGGCGGCCTCAACAACACGAAGATGCCGCCGTGCGGCACCACCTATAAGCTCGCTATCTCGCGCGACACGTCCCAGAAATACCTATACGTCGCTGACGGCACGAACAACCGCGTGTGGATTCTCGATCGTCAGAGTGGCAAGACGCTCGGGTCTTTCGGCGGCAACGGCCGCTACGCGGGACAACTCCACTGGATCAACGCGATCGCCATGGACTCGAAGGGCAACATCTACACCGGCGAAGTGGAACAGGCGAAGCGGATCCAGAAGTTCGAGCCAGTGAGGAAATAACTCAGTTCGTTTTCTGTCAGCTCTACGTTGATCCACCCCGAGGAGGTCCACCCATGACTGTTACGGGGCGTCTTCGTGCGTGGAGTCTTACCCCTGGGCTCGCAGCTTTGATCACACTTGCTGTACTGATTCTCGCAGCCAGTCCCACAAATGCAAGCATCACGAGAATTCAGATCACGTCGAAGGAATCGCCGACCTTTGGCGGCTATTCATGGCCCGGTGTTGGACAGTACGAAAGGATTGTGGGTAAGGCATTTGGTGAAGTCGATCCTACCGATCCACAGAATGCCGTGATCGTGGACCTCGCGCTTGCGCCGAGGAATGTGCGTGGAAATGTCGAGTACTCCTTCGACTTCTACATCCTCAAACCGATCGACCTGACGAAGGGCGCCCACAAAGTGATGTATGAGCCGCCGAACCGCGGCGGCAAGACCTGGAGTGCGTTCGCTCGTATGCCTGGCGGCAACGACCCGGGCTCGATTACCGATCCCGCTGTGCTCGCGAACTCGTTCCTGATGCCTCGTGGCTACACGATAGTTTGGAGCGGCTGGGACAAATCGGCCGGGACGAACACGGCAAACTTCAACGCGACCATCACGCTGCCGATTGCCAGAAATCTTGATGGTACGTCGATCACGGGACCGTCGTACGAATACATCGTGAGCTCGGCGACGGCCTTCACCTTGAGCTATCCGGCAGCCACGCTGGACAAAGCGAGCGCCACGTTGAGCCATCGCGTTCATCTGGATGACCAGCCGGTGCTCATTCCCGCGTCCGGATGGGAGTACACGAGTGCCGCCGGAACGGCGATACGCCTGCTGCCAGTGGGGACGCCGTTTGCCGCGAACGACATCTACGAGTTCCGGTACACCGCAAAGGACCCTTCCGTAAACGGGCTTGGCTTGGCCGCGGTCCGTGATTGGAACGCGTGGTTGCGTTATGAGGAGACCGATAGTTTCGGGACGGCCAATCCGCTCGCCGGAGACGTCAGCCGGATCTACTCGGCAGTCCTGTCGCAGCCGGGGCGGATGCTCAACGACTTCCGATATCTCGGCTTCAACCAGGCCGAGAACGGCAAGAAGGTATTCGACGGCATGATGCAGTGGATAGCAGCCGGCGACGGCCTCAACTTGAATTACCGGTTCTCACAGCCCCAGCGTACTGAGCGCAACCGTCAAGAGCACCTGTACGTCGAGGGAGTGTTCCCGTTTGCCAACGTCACCTCCACCGATCCGATCAGCGGTCGGACCGACAGCCGCTACGCGCGATGCACGTCAACGGGGACGTGCCCCCTAAGCGTGGAGATCAACTCGGCCAACGAGTATTGGGTCAAGGCCGGATCCCTGCTGCACACCGATCCCACGGGTACGTTCGATCTGCCCGACTCTCCGTTTACACGCAATTACCTGATCTCCAGCCATCAGCATGGCGTGGGCAATGCGGCAGTGAAAGGCGCGTGCCAGCAGTTCCTCAATCCTCTGAATTCGGGACCCGTTCAAAGGGCACTGTTCATATCGCTGGATCGCTGGGCCGACGGCGAGATACCGCCCACGAGCAGGGTGCCCCGCCTCGCCGACGGCACACTGGTGCCGCCGCTTCCAAGGTCAGTTGTGGGGTTTCCGGACATACCCGGCGTTACCTATACGGGCCTCAAGACCACGCGCTATCTGTTCGACTATGGGCCGGGGTTCTACACGACCGGGATTGCGACGATCAACCCACCTCTTGTCACGCCGCCGTATCAAGACAACCCGGTCAACGGACCGATCTATCCGAGTTTCGTACCCACGACTGACAGCGACGGCAATGAGATCGCGGGTGTGCGTTTGCCCGACGTAACGGTCCCCCTGGCCACTTATACGGGCTGGGCGCTCCGGTCCGGTGCACAGGCCAACGATGGCTGTGAAGCTGCTGGTCAATATGTTCCGTTCGCGCGTACCGCGACCGAGCGCCGGTTGTCGGGCGACCCGCGGCCATCGGTCGAGGAGCGCTATCCCTCTTTTGGCCGGTACTACAGTGAGGTAATTCGCGCCATCGATGATCTGATCAAAGATCGGCTGATGTTGTGCGAGGACGCAGCCACCGAGCAGGCGCGGCTGCTTCAGGCGGGTCTGAATGCTGGCGTTCCCGAACCGCGCGGGAATCTGCCGCCTCAGGCAACGCCCCCGCTCTGCCATCGATCTAGGTAGACGCGGCTTGCCGACCGCTTTATCGTCCGCTCGTAGAGTGCCCGTGCGGGCTCTGCTCCGATGGCAATGGCGGCGGAGCCTCGCCGGGTCGAGACAGGCGCACCACGCTCATGAGCCCTCCTTCCGCGTGGTCGAGGATGTGGCAGTGATACATCCATGAGCCGGAGCGGTCGTCGAACCGCACGATGAGGGTGAGCCGATCCTTGAACGGCACGCTGACCGTATCCTTCCACTGTAACGGGCGGCGCGGGGTTCCGTCTTTGTCCAGCACCTGGAAAAAGAAGCCGTGCAGGTGGAGCGGGTGGGACCAGGCCGTCGTGTTCGTCACCGTCCAGATCTGTGTCTCGCCTACGGTTGCTTTGAGTGGCGGGATACGGTCGAGCGGTTTGCCATTGATGGTGTAGTTGAACGTCTTGTCGAACGGCGATTGCTCGATGCCGAATTCGATGGCGACCGGCGTGGCACCGGCCTGAGCGATGGGTTCGATCGCGCGAGTGACTTTAGGGTGCGGTACGAGTGTGACGGCCGGTGTGTCCGCAACCACGACGCCCAACAGTTCTTCGCCAAGTCGTGCTTCGACGCTGCCGTATCCACGGTTGAAGAGCCGGGCGTGGATGGCGTACTCCGTGCCAGGCTTTGCGGTCGGCGTGTACAAGACATCTGCCCGTTCGCCCGGCGCGAGCACGAGCGAGTCCAGTTGCTGCGAGTATTCCTGAAGTCCGCTGTCGTCGCCGATCTTTGTAAAGCTCATACCGTCGCCCGGTTCGAGATCGAAGAACCGGCTCTTCGCGGCGTTGACCACGCGCCAGCGCTGGGTGACGCCCGACCGCACAGTGAGCCGCGGATGGTTTCGTCCGTTGACGAGCAGTGTGTTGCCTTCGCGTCCGAACGCCATGCCTGTTGATCCGCCCGTTTGTGGATCCTCCAGCTTGCCCCGCTCGGTGATGTCTATGTCGCTGAGTACGAAGACACGTTCATCAGGTACCTTGAATGTCTCTGATGGGTCGTCCACCAGGAAGGCGCCGTACAGCCCGAAACCCACTTGCGCCGCCGACATGACATGCGGGTGATACCAGTACAGACCTGCATCAGGGACGACGAAGTCGTAGGTGAACGTGCCACCTGTTTCGACTGCAGCTTGCGATGAACCAGGAACACCGTCCATCTGGATGGGGACGCGCAGTCCGTGCCAGTGCACCGTCGTCGGTGATGGCAGTTGGTTGGTAAAGTGGACGATCAGGCGATCGCCCATCGAGAGTCGAATCAGTGGACCCGGGATGGTGCCGTTGAACGTCCAAGCTTCGATCCGGCGTCCGGGCGACACTTCGACCTGTGCAACTGCTGCTGTCAGGTTGATCTCCAGGATTCGGGGGTCGGGGTTCAGGTCGGGCGCCGTCTCCAGGACTGTGAGATCCCAGTCGGCTGACGGGGTTGTCTCACGTGTGGCCTGTTGTGCCTTGACCCCGATGATGGCCACGGTGACGCCAAGGCATGCCAAGAGGGCGAAAACGGAATGAGCGTAAGCAGAAGTTCGCATCTGGGCTCGTCGAGTGGACAATTCTCGGGCCACGTCCTCCCGCAGCACAAGTGGTACAGCGTCCGGACGCATGCGAGTGAAATTTCCGATCGTGACTGAAAATTCCGCATCGCCGTCGCGGGCTAACCATGGATCAGGTAAAAGAGATGTTGTTCCAGAATATGAACGGCCGCCGGTTTGCGGAGATCAGCCGCCAGTCGGGGAGTGGCTTCGCCCGGGACGATGTCGGTCGCACGCTGATTGGGGGCGACATCGACAACGACGGAGACATCGATCTCGTCGTCACCAATAACGGAGGAGCGGTCGAGGTCCTGCGCAACACGGGTGGAAATGCGCGCAACTCCATCGAGATTCGAGTCGTTGGTACGCGCAGTAACCGTGACGGTCTCGGCACGCGGCTGACCGTCACTGCCGGCGGCCGTACGCAGGTCCGCGAGATCAAGTCGGGTTCGAGCTACCTGGGCCAGAATGATCTGCGTGCACACGTCGGGCTGGGTGAGGCCGCGCGTGTCGATCGGATTGACGTGCGCTGGCCGGCGGGCCAGACTGAGAGCATTCGCGATGTGGCCGCGAATCAAATCGTCACGGTGACCGAGGGGAAAGGTCAGACGAGCCAGTCACCGTTTGCGCGATAAGACCCGCGCGGGTAATTTCCACACGTACCTGGGAAATTACCCCCGGGGTCATTGCAGGAGGTCTCGATGAAGTTCAGCATGTTCGGCGTGATCACACTCGCGGGCATCATCCTGATGACCACGGACATGCCCGCGCAGTCGACCTCCGCAGCCAAATACGTCGCGCCCCGCACGGCGTGGGGCGATCCGGATCTGCAGGGGATCTGGCCGAGTTCGGAGATGATCGGTGTGCCGTTGCAGCGCGATCCTAAATTGGGTACACGTGCCTTTCTGACCGACGAGGAATTCGCGCAGCGTCAGAAGCAGTCCTCGCAGCAGGCGGCCGCCGACAGCGAAGAGTTCGTTGCCGCGCGGACGGGTGGAGGCGACGGAACGGGACCGCCAAACCATTGGGGCGAGCGTGGCACACCGCAGCGTCAGGCCTCGTTGATCGTGGATCCGCCCAACGGCCGAATGCCACCGATGACACCTGATGGTGAGCGGCGCGCGGCCGACCGTGCACGGCGTAGTAGCACCGGTGCCGGCCCCTTCAACGGACCCGACGACCTGGATTACTACGATCGCTGCATTTCGCGTGGCGTCCTCGGTGGCATCGCGCCGGTGGTCTACAACAACGGCACGCAGATCGTGCAGAGCCCCGGGTACGTGGCGATTCGCTACGAAATGATCCACGAGACACGGATTATTCCGCTCGACCCTTCGACCCTTCGAGAGCCTCAGGGTCGTCCCGAGCAAAGTCGAGGGACGACAAGCTCAGGGTCGCCCCGAGCCGAGTCGAGGGGCGACGGCCGTACCGTTTCGTCTCCGGCGATTCGCCAGCATATAGGCTTCGCGCGCGGTCACTGGGAGGGCGACACG
This sequence comes from Vicinamibacterales bacterium, assembly GCA_035649635.1. Classification (GTDB taxonomy): domain Bacteria; phylum Acidobacteriota; class Vicinamibacteria; order Vicinamibacterales; family UBA2999; genus Gp6-AA40. Next base: position 1,728 of record DASRJE010000129.1, on the reverse strand, counting down.
CTGGTGATCGAAACGACCAACTTCAACGGAACGATTGGCGTGACCGGCAACGGGCGCCTCATGCCGACCAGCGACAGCCTTCGCATGGTGGAGCGCTTCACGCGTACCGACGCCACCACTATTCAGTACGAGGCGACCGTTGACGATCCCAAGACGTGGACCGGGCCATGGCGCGTGTCGTTTCCGTTGAAGCGCGATGACGATTACGGTTTCTTCGAATACGCGTGCCACGAAGGCAATAACGCGATGCGCAATATTCTCAGCGGCGCGCGGGCTGCCGAGCGCGCCAAATAGCATCGAATAGCATCTTTGATTGTTGATTGTTGATTAGTGAGTCGTTGGCGATTGTTGATTGGTGATCGTTGATTACTGGTGGCTTTCATTGAGGCGGCCGAAACAGGAACCGCAACAGCAATCGACAATCATCAATCACCAACGAATCAATAATCAAAGATCGCTAAATCAACAATTCATGATTAGCGCCGGGCGGGCCGTGGCGAAACCGCCCTCTCCAGTTTCGCGGCAGGCTGCCCCACGCGCGCGACGGCTCGCGATCTCACATAGTCGGAGGCGACGGACTCGACCGAGTTCGTGAGCTCGGGGTGCTGCGTCAGCATCCCCTCGATGCGACGCACGGCTTGCCGTAATACGGGCAGCCGCTTCTTGATCATCGTGTCGCGATCCAAACGGTTCGTGACGTCGGAGCAGTTCGCGGCGGCGACGATACGACCGTGTGGTCCGAAGATGGGCAGCGCACACGACACGATGCCGTAGTCGAGCTCGTCCTGGATGGCGGCGTAACCCTTTGTGCGCACCTCTTTGAGAATCCGGCGCAGCGCCGCGGGGTTCGTTTCAGTCTGCTCGGTCAACCGTCGCAACGTCGCGCGCTCGAAGTACGCGTCGATGGCCGACTCGGGTTGGAACGCCAGCAGGACGCGCCCCATCGACGTGGGGTATGCCGGATAGCGTGAGCCCGCACCTGCCGTTAGACGAATCGCGCGATTCAGCGAGGCGTGCGCGATATAAACAATGTCGGTCTCATCCAGGACCGTTACGGACGAGCTGCCGCCAACCTCGTTGACGACTTCCTGGAGGAACGGTTGGAGCACCACTTCAGCGTTGATGGCACTCAGGTAGCCGGTGCCGATCGCCAGGACCTTCGGCCGCAGCAGAAACCGGCGGCCGGTCCTGCCGACGTACCCGAGTTCCTCGAGTGTGTGGAGCGATCGGCGGGCGGTGGCGGGCGTCAAACCGGTCAGCGCCGCAACTTCACTGAGTGTCAGTTGGGGATACTCGCCGGAGAACGTTTGCAGCACGCGCAGCCCTCGCTCGAGGGACGCGACGAATTCGGCTTTCGAATTTTTCGCCATGCGAAGCGTCGAGGATTATAGCCTGCTCGCCTAACTCCCTGCGCAGACTGAATTTTCGGGCAGCAACCTTGACAGTGCCGGGATCGAGGCGTACGACTCCCTCCGCTTCTGAAAAGTAAATTCGTATGGCCAAAATGCCCTCGAGCGGCGGAGGGTTCGCGCCCAAATGGCGCCACGACGGGCCAGTTGTTTCAGTGCTCGAAAGCCATCCGCCCGCCTCCGTTCGGAGGCGGGCCCAATTCCCGAGTGCCGAACTATGCGATCAGAAGTCCCATCTCGCGCCGAACTTGAAGATTCGGCCCTGCAGGACGGATGTCGGTTTCAACCACGCGCCACCGTTGACTCCAGAGTAGGCAGT
>DASRJE010000128.1:0-4515 GCA_035649635.1 Vicinamibacterales bacterium | reverse complement strand
TCCCCTAGAGCCGGAATCGCGTGGTCGTCAGAATCTCTGGGTCCTTGCTCCCGCCGGGCGCCTTCGCGACCTACTGGTGGGCTGACCTGAAAGAGGAGCTAGTGGAGTGTTCATGACCCAGTCGCAATTCGGGCGCACTGCCCGCGCGGAACATTCGCTTCCAAACGATCTCGCTCGTGGGAACAGGGCGATGTCAATGAGATGGTGCGTCTCCGAGCCATCGTCTGGAACGGCTATCACTCTGATGGTGTAGAGGCCTCGCGGCCGTCGATCATATCAGGCGGCCAGCCCGCGAAACGTCCAGACCCCAGACAGCATGGCGTCAAGCAAGGACTCTTCGACAATGTCGCCGCCGATATTCGAGCGCCCGCCTCCACTAACAAGGCGTCGAAACGCGCTTGGATCTGATAGCGACGCTCTGCTCGGTCGCCCACTTCGTCCTCACCTGGCCTCACGGGCTCACGCTCCAGCGACGCCGCCATCGCAACAGCTTTCAGGATCTCGCCTTTCAGAGTGTTCAAGCATGCACCTCCCCGCTGGAAACATATGTGGGCGCGGTTGGTCCTCACCTTGCCCTCGACCGTGCCCTCGACGTTCCAATTTGTACTCATTTACTCCCACTACGACCAACATCGAACATTTGGTAACTTCACAGCGCCAGCAGAAGTGACAGGAATCGTAACGCCTCATGCCACAACGCCGGAGACGGACATGGGTATCGTGAATCGACAATCCGCATATCACGTGCAGCGCGTGAGCGACTCTGGCGACGTCGATCGCGACATCTACGAGGCCATGCGGCTTTATTTGACCGACCTTGGAATCAGTGAGCAAAACGCGAACAAACGAGCGGCGGTCGAGCTCGAGCGGCGTCCGGCGCGCGGGGCGGTCGATGCGATGGTTGCTGCGGGCATTTCGATCGAGGGAAAAGAAGTCCTGGACCTCGGTGCCGGTTTGGGGATGTTGTCGGAAGAATTGGTTCTAAGGGGCGCCAAGGTCACCGCTTTGGAGCCGGGAGCCGCTTGGGCGCGCATTACGTGCCGGCGGGTCGAGCGCCACAACAAGCCGTTCGAGCTGCTCGCCGGGGCTTATGGCGAGGCGATTCCGCGACCTTCCTCTTCCTTCGATCTTGTGGCGAGCCTTCAAGTGCTCGAGCATGTCCAGGATCCGGAAAAGGTTCTGTCCGAAGTATGGCGGGTGTTGAGGTCGGGGGGCCATTTCTATCTTGCCTGCGAGAACTATCTCGCGTTCAGGGAAGGACACTATCAGGTCCCTTGGGTGCCGCTGATGCCGAAGTGGCTCGGGGCAATCTATCTCAGATCCGTTGGACGTTCCCCGCAGTTCCTGCGCGAAGCAGTGACCTACGTCACCTATCCCGGGATCCTGCGGACGTGCCGCAAGCTCGGCTTCGTCCGCCATCGCGACGAACAGATAGTCAGGTCCCTGAAATCGAAGCAGGGCGTCAAATGGGCGGCCATGCGTATGTTGAGAGCCGTCGCCGGAGAGAGCTTCTTTCCTTGGCTCGACCGCACGAGATTGACGTTCAAGTTCGGAGTTTATGAGCTGTTTCGGAAACCCTAGCTTGCTCAACAGCGAGCCTCCTTCCGTTCGGGCTCGAGCCAGCCGGCGGAGTCGGTGTCCGTTGCTGAGAACAGAAAGTTTGATCTCCCTAAGACGGTGAGCGCAACTCTCCGTCCGCTATTTCGGCCGGAAGGCTTTTGCGGCCCCAACAAAATAGCCGAGGACGTGAGACAGCCCGATCTGATAGACGCAGGCTGTCGAGCTCTGTGGTGCGCGGCGATGACCGCTACGCCCCGACGCGCACCAGCACGGCGCGGCATGAGGAGCGCGCGGTCACGAGCCTAGTTGAGCCAGCCCGCGCGCCGAATCTGACTCCTCAGCGCGAGCGCCTCCTGAACTCGATCCTGACCTGAGACCAGGCCTCGGCGTTCCAGTGCGTGTGCAGCATCACGCGCAGGACGCGGTTGATGCGGAGCCACGGGTGCCAGAGGCGGGCGTCGGTGTCGCTCATCTACACCTGTGCCCGCGTGGATCTTGGCCTAGATGGGGTCGAATGGCGTCAATTTGGAGCGCGGCGGGCAAAGAGTGGGCCAAGTGATCCGAGCGCGGGGACCGCAACGACGGCTCTCCGGCAGCGGGAGCGGCCCAGCCGGCCGCCCCCGCCAGGCGAACAGGTCACATCTTTTTCTTCGCCACCTTCACCGGCTTGCCTTCGACGACCTCGTACTCGACCATGTCGCCGGTCTTGAGGTTCTTTTCGATAACATCAACCATTTTGACTTCATAGGTTTTCCCGTCGGCTCCCTTGATCTTGACGACGGCTGTCTCGACGGCAACCACCGTTCCGGTCGGCTTGGCGGCGGGTTGAGCCAGAACTAACGTCGACGAGAAGAGTGCGACGGTCAGTGCGGCCGCTATGATCCCGAACGTCTTCCGCATCGTCAGATCCTCCCAGAGTTATTGGTTGTTTCTTCGGTTGCTCTTCGTGACTCGACAACGACCGAGGGCCTACTGTCGCCTTCCGGCCCTTGGTACAGCGCGGAGAGCAGTATTGTCAAGTGACAAGGAGCTTAACGCACCGAGTTTGTCAGGACTCGGCGTGGAGGTTCGAGCGCACGAAAGTCGTGGGCGCATCCGACTAGTTGCGCGAGCGGTCGAACCATCACATTCCGCTCTCCGCCGTCCTCAACGTCTCCCACGCCGAGCCGCCGACGATGAGCGTCGCTCGCCAGTGACCCTCACGGCCTCCCTCGCATCAGCAGATACAGCATCACTAAGGCCAGGTCGAGGAGGAATGCGCCCCATGAGATACGGCGACCTAGTCGTTTGGATTCCGGGGCGTGCTCTTCTGGCAGCTCGTCCCGCACAGGAGAGTCGTCTCAACGCCTCCCACGCCGCGCCCTGGGTCGCGTGCCACGGCGTGCGCTCCCATCCGGTTCCGGTCGCGCTGGCCGGGGAATGCTCCATCACGCCTCTCTCTTGCCAGGCCTTTACGTAGTTGTCGATCACGGCGACGCACGCCGCCCGATCAGCGTACGCGATGGGCCGTGGCCCATTTGCTCGACCCGCCGGGGCGGAGCGCAACGGTTTCATCTTGCTGCCAAAGCACCCACGCGCACTCGGCGTAGGCCGTCGCAGCCGAGGTGAGCAGGGAGAATGCAACGAAGCAGCGAGGTCCTTCGTCCGCGCCGCCGCTTCGGCCAACCGGAGGCGACAACCTCACGCCTGATGATCAAATTCGTGGTGCCAGATGAGCGTCTCGCACAGGAGGCACCCGAACGCGACCGCGAAGAGAGCGAGGGCAATCACGAAGATAACCGCGACTGCCGTATCGTGCTGCCACTTCATGAGAGCCCCGACGAACGCGAGAATCATGAGACACGTCGTGGCAAGACCGGTGCCCACCAGGAATACCAGCGATCGGGCCAACAACTTCGTGCAGAGGTTGAGCCGTGGAATGTCCGCCTTGAGGTGAGCACGGACCCGATCGGCATCCTCAATGGTATTCAAGGTGCGAATACGCGTGACCATGCTCGTCATCTTACCCACCACCAACGCGCTGAAGGCAGCGACCGCCGCGAGAAGAAAGGCCGGTGCCATCGTCAGGGCGATCACGTGCGAGATTTCGCGGAGCGAGAGCTGAGTCAACATTGAGGCGTCTCCTTCGCCCTGCCCGGGCGTGAACAGCGCTCGTCGTACCACGTGAGCTGGAGGTCGTAGCCCTTCCGCGCCATTCCTATCGCGATGCGTCCGATGTCGGACCACGAATCGAGCCGGGTACGGAGAGCCCAGAGGGAGCGGTCGTAGGAGGGCATCGCGCACCCGGCGAAGCCGAGAGCCGCTCGGAGGAGTTGGCCGCGTTTGGTCGGGCACGCGCTACTCGATGACCTGATCCGCCCGCAGCAAGAGCGTCTGCGGGATCGTGAGTCCGAGCGCCTTGGCGGTCTTGAGGTTGATGACCAGTTCGAACTTCGTGGGCTGTTCGACCGGCAAGTCAGCAGGCTTGGCGCCTTTGAGGATTTTATCCACGTAGCTTGCTGCACGGTGGTACATGGCGGGAATGTTCGGGCCATAGGCGATAAGTCCGCCCGCCTCTACATACTCACGCAGTGCATACACGGCCGGCAAACGACTGCTCTTAGCCAGAGCGACGAGGCGTGTCCGAGAGAGATTTGTGAGGGGCGATGGCAACACGATCAGCCCGCCGGCTCCCTGGCTTGCCGCTAGATTGAACGCATCGTCAAACTCGTCGCGACTGCTCACCTTCAGGGTTTGCAATTGCACACCCAACGCCGCGGTAGCGGCGGCCAGCGTCTGCCAGTCCGAGTGACGCGGCTCACCGAGGACTGCTACGCGGCCAAGCCGGGGGACGAACTCCTTGAGGAGTTCCAGTCGTTTGCCCGCCAGCTCAGGAGAAACATTGGTCAGGCCCGTGATGTTGCCACCGGGCCGACCGAGGCTCACGACAAACCCGGCCCCGACTGGATCGCCACT
>DASRJE010000127.1:0-33974 GCA_035649635.1 Vicinamibacterales bacterium | reverse complement strand
ATGGACCAGGCGTCCGTACCGCTCGGGATTCGCCTTCTTCAACGGCGTGCTGCTCCCCGTAATGCTGAAGCCGCCGTCGATACCGACCTTCTGCGCGGACACGGCCACATAGGCGTAGCCATTGCGCGTGATCTCGCGATGCGTGGTGTTCCAATCGACGCCGGCATCGACGCCGCCGCTCACGTTCAGCCATTCGACCACGACGGTGCCATTGAACTTCTTGGGATCGGTCGGCCGCACCACGACGATGCGCGTCGTGAAGGGCGCTGTTGCCGCAGACTCCGCGTTCCACACGCCAAGCGGTGACGGTGGCTCCGCGAGCGTGTACGACGAGGCCGTGCCAGAAATGAAGAACTCCTCGGTGGTGTAGCCAAGCAGCGCGAGGTCGAAACTGCTGAGGATCAGCGTCGGCTGTCCAGGCACCGCGACCACGTTCGGATGCTGTGCGTACGCCACGCCTGCAACCAGGACGACCGCTAGCGCACTCATAACCGAAGGCTTCATGACTTCGCCTCTCCGTGCCCTTTTCAGTCCGACGTGCCATTTCGTAAACCGCGTGACGGGCACTGCTATGAACAACTCCGATTTCAGCCAAGACACGGTGCGGGGCGATTTCGGACGCGTGCGCGAAGTCTACCGCCGTTCGAGGCGGCAGTCGTCGAAGTTGGACACCCTCTCGCCCCCTGACTCACTCGTACCCGCCCATTTTGCAGATCGGCGTTCGTGGCCCTGAAGATGCATCGCCGAACGTGAGGGCGACATCGCATGCGAGGGACGGCGCTTTCGTACCCCACCGGTGTCACGTTGGGCGACGACGTCGCGGGCGCGAGCACGAGAAACGAACATCGTGAGGTCGGACGTAATGCGGTGTACGCTGACCTAGGTGACGAACACTAGGGGGAGGTCCTACGCAATATGCCCCATCCTGGCTCCCATCCTGACAAGCTACGCGAATCGTTAACGGCGTTCACCAAAGAGCACCGTGCCAAGCACTGGCAAGGGTCATTTGCGGATTACCTGGAACAAGTTCTTCCTGGGATCGCCCATCTGCAGACGCGCAGCAGCCACCAGTACATGTGGGACATGCTGCGCTGGTATGAAAAGAGGCAGCGGCAACCCGGAACTGTCGACGATGGCGGGCGCAACACGGCCCGCGAGTTGTTCCGCAGGGAATTGTTTGGCATCGACGAGTCGCTCGACCGCGTGATCGAGTACTTCAAAGCCGCCAGTGCGGGCTCGGACGTCAGCCGCCGGTTGCTGCTGTTGCTCGGCCCTCCTTCGGGCGGAAAGTCGACGCTGGTCATCCTCCTCAAACGAGGGCTGGAGGAGTACAGCCAGACGGACGAGGGTGCTGTCTACGGGTTGCAAGGCTCGCCCATCCGCGAAAATCCGCTTGTACTCGTGCCCGCCAGTCTGCGTGCCCAATTCAGAGACACCTATGGCGTGGAGATCGTCGGCGAACTGAGCCCGCTCTCGCGCGTGCGGCTGGAGCAGGAATTCGAGGGGGACTTCATGAAGGTGCCCATCGAGCGTGTATTCCTCTCCGAGGCCACTCGCACCGGCGTGGGCACATATGCACCGCACGATCCGACGACGGCCGATATCGCCGACCTGGTGGGGTCGGTGGATCTGTCCAAGGTGGCTCAAATTGGCGACGAGGGCGACCCGCGTGCCTGGTCGTGGTCGGGCGCGGTCTATGCCGCCAGCCGCGGTCTGCTCGAGATGATCGAGATCCTCAAGGTCAAGCGGGAGTTTCTCTACCTCCTCCTCACATTGACCCAGGAAAAGAACGTCAAGGTCTCGCGCTTCCCACTGATTTATCTGGATGAGACGATCGTCGCGCACACCAATCTGGCGGAGTTCAATCGTTTCGTGCAGGAGAAGGAGAACGAGGCCCTGCTGGATCGCATGGTCATCATCAAGATCCCGTACTCCTTGACTTATACGGACGAGGCCCGCATCTATCAGAAGCTCGTTACCAGCGCCCCCGCGTTTCAGGACGTGCACATGGACCCGCATGTGCTCAAGCTGGCCGCCACCTTCGCAATCTTGACACGCTTGCAGAAGTCGGAGCGCGAGGGACTCGACCTCAGCAAGAAGGTGCAGCTGTATGCCGGCGAGACGGTCGAGGGTGTGTCCGAGACAGAGGTGATGCGGATCCGATCCGAGACACCGGACGAGGGGATGGGCGGTGTCAGCCCTCGGTTCGTCATCAACGCGATCTCGCACGCCATCATTCGCAGCGACAAACGCAGCCTGACCAGCATGGAGATGTTGATCGCGCTCAAGGATTCCATCGAGAGCGACGCGCGCATGGACGGCAAGCAGAAGAAGGCGTGGGTGGATTTTCTGGTGCTGGCACGCAAGGACTTCTACAACCGCTGGGTCAAGGAGGATGTACACCGTGCACTGTTCGCCTCCTTTGAAACCGAGGCGCAGCAGTTGCTGGAGAAATACCTCGACGAAGTCGAAGCCTCGCTCGATCATCGCGAGGTGACCGACCCCATCACCGGCGACAGACGAGCGCCAGACGAACGCTTCCTCCGATCAGTGGAGGACAAGATCAAGATCTCCGACTCCGGGAAACTCTCGTTCCGGCAGGAGGTCGTGCGCAAGGCGATGGTGGCCTATAAGTCAGGCGAGAAGTTCACACTGGACAGCCACGCCAGGCTGCACGAGGCGATCGAGCAGTACCTCTTCGCGGAACGCCGTGACGTCCTCCGGCTGGTGACTTCCAGTGCCCGTCCGGACGAGGAGGCGCGCCAGAAGATCTCCACAGTCCAGGAGCGACTCATGCGGGAATACGGTTACGACGACCACAGCGCCAAAGAGGCGCTCAACTACGTGACCACGCTGTTGTCTCAGGAGTGATCCTCGGGGTGCCCCCCGCTGTTGTGGGTTGACCAAATCCGGCCGGATGGTTCGAGAACCGGGGTGACGGTCCATGAACGACGAAATCACGGGAGGGAGCGGAGGGCCGTTCCGCTGGTACGATCTCTTCTCACGCGGTGCCCGCGACTGGCTTCGCCATAGCGAGAAGGTCCGAGATGCCGTCCGGCAGCGGCTGCCGGAAATCATCTCCGACGCTGAGATCTTGGGCGGCGGCCATCGTACCGTGCGCGTACCGGTAAAGCTGCTCGAACACTACCGCTTTCGTTTGCGCACGCCCGAATCCCAGACCGCCGCCGGACAGGGGCGCGCGTCCCCTGGCGACGTGATACGCGCTCCCGAGAACGAGACCGGCGGCCAAGACAAGGGTCACGGCACCACCGAGCCAGGTGGTGTGCAGTTCGTGTTGGAACTGGCGATCGATGACATCGTTGACTGGCTGTGGGAAGAGCTCGAGCTGCCAAACCTGCAGGCCCGTGTCGGTGGCATGAGCGACGAGGAGTACACACGCGAAGGCTTGGACCGTCACGGCGCGCGATCGCGGCTCGACCGCCGCCGCTCGATGAAGGAAGCGGTCAAGCGACGTCACGTGCAGGGCGAGTCAGCCCCCCCTTTTTCAGACGACGATTTGCGCTTCCGGCAGTTGGTTCACCGGCACGTACCCACAACGCAGGCGGTTGTGTTCTTCGCGATGGACGTGTCCGGGAGTATGAGCGTAGAGGATCGCCAACTCGCGAAGACATTTTTCTTCTGGGTGGTCCAGGGCCTCCGCCGACAGTACAAGTATCTGGAGACAGTATTCGTGGCGCACACGGTCGATGCGTGGGAGTTCCAGGAACAGGAGTTCTTTCAAGTGTCAGGAACGGGAGGCACTGTCGCCTCGAGCGCGTTCGAGAAGGTCCTCGAGCTCGTGGACACGCGCTACGATCCAGAACGGCACAACGTCTACCTGTTCTACGCTTCCGACGGAGAGAACTCCCCTCAGGATCGACAGCCTGCCGCCGCAGCGCTTGCCCGAATCGGTGCAGTCGCCAGCTTCATGGGATACGTGGAGATCTCGTCGCCCGCCCGCAGGGGCGGCGAGACCGAGACCGCAGCGCTCTTTCGCGATCTGGCCGGATCGGGCGACGTCGGCAGCTATGTGCTGACAGCTCCTGAGGAAGTCTGGGACGCGATCCGCGCGTTCTTCATCGACCGCACTCAGCAGGACAGACACCCGTCATAGCCCCTGAGGTCCGCCGTGAGCGAGCTCGAACTATACGAAGGCAAGCTTGAAGCATTGGCCCGGGAACGAGGACTGGACTATTTCCCGGTGAACTTCGAGTTGGTGCCCGGCTCCTTCATGATGGAAGTGGCGGTCTACGGCCTCCCCGTGCGCATGCCGCACTGGTCTTTCGGCGTCCGCTATTTCTATCAGCTCGTTCAGCACCGAATGGGCCATTCCAGGTTGTTCGAAGTGGTCTTCCCTGGGAACCCTGGCCGCGCGTATCTCTCCAAGAACAACACTCCGCAGGAGAACACGCTGATCGTGGCGCACGTGCTGGGGCACGCCGATTTTTCCAAGAACAACGAACTGTTCCGCCGCAGTCAGGAAGAGGTGGGCTACAACATCGTCGAGAAGGCGGCCGAGCATGCTCGTCGGATTTCAGACGCCGCCGCACTCCACGGCGATGACAGAGTCGAGGCTGTGCTGGACGCTGCGCTTTCGCTCGAGGCGCACGTTGACGTATTCGCCGGACTCCGCCGCGAACCATATCCCGAGTTCTTGGATGACCGAAAGAGCGGATCGGAGGATCCTTTTCAGGCACGCTATCAGGCGTTGGAAGATCGTCGGGAGATGAAAGACACGCGGAGGCGCCGCCGGGCGCCGCAGCCGCCGCGACCGGAGAAGGATCTGCTGTGGTTCGTCGCCAACCATGCCCCGGAGATGGAAGACTGGGAGCGGGACATCTTCTTGACCGTGCGTGAAGAGTCCTTCTACTTCTACCCCGTGTTCGCAACACAGATCATGAACGAGGGCTGGGCGTCCTACTGGCATGCGCGGCTGCTGCGCGAGGCGGACTTTCTACCTCAGAGTACGTACCTCGATGCCGTCAAGACACATTCCGATGTCGTGAGGCCGTACGCCGGCTCCAAACAGGTGGCCCTCTCGATCAATCCTTATCACCTGGGGTTCTGTCTGTGGGAAAAAATCATCGAGCACCGTGGGCTGGATCAGGCACGCGAAATCATGCGCCAGGACGATGACTTCTCCTTCATCCGCAACTACCTCGACGAGGAGCTGGCCCGGGAGCTCGACCTGTTCCGGTACGAGGCGAAGCCAAACGGCGAGATCCGAGTCATCAACACGGACATCGATGAACTTCGTGAGTCGATCCTGACGCCGAAATTCAACTTCGGCGCTCCAGCGGTGTCTGTCAGACACATGCGCACCGACGGCACTCTCGAACTGGAGCACGAGCACCACACCGACGGGAGGGGCTTGGACATCGAGCGCGCTCGCAAGGTGGTCGAGTATCTGCACCGACTGTGGCGCCGCCCCCTCGTTCTGGACACTGTGGACGCGGGCGGAAAGCCACAGCAGATTACGGTCAAGTGATACGACTCATCACGGTGCCGTCACGCGTTCAGTTGGTGACCAGCAGTCGATAGCAGACATCAAGTGCGTCGAGCGACCTGATGTGGCCGAAGCGACGCTCCCAATCGCCTGAATCGAGGTCGGACTTCAGCCGCGCCACGCCTCGATCGACCACATCCTGCTCGAGCAGCGCGAAGCCAGACATTCCCGCCCGAACCCCGGGATCCAGGTACGCCTCTGGTCGGCGCCAGAAGGCGGCGAGGAATCCGTCGACGCAATCGTGCGGGATCGCGATGTGATCGACGTTGCAATTCCCGAGATACTCCACGACCTCGGCAACGGCGGGGCACCGCCCCCGATCGAGGCCGACGATTTCCGGGAAATACGATTCGGTCAGCCAGAAGCTGCCCACCTCTCGCGGCTCGATAGTGAAGATCACAAGGCGGTCTGCCACTCGCCTCATCTCCTCGAGCCCGCAACGCCAGTCGGCCCAGTGATGCAGCGTGAGCACGGCCAACGCCGCGTCGAATGTCCCGGTGGGAAACGGCAGCGCCTCGGCCGACGCCTGCACGACCAGCGAGTCACCCGACCGCTGCCGGATCATCTGCCACGATGGCTCGACCGCGACGAGAGCGCGCCCGGAGGGTTCGTAGGCGCCCGCACCAGCCCCGACATTGACCACAGAGTCGGCATCGCCGAGCGCATCCAGAATCGCGGCGGCGATTCTGGGATCAGCGCGCCGCGTCGACGTGTACTGCCTTCCGATCCGATCGTACTGTGCTTGCTCCATGCGCGAGGAGCCTCCGTTCGTCCTCGTCCGACGAACAGTTCTACTTCAGCCGCTGTCGAGAAGAAATCAGATTCGCGCGTCAACGCGTACAAATCACCTCGCCATGAAGGACGGCGAACCATCCGTCCTCCACCGCCGCCCAGGATAGCCAGGCATCGGCCATCGCTGTGAGTTCGTCCGCAGTCGCACGTCCTTCACGCCTCGCTTGCTGCGCGATCGCCGAGGTCGTCATGCGCTCGGCCCACAGACTGCCCCACCAGTGCCGTTCTGTCGCGGTTGCAAAACACCACGCCGACGCCGAAGCATCGACTCGGGTGAATCCTGCTTGCCGAGCCCAGGACAGCGAACGGCGGCCGGCATCCGGCTCGCCACTGTTCGCTCGAGCGATCTCTTGGTAGAGCGCAAGCCAGCGTTCGAGCCGCCCGTCCGCTGGATGCCACGTGAACGACGCATAGTCCGAGTCGCGAGCGGCGACGATCCCACCCGGTCGAACAACTCGCCGCATCTCCCTCAGCGCGGCGACCGGATCGGCCAGGTGCTGCAGCACCTGGTGCGCATGGACGACGTCCCACGACGCGTCCTCCAGTCCGAGGTCATAGACGTCAGCGACCGAAAACGTGACGTCTGGATGATCGCGTCGTGCGGCGTCGATCACCTCGGCCGAGGCATCGATGCCGAGCACCGTGCCCGGAGCCAGACGTGTGGCGAAGTCCGCCGTGATCGTGCCGGGCCCGCAACCGACGTCGAGCAGACGCAGACCAGGCCGCAAATGCGGGAGCAGATACGCCGCGGAGTTTTCGACCGTACGCCAACGGTGCGATCGCAGGACGCTCTCGTGATGACCGTGGGTATACATCGCCGAGCGTCGAGTGTCACCGAAGGCTCGAGCGGTGTCCAGATGCCCACGGAAACGCCGTGCGCGGCGGGAGGCGCCCGCCTTGCAGCTGCTCGGCGAGCCGCAGACCTTCATTCCACTTCGCCATCCGCTCAGAGCGAGAGAACGAGCCGACCTTCAGCTGACCGACGCCCCAGCCGACCGCGAGATGCACGATGGTCGTGTCTTCGGTCTCGCCGGAGCGCGCGGACACCAGAGCGCCCCAGCCGTGGCCACGCGCGGTGTCCCACGCCGATTTCGCTTCGGTCAGCGTGCCCGCCTGGTTCGGTTTGATCAGCACCGCGTTGCAGGCGCCGAGCGTCGCGGCACTGTCGATTCGCGCGGCGTTGGTCACCAGAAAGTCGTCGCCGATCACCTGCACACGATCGCCGGCCGCCCGCGTGAACCGCGCGAAGCCCTCGGCGTCGTCCTCGCCCAGCGGATCCTCGATCGCGACAATCGGGTACCGCTGCAGCCAGTCGAGGAGCATCGCTGCCATCTCGTCGCGATCGAGTTCCTTCGCGCCGCCGCGCGCCCGCGCCAGACGATAGCGGCCGCCGTGGCCAAGCTGCGAGGCGGCGACGTCGAGCGAGATCGCCATCTGCTCGCCTGGCCGGTAGCCGGCGCGCTCGATGGCGCGCAGCAGCCATTCCAGCGCCTGCTCGTTGTCATCGAATGCCGGCCAGAAGCCGCCTTCGTCGGCGACCCCCCGCAGGCGCCCGGCCTCACTCATGATCTGCCCGGCAGCGCGGTAAACCTCGGCGCTCCAGTCGAGCGCCTCGGCAAAGGTCGACGCGCCGACCGGCATCACCATGAAATCCTGCACGTCGACGCGTCGCCCGGCATGCGCCCCGCCGCCGAAAATCTGGATCTCCGGCAATGGCAGCCGGGCGTCGTCGCCGCCACCGAGATGCTGCCAGAGCGGCAGCCCGCGCGCCGCTGCGCCTGCATGCGCCACGGCCATCGAGGCCGCCACCATGGTGTTCGCGCCGATGCGCGACTTGTCGCGTGTGCCGTCACGAGCGATCAGCGCGGCATCGATCGCCGCCTGGTCGGTCGCGTCACAGTCCCTCAGGGCCGGCCCAATTTCGGCATCAACCGCGGCCAGCGCCTGCCGGACGTCCAATCCACCGAACGCCGCACCCCCGTCGCGCCGATCCAATGCTTCGCCCGATCCCCTGGACGCGCCCGCCGGCGCGATCGCGCGTCCCATCGCACCGCCGGCCAGCTGCACATCGACCTCAATGGTCGGACGGCCGCGCGAGTCCCAGACGCGGCGGCCAACGATGCGGTCGATCGCCCTGTTCATGCGCCGAGCTCGGCGGCCCACGCGCGGCGCATGTCGCCAGGGGTTGCCGGTGGCTCGAGCAGCAACTGGCGGGCGACCCGGCGAACGCGTTGTTTGTCCGATTCCACGGTCACGTACTCCACGGGCGATTTTCCATCGACACGCGCAAGAAAGAGCGCGGGCAGCAGCCGTGCCGCGCGGCCCAGTATGGCGGCTTCAGGTTCCCAATCGACTCGTTCTGAATAGCTCGCGACCAACACGTCGAACGCTGTCAACAGATGTTCTCGCGCCATTGGCACCCACAGGCACTTGAGCAGCAGATGGTTGAGACAGAAGGCGAGATCGAACGCCGGATCGCCGTACCAGGCGCACTCGGCATCAAGGAAGATCGGCCCCTGTGGTCCGATCAGAATGTTCTTGGGACTGACATCGCCGTGCACCAGCGCGCGCTTGCTGGTTGCCGTCACCCGCACCAGTTCGTGCAACGCCGATGCGAGACTCGCATGCACCCGTCCGGTCGCTTCCAGATACGGCTCCAAGCGCATCGCATGAAAGATCGCGTCGGTCGGAAATTGCACCGGTATCGACGCGTCCCGCGCCGTGCCAGCGTGGATGCGCGCCAGCCGCTCGCCGACGGCGCGCGCCACGTCGAGATCGACATGGCCTTGCCGCAGCTCCTCCTTCCACAATCGATGCCGCGCCGGATCGAGGAACTCCATCGCGAAGTTGCCGTGCTCCGGATCGTGCCCCAGCACCTTCGGCACCGCCTCGGGCACCAGCCGCGCCGCCACCTGCATCCAGGCGACCTCATAGGCGTTGCGGGAAACCGGCGCCCGCCAATCCTGCGAGACCTTGAGCTTGGCTAAGGCGCGTTTCACGCACACCACTCCGCGCGGCAGATCGATCCGCCAGATGTCCGAGGACACGCCGCCGGTCAACGCCTCTGCCCCTGCGCGCTCGCCCGCTGCCAGTAAACCGAACCGGCGCAACGAATCAGCGATCTCGGGTGGTGGTTCGACCACGGCCTAGAATGTTCCCATGGGAGCCTTCAAGCACCTCGAGACGAAAGTGGTCCGCGCGGGCGAACCGTCGCCGCGAATCGAAGGCGCGGTGATCACGCCGATCTTCCAGTCGGCGATGTTCGAGTACGCGGGCGAGACGAGCTACCACGACCTGAAATACATCAGGCTCAACAACACGCCAACACATATCGCCCTTCACGCCAAGCTCGCAGCGATGGAGAACGGCGAAGCGGCGCTCGCAGCCGCCAGCGGCATGGCGGCGATTTCGACAACGCTGCTGACCGTACTCGCGCCGGGCGACCATCTGCTCGCGCAGGACTGCTTGTACGGCGGCACGGACGATCTCCTGACCACGGAACTCGCGGCGCTCGGGATCGAGACGACGTTCATCGACGCCGATACCCCCGCGTCATGGCCAGCGCTGGTCCGGCCGAATACACGCGCCATCTACGTCGAGAGCTTGACCAACCCGTTGCTGCAGATCGCAGACCTCGAAGCGGTCGTCCAGTTCGCCAAGGACCATCGTCTCGTCTCGCTGATCGACAACACGTTCGCTACGCCGGTCAACTTCCAACCGATCGATCACGGCTTCGACCTGGTCCTGCACAGCGCCACCAAATATCTCAATGGGCACGCCGACATCGTCGCCGGTGTGGTGATCGGTTCGCGACACTGGATCGAGCGAATCACGCACCGCTTGAACCATCTGGGCGGCTCGCTCGATCCCCACGCCGCATTTCTCCTGGACCGCGGACTGAAGACGCTCGTCGTCCGAATGCGCTATCAGAACGCGTCGGCGCAACGCATTGCCGAGCTGCTCCACGATCATCCCGCCGTGGCGCGCGTCAACTACGCCGGCCTGGCAAGCCACGCACGGCATGAGCGCGCTCGGAGGCTGTTCGGCGGATTCAGCGGCATGATGAGTTTCGAGGTGAATGGTGGTGCAGATGCGGCCGATCGGTTCATCGCTCACACGACGCTGCCGATCATCGCGCCCAGCCTTGGCGGAGCGGAGACACTGCTGACGCGGCCGGCGCTCACGTCGCACGCGGGCATGGATCCCGAACGACGTCGCAAGGCCGGGATCAGTGACGGACTCATCCGCATGTCGGTAGGACTCGAGTCGCCGGACGAGATCGTCGACGACCTGATGCAGGCGCTCGAAGCGGCGGCGGTGAGCACGACAGGGTAACGCACCAACGCGTCCGCTCACGATGGCCAGCATCCAGGTGCCGCGCCACATGGAAGGGAGCGGCACTTACTGTGAGCGCAGCGCGGGCAAGGGATCGATATTCGCGGCCCGGTAGGCCGGCACCCAAGACGCGACGAGGGCGACGAGAACGAAGACGATTGACACGCCGGCGAACGTCATCGCGTCGAATGGCGTCAGACCGAAGAGCAGCTGCTCCAGGTAGCGGCCGACGGCGACGGCACCGGCCAGACCGATGGCCAGCCCGACGGCGGTCAGCGCAAGGCTCTGGCCGAGCACCAGTCGGATCACGGCGCCACGGTCCGCACCTATCGCCATGCGAACACCGATCTCGCGCCTCCGGCGCGATACCGAGTGCGCGACGACACCGTAGATACCCACGGCAGCTAGCACGGCCGCGATCAGCGCGAACACGCCGAGCATCAGCGCGAACAGCCGCTGGCGAACGAGCGAATTCGATACGACCGCTTCCATGGTCGCCACGTTGTCGACGAACGCCTGCGGATCGACGCCGCGCACGGCGTTGCGAATGGCCGGCAGCAGCTCGGTCAGCCCGCCTCGCGCGCGGACGGCGAAATACGGAGTGGGATTGCCGATTGGGAACTGCCGCGCGCTCACGAAGATCTGGGACACCGGCTCCTGGTCGAGCCCTCGCTGCCGCACGTCCTCGACAATACCGACGACCTGCCAGGCCGTGTCGCGAATCGTGGGATAGATACGCACGCCGAGCGGTGAAGGACCGAGGAATCCGCTTCGCGCCAATGCGCGATTGATGAGCACGACCGGCGTCTGGCCTTGACTGTCTCGCTCGTCGAGGATTCGGCCTTCGATGACACGCGTGCGCATCGCTTTCAAGAATCCCGGTGTGACGACGTGCATCTCCGGAGCGGGGGCCCCTGGTACGGCGACACGGTCTGAGGCACGACGCAACGGGACGCCGCCGACGCGAAACCGGACCATCGGCATCAACTCCGCATAGCCGGCGGCTTCCACTCCGGGCAGCGTCTCGAGTCGCGACAACGTCGTGTCGTTGAATGTCCGCGGCCGGTCCTGGGTGGCGGTGAAGACGTTGAACGTCAACACCTCGCTCGCGTCGTACCCCGGATAGACGCGCGACAGACTGATGAAGCTGCGCAACAGCAGCCCGCTGCCGACTAACAACACCACCGCGAGCGCCACCTGGCCGACGATTAGCAGTCCCTGCGTGCGATGTGCGCCAATGAGGTTGAGTCCCGACGCGGGCGTGCCGGAGGCCGCACGCAACACGCCGTTCGGCTGAATCTTCATCTGATGCATGGCGGGCATCAGCCCCAGGAGAATGCCGGCAGCCACCGTGATCGCCAGCGTGAAGCCCATCACCGACAGGTCGATCGTCATTTCCTGCAGGCGGGGAATCCCGATCTCCACCATCATGTCGCTGCGGGCCAGTGTCGTGCCGAGAGCACGGACAGTCCACACCGCACCTGCCGCCAGCGCCGTGCCGACCACAGCACCCGTGACGGCGATCACGAGCATCTCGATCAGGTGTTGCTGAAGGATCCGGCTGCGGCGCGCACCGACCGCAAGACGGAGGGCCATCTCCGATTCCCGAGACGCGGCGCGCGCCAGAAGGATGCTGCCGACGTTGGCGCACGCAATCAGCAGGACGAATCCCACTGCCACGCTCAGCACGATCAGCGCGGGCCGAACTGGCTGAGCCAGATGCTCCTGCCACGGCACGACGTCGACGGTGCTCCATCGTGCTGCGGCCGGATCGCCGCCGAGCAACCGCGGCATCATCCCCCGCAGTTCCTCGGTGGCCGCTTCGGGCGACGCGCCGTCAGCGAGCCGCGCGATCGGGGCCACCGTGGCGCGCAGGCCGACGGTGTCGAGCACGTACGGCATCCACACCTGGGTTCGTGAATCGGGAAACTGGAAATCCTCTCCCATCACCCCGACGATCTGCTGCGCACGGCCGTCGAGGAGCAGCGTCTGCCCCAACGCGTCGGCGCGTCCGCCGAGTGCCCGCTGCCACAGGCCGTAGCTGATCACGACGACCGCCGACGATGCCGCCTCTTCCTCGTCGTAGAAGACCCGTCCAAGCACTGGACGGGCACCGATCATGCGCAGCGCGGCCGGGGACAGCCGCGTCACCTCGGTCCGCATCGGCGCGCCGGACCTGCTCAGCGTCGATGCCGTGTTGACGTAGACGCCGACGTGCGAGAGCGTGCGCGAGCCCTCGCGCACGTTCCGCAAGTGCGCGAGTGGCATGCCGATCAGACCGCGACGCGCTGCCCCGCCGTCGCCCGCGGGCACGTCGCCCACGATGCGTACGAGACGATCGGCCTCGGGATACGGCAACGGCTTGAACAGCACCGTGTTGACGAAGGCGAACATCGCTGAATTGGCGCTGATGCCGAGCGCCAGCGTCGCGATGGCGACCGCCGCAAACCCCGGCGACCGGCGCATCAACCGAAGTGAGTGTCGGACGTCGCGGACGATGCTCTCCATTGCGTCCTCCCTCGAGATCGCGCGCACGGCGGCAATGTGTTATAAACATAACATATCGGGACGCGCTCAGCGGAACACCATGGAAACGGTGATGACGAGGGGAATCAGGGAGGAGACGCGTCGAGTGGTTGTTGGAACGAGCTCCCGACGGCTCGCCTCGCCATCCGTTAGAAATGGAAGCCCAGTCTCACGAAAAACTCGTTGGTGTGATTCACGGGTTCATACGCGCCGAGGTCCTCCTCGGCGGTGATGTTATTGACCGTGAACGCCACGCTCTCGAAGTTTACCGGCGAGGCGCTGACGCTCCAGTGGATGTAGGAGGGCTCGACTGACCAGTGCCTGGTGAGCGGGTATTTCGCACCGGCGCGCAACGCCCATCCCTGGTGCTGAGCGAACGAGACATCGCTGAAGCCATCGATCGTGAACGCTGGCGCTGTCGGCGTCGCCGCAATATCACCACCGCCCAATTGCGAGTCGCGAGTCTCCTGCCAACCGTGGAGCAGGCGATCGTACTCGACGTCGAAGCTCACCACGCGACGCGAGGCCACCTCAGTGCGCGCCGTCACGCCGAAGGGCACATAGAGATAGGTGTCCGTTCGGTACCCGGCAACACCGGTCAAGCCATTCGACAGATGACGCACACCCAGGCCCGTCTGTGGCGACAGCCCCCAGGCGTGAGCGATGAAGTCCTTGCCGACCAGCCCGCGGGCTTCCAGATACCAATCCCTGTCGCCATTCTCGCTGCACGGTGACGCGTCGCCCACATCCAGCGCATAGCCATTGGGTGACGTGCTGTCGGGCGTGATCAGAAATGGCGAGCACCAGCCATCGTAGGTGGTGTTACCCACGGTGCTACGCACATCGCCTCGAGCAAACCAGTGTCGCCGCTTGTCGAGCGACAGCGTGCCCGCATACTCCCCCCCGATCTTCAGACCGTGGATGGAGATGCTCTGCGCGCTCGGCTCGGCATAGGTGTAGCGGCCCACGCTGCCACTCACTTCATGCCCAGTTGGGGTTGCCAGGGAATCAGACTCTTGCGCGAACGCCCGAGAGGAACTCAGCGCGATGAGACCAGCAAGCACGAGTGTTTTCATCCGACTCTCCCGGGCGGCTCGATTGGCACGCACCATCGAATCGTCCCCGACCCGGGTGACTGTGAGATGAATTTCGGATTAGTTTTCGTTAATCACCCGACCGATGCTGCGCCGCCGGCATCCCTCATCGCGGGACGAGCGCGTCGATCGATGTCGGGCGTGGTCTGGAATCGAGAAAGGCGCGCATGTCGGCGAGCTCGGCGTCGGACACGAGCTTCTCTGTGTACGGCGGCATCTGCGCGCGTGGACTTCGAACAGCACGAACGAACGCCGCGAGCGCCAACGGGTTCGGTCCGAGCCGCGGACCGGTGGTCGGCGAGCCTTGACCTTCGCGGCCATGGCACTGGAAACAGCCCTTTCGTACCAGCAACTGTCGCCCGGCATCCGCATTTCCGGTAGGCACCGATTGCGCCGCCGCCGGCAGCGACAGCGCGAGCATGCCGCCACAGAGCGCGATCATCAGCAGTGCACGCGTATCGTTGAAGTGTGTGTTCATCGCGTCGGTCGCCATTATCGCGGCTGCATAATCACGTCGACGAGCGCCGGCTCGCCGCGTTTGACCACCTCAATCGCGCGCTTGATGGCTGGACCGAGATCCGCGGGGTTCGAGATCGGCCCCTGAGCGGACACGCCAAGGCCCTGCGCCAGCTTGGCGAAATCGATCGCGGGATTGTCGAGCGTGAGGCCGACATTGACGCTGTCGGGGCCGCGATTCCGGCGTGACGACATCCGCTGCACGTGCATCACTTCCTCGTGATACGCGCGGTTGTTGTTCATGATGATCAACAGCGGGATCTTGTGGTGTGCTGCCGTCCAGAGCGCGGCCGGCCCATACAAGAGATCGCCGTCATTCTGAATGCTGACCGAGAGACGTCCGTGCTTGCGATTGGCCAATGCCGCACCGACCGTCGCGGGCGCACCGTATCCGATTCCCGCTGCCCCGGTGCTGCCGATGTGATGGTAGGACTTCTCGAACTTCCAGAGGCGCTGCGGCCACGCCGACCATCCGGCAGAGGAAGGACCAAACGCCGATGACACCAGAGACCAGTCCTCGTTGCGAATCTGCGCCCAGAGCTCGGCGGCTGCACGGGCGGTCGAAATCGGTGTGCTGTCCCACGCGTAGCCGGCATCGGCGCGCGCGCGATCGAAGGCGGCCCGACTTGCGGCGGCCAGACGCGTGCCGCGTTCCGCAAACGCCCGTCGTCTCTCGTCGGTGATCACGCGCTTCACCGCTTCGATCAGCGACGGCAGCGTCGCTTCCGCATCCGCCGCGATGGCGATATCGACTTCGGGGTAGCGCTGAAAGTCCTGGTAGTTGGCTTTCAGATACAAGTCGCCAGCGGTAATGCTGGCGAGCTTCACACCGGTCTTCGTCAGCGGCCTGGAGGTGCGGTGCACCTGATCGCGAAACGCATGCAACGCACCGAAGAAGTTGGCCGCCTCGAGCGCCACGACGACGTCGGCCTCTCCGATCGCGGCCTCGGATCTCATCGTCTGGTTCAGCGGATGCTGGGAGGGGAAATTCATCCGGCCGTTCTGGCTGATGACGGCGGCCTGCAACAGCTCGGCGAGCTCGATCAGGTGCTGCATGCCGGCCGGTGTCCGCGCCAACTTGTCTGCGATCAGCACCGGATTGGTCGCGCCGACGAGCAGACGCGCGAGCTCCGCGACTGCGCCAGAGTCGCCTTGAGGCGGCGACGCGAGCGTGAGCCTCGGAACGCGCAGATTCGCTCCTTCGGGAAGCGGCCGCTCCTGCAGTTCGGTGTCGGCCACGATCACCACAGGGCCATACGGCGGCGTCATCGCAATCTTGTACGCGCGCACCGCTGACTCGCCGAAGTGCTGCAACGACGCCGGCGTGTCGTCCCACTTGACGTAGTCGCGCACCATCGCTGAAGCGTCCTGCACGCTGTGCCACCACTCGTACCCCTGCTGCCGCATCGCCGCGTCGAGTGTGTTACCCAGCAGGAGGTACACGGGCACACGATCGCAGTACGCGTTGTAGATCGCCATCGACGCATGCTGCAGGCCGACAGTGCCGTGCGCGAACACGGCGAGCGGCTTTCCCTCGACCTTGAAGTACCCGTGCGCCATCGCCACGGCGCTCTCCTCGTGGCAGCACGTGATCATCTCGGGGGCTTTGTTGCCGCCGTAGCTGACGACCGATTCGTGCAAACCGCGGAACGATGAGCCCGGGTTGACGCAGACATAGTCGAGTCCGAGCGACTTCAGCACGTCGACCATGTAGTCCGAGCCGCTCGATCCTTGAGTCAGGACTTCGCTTTCGCGCGGACTGTTGTCCGGAGGCCGTGCGTCAGACTGCGGCGCCACCGCCGCCTGGCCGGCGGCCAGCGACGCCGACGCCGTGAGCGCCGTGGTGCCGGCGACGGCGTGTTTGATGAAGTCTCGACGATCGAGAGGAGTGTCTTTCCGCGTTCCCATCGGACGGTAGCCTCCAGGGGAGCAAGCAGCGCGACTCGCGTGGAGCGTCGTCAGAGATACTACTCGCGAACAGATCCGCGGAGACCGACGATCTTTCCGCGATGATTCAGACGGGCGGCTCCGTGTTGAAACAACAGGCACGAACAGAGTAGAACTTCGACCGGAGGTTTGAAACCGATGAACAAAGCGGGACTCTTCGCATTAGCTGTGGCGCTGGCGGTGGCATGCAGCGCGCCGCCAAAGACCGCAACCAGCGTCCTTCAAGACGCGCAGAAGGCGCTCGGCGACGTCAAGACGATCCAGTTTGCCGGCACCGGCATGAGCGCATTCGTCGGACAGGCCTTGACGGCCGGCGAGCCGTGGCCGGAGCGGGAGCTTTCGGGCTTCACCGAAACCATCAACTACGACCAGAAATCGGCGAAGGTCGATCTGAGTTTCGCGCAGCCGACCTTCGGGGGCCAGCAGCAGAACACGGCAGTGAACGGTGACAAGGCCTGGAACGTCGGACCGAACGGCCCGGCGCCGCAGCTCGCGGCCGCCGAGCAGCGGCAGCTGATGATCTGGCTCACGCCGCATGGCTTCGTGAAGGCGGGGCTCGCCGCGACCGATGCGATGCTGTCAGGCAGCGAGACCGCACCGGTCGTCTCGTTCACGACCATGGGCAAATACAAGATGGTCGGCACGTTCGACTCGCAGAACCTGCTGACGAAGATCGAAACCAAGCGACCTGATCCCGTGCTCGGCGACGCAGAGGTCGTCGCAACATTCTCCGACTACAAGGACAACGGTGGCGTGAAGTTCCCCTCGAAGATGGCCATCTCCGAAGGCGGGTTCCCGAGCTGGGAGCTCAATACGACCAAGGTGACGGCGAACGGGGCCGCTGATCTGCCGGTGCCAGAGACGGTTGCCTCGGCGACGGTGCCACCCGTCCAGGCGGCCAGCACCAAGATTGCGGACGGTGTCTGGCACGTCGCCGGCGGCTCGCATCACAGCGTCGTCGTCGAGTTCAAGGACTACGTTGCCGTGATCGAGGCTCCGCTCAGCGAGGAGCGCTCACTCGCCGTCATCGCCGAGGCGAAGAAGCTCGTCCCGAGCAAGCCGATCAAGTACCTGCTCACAACCCATCATCACTTCGACCACACCGGTGGGCTGCGAACATACGCTGCGCAGGGCGCCACCATCGTCACCGATGACTCCAACGTCGCCTACTTCGAGAAGACGCTGACGGCGCCGGCGACGATCGTGCCGGACTCACAAGCAAAGAACCCGCAGAAAGCGGTCTTCCAGCCCGTATCAGACAAGTGGGTGCTCACGGACGGCCAGCAGACGATCGAGGTGTATCCGACTGACGGTGACACGCACACGAAGGAGTACACGCTGATCTATCTGCCGAAATCGAAGATCCTTGTCGAAGGGGACGCGTTCAGCCCGGGTCCGGCCAACGCGCCGCCCCCGCCGACGCCGGCACCCAACGCCGTCAAGTTGTATGAGGACGTTCAACGGCTCAAGCTGAACGTAACCACGATCGCGCCAATTCACGGTCGAGGGGCGGTGCCGTTCGTGGAGCTCGCGAAGGCTATTGGCAAGAAGGCTTAACTACCGACCACGCGCCGGGGACAAGGCTTATGGCGTCAGGACCGCCGAAGCCTTGGCCCTGAGTGGTGCCAACTGCATTGACATTCGTCCTGCACGACCGAGGTCATCCGCGCGTCCCTCGCTCCGACCGCGCGAGCTCGCACCAACGCTTGGCAACTTGCAGCCGTGTCCGTTCGAGTGCTATCGCGCACTCCTCAATCCGCGTCACTCAGCGACGCGAGGAGTTCTTGACATTCGAAGCCGCGGGAGGATGATCGCAGCGTCAATCCGAGAATCGCGGGAGGCATCGATATGGAGCGACTCGTGAAGATCGCGGTAGTGTGCGTCGCTTTATCTACGGTCATCCTGTTGAGCAACAGGATGGGTACTGTCGAGGGACAGCAGAAGAAGACGCCCGGGCAGGGCTTCGCCGCTGTGCCGGGACTCAAAGGCGGGCACGACGCGTTCGGTCCCTACGATCCAGTGGCAAACTGGCCGAGGCCAATGGGAGAGAGTCTTCCCGACCATAAGGCGTGGACCTGGTCGCAGTCCACCGACATTTTTCCCGAGAGTCCCGACCGTGTCTTCGTGACGCAGAAAGGCGAGTTGCCGGTCCTTCAGCTCGGGCGCGGGACCACTTGGCTTCCGCAGATCGGGCCCAGCATCAAATTCCCGGTCGGCGGCGGCCTGCCGATACGCGAAACCGCCAGTGCGACACCGAGCGGGGGCAGGGCCGACGCCGATGGGAGCGACGGCCGGCCCGGCGTCGATTGGCGGTGGGAGCACGTCGTCTACGTGCTCGATCGCGACGGCAAGATCATCGATGAAGCGAACTGGAAGCAGTGGGACAAGATTTGGGGGCGCCCGCACGACGTCGAGATCAGTCCGTACGATCCGGACAAGAACGTGTGGATCGTCGACGCCGACGCTCACTTCGTCAGCAAGTTCTCGCATGATGGCAAGCAGCGCCTCCTGACTCTCGGCACTCCGGGAGTGCCAGGCACTGACGATACGCATTTCAGCCGGCCGACGTTCATGGCGTTCATGGACAAGAACACCTGGTATCTCGCCGACGGCTACGACGGCACACGCGTCATCAAGTACGACATGAACGGCAAGAAGCTTCTGGAATGGGGGATGAAGGGAACGCCTCCGAACGAGAAGCGTCCTGGCTACTTCAACAGCGTGCACGGAATCGCCGTCAACCCGAAAACGCGGCGTGTGTACGTGAACGACCGCAACAACGGACGCCTCCAGGTGTTCGACGAAAACGGCAAGTTCCTCGACCAGTGGGAATTCGGCCCGCGCCCGCCGATGAACATCCATAGCATTTACGTGGGCAACGACGGCATCCTGTGGGCCGCCGACCAGGGATCGAACAAGCTCCTCGCCTACGACGCCGAGGGACACTTCCTCTATTCATGGGGAACGTTCGGAACGTGCCAGGGCTGCCAGTGGGGCGTGCACGGGTTCGCAACTGACAAAGAGGGCAATCTCTATACCGCTGAAGTGAGGACCGGTCGAGTCCAGAAGTACACACCGCGCAAGGGCGCGAACCCGGAGTTCCTCGTGGGCAAACCCTGGCCAGGAGTCTGGTAGAGCAGCCTCAGACACGACGCGTCAACGAGGAGTTTCTCAACCGCGTCTTCGCCCCGGCGACCACCCACGGCGACCCAGTCGTGCGGAGCCGGGGCGGTGACCGACAGCATCGAAGAATCCTTTCGAAACCCAGTCGGCGGCCACAACTCTTGAGTTGCAGCGGTCCCGCGTCCGCCAGCATAATAAGGCACACTACATATTGCGAGACTAAGCATATGTTCAGCGCGGAACTGAAGAAAGGCAGCAGCGAGATGCTGATCCTCTCGCTGCTCGAGGCTCGTCCTCGTCACGGGTATGAAATCGGCAAGCTGATCGAGGCTCGCTCGGGGGGAAAGTTGACATTCGCGCTGCCGACGCTCTACCCCACACTGCTCCGTCTCGAGAACCGCGGCTGGATCAAGGGGCGTTGGGTGGAAAAGGCCGGCGAGCGGCGACGATGCTTCTACCGGCTCACCTCGGAAGGACGCCGAGTCCTGTCGACACAACGCAAGACATGGTCGGCCTTCATCGACGCGGTTCACGCGGTCATGGGACGCTCACATGCGTGATTGGGAGCGCTACGTCCGCACGCATCTGCCGCTGCCGCCCCTCACGCGCGAGCGCAAATCCCGCATCGTGCAGGAGCTGGCCTCGCAGTTCGAAGATTTCTATCGCGAGGCGGTGGCACGTGGGATGACCGAGTCCGATGCCGACGCGTTCGCTCGCGCGCAGATCACGGACTGGACCAGCCTCGCATCCACTCTCGGAGATGTCGAGAGCTCTCACGTTCGATCGCCTCTGGATCGGTGGTCGGAGCGACTCGACGATCGCGCGCGACCGAAGAAAGGCATGTCGCCCATCGGACTTCTTGCGGACGTGCGGTACGCCCTCCGCCTGCTGCGAAAGACACCAGTCTTCGCTCTCGCCGCGATCGGCACGCTGGCGCTCGGGATCGGCGCAAACACGACGATCTTCGCGCTGGTCCAGACGATGCTGCTGCAGCCGCTGCCGTACCAGGATCCGGATCGGGTCGTCATGGTCTGGGAGGACGCCTCCGCAGCAGGTTTCCCGAGAAACACGCCCGCTCCCGCCAACTACCGCGATTGGCGCGCGATGAGCCGATCGTTCACCGACATAGCCGCCGCGACCTTCGCGTCCGCGACCCTTACCGGCCAAGGCGCACCAGAGGTCGTGCTCGGCCGGCGAGTAACCGCGAACTTCTTCCCGGTGCTGGGCGTACAGCCTCTGCTTGGCCGCGTCTTCGCGGCAGAAGACGACGAGAGCGGGACGCGAGTCGTCGTGATCAGCCATGCCCTGTGGCAGCGCCGTTACGGCGGGGATCCCGGCATCGTCGGGCGCACGATCCTGATGCGCATCGATCCCGCCGGCGACGTCAGGCACGAAGTGATCGGCGTGGCCCCGCCATCGTTCGTCTTTCTCAGCCGCGAGATCGACTACTGGGTGCCGATGCAGTTCTCGCCGGAGGAGGCCGCCACACGCGACAACCACTACCTGATGGTGGTCGCACGCTTGAAGCCTGCGGTGTCCATCGAGGCTGCCAGCTCGGACATGCAGGCGATTGCCAGGCGCCTCAGCGAGCAGTATCCGGACACCAATCGAGGTCTCGGGACTGTGATTGTCCCGATCCGTGAAGAAGTGCTTGGCGACACCAGGGTCCAGGTGATCGCGCTGATGATCGCGGCGGCCGCCATCGTCCTCATCGCTTGCGCAAATCTCGCCAGCCTTCTCCTGGCACGGGCCTCGGTGCGCCGCGGCGAGTACGCAGTGCGTCTTTCTCTCGGCGCCACGCGTGGACGGCTGGCGCGGCAGGTGCTCGTCGAAGCGCTATGCCTTTCGATTGCCGGCGGCGTGCTGGGGCTCGCGATCCCCATACTGACTACGACGTTCGTCGAGCAGATCGTGCCGATCGGACTGCAGGCGCTCACCGTGTCGGTCATGGATTGGCGTCTGTTCGCCTTTGCGGGTGTCCTCTCGATCGCGACGGGTCTGTTGTTCAGCGTGGGCCCGGCGCTTCAATCGGCCCACGCCTCCACCGCCGACGTGCTGCAGCAGCACGCGCGCGGCCATTCCGGCGGACGAAACCGCGCCTTCCGCGACGCTTTGGTCGTGCTGCAGGTGGCCGCCACGCTCGTGCTGCTGGTTGCCGCCGGACTGATGCTGCGAACGCTCGCCAACCTGAACGGCGTCGAGCGAGGATTCGACGCGAACAACCTGTTGACGATGCAGGTGCCGTCGATGCCGAAGTACGCCGACCCGATCAAGCGGCCGCCATTCTACGAGCGCATCATCGCCGGCGTCCGCGCGTTGCCAGGCGTGCGTGGGGTCGCATTGGGCTCGATGCTCCCATTTCAGTCCTCCGGGAACACGCGAGTCTTCAGGGTCGAGGGACGTCAACTGCTTCCTGAAGACTTGCCGGACGCGTTGTTCCGTGTCGGAACGGCCGACTACCTGCAGACGCTTGGCGTGACGCTCGTGGAGGGGCGCCTCCTCGATGCCCGCGATGGCGCCGATGCGCCACGCGCCATTGTCGTCAACGAAACGCTCGTTCGCCGATTCATGGACGGACAATCCGCGCTGGGCCGGCAAATCCGCTTCGGTCTGACGGAGCCGCCGTTCACCGTCGTCGGCGTCGTCCGCGACGTTCTGGAGCGTGGTTACGAGAGGGACCCGAAGCCCGGTGTGTACGTGTCGCAGCCACAGGGCCCGCGGTTCCTTCCGACCACAAACCTGGTCGTGCGCGTCGACGGGGACCCGCTCAGCTATGCGGCCGCTGTCCAGCGGGTTATTCGTCAGGTCGATCCCGAGCAGCCGATCCGCCAGGTCCGAACGATGACGGACGTGATCGGTCTCACCGTGGGCGATCGGCGTCAGCAGACGACGCTGCTCGTGGTGTTCGGCGCGTTGGCG
Organism: Vicinamibacterales bacterium; assembly: GCA_035649635.1. GTDB lineage: Bacteria > Acidobacteriota > Vicinamibacteria > Vicinamibacterales > UBA2999 > Gp6-AA40. The sequence goes on along the minus strand of DASRJE010000127.1, from coordinate 11,216 downwards.
CTCGTCATCGCGTCGCTGGGCCTATATGGGCTGCTCGCGCAAACGGTATCGGCGCGGGGCCGGGAGATCGGGATTCGCATCGCACTCGGCGCGACGTGGCGGACCGTGACGCAGATGGTGATGTTGCGCGGCATCGTGCTGACCAGTGTCGGCGTGGGTATCGGTGCCGTGCTGGCGTGGTCGGTCACGCGCGCCATGGACACGCTGCTTTATGACGTGGGTCCGACCGATCCGCTGACGTTTGCACTCGTCGTCGGTTTGCTCGCTGGGGTATCCGCCGTGGCGTGCGCGATCCCGGCCATGCGCGCGGCTCGCGTCGATCCGATGCTCGTGTTACGCGACCAGTAGCACACAGGAAATGCTGGAGGCGGCGTCCGCCATGACCGAAAAGCTGCTGTTCGTCGTCGGCGTGACCACGCTGTGCATGCTCACTCCAGGCCCCGACATGTTCCTGGTCATGCGAAACACGTTGGTCCGCGGTCGATGGCACGGTGGCCTCACCGCCATCGGAGTCCTCACCGGCAATCTCGTGCACATCGGCTACTGTACGTTCGGCGTCGCCGTGCTGCTCCTGCGCAGTCAGCCCGCATACAACGCACTGCGGATTGCCAGTGCTCTCTACCTCGTGTATCTCGGCGTTCAGAGTTTTCGCGGGCCGGAGGCTGGGGCGCCGGATGCCGATCGACCGTGCGTGGCACACTCGCGCTCGGCCTACTGGCAGGGACTGTGGAACAACCTGCTGAATCCGAAAGGCAGCCTCTTCTACCTTGGCGTGTTCACGCAACTCATCACGCCTGACATGTCGATCCCGCAGACGGTGCTGCTCGTGACCGTGATGATGACGGTCAGTGCTCTCTTCTGGCTGCTGTTCGTGAACACGCTGCAGTTGCCGATCGTCGGCCGCCGCCTGTCGCAATCGACGGTGCTCGTCAATCGCGCGCTTGGCGTGGTGCTCATCCTCTTCGCGGTCAGGCTGGCGATCCCGAATTGACCGCCCGCTGCGCCCGGCGCTTCAAGGCTGCTTCCAGCTGGCGATTGCCTGACCCTGGAGAGAGTCGGCGCCGAACTGGAAGATCTCGATTCGTATTCCACCAGGATCGGTGGCGTTGGCCGACATCGAATCGCCGCGACCCTGGCGTGGCTCCTCGACAGTCACGCCGCGCGACTTGAGCGCAGCGACGGTGGCCTTGAGATCCGCGACGTGCAGGCCGAAATGATTGAGGCCCGGACGCCGGTTCGCGTTTGCCGGCTGCAGTTCGATGAACGTGTCGCGGCTGACTTGGATGTATGACAGCGTCGGCTGTCCCTGATCGTTCTTGACGGTGAACCCGTCTCGAAAGCCCATCTTCTCCGTGTAGAACTTGTAGGCGTCGTCGAAGTTCTCGACGGCGATCGCCACGTGGTTCATGTTGTTGACGCCGGTGAGCCGCGCGTTCTGCGCGAAGCCGGTGCTGATCGCCGACCCGATGGCAAGACCCGTCACGAACACGAATACAGTGCGCATGTCCAACTCCTCTGATCGTAGAGCGGAGGCTTCAGCCTCCGCGCGCCCGCACGCTCTACGTTACCGACTGCCAGCCTTCGGAATGATCTCGAAGTATTTGTTGTTCTCGTTGCAGATGTATTCCAGCAGCTCCGTGTCCGGAGCGAGCGCGAGTGGCAGCGTCACGTCCCACGGCTTGGTATACGCACCGGGATCGTCGATAGTGATGTGGACGTCCATGTGACCGAAATCCTTGCGCACGAACCGCTCGACGACGCGCAGCTTGTCGGTGGCCGGCTTGCCGAAGTTATCCAGCCAGCCCCTGTCGTTGAAGCCCTTGGTCTCGACGACGAAGGCGTCCTTCTCCCATTTCCCCACGGAGTAGCCGAACCAGGTGGGGTTCATATCCGCGGGAAACGAGCGACCGTCGGCGAAGATCTGCCGGTACGAATGCACCGCTTCGTACAGGATGACCATCATGCCTGGCACCTGCAGAATCTTGAACGGATACGGCACGAGGTCGGACCGTGGCACGCCACCGACGATGCAGTTGGCGGTGGGGTCGTCCCTGCCGTCATTGGCGCGGCGCTCCTTGTAGAGTTTCTCGGCCCAGGGCTGGTAAGGAACGGAGTTCGGCGGCAAGTTGGCGGCGATGTCGCCGATCAGGATTGCGGCCGGTCGCCACAAGCCGGAGAGGTCAGGCGTCCCATCCGCAGTTCGCGGGGCGGGCGCGGATAGATTCGGCTTGCCATCCGCCATGCGCGGGATGCCTGGCGTTGGCTGCTTGAGCCACTGCGCCGACGGCGCAGCGGTCATCACACACGCGAGCGCGACTGCGATCCGGACGCTCTGCACAGTTCCTCCGGCTTCTCAACGATCAGCGTTCAGCTTCGGAATGATCTCGAAGTACTTGTTGTTCTCGTTGCAGATGTATTCGAGGAGCTCGGTGTCCGCCTGAAACGCCAGCGGCTGCACCACGGTCCACGGCTTGGTGTAGGCCTTCGGGTCGTCGATCGTGATTTCGATGTCCATGTTCCCGAAGTTCTTGCGAACGAACTTCTCCGTCACACGAAGCTGCTCGGTCGCGGGATGTCCGCTGTTGTCCAGCCAGACGTTGTCGTTGAACCCGGTCGTTGTCACGACCAGGGCGTCGCCGTCCCACTTCGCGACCGAGTAGCCGAACCACGCCGGATTCGGATCCTTCGGCAGCTCGCGCCCATCGGTAAAGATCTGGCGATACGCGTGCACGGCCTCGTAGAGGATGACCATCATGCCGGGCACTTCGAGGATCCGATAGGGATACCCAACCAGGTCCGATCGCGGCACGCCGCCGACGATGCATTTGGCGGTCGGATCGTCGCGGCTGTTGTTCGCCCGGCGCTCCTTGAGCAGCGCTTCGGCCCACGGCTGGAAAGGAACCGGGTCCTTGAGGTTCCTCGCGATGTTTCCGACGCCTGGTCCTCCCGGCGCCGGCCGCCACAGCCCGGCGAGCACTGGCTTTCCGTTCGCGAGCCGCGGCGTCGGTGCGGTCAAGTCCGGCTTGCCGTCCGCCGTGCGCGGAATGCCCGCAGTCGGGTGCTTCAACCACTGCGCGGAAACCACAGTGCTCATGGCGAACACCACCACGACAATGAACCGAATCTTCATGGAGGGATTATGTCCTCGGTGGTAGGGTTGTCAAGCGCGGTGAATCCTCGTAGATTCTCCGGGTGATGGAGGCGCATATGACACGGTCGACTTCCGTGACGACGCTGATTGCGGTGGCTCTTGCGGGCGCCGTCTCCCTGCTCACTGCGCAGCAACCCGCCTCCGCGCAAGGCTCCGGCGCGGCAGGCTCCCCGGCGGACGTCATCATCTCCAACGGCAAGATCATTACGGTCGATGAGCGTTTCACGATCGCTCAGGCCGTGGCCGTTCGCGGCGACCGAATTGTCGCAGTCGGGAGCGATGCGGAGATCGCGAAATGGGCCGGTCCGGCCACGCGCCGCATCGACCTCCGGGGGCGCGCGGTCATCCCCGGGTTGATCGACAACCACATGCACCTGCTGCGTGCCGGCACCACCTGGCAATGGGAAGTCCGTTGGGACGGCGTGGGCACCCGCGCCGCCGCGCTCGAGAAGCTTCGCACGCGCGCCAAGGCTGTGGCGCCGGGCGAATGGGTCTACAACCTGGGTGGATGGGCGATCGAGCAATTCGCGGACGACTCGAAGCCGTTCACGCGCGAAGAATTGGACAAGGCCGTCCCGGACAACCCGGTGTTTCTGCAAGCCTCGTACTACGAGGCCTATCTCAATAGCCGCGCGCTCCAGCAGCTGAAGATCGACGAGAAGTCGCCTGACTGGGCCGTGCGCGATGCCAAGGGGCAGCCGACCGGTCGCATCACCGAAGCGGGCTTCCGCGGGCTCGTCGGCAGGCTCCCGACAGCGTCACCAGCGGATGTCGAGAAGAGCACGCTCGGCATGATCCGGGATCTCAATCGTGCCGGCCTCACGACGTTCGGCGTGGCCGGCTGTGACGCCGACCTGATCGGCACGTATCGAAAGTGGGCGGCTGAGGGCAAGCTCAACGTCAGGACGTTCTGCATCGACGGTGTCGGCGTCGGTAACTCCCCAGAGCAGGTCGAGCGTGCGCTTCCGCGGATCGCGGAGATCAAACTGTTCCAGGGCGACAACTGGGTCGACAAGATCTTCTACGGCGAGAGCGTCTACGGACCGCTCCATGACCCGATGTTCATTCGTAAGTCGGATCCGAAGCCGGAACAGCTCGCGCTCTGGCGCAAGATCGCGACCGAGATCGCCAAGAACCGTCTGCCTCTACACGTGCACGCCAACCTCACCGACACGATCGATGGCTTTCTCGATCAGATTGAAGCGATCAACAAGGAGTACCCGGTCAAGAATCTCCGCTGGGTGCTGGCGCACGCGAATCAGCTGAACGCGACACAGCTCGCGCGCATGAGGGAGCTGGGACTCTACGCGGCGGTTCACCCATGGGCGGTCATCAACGGCGGCATCAATCAGCGCGTCTTCGGAGACGCGGCGCTCGACATGGCGCCGCTCGACACCATTCAGAAAAGCGGTGTCGTGTGGGGGTTCGGCAGCGATGGCAGCCGCGCGAATCAGATCCTGCCCTTTACCACGCTGTGGTGGGCTGTCACCGGCAAGATGGTCGGCGGCGCCAAGGTGCTTCGACAGCCGATCAGCCGCGAGGATGCCCTCATCGCGCACACGCGACGGAACGCGTTCCTCGTCTTTCAGGAGAACAACCTCGGCTCGATCCAGGCAGGCCGCCTGGCCGATCTCGTCGTGATGGATCGCGACTACCTCACAATCCCGGCGGATCAGATCAAGGACATCAAGACGATGATGACGATGGTCGGCGGGCGGATCGTGTACGACGCGACCAGCCCCGCGGCATCAACACATTAGCCATGCCAGCCTACTGGGTCGCTCGCGCGAAGATCACGGATCCCGTGCAGTACAAGAAGTACACGGACCTCGTGCCCTCAATCATCGCCAAGCACGGCGGCAGGATCCTGGCGCGCGGCGGCCGGTATCACATCAACGAAGGACCGCACGACTTCCATCGCTTCGTCGTGATCGAGTTCCCCACGCTCGAGCAGGGCGTCGCCTGCTTCGAATCCCCGGAGTATCAGGCGGCGGCCGCATTCAGACGCGCCGGCGGCGGCATCGTCGAGAACGTGATGGTCGACGGGGGTGATGCCACGAAGTGAATTCTGAATTCAGAATTTAGAATTCAGAATTCATTTCTGCGCCGCTTTCTCCTCGGCACGTGCCGCGCTCAGGATATTGCGCAGGCCGTAGTTTCCCTCGTGGCACCCGTACTCGAAGATCGCCTGGCTCTCGTCCCTCGTCAGCTGCATCGCCCACGTCCAGGGCCGCGTCCACGTCTTCGCATCGTCGTAGGTGACGGACCATTCGACCTTGTTGGGTGAAACCGGCGTGAAGCGCTCGATCAGCCGCAGGCTCTCCGTCGCGCCCCTGTTGTTGACGGCGGGATGAAAGTTGGTCGTTTCCACCACCAGCGTGTTGCCGTCGAAGTAGCCGCGCGCATAACCCATGTACGCTCGAATCGCGGGCGACACGTGCGTCCGGCCGTCGCCCCTCGACTGCGCTCGGGGCGACCCTGAGCCTGTCGAAGGGTCGAGCGGGATGATGCGCGCCTCGTGAATCATCTCGTAGCGGATCACGACCGCATCAGGCGACTGCACGATCTCGTAGGAGTTGCCATAGATCTTCGGCGTCATGGAACCGGGCACGCTCAACGAGATGCAGCGGTCGTAGAGGCTGCGGTCGGTCCACGAATCAGCCTCCCCTCGTCCGCTTCGCGCACGTTCGGCAGCGCGTGCAGCAGCGCGCTTCTTCGCATCCTCAGTCTCCGAAGGAATCTTCCCGCTCGGATCGACGATGAGCCAGAGCCGGCTGTTCTTCGCGTCGTAGTTCTCGTACCAGTGCGTGGGACCGGCCCCGGTGATGCCGCCGGCCTGCGGCGCGCGTGCCGCCGTCTGCCTGTTTCGCTCCCGGACGATGTCGGCGAACTCGCCGTCTTCCACGTTATCGGGCGCCTTCGCCGACAGGTTGTCGGGCTTTTCCATCGGGATGCCCGATTCGTCCTTGTTGGTGTAAGTCCCTTGCAGGTCCGGGTGACCCCACGGCGTCCGTGGAGGCGCCCACTGCTTCGCTGCGGCCGGCGGGCTCGCGGCCCGGGTCTGCGCAAGGGCTGTCGTGGGAGGCGCCGCAATCACCAGCGTGGCGAGCGCAGTGAGAAGAACGGCAAGGCGTAGTGCGCCCATGAGGAACCCTCCTCCTGGGCGCGATGATAACGCAGATTGACAGAGGTGTACGACGGCCCTAGAATCCGACCACTTTTTACTCGGCGAAATCCCAACGCACTTATCTCGCCTTTCATGCGTGTCGTGACCAAACGGGCCGTCAGAGGAGGTCACTATGGGATGGTCGGGTTTGCTACAGCGGTTCTTGCTGGTTTCGGCAGTACTAACAGTTCCCCTCATAGCGTCCGCGCAGGAAGCCGTCCTGAGCGGGACGGTGACCGACAGCACGGGGGGCGTCCTCACTGGCGTCACGATTACGGCCGTGAACACGGCCACGGGGAACACATTCGTGGCCGTCACCGACGAGCGCGGCGTCTATCGCGTCAACGCTCGCGCCGGCGTGTACCGGCTGAGAGCGGAGCTGCAGGGATTCAGAGCGGTCACGCGCGAGGGACTGCAGCTGCTCGTCGGCGAGATCGTCACCGTCAATCTGCCGATGCTGGAGGCGACGGCCGCTGAGACGGTCACCGTCACGGCGGTTGCGTCGCTCATAGACATCTCGTCGTCCAGTCTGGGAGGCAACGTCGATCCAACGCAGGTCAAGGAGTTGCCGGTCGCCGGACGCAACTGGATGGGCCTGGCGCTGCTGGCGCCTGGAAGCCGCACGTCCTCGACCAACGCTTCAGCGCCGCTTCCGGATCGGAACGGCGGCGAGGCGCGTGAGTTCCAGCTCAACCTCGACGGACAACAGATCTCGTCGGAGCTCGGCGCCGGGAACCAGCCGCGATACAGCCAGGACTCGATCGCCGAGTTCCAGTTCGTCTCGAACCGGTTCGATGCGACCCAGGGAAGATCGTCTGGTGTGCAGGTGAACGCGATCACCAAGTCTGGCACCAACAACCTGTCAGGTGTCTTCCGATCCAACTTCCGTGACAGCAGCTTCAACTCGCCAGACCCCAGCCTACTTCCGCCGCGCGTCGTCCCGATCAAGAACCAGCAGTACAGCACGGCCGTCGGTGGACCTATCATCACCAACAAGCTGCACTACTTCGGCAACTTCGAGTACGAGCGTGCGCCGCAGAGCAGCATCTGGAACACGCCGTACCCGACGTTCAACATCGAACTGACCGGCACGAGCACGCGAAAGCTTGGTGGTGCGCGCCTCGACTATCAGTTGTCCCCGAATATGCGCGTGATGGGCAAGCTGTCCAAGCACAAGAGCTGGGAGCCGTTCGGCCCCGGCGCCTCCAACAGCCATCCGGCGCAGACGGGCACCACGGACGAGCGCAATGAGGAGTACCTGGGCCAGTTGACACAGGTGCTCAGCAATCGGATGCTGAACGAACTCAAAGGCGGATACAGCCACTTCGGATTCCGCAACGAACTCCTCACCGAGTGGTCGAAGCACTGGCAGGCGCCGCGCGTGACCAACGGCCATCCTCGTATCACGCTCACTGGCTTCTCGATTGCCGGCAACGCCAACTATCCACGCCATCGCGATCAGCGCGTGTCGTTTGTGCGCGATGACTTCATGTACTCCTTCGATGCCCGCGGCCGGCACGACATGAAGGCCGGCTTCGAATTCGTCCGTCACTACGAGGACAGCGAGAACTGCAATCGCTGTGGCGGCGAGATCGACGCCAGGAACTTCAACGTCTCGACGACACCAAACGCCGCTGCGCTCCTCGCCCAGATATTCCCCGACCCGTTCAACGTCGACTCGTGGAACCTGAATCTGCTCTCGCCGTTTGTCCGCAGTTACACGATCGGCGTCGGCACGTTCCCGCTGGAGTACGGTCAGCCCAAAGTGGGCGGGTGGGTGCAGGACGACTGGCGCATCGGCAGTCGGCTGACGCTGAATCTTGGCCTGCGGTACGACATCAGCTTCAACTCATGGGCGAACGAGGTGGGTGTCCAGCCGTTCTATTCTCCGGGGCGCCCGAACGACGCGAACAACATCCAGCCGCGACTGGGCTTCGCCTACCAGTGGAACGAACGCACGATCGTTCGCGGCGGGACCGGGCTGTATTACGCGGATGCTCTCACGATTGACGCGTTCTGGCCGTACTACAACGCGCAGCTGGCACGGCCGCAGTACTTCTATGATGGGCGCGCCGACTTCGCTACCAATCCGCTGAACGGACAGCCGCTGCCAACCTTCGATCAGGCGCAGTCGTTGTTCTGCAATTCCCCGAACCAGGCCGCGGCATTTGCCGCATGGCAGTCGAATAACTTCGCAGGCGCCGCACCCTGCCTCCTGAATACGTATCAGGAGATGCCGGCGCCGACTGAGTACATGAAGCAGGCGCGAACCTGGCAGACGTCGCTGGGCGTTCAGCGACAGTTCGCTGATACGATGTCGGTCGAAGCGGATTACGTCTACTCGCAGGGCCGATCGGAGAAGGACACGCTCGACAACGTCAATCTCTCCTTCAACCCTGCGACCGGCGCGAACTATCCATTCAGCAACCGGGCGCTTCTTCCGTACCCCCAGTACGGAATCATCTCGATGATTCCGCACAACACGCGTTCCGGATATCACGGCCTGCAGACGAGTTTCAACAAGCGAATGAGCCGGCACTGGCAGGCGTCGGGCACCTACACACTGTCGTGGTTCAAAGATGCGTCGAACCAGCCGTTCAGCGGCCTCGCAATCGTGCCGTTCGCGGTGGCACCGGATCTCGGCAACGAATACACGCTCGCGGACACCGATCAGCGGCACCGCGCCGTGTTCAGCGGCATCTGGGAAGTCGGCAAAGGGTTCCAGGTGAGCGGGCTCCACTATTTGGGCGCCGGCATCCGCAGCGCCACGACCTACGGTGGCGACCAGCGCGGCCTCGGCGCCGGCGGCAGCGCACGGCTGCGTCCCGACGGCACGATCGTCCCGCGCAACGACTACATCCAGCCGGCGCAGAACAAGACGGACGTGCGCCTGCAGCAGCGGCTTCCGCTGGGCAATCGCGCGAGCATCGATCTCATCGGCGAAGCGTTCAACGTGTTCAACCGGCCGAATTGGGGTATCACCACTCAGCAGAGCAGCGCGAACTACCTGCAGCGAACCTCGGCGCAGTACCGCGCGGTCCAGCTCGGGTTCCGAGTGAACTTTTAGTGGTCCGTATAGGCGGAAGGAGTACCAGTCACAACCAGCCTTCGACTGCGATGTCCCGGCCGCGACAACGGAGCGGCCGGTAGTGATCTAGGAAGGGCATACCATTGAACACGTGGCGGGGCCGGGTGGGAGATGATCCTCCCCGGCCCCTTCTCGTGATCCACGTCCTCTTCTTTCTGTCCGGCCTCAGCGCCCTGATCTATCAGGTCGCATGGGTGCGTCTGTTCGGCCGGGTCTTCGGCAACACGATCTACTCGGCATCGCTGGTCGTCGCGGTGTTCATGCTGGGACTCGGCGTGGGCGGCCTCGTTGCCGGCCGGTGGGCCGATCGACGCTACGCAGTGGCGCCAGGATCGCTGCTGCGCGCCTATGCGTGGTTCGAGCTCGCAATCGCCGTGATGGGACTCATCATCGCTGCGCTGTTGCCGCGCCTCGATGAGGTGTCCGCGCTCGCCTCCTCATACGTGCGCGATGAGTCAGGCTGGAACGTCCTGTCAGTCGGCTCCTATCTGGCTCGTGCCGGCATGGCCGTCGCGCTGCTCACGCCGATCACACTGCTCATGGGCGGCACGCTGACGCTGCTCATCCGCCATCTCGTTCGCCGGAATCTCGATGCAGCCGGCTGGCAAATCGCGACGCTGTACGCCGTCAACACCGCCGGCGCAGCGGCGGCGTGTCTCGTGACGGATTTCGCGCTCGTGCCCAACATCGGGCTTTCGGGCGCTCAGCTTGCGGCGGTGGCGTGCAACGTGTGTGCGGGCGTAGGCGCGTGGTACCTCTCGACTCGGGATTCAGGATTCGAGATCCTGGATTCGAAGCGCCGGACTCGCTCCTCAAAGTCGGCGGCGAGAAAGGCCGCGGCGAGCCCCGAGTCCGGAGTCGCTGTTCCCGAATCCCGAGTCCCGTCCCTCGACGTTGCTCGGGACGCCCTGAGCGATAGTCGTCCCTCGACTTTGCTCGGGACGACCCTGAGCTTGTCGAAGGGTCGAAGGGCAGATCCCAGAGTCGCACTCACGGCGATCGCGCTCGCCCTGTCCGGCTTCGCGGCCATGGGCATGGAGATCGTGTGGTTCCGGCACTTTTCGATCCTGCTTGGCGGATTCCGTGCGGTCTTCGCACTCCTGCTGGCCGTCATCCTGATCGGCATCGGAGCAGGTGCCTTCCTCGGAGGCGTTCTCGATCGACGGATACGACGGCCTGGCGTGTGTCTCATGATCACGCAGGCGCTCTTCGTCGCGTTCGCGTTGATCGGGCTCGCGGCCGCGGATGCAACCACGATCGACGCGCGGCTGGCAACCGAGGCCGGGCCCATGCCCCGGCTGACTGAGATCTGGTTCAACGCGAAGCCGATCCTGCTGGAGGTTGCGATACCTGCGCTGCTCATGGGCTTCAGTTTTCCGCTCGCGAACGCCATGGTGCAGCACGCGGAGCGCTCGGTCGGCCTGCGCGCCGGCGTGTTGTATCTGTCGAACACGCTCGGCGCCGTGTGCGGGAGTGTCGGCGCCGGTTTCGTGCTGCTGCCGATGCTCGGCGTTCAGCGCAGCACGACGATCCTGATGCTGGCCGCGGTGCTGGCCATCGTGCCCCTCGCGCTGGTGACCCGGCCGTCGAAGGCGATCGCCGGATCGATGCTCATCGCGCCGTCTGCGCTGGCAGTGTGGCTGCTCCTCCCCGCCACTCACGTCATGGAACGGGCACTGCCTCGGCTCGCCGCCGGCGAGCGGCAGATCTTGGTGAGCGAAGGGCTCCTCGAAGTGATCGCCGTCACGGAGATTCCCGGCGAGGGACGACGCCTGTTCACCAACGGACACGAGATGTCATCCACGCGACGT
>DASRJE010000126.1:0-2749 GCA_035649635.1 Vicinamibacterales bacterium | reverse complement strand
TAGCGTTCTCATCTGACCCGCGTGCTGCTGGTCGCCAGCTTCGTCCAGAACCAGAAGCGGCAACCGGACGACGAACTCGCTTCCTCTCGTCAGCCCATCGCTCCTCGCTTCGATCTGGCCGCGATGCAACTCGACGACTCGGCGCGCGACGCTGAGTCCCAGCCCCAGTCCGCCAGTGCCGCCTAGCGAGTTACTCGACTGCGTGAATGGCTCGAATATGCGCTCCAGGTTCTCCCGGGCGATCCCCATGCCCGTGTCATGCACCTTGAGCAGAGCGCTCCCGTCCCGTTGCTCGAGCGTGACCGTGATCTGGCCGCCTGGTTCGGTAAACTTTGCGGCATTCTCGAGCAGGTTGGTGATGACCTGTTTCAGCCGTTCTGCATCACCTTTAATAGAGACCGAATCTGCCGTCTGGTTCACCGACAGCGTGTGCTGACGACTTTCAATGAGCGGCTCGACCACCCGCGTGGCCTCGTGGACGACGGATGCGAGATCGACGGGGTCGCGCCGGACTTCGATCAATCCGCGGCCGATGCGCGCGACGTCCAGCAGGTCGTTGACGAACCGCAGCAGTGTGTGCGTCTGGGTATCGATGGTGTCGAGCAGTTCAGCGACCGCCGGCTCAGGATTGGTGCGTCTCAACAAGTGAACCGCGTGCGTGATCGGCGTCAGCGGATGGCGCAGTTCGTGACCTAGCATGGCGAGGAACTCGTCTTTCCGCTCATTGGTCGCGACGAGGCCGGCCGTGATGCCGGCGCGGATCGTGACATCATTGATAGCGAGCAACAACAGCTCGGCACGTTCGGGATCGTCGGGAAGTTTCCTGGCGTTCAATGACAGGACGCGGCGGCCTTGGCCGGTGAGCTCCAGCGTGACTTCGTAGTCTTCCATCGTGTGCCCGCCGCTCACCACGTCGCGCAGCCGCTGACGCAACTCCGGAATGTTCCAGCGACCATCATCGATGTCGTGGAGCAGCTGACCCTCGGCCTTCTCTCGGGGCACTTCGAGATCGAGCGAAAACGCGGCATTGACGCGCAGAATTCGCTGCGCGCTGTCCATGACGGCCAGGGGCTGACGCACGGTGTCGACGATGATGTCGGCATACGAACGCGCGCGTTCGGTCGCTTTGCGCGTGTCATCGAGTTCCGCGTTCACGGCTGCGAGCTCCTGGTTGCGGTGCCGCAGCTCGTCGATCGTGGTTGTCAGCTCCTCATTGGTCGACTGCAGTTCTTCCTTCGACGTTTCGAGCTCTTCGTTCGTACTCTGAAACTCCTCGTTCGCCGACAGCACTTCTTCGTGCGCTGACTTGAGCTCTTCCTCAATCGCTCCGTGTTCTTCAATCGCGGCGCGCAGGTAGGCGCGCAGGCCCGCGATGTCGCGCTCCAACTCGCCGAGGCGCCGGTCCTTCTCGGACTCCGGCAGGGCGGCCGCGGCTGCTGACACTTCAGCGCTCGGCCGCTGGCGTGCCCCATCGTCGAACAGGAGCAGAAAGACCCGCGCGTCCGGTGAGCCCTTTAAGGGAATGATCTCGAGACTGACCCCACGCCCATCCTCCATCCGTACCTCGCGATGAGAAGGCGCTGCCGTGCTGCTGGCCTCCTGCATCGCTGGGGTGATGCTGACGAGCAGTTCCGGACGGACGACGCGCCGCAGATCGAAGCTGGGGGCGCCGCTGGCGGGCTCGAGATACGGGCCGATGTGCCCGCGATACTGCAGAATCGTGAACGCGTGGTTGATGACGAGGCTGGCTGGCGCGAAGCGTGCCAGCAGCAGTCGATCCGCTTCGCGCAGCAGCGACTCGGCGTCAACGTCAAGCGCTGTGTCCTTCTTCCCGGATGCGGGTGTGGAAGCATCCGAGGCATGGACGGGCGGCATCCCGGAACCGCCATGATGTGCGGACAATCGGCGGTACACCCGAAAGCGCTTGTCGACTTGCTCGAACAGGTCGGAAGACGGCCCGATGGTCTCCGCCGGCCCAAAGATCAGCATACCCTCGTGGCGGAGGGCATAGTGGAAGGTCCGCAGCACGCGCTGCTGGGCCACACCATCCAGATAGATAAGCAGGTTTCGGCAGCTGATGAGATCCAGCCGCGAGAATGGCGGATCGTGTGTTACGTCCTGCCGCGCGAAGAGGCACAGCTCGCGGACGTCTTTGGCGATGCGGTACTCGCCGTTCTGCTGTGTGAAGAATCGTTGGAGGCGCTCAGAGGACACTTGGTGGACGGCAGATGCGGTGTACACGCCCGCGCGCGCAAGCTCCAGCGCTGTCTCACTGACGTCTGTGCCGAAGATCTGGATCCTGGCGGAGGGGACGGAATCTCCAAAGTATTCCAGGAGGGCCATGGCGACGGAGTACACCTCCTCGCCACTCGCACAGCCCGGCACCCAGATTCGCAGCAACCGTTTACCAGACAGGCCTTCACACACGACTGGAAACACGTATCGGCGTAACGCGTCGAAGGACTCTGGATCGCGGAAGAATTCGGTCACGCGAATCAGGAAATCCTGGTACAGGGCGGCCAGCTCACCAGGATCGTCATCAATCAATCTGCAGTACTCGTCAACGCCATCGATCCGTCGGAGTGCCATGCGCCGCTCGAGCCGACGCGACATGGTCGTTCGTTTGTAATGCGTGAAGTTGACGCCGTGCACGGCGCGGAGCCGGTGGAAGATATGCCTCAGGGACGCCTCGTCCGCATCGGCTCCTTGGTCAGTGCCGCTCGTCGGTCTGGACGCCTCCGCCGCGGAC
>DASRJE010000125.1:0-11411 GCA_035649635.1 Vicinamibacterales bacterium | reverse complement strand
GGTCCCTCGCGCGAGTCGCGCCGGCTGGGCGAGATGCGCAGGAGACGAGCGCCTCCGGGCGATGGAGGCAATCCAATTGGCAGCGGGATCGAAGGACGCAAGGATCCGCTGAGCATCTCGACAATCTGATCACGTACCGTGGCGAGGCGCAGGCCGAGCTCATTGAGAATGGCTGCCGCGATACAGCGCTCCTCCCGAAACAGGCCAAGCAGCAGGTGCTCGGTTCCAATGTAATTGTGGAGCAGCCGATCGGCCTCTTGCGCGGCGTAACGCAGAACGCGCTTCGCCTCCTCGGTGAATGGCGCTTCGCCCGCCTCCGACACCGGCGCATGCTGCGAGGTGCGAGCGTCCACCTGCCGTCGAATCTCCTCGAGCGTGAGCCGGCCGCGCGCGAACACGCGCGCCGTCACCGACTGTTCGTCGCGAAACAGCGCGAGCAGCAGATGCTCGGTCTCGATGTCGGGGCTGCCCCGCTGAAACGCCTCGTAGCGGGCAAAGAACAGTGCGCGGCGCGCTTCTTCGGTATAGCGCTCGAACATGACGCCGGTGGAGAAAACGGTGAAGGGGTCTGACCCCTTCACACCTAGTCGATCTTGATGCGACGCCGGAATTGCTGGTTCTCGTTGCAGACGAACTCGATCAGCTCCTGATCGGGCACCAAGCGCTGATCGACGCGGACGGTCCACGGTTTCGTGTACGCCTTCGGGTCGTCGACGGTCAGGTCGATCTGCAAGTGGCCGAAGGCTGGGCGCCGAATGCGTTCCGTGAACTTTGCCTCACGGCTGTACGGACTGCCATTGACGTCGAGCCATCCGTCGGAAGGGCCATCTTCTGCGCCGCGCAGGTTGTTGGTTTCGACGACGAGAGTGTCTCCGTCCCATCGTCCGACTGAGTACCCATACCACCACGGTTGGGGTTCGCCCTGCGGTGGAAGTGTCCGCCCGTCCAGGTAGATGTGCCGAATGCCGTAGTTGGCTTCGTATTCGATCACGATCAGCTGCTTGGTCTGCATGATCTTGCGCGGCTGCGGTTGCTGGTGGAACTGAAGGAATCCCATCGGCATGCACATCGCGTCGGGATTGTCCTTTGCCTTGTCGACGTCGAAGCGCTGCTTCCGGATCGCTCGCGCCCACTCGGTGTAGGGCAGTCCGCCTTCCATGTTGCCACCGGCCTCGAAGAACGTGGCGACGGGAGGACCCTTTGGATCGAACGGGAATCCTTCGGTGGGAGGCTCGAGCTGCACACCTCCTCGGCGGCCACCAAACGCCGCATTCGTATCACCACCTCCGCCTGCCGGCGCTCCGGCGGCCGGAGCGGCCTGTTGGCCCTGTGCCTCTGCACCACCGCGACCCTGAGCGCCGCCGCCCTCGCCTTGTCGTCCACCGCGTCCCCTGCCGCGAGGCGGGCCGCTGTTGGCGCGCTGCCACAAACCTGAAAAGTCCGGCTTGCCGTCGGCAGTCCGCGGCGTGGGCGCAGTCAGGATCACGTTGCCCTGCGCATCACGTGGGACGCCCGCTTCAGGAAACTTAGGCCACTGCGCTGCAACTGAGATTGAACAGGCTACGAAAATAGCGACGGCGCCGATGATGCCAGACAGTGCGCTCTTCACTCTTGAATTCTCCTTCATCAGTCCCGGGAGTTTCCGCAGTCGCGGTCACTGAATGTCCCGGCAGCTCGGCCGAGCGGGTTTCTATGCTAATACGACAGCGACGGCGGGGCTTATGTACTGCCCCGACGGGTGAGGAATGGCTCAGGATGGAGCTGAGGATTTCATCAAGGGCGGCTGCAAAGGCGCCCTTGATCGGTCGGTTGGTCCCTCAGGTCAGTCGAGCAATTTCAAGAAGGCGACGATGTCCTGCTCGTCTTGTGGAGTCAGCTGGATCAGCCCACCCGTTGCGACAAAGAAGAAATTTGCGTAGTGATGTGCCACGTCCTCGAGCGTCTTGGCGGAGTTGTCGTGGAAATACGGCGCCGAGTGTCTGATGCCTCGCAGCGGCAAAATCTTGAACGCGTTTGTGTGCTCAAGCGTTGGATCGTTGATGATGCCTTTGTCGAAATCGTTGGCGACGCCTGTGATCAGCGCACGTCCTGGATCGGGACTCGAGAGACGGACTTCTTTGGGAGTGCCCTTGTCGAAAACGAACTCCCTGACCGGGTTCCGAGCGGAATTGAACTCGGACACGCCGACGCTCAGGAACCGCTGACCCGCAGGAATCGGAGCTGGAGAAGGAATGAAGAACTGCGCGAACTCGTTGGTTGTGTTCAGCAGTGGTCCGCTGTGACAGTGTGAGCACAGACCGGGCTTCAAGCCGGCGCTGAGATCTGGAGGAACGTCCTCGAAGAAACGGCGCCCGCGCTTTTCCGATTCTGTAGTGCCCAGGGGCAGGCCTGGAGCAGGGGCCTTCTCCAATGCGAACCGCCGCACCGCCGGTGAGCTGAAGAACCCGTTCGTCTTCTGGACCTCGGCGATCGCGTGAAGATCCGCCATAGGGGGCGCGACACCCTGCGCGTGTTCGACGATCGCGCCGGTCGCCTGAGACTCGAGGCTCGGTTGCCGGCCGTCGAGCATGAGCACCGTATCGAGCGCCGGCGTATTGAGGGTCGTTGGGATTCCACGATGCAGCACGACGGTCCTGGCAGTGGGGTCATCGGCCAGGCTCACATTCGATGCCAGCGGGATGGTCATCAGCACCGTCGCGTCCGTAAGCATCCGCGTAGCGCCGTGGCCGAGGCCGTCGTCGCTTCCATCGTGCTTGAAGAGCGGATCGTTCGGGTCCTTCAGGAATCGCTTCTGCGCGTCCTCGGGAGAGACCGTGCCGGTGCTCTGGCTATGGCAGGTCTGGCAGGTCCGGCCGTTGCCGCCGAAGGTGGCTTGCTCAAAGAGTTGCTTTCCATTTTGAACGTGACCAGGGGGCGCTCCTGACCCCTGAGCCGAACCGATGATTGTGGCCAAACACACCAAACCCAAGCTCATAAAGAGCACGTGTTTCATTCAGTCCTTCTTTCTCACCAATAGGTCAGCGGATAGCCCGTGGAGTATAAGCGAAGCTCAACAACTGTCTCTTACGAGGAGAGGCTGTTTACGAGACAGGCGCCCGGTCAGCGAGCGGAATCAGTCTGAGAGTGGCAACATCCTCGACGCCCAGTCTCGATATTGCCGCTTTATGGCGTCAAAGCGGTCGGCGTGACTTGATCGGAGATCAGATTTTTCACCGGGATCGCTGGCGAGATCGAAAAGATGTTCACCCGAGGGATTCTGCAGGTACTTCCACGATCCGACCCTGGCAGCGTCGTAGCCGCGAATTCTCCAGAACAGTGTCCGGTCGTATGGCGCGCGTTGACCAGCGCAGACCGGCATCAGATTCTCTCCGTCGAGTGGAAGCGCTGGATCGGCCGCGGTGCCGGTCACACCGAGAATCGTTGCCGTCCAGTCCATGGTGATCGCCGCCTGATCGGTGACGCGGCCCGCTGGAACGACGCCTGGCCACCGTACGATTGCCGGAACACGCGTGCCACCTTCGTGAAGAACACCCTTCTCAAAGGAAAACGGCCAGTTGTAGGAGTACCGTTCCCCGCCGTTGTCGCTGGTGAAGATGACGAGCGTGTTGCGCTCGACCTTCGCTCGTTCGAGCGCTTTGAGCACGCGACCGATGCCGCTGTCCATCCGCTGCATCATCGTCGCGAAAATCTTCAGCGAGCCGCCGGCCACCATCGGCCCCGGGCCGTGCGTGGTGTGGCCGATGGCTTCGTCTTCCGGTCCTTCCCACGGAGCGTGCGGCGCCGTGTACTGAAGGCTCAGGAAGAACGGCTTCGTCCGCCGGCGGGTGATGATCTCGACGGCTTTGTCCGTGAGCAGGTCTGTCAGGTACCCGACGCGCTCGATCGGGGTGAGGTCTTGCCACAAATCGCGGCCGCCGCCCTCGGCGGCGCTACCGCCCCTCGCATCGGCGGCTCTGTGCGTGAAGTAGTCGACCGCTCCGCTCAATACGCCGAAGAACTCGCCGAATCCATGGCGGTTTGGACCGAACTCAGGCTTCCATCCCAGGTGCCACTTGCCCACGAGAGCGGTGTCGTAACCGTTGGCCTGCAGCAGCGACGCAATCGTGGGATGCTCCGGAGGCAAGCCGAGGTCGGGTGGCGAGCTCGCCGTCAGCGGCTCCGTGAGGCCAACAGCGAGTCGCTGAGGGTAGCGGCCGGTGATGTATGCGCACCGCGTGGGAGTGCATACGGGGGCTGCTGCGTATGCGCTCGTGAACCGCAGCCCCTGACGCGCGAGTCTGTCGAGCACTGGCGTCTGATAGTCGGGGCGTCCGTAGCAACTCAGATCGCCGTACCCGAGATCGTCGGCGAGAATGAAGAGCACGTTCGGCCGCTCCGCGGCGGCACCGTTCTCGATGCGCGCCGCAAGCGCGGTCGTGGCTACCGTCGACTCGATGAACTCACGGCGCGAGACCTTGCGCGGCATGGTCTACGTCGCACGTCATTCAATTCGTACGATTCGCCGAAAGGGTTCCGATTTCAACGAGGCCGATCTTGTTCACGCCGCTGTTGGCCGTCACGATGTTGCCCTGGGCGGTCGCCTCGAAATGCCGCAGCACGCCGCCGCCGGACGGAATCGCAAAGGTTTGAAACTTTTCCGTCTTCGGATCGAATCGCACCATCGTGTTTGGCCGCACGCCGGACTCGCTGTACCAGATCACGTTGTTGATCTGGGTGATCGCGTAGGGTTCGGAATCCTTCCCTCCCGGTGAGGGCCATTCCTTGACCTGGCCGGTCTTCGGATCGAAGCGGCCCAGCATGCCGCGCGGGAAGTCCGTGTACCAGACCACATCGTCTGACGTGATGGTCAGTCGGCGCGGACGAGCATCGGCATTCGGAAGCGGATACTCCTTGATCTCCATGGTCTTTGGATCGACGCTGCCGACGCGATTGCCGCGGAAGTCCACGTACCACGGCACGCCCTGCGAGTTAATGCGGATGCCATACGGGTACGTGTTATCACTGGGCGTCTTCTTGATCACCATGTCGCCGGTGTCGGTATTGATGCGGCCGACGTGTCCCGACTGCAGCGTGAAGAACAGATTGCCGCTCTTTTTATCCAGGATTGGCGTGTGTGGGCCGCGCGCGCCCGGCTCTTTGATTGGATACTCGTCCACTTTCCCCGTGCGCGGATCGAGCATTCCGATCACGCCCTTTTGAATGCCGGTGTACCAGATGTTCCCCTTCGTATCTTCGGCAAGGCCGTGTGGCTGGCTGTTGGCCGGCAGATCGAACTCGCGAATCTGGCCCGTTCGCGGGTCGAGGCGTCCGAGCTTGCTGGCAAACTGACCTGTCCACCAGATCGACCCATCCGCTGCGGCGTGTGAATCGTGCGGCCGCGAGCCGAGCGTCGGAGCAAGCCACTCCTTGATCGACACAGTCGCGGGTCCCGAGAGCAGCACGGCCGCTGGAGCATCCTTGATTGGATAGTGCGTCCCCAGGTACGACGAGATCGTTTCCAACTCGGGCGCTTGGAGCTTCACCATGGTGGCAATGCGGTCCTGCCACCCGTCCTTGGTGTAGCCCCACGAGTTGGTGATCATGTTCAGGCCGTGGCAACGGGCGCAGGTGGCCTGCACCTGCTCACGCCCCGCCCCTTCGGCCAACTGGACCGGTGGTGGACCGCCCTGGCGCGCGCCGGGCGCGGGGGCGCCGCCCTGCCGACCCGCGGGTGCTTGTTGCCCCAGTGTGGGAGAAGAAAACGCCGACGCCAGAAACGCCACCAGTGCCAGGCAGAAAAGTGGTCGCTGTCCCATACTTCCTCCCGAGCGAGACCGCTTCGCAAAGAATTTGTGGATGTTACACCTAACGAAGGGATGGGACTAATTCGAGGTTGGTGGCTCGACGCTGTCGATCACGAGCACGTCCACGGGTCCGCGTGTTGCGTCGAGCTTGAGACCGAGCTGTTCCTGGAGTGCCGTAAACAAAGAGAGGCCTTCCGGAGTGAGTTCGTTGGCGCCGGCGGCCCCAGGAGGCGCCTGTTGCAGACCCAGGTCTGAGGACCACTCGAGCTCCAGGTCGTAAGCGGCCGTAAAATCTGTCCGGTCGAGCACGGGACGATCAACGCGCCCTCGTAATAACCCGGCGAATCGGGCCATCGTCATGCCACGCGCCGTCAACGCCCGGGCCCCAAGCCGAAAGTCCCCGCATGGGGGCGGACCGGGAGCGAGCTGGGGAACGTAATTGCGAGCCTCCTGCGCACACTTGGCGTCTGATTCGCGCAGCTTCGGCCCAAGCCGGCGATCACTTCGCGAGGTTGTAAGCACGTAGACCGGCATCTCGCGTGTTTCGGTATGCAGGACGAGCTTGAATCGGTCAGTCAGCAGCGATCGGACCATTCGTACAATTTCGGACGGCGGAACGTCGCCGCTGGCGCGCGCGTTGATGTCGAATCGATCGTTGTCGACCCAGGCGGGGCCACCGACGACTTGAACGCCATCGTAGGCGCCGTCAACGAGTCGCCTCAATGTCACGCCAACCGCAATGAATCGGCCACCGGGTTGCGGTCCGGCGAGGCCCGATCCCTGCATGTTGGTAGACACATTGCGCCGAATCGATGCCGCTTCGAACGTCGATGACTGAGCGCCCAACACCGCTGGTGTCAGCAGGGCCAGGCGAATCAGGAGGACGGCTGCGTTTCGCATGGCGACCCCGAATCAATTCCGACAAAGAGCCCGGCGATGAAGACCATGCCCACGGCGATCTGCGTTGCGGCGTGAGGCACCAGTGGTTGCAGCAGCGCGTTGGGAACGAAGAGGTAGAAGTTCAGACATGCGGCGGCGGTGGCGGTCAGGCCGCAGCCGAGTACACGCATCACGCGGTGACCGTGATCGAGGCGCCCGATCGCGTGTCCGATCACGATCGCAGCCGCGAAGGCCGGGGCAGCAAAGTACACCTGTAGTTCCTGAAAACGGCCGGTCTGCGGAAGCCACGCGTCACTCAAGACGATCAACCGCACCGTCAGCGTCGCCACCACGACGGTGTAAAAGCCAAGCAGGGCCAACATGGCGGTGGTGATCAAGACCTTCTCGGCAGTCAGAAACGGCTTCGTCCGAAGTTGAAGGCTTGTTCGCGAGAGCACGGCGAACAGCGCCTGACGCCAGAACCACGCGTTGGACTCTTTGACGAAGGCCTCGACCAAATCACCGATCAATGCCTCGTTGTCAGGAACGCAGCGCTCCAGGAGAGCGAGCGCCAGGCGCGGCGGTTGGCAGGCCTTCATTGTCGTCCTCCCTCGAGCTGAGGGACGCCTGTCCATAATTGCGTCAAAGCCTGGCGTGTTTGCTTGACCGCCTTCAGGCCTGCAGGCGTGACGCGGAAGAAGCGCTTCGCGCGCCCGCCGCGGGCCGGCGTCGGATCGCCGAGAGTGGAGGAGACGAGGCCGTTCGCCTCGAGTCGATCCAGTGCCGCGTACACCGCGCTGAGCACGACGCTTCGTCCGCCGGTGCTCTCGAGTTCCCCTGCGATCGGGACGCCATACGCCTCGTCTCCGAGCCTGAGGACGGAGAGCAGGATCATCAACTCGAAGTCAGTCAGGTAGTCGCGCATGACGGAGACCAGGTCGCGTTACACGGACCCCGAAGGGATAAATATTCACAAAGTGTGAACAAATCTCGGTCGCAAGTCAAGCACAAGCGACGACTCGCTTTGTCCTCCACATCCTCTTCGAACCATCGACACCGCCAGCACGACGGCGCGGCCGATCAATGCTTCCGTGTGGTCCTGATGCGATCGCGAATCGCTTCCTTGACTGTCTTTGACGAGCTCACCGTCGCGTGATCGTGATCCCGCCGTTGGTCGCGGACGCGCGAATCCTTGGCCCGCCCGAGCCGATGGTTCCGCGCAGCTCGCGGCGGCCGCTGATCAACCCAGTCACCGTGACGGGGAAGTCGACGTTGATGCCGCCGTTGACGGCGCGGGCATCGAGCTCCGCCGAGAGGTTCGGCGGAAGCGCCAGCGTGATTCCGCCATTGACCGTTCTCACTTCGAGGGCCGGTCCATCCCATTTGTCTGAAGTCATCCGGACGTCGACGCCGCCATTCGTCGTCTCACCCCTGATGTCGCCGGAGACATCGTCCAGGGCGATGCCGCCATTCACCGTGCGGAGATCCATGCGTCCACGGACGTCGCGAACGGAGACGCCTCCATTTGTTGCCGCGATGGTGAGATCACCGCTGCGCGGGACCTCGAGCTCGAACGACACCGACCAGCCACGGTCGCGCCAATAGCCACGTTCACGAGATGGCCCGTCCACCCGAATTCGACCGCCGGTCGTGACGAGCTTGATCTCCGAGGCGATCTGTTTGGCCTCGGCGTCGCTGTCGGCGTAAACGAGGACACGAGCACGAACGTGGACGTCAGATCTGTCCCATCCGCGAACGGCCACGCCGCCATTGCCGCGTGCGTCGACATCGATAGAGCGAACGTTGCTGAGTGTGTCTTCTTGGACTTCGCAGACATCGGAGCGGCGAGCTTCCCGGCACCACTCCTCCTGGCTGCGGCCGAAATCGCGATCTCGTGCACGCTGAGCCGGCAGGCTGACAGCCGTGATAGTCGCAAGTACAAGGAGCGTTGCCCAGACAGTTCGAGCCATCGACTGGCCCGTATCAAATGCTTTGCGAGTAGTCACCACAAGCCTCCAACCGCGGTCTTCCGGCCGCGACAACGGAGCGGCCGGCCAGGATGCCCGTGGGACATCACCAGTAACCCTCCGGCTTTCTTGGACGAAGGATCAGCCCGGGACGTTTATCTGGTCGAAGGACCTTTTTCCTTGGGTCGTGACGGGTCCGCTGACCATTCGGACCAGGAGCCCACATACAGGCGTGCACCAGGTAGCCCGGCGTGCTCCATGGCTAACAGATTGTGGCAGGCGGTGACTCCCGAACCGCAATACATCACGGTTTCCGACGGTGTGTGACCGCGCAACACATCATCGAACGCATGGCGGAGCCGGTCGGGGGCGAGCATCGTGCCGTCCTCCGCCAGGTTGGTCTTGAAGAAGTGATTGACCGCTCCGGGGATATGACCGGGCATTCGATCGATGGGTTCAGTGCGTCCCTCGAAGCGCTCAGGAGCCCGTGCATCCACCAGCAGCACAGCAGCGTTACCGACGTGCCGTTCGACGTCGTCCACGCCGACTTGCATCTCTCGCCGTGGTTTCGCGTTGAACGTAACTGGCCGTCGCTGTTCATCGCCGGACGCCGTCGGGCGTCGCTCTCGTATCCACTTCGCCCACCCGCCGTCGAGCAGGGCGACTGTGTCATGACCGAGATAGCGCAGCGACCACCATAGCCGGCTGGCATACATGCCGCTGTCTTGGTCGTACACGACTACCTGGATGTCGGGTGAGATTCCGAGACGGCCGAACGTCGCAGCAAGCGTGTCGACCGACGGCAACGGGTGTCTGCCGTTCGAGCCTGTTCGCGGCGCCGACAGGTGTTCATTGAGACTGACGTAGGCGGCGCCAGGGATGTGCGCAGCCTGGTACTGCTCGAGCCCCCACGACTCGTTCT
This sequence comes from Vicinamibacterales bacterium, assembly GCA_035649635.1. GTDB lineage: Bacteria > Acidobacteriota > Vicinamibacteria > Vicinamibacterales > UBA2999 > Gp6-AA40. The sequence goes on along the minus strand of DASRJE010000125.1, from coordinate 1,860 downwards.
GCAGATCGTACCGGCAATCGACAATGACCCAGGCCTCGCGAATGTGCGAGGCGAGGGTCTCAGTGGAGATGAGCGTGCGGTATGGCACTCAGCGATAGTTCTCGAGCGCGGCGATCCGTTCCTCGAGCGGCGGGTGGGTCGAGAACAGCGCTGCCCAACTGCGGCCGCCGTTGATCTTCATCGTCGCAAGGGCCTGGTGCTGCGTTTCCACCTCGTGGTTCGCGGCGAGACGACGGAGAGCACCGATCATTCGCTCGCGGCCGGCCAACGTCGCGCCGCCGTGGTCGGCGCGGAACTCGCGATAGCGCGAGAACCAGTTCACGATCAGCGCGCCCAGGATGCCGAGGACGACCTGCAGCACTATCACAATCAGGTAGTAACTGCCGTTGTTGTTGCGTGAGTCGCCGGACCGCGTCAGCGCGTACGCGATCACGCGCGCGAAGAACATCACGAAGGCGTTCATCACGCCCTGCAGCAGCGTCATCGTCACCATGTCGCCGTTGGCGATGTGCGAGACCTCGTGAGCCAGGACGCCTTCGATCTCGTCCTGACGCATCGATCGCATCAGGCCGGTCGAGACGGCAACCAAGCTTCGGCTCTTACTCGGCCCGGTCGCGAAGGCATTCACCTCGGGCGAGTCGTAAAGGCCGACTTCAGGCATCGGGAGGTTGGCCTGTCGCGTGAGACGTGCGACGGTCTCGTGCAACCAGTCGGCCTGATGGTTACCGGTGCGGCCGTCAACCAGCTGCACCCCGGTGGCACGCTTGGCAATCCATCGCGACATCTGAAGCGAGATGAACGCGCCGCCCATGCCCCAGAACAGGCAGAAGACCGCCAGCGCCTGGAGGTTCAGTCCGTCGGGTCCGATGCCGCTGCCGACGCCGAGAATCGCGGCGACGATGCTGAGCGTCACGATGACGGCAATGTTGGTCAGGATGAATAGAAAAATGCGTTTGGCCATGGCAGTTCAGGATACCAAATCGGCCGATTCGGCGGTGCGATTCGCGAATTCCTTTCCTGCCTACTAAGACGACTCGACGCCGGCTGGCGGTTCCGAGTGTCCTCTTGCGAATTGAACGGAATTGCCCTGCAGGACGAGATAGGACAATTGCCTGTAGGACATGTGGATTGTCCGCGCCGACAATGCGTATATTTGCGGCATGACAATGTGGCTGCCGAATCTGGAAGGGCGTAAGGGGCCCGTCTATCGGGCCATAGCGGACGCAATCGATGCCGACGTGGAGCAGGGGACGCTTCGGGCGGGCACGCGGTTGCCGCCGCATCGCGACCTGGCTGACCACCTCGGAGTGACGGTCACAACAGTGACACGCGCCTACACCGAGGCGGCGCGCCGCGGACTGACGTCGGGACACGTCGGGCGCGGAACGTTCATCCGAGGGCGCGAGCCCGAAGAGAACGATAACGGACTACTGGATCTCAGCGTCAACGTGCTGATGCCGGACAAAGAGGTGGCGAATCTCGAAGTGCACCTCATGCGGAGGCGCGTTCTGCCATGGACGCAACTGCTCGGCTATGCGCCGAAGCGCGGGCACCTGCGGCATCGGCAGGCAATGGCCGCATGGCTGACCTACCTCGGCCTTCCGGTCGACCCCGATCGCATTGTCCTGACGGCCGGAGCTCAGCATGGCCTGGCGACGACGCTGGCCGCACTGGTCAAACCGGGAGAGACCTTGCTCGTCGAGGACCTGACCTACTCGGGTATTCGACTGCTTTCGCAGCAGATGCACTTCAAGCTGCGCGGTGTGGGGATGGACGCCGAGGGGCTCAAGCCCGAAGCGCTCGATGCCGCCTGCCGGACGTCTCGCGCCACAGTTCTGTACTGCATGCCGCGTCTGCAGA